>JAHDDC010000012.1 GCA_020629545.1 Hellea sp.
CACCTTGGCAAGGTGATGCTCTACCACTGAGCTACGCCCGC
The DNA here is from genome assembly GCA_020629545.1 of Hellea sp. Classification (GTDB taxonomy): domain Bacteria; phylum Pseudomonadota; class Alphaproteobacteria; order Caulobacterales; family Maricaulaceae; genus JACOMS01. The sequence continues at coordinate 42 of JAHDDC010000012.1, forward strand.
TCAATTTGCGTACCGGCCGGTTGGAATATCCGACCCGTGGCAGAAGTGCCGCTATATGGCTTATCAAACGGGCTTTATCAAGTAAGTTTTTAAAAAATTCTGCAATTCGCGAAAAAATAATCAATCGCAGCCGGGCTGTGCTTTGGTGCTGGATTTTATGGGCGCAGGGCCTATGATTTCTTATGGCTGACGGATCACAACAGACGCATATAATCGCCGTACACGGTACATTTGCCGGCCGGGAACATGTCGGGGATAACCGCCTCGCCGATAAAGAGTTTTATAGCGAAAAATCTGAATTTGCTGCCGCTCTTAGGTCTCAGGTGCCAGACGCTAAATGGCATGAATTTACCTGGAGCGGCAAAAATCTCGAATCCTCCCGAACCAAAGCGGCCCGTGAATTTCGCCGCTATCTAAAGCGCCTATCCGTGCCGGCGCAGGACAAGCTTATTGTTTTGGCTCATAGTCATGGCGGCAATGTCGCGCTTGATGCGCTGCGGCGGGCGCCGGTTGATAATCCAGTTGAGCTTTATACAGTGGGGACGCCCTTTGTGTGGAAACGCAATCCTTCGATATTTGGCCTATTAGGTCTTATATTACCGGGGCTGATATTCTTTCTGGCCTTTGCCTTTATCGCCGCCGTGATCGACAATGGATATTTGCGTTATATTGGTTATGGCGTACCGTTTTTCGAACTGCCGACAGGCAAATCCGTTACGGCATTTTTTGATCAGTTTAATGCCACTTACGCGCGGCCCTTTGCCATTTTCATTGTGATCGCTTCGGCCCTTTGGTTTTTACTTTGGCCACTGAGCCGATTAATCATAAACCGCCGATTTGATTATACCCGCCCGGCGCAATTTAAGCTGCGCCGTATCTGGCGCACGGATGATGAGGCCATAGGCATGTTATCCGCAAATGCCAAAATCTCCTTCCCGGTCAGCATATTCAATTCCTTCTTTCGAGGAATGGCCTCGCTCTTGTTTATTGCCTATGTGGCTCTGGCTGTGCGGGAAGGCTATCAATCATTGATGCGGTTTCGGCGTGAAGAAGATCCTGATTTGTCATGGGGTAATATTTTATTATTTGGGTCAGAAGTTATTGGACTCGGCCTGTTTATCGTAGCGGGGCTCCTTCTGCTGAATATATTAATACAGCTGGTCTTTCGCGTGCCGCTGCGCTGGCTCATCAGCCTGCCGATCAATTCGGTGTTGCGCAAAACCAGTATTGGCGAGGACAGCTATCAAAAACTCAGCGTTTCCAGCGCGCCAAATATCCCGGAAGCCTTTATCGAGAGCTATAACGAAAAGACCGTATCGATTGCGCCTGTCCTGGAAGACGTCAAAGCCCGGTCGGACAAATATATGCTCGATCACCGCGCGGATATTATGCGTACGTTGACATCAGGTGATGGCTATCTCATGGAGGTATTAGGCGAATCCGAGCTCGCCATGAGCCTGATCCACTGTAATTACTTTACGCCAGACATGGCACGGTTTATGGCAGGCCTGATAAATGACAACCAGAAAGTATGATTATGCCTGCCAGCCGCGAAGATTTGTTTGCCCTGCTAGATAAACTAGGGATCAAACACTCGACCAAAGATCACAAAGCAGTCTTTACGGTCGAGGAGAGCGCCGAGATCAAAGCCGATATGCCCGGCGCGCACACTAAAAACTTATTTCTCAAAGATAAGGCTGGGAATTTCTTTCTTGTCTGTGCCGAGAGCCATGCTCAGATCAAAGTCAATAAGTTACACCCACATCTGGGATGTAAGCGCTTATCATTCGCGAATGCCGATTATCTGATGGAACATCTTGGTGTATCGCCGGGTTCTGTCTGTCTGTTTTCGGTCATGAACGATAAAGAGAGCAAGGTGAAGCTTGTGATTGATAAAACACTGGCCGATAGCGACATTGTCAATTTTCACCCGCTGCTAAATAATGCTACGACAGCCATCAGCAGCGCCGACATGGTCAAATTTGCCAAAGCCACAGATCACGATCCGGTGATTATGGATTTCGCGGTCTTGACGCCGAGCGAATAGGGCCCACTTAGGGGGCAGATCAAACAAAAGGATTTCCAATGAGCGAAGCCGCAACCGACTTCATTGTCGATAGTACAGATACCAGCTTCATGGCTGATGTAATTGAAGCCTCGAATGATGTCCCCGTCATCGTTGATTTTTGGGCGCCCTGGTGCGGCCCTTGCCGACAATTAAAACCCATGCTGGAAAAACTCGTCGCAGCTGAAGGCGGCAAGGTCAAGCTTGTCAAAGTCAATACGGATGAGAACCCCGGCGTTTTTGGACAGCTGGGCGGCCGGTCCTTACCGACGGTCTTCGCGTTTAAAGCCGGACAACCTGTTGACGGGTTTATGGGCGCGCAGCCTGAAAGCGAAGTCAAGAAATTCATCAGCCGCCTGACGGGCGAAACCGACCCGGCAGAAGAAGCTGCCGAGCTTGTCGAGCGCGGCAAGGACAGCCTGGCCGCTGGCGATCCCAGCGGCGCAGCCGAAGACTTTGCCAAAGCCTTGCAGCTTAATCCGGAAAGCGGCGAAGCTTTGGCCGGATTATCGCGTATGTATATTGAAAGCGGCAATGAAGAAGCAGCGGCGCAAATGATTGCGGCGGCGTCAGACAATGTGAAAGCCCACCCGGAAGTGGCAGCGGTTAGCTCTATGCTGGCGCTCAAGGAAGACGTACCGGAAGACGCCAATGAAATGGCGGATGTTGTTTCTGCGGTATTGAACAAGGTGGAATCTGACCCGGACAATCTTGACCTGCGTCTGGAAGCCGCCAAGATATTGGCCGGGGCAGGCCGCAATGGTGATGCTGTTGATCATTTGATTTATTCCATCGGCAAAAACCGCATGCATGACGATGAAGCCGCCCGAAAATTTCTACTGACCATATTCGAAGCCGAAGGTACAGAAAGCGACGTCTCCAAAGATGGTCGCCGGCGACTGTCTTCAATCCTGTTCGCCTAGGGTTTTTTGCGGTAAGATAGGCTATGAGCTCGCACTATAAAGCGCTCACGCGGCGCACAAATCCTGATGTAATTCCGATCTTCCCCTTATCGGGCGCGGTCTTGCTGCCGGGTTGCGAGCTACCGCTCAATATATTTGAGCCGCGCTATCTCAATATGATAGACGATGCCCTAAAAGGCGACCGCTTGATTGGCATGGTGCAAAGCGACGGCGACAAAGTCAAAGCCGTTGGCGGGCTGGGCCGGATTATTCAGTTCAGCGAAACGGATGACGGGCGTTATCTGATTGTCCTTAAAGGCCTGAAACGGTTTACTGTTGTGTCCGAGACGCCGCTGGAGCGGCCCTATCGCCAAGCTAAAATTACCTATGAAAACTTTCCAGGCGATGCGGATTTTCACATGCCGGAAACTATGCCCGAAGCTATTAGCGATAAAGGCGGCGAAGGCCGCGCCGCGTTAACCGTGGCTATGCGCAGTTTCGCCAAGACGCTCGGCGTTAATGTGGACTGGGACGCCCTCTCGGAAATTCCACTGCCGCGCTTGATCGATCAGGCCTCTATGATTAGTCCGTTCAAAGCCGAAGACAAACAAAGCCTGCTCGAAGCCGCCGACACGGAAGAGCGTCGGCGCTTGCTCATTGGCCTTATGCATTTATATGCCTCCAATACACCCGATGATAAATCAAAGATGAACTAATGGCCGATAGTCAAACACCGCTGCAAACCATTGACCCGATGATGCTCTCCGCTTTGGTCTGCCCAAAAACCCGTACCGCCTTGATCCACGATACAGAGGCGAATGAACTGATATCCAAAAAGGCCGGCTTGGCCTTTCCCATCCGCGAAGGCGTACCGATCCTCCTGATCGAAGAAGCCCGCGAACTATAAAGCCTTGCCTGTGAAGTGGCTGCTAATACCACTGTACGATGCTTATCGAAAACATTTCGGCGCTTATGCGGTCAGAGACCCACGCCCAAATGCTCAAGAGGCACCCTACACCTTTTATCTCCCGCCACAGGACCATCTTGATGCCATAGTCGCGGGCGATATTGTGAAGCTTGTAATTGAGAGCCAGCCTGCCAGCCGTGAATTTGATGCCGAACGTATGTGGGTGCAGGTGACAGATCGTGAGGGCTCGCAAATCACCGGGGCTTTGGATAATATACCTCTTGACATACCCCAGCTTACTGCGGGGACGGCACTTAATTTTGAAGATTACAAAATTATTGACATTGATTTTCAGGACAAAGAAAACCGCCCTGCACTCAAGGCGCTATCCAAGCCAAAGCAAAAGCAATATTGGGACCGCTGCATGGTTGATGATTGTGTCTTAGATGGATATGTTCGTGTCGGATATATTTACCGCGAAGTACCGGATCTTACCCAGAAAGGGGATGAAAACCCTGATAGCGGTTGGCGAATTCGCGGCGACGTCCAACAGATGACCGATGATCAGTATGAAAACGGCGTCCCCGCTTATGTGGCGTTGGGTGCTGTTTTGAACCAGGATGACAGCTGGATTCATCTTATTGATAGTCCCGAGCGGTCGGCTTTTTTAATCAATCAGGATACGGGCGAGTTTGAGCCTACTGAATTTATGCAAGATCAGGAGAATGACTATGACTGAACTTACTCAGGCCCAGCAGGATCAACTGGATGCGGCGGCATTTCGTCGGCTACTCAAGCATTTAGATGCCAATAAAGACGTCCAAAATATCGACCTGATGATCCTTTCCGGCTTCTGCCGGAACTGCCTATCAAAGTGGTATAAAAAGGCCGCCGATGACGCAGGCCTTGAAATGTCAGATATGGATGCCCGCGAGCGCGTCTACGGTATGCCCTATAGTGAATGGAAAGCCAATCATCAGCCCAAAGCCACAGCCGAGCAACTCGCCGCATTTGAGGCCAGACAGCATAAATAATAGGTAAAGCTTTTCTACCCGTTCACAATTATATCGTGGATCGCGCGTTCGGGGCGGGCGCCGTAATGGGAGATCACTTCGGCGGCGCATTGGCTTCCGAGATACCCGGCTTCGGCCCAGCTCATCCCCATGACGTGTCCGGATAATACGCCAGCGGCATATTGATCACCGGCACCGGTTGTGTCTGTTACGGAACTGGCCTTAGCAACAGGTACTTCGTGCAGGTTCTTGCCATCGATGATCACGGAACCTTTTTCGCTGCGGGTTACGCAGGCGACTTTGCAATCTTTACGCAGAGCCTTGATAGCGGCATCAAAATTGTCGGTTTCATAAAGTGATAAAAGCTCAGTTTCATTGGCGAATAGAATGTCCACATGATTCTTTATGAGATGTTTAAAGCTAGCGCGGTGCCGGTCTACGCAGAATGTATCAGATAAGGTCAGCGCGACTTTACGGTCTGCTGCCTGCGCAAATTCAGACGCTTTGACAAAGGCGGCTTTGGCCTTTTCCTGATCAAATAAATATCCTTCGAGATAGGTAATTCCGGCAGATTGAACCTGTGATTTGACGATATCAGATGGGCCGAACTGTACGGATGCACCAAGGAATGTGCTCATTGAGCGTTCTCCATCCGGCGTTACAGCGATAAGGCAGCGCGCGGTTGCATCTTTTCCCAGTAGCGGCTTGGTCCCGTAGTCCACATTTGCCGCTTGCATGCCAGTGACAAAGCGTTTGCCCAGCGCGTCCCCGGCCACTTTCCCGACATATCCGGCTTTCAGGCCAAGTTCGGCTATTCCAACCAACGTATTCGCGGCTGACCCGCCGGCCACTTCCTGAGGCTCACTCGCCCCTGATAAGGCTTTGTGAAGTTGAAGAGCTCGCGTCTCATCAATCAGCGTCATTCCGCCCTTTTCGATTGTGTTCTGTTCGAGGAAGGCATCATTGACGGGCGCAATCACGTCCATGATCGCATTGCCTATTCCTAATACGTCATACTTTATTGGCATAATTCCATCCTCGCATCTTGTGCCGCGCGGTTAAAACACTATCTGTGCTTTGGCAATATTAATGTGTAGGAAAATATGACATTCAAAATCGCAGTGCTCGCCTCCGATAACATGATCGCGGGAAATCCGGAAACCCGAGAAGATTATTTTGAGCTTGAAGAGCAAATGGGAAAAATCACGCCTGCATTCAAGGAACTCGACATGGATGTTGAGATTATGCCGTGGCGTAAAGCGGCTGAAATGGCCGAGAACTTTGACGCGATCCTGCCGCTTTTTGTCTGGGATTATTTTGAGGGCAATGAAGAGGCGTTCATTACGGAAATGGCCAAGGCCTCCCAAAAAACTCAGTTATTCAACGATTTTGATATCTTGAAGTGGAATGCCAATAAATCTTATTTGGATGAACTCGATGGTAGCGGCGCGCCGGTTATTCAAACCATTTATCTCGAGCGCGTCACAGAGGCCGGCATTGCCAAAGCCTTTGAGACACTTGAATCGGATAAGATTGTCATTAAACCGGATGTCGGCGGCGGGGCCTGGAGGCAGGTCCTTTATACCCAAGGCACGCCTTTTCCCGATAAGGATGAATTGCCGCCCGAAGGCGCCATGGTCCAAGCCTTTTTACCCAGTGTCCAATCCGAAGGCGAATATTCATTTCTCTATTTCGGCGGACATTTCTCACACGGCGTTTTGAAAAAACCCAAATCAGGCGATTATCGCATTCAGTCCCTTTATGGCGGGACCGAGGAAACCTATGTCCCAACCAGCGAAGAACGAGCATCAGCGCGATTAATCTTGGACGCGCTGGACTTTACGCCGCTTTATGCACGGGTCGATTTACTCCGCGGTACTGACGGTGCCTTGCGGCTGATAGAGTTAGAGCTGCTAGAGCCTTATCTTTATTTACCTCATGCTGAAGGCAAAGGCGCAGAGAATAAAGGCGCGCAGAAACTGGCCGAAGCTTTGAAGAAAAAGCTCGCTAGCTGATCACGTAACAGCGGGTGTCTTGTCCTTAAATTTGCAGATCTCGGAAATCACGCAGTTAAAACATTTGGGCTTTCGGGCCAGGCACACATAACGGCCGTGCAGGATAAGCCAATGATGAGCGTGAAGCGCATATTCGGGCGGCGTCACTTTAAGAAGGTTCAGTTCAACCTCGAGCGGATTTTTACCAGGCGCCATTCCTGTTCGGTTGGAGACCCTGAAAATATGCGTATCCACTGCCATAGTGGGTTGTCCAAAAGCTTCGTTTAAAACCACATTGGCTGTTTTTCGGCCAACGCCCGGCAGGCGCTCAAGCTCTTCACGCGTGTCCGGAACAATACTGCCAAAATCATCTATCAGCATTTGCGAGAGCTTGATGACATTGGCGGCTTTGGTCCGAAACAATCCGATTGTTTTGACATAGTCGCGGACCTTGTCTTCACCGAGCGCGACCATTTTTTCAGGCGTGTCGGCCGCCTCAAACAAAGCTTTCGTAGCCTTATTGACGCCGACATCCGTGGCTTGCGCAGATAAAGCGACAGCGACGACCAAGGTATAAGGGTTGGAATAGTTTAGTTCCGTTCGCGGCGCGGGATCGAGTTTGGAAAGCTCACCATAAATATCGGCAATCTTGGCGCGTGTCAGCTTTGGTCTGGGGAGCTTCTTTTTCGGTTTCGCCATATCAGCGTTTAGCTGCAATCCGGTTTATCATTTGGGTCAGCATCTTGTCCGCCAGCATAGAGGCTGGCTGGGCAGTAAGATTGCCAGCCTTATCAAAAGCGCTTGAAGCATTGCCGCAACCTGTCTGAACCGGGACCAAATCAGCGCCGAGGCGCATCAGCGTAAATTGGATTTGCCGCATCACCATCACGCCGCTGAGCGGGCCTGGCGTGCAAGAGGCGATTCCGTAAACCGGGCCTGAAATATGTCCTGTTTCAACCGTGCTGGTCCAGTCGATGACGTTCTTTAGCAAAGGCGGCATGCTGCCATTGTATTCAGGCGAGACAATAATAATCCCGTCACAATCTTTCATGCGTTTGATAAGTTTTTTGACAGTCGAGGGCGTTTTGAGGTCACCATGAAAGATCGGCATTTCATATTTACTCAGATCGATATGGCTGGCTTTAGCGCCTGCGGCTTTGGCCTTTTTCATCAAAGCCTTGGTCAGGGTCTGATTGATGGAGTTCTGTCGAAGTGACCCACAAACAAAACCGATTTTAGGGGAAGAAGCCGTCATGATTTATCCTTCGTTTGCGCTCACTATAAAAAAGCAATTATTCAAAGCAAGCGATTACCGGGTTTTGAGAAAAATATACCAAGCGCCGTTTCCGCCATGCCTGATATGGGCCTGAGCATATTCAGCAATCACCGGACTTATATCGGGATGACCCAGCCAGTTTGGCAGGTTTTGGCGAAGGACGCCTTGTCCGCGAATACCCTTGCCGGTAATGACCAACACACAGTGAAAATTCTGATTATAGGCCCGGATAATACCACGCCGAAGAGCCTCAAAAGCCTGCGGCATCGTAAGGTCATGCAGATCAAGCTTTATATCAATCTCGACCCGTCCGCGCCGTGTCTTTTTATCCGCGCGCAGTCCAATGGGTTCATGACGTGGTTTTCGCAAAACTGGCTTAGGCGTAGGAACCCTCATAAAACCCGCCGGGATCGCACCGCCAGGTTTTGAACTCCCTTTTTTCAGGGGCGAAACTGTACGCGAAACCCGATGCCAAACATCTTGATCCGGCGGGTTTGGGGGCCGCGTATTGGTCACTAACCGGCCAATGCCTGCAAGCTTTCCACGTCGTAATCACGTTCGGATAGAGACTTGATCGCAGCAACGCACGCTTTCGCGGCAGCCGCCGTTGTAAAATAAGGAACTTTCTGCGTGAGCGCTGTACGGCGCAAGGAAAAACTGTCTTTAAGGGACTGCTTGCCGGATGTCGTATTAAAGACCAGAGCAATATCCCCATTCTTCATGGCATCAACGATATGCGGACGGCCTTCATGAACTTTGCGCACATATTCTACCTCAACGCCTTGACTGCGAAGATATTTAGTTGTCCCGCCCGTCGCGATGATTGTGAAGCCCATTTCAATCAAGTCCTTTGCCAGCTCTGCCATCATAGGTTTGTGGGACTCACGAACCGAAATAAAGACTTTGCCTTTACGCGGAAGGACCACACCGCCCCCGAGCTGACTTTTAGCAAAAGCCATGCCGAAATTATCGGCCAGACCCATTACTTCGCCGGTTGATCGCATTTCTGGTCCTAGCACTGTGTCCACACCTGGGAAGCGGGCAAATGGGAAGACGGCTTCTTTAACGGCAATTTGCGAATTAATCGTCGTTGATAGATCAAAGCTCGAAAGTTTTTCCCCTGCCATGACTTTGGCGGCAATATTGGCCACGGGTAATCCGACAGCTTTGGCGACAAATGGAACCGTACGTGAGGCACGCGGGTTCACTTCGATCAAATAGACAACATCGTCTTTAACGGCAAATTGCACATTCATGAGCCCAATGACACCCAGCTCTATCGCAAGCAATCCGCTTTGACGCTTAAGCTCAGCGACAATTTTATCTGACAATGAATAGGGCGGCAGTGAACAGGCGCTATCGCCGGAATGAACACCAGCCTCCTCGATATGTTCCATGACGCCGGCGATAAAAACATCTTCACCATCACAGATGACATCGACATCAAGCTCGATTGCGTCGCGTAGATATTGGTCAATCAATAGAGGTGATTTTCCGGAAACTTTGACCGCTTCATTAACATAACGCCGAAGATCCTCCGTACTCGATACGATTTCCATTCCGCGTCCGCCCAATACATTTGAGGGCCGTAATACGACCGGATATCCAACAGCTTCAGCAGCCTTTTCGGCGTCAATAGCATTATTGGCGATCGCATTATTGGGCTGCGTGAGTTCCAGTTTATCAACCAGCGCTTTAAAACGCTCGCGATCTTCGGCCCGGTCAAGAGCATCGCGCATGGTTCCCAAAAGTGGAATGCCATTCCCTTCAAGAGCTTCGGCGAGTTTAAGCGGGGTCTGACCCCCAAATTGTACAATCACGCCCCGCAATTTACCGGCCTGTTTTTCGGTTTCTATCAGTTCTAAAACGTCTTCTTCGGTCAGCGGTTCAAAATATAGTCGGTCCGATGTGTCATAATCCGTTGAGACCGTCTCTGGGTTACAATTGACCATGATCGATTCAATATCCAGATCAGCCATGGCAAATGCCGCATGACAGCAGCAATAATCGAATTCAATCCCCTGCCCAATTCGGTTCGGACCGCCGCCGAGGATAATAACCTTTTCGCGATCTGAAACGCGGGCTTCACATTCGACCTGGTCGCCAAATGACGGCACCTCATAGGTAGAATACATATAGGGCGTTTTGGCCGCAAACTCTGCCGCGCATGTATCGACACGTTTAAACACGGGTCTGACTCCTGCCGCACGCCGCGCTGCGCGCACATCGCGTTCAGTTGATCCTGTCAGCTCTGCGATACGATTGTCTGAAAACCCTTCTGACTTAAAGGCGCGCCATTTGGCGGCGGTTGTTGGAAGACCAGAGCTATTAAGCTCGGCCTCGGCTTTCATTAAGGCTTCGATCTGGCGCAAGAACCATGGATCAATACTCGTATATTGGTGAACTTTTTCAACGGTCAGTCCGTGTCTGAATGCTTGGGCCACGACCAGCAAACGATCTGGCGCCTGTATAGACAGGCGCGCTTTGATCGCTTTGTCGAGATCTCCATCGGGATCTATCTCGACTTCATTCATGCCCGTTAATCCGGTCTCAAGCGAGCGCAGGGCTTTTTGGAAACTCTCGGTAAAGGTTCGGCCAATCGCCATGGCTTCACCAACAGATTTCATAGAAGTCGTGAGCGTGGCTTCGCTACCTGGGAATTTTTCAAAGGCAAAACGCGGAATCTTTGTAACAACATAATCAATGGTTGGCTCAAAGGCGGCGGGTGTTGCGCCCGTAATATCGTTATCGAGTTCATCGAGCGTATAGCCGACAGCCAGTTTCGCCGCGATTTTTGCAATCGGGAACCCTGTCGCTTTAGACGCAAGTGCCGATGACCGTGAAACGCGCGGGTTCATCTCGATCACCACCATGCGTCCGTCGGCAGGATTAACAGCGAACTGAACATTGGAACCGCCGGTTTCAACGCCGATTTCACGCAGCACGGCAATAGAAGCATCGCGCATACGCTGGTATTCTTTGTCCGTCAGAGTCAGAGCGGGCGCGACCGTGATCGAGTCCCCCGTGTGAACTCCCATGGGGTCAATATTTTCAATGGCGCAGATAATGATGCAATTATCCGCCTTGTCGCGGACAACTTCCATCTCAAATTCTTTCCAGCCAAGCAGACTTTCATCGATTAGCACCTGATTGGTCGGCGAGGCTGATAAACCGGAGCGGACATAGTGTTCAAATTCTTCGCGGTTATAAGCAATACCGCCGCCTGTACCGCCTAGGGTAAATGCAGGACGAATAATGGCTGGCAGACCTGTATCCTCCATGACGTGAAGAGCATTAGCGACGCCCTGGGCTATGTCACCATCAGGAGCCGTGATAATCGTGGCTCGCGGATTTTCCAGACCGATCTTCGTCATGGCATCGGCAAAGCGTTCCCGGTTTTCAGCCTTGTCAATCACATCAGCTTTGGCGCCGATCATCTCGACGCCATATTTTTCAAGAACGCCCATTTCTTCAAGCTTGAGAGCAGTGTTCAAAGCTGTCTGTCCGCCCATAGTCGGCAGAAGCGCGTCCGGTCGTTCCTTGGCGATAATCTTCTCAACTAATTCTGGCGTTATAGGTTCGATATAAGTTGCATCGGCCATGCCCGGATCCGTCATGATCGTCGCCGGATTTGAGTTCACAAGAATGACCTTGTAACCTTCGTCTTTTAAAGCCTTACAAGCCTGAACGCCGGAATAATCAAATTCACAAGCCTGACCAATAATAATCGGGCCTGCTCCTATTATAAGAATGCTTTCAATATCCGTTCGCTTGCCCATAAGTCCGTCCGTAAGGCGAGAATCGCCTGCTTAAAAACCAAATTGCCCCCCCTTATATAAACAGCGCCGCAGGTTCAAGAAATAACCCACGGTTTATGGAGTAAAAATTAGGCTTTATGGCAAACGGCGGCTTATGGTTAATTTAATCTTAACGTCTGGAGCTAGACTGGGAGCGAATCGATTTTTACGAACTGGCTTTTTCATGGTCTCAGCCCCCTATAATGAGGACTACCTCAACGCCCAGCGTTACCGGACGGCGTCGCGGATTTATCGGGCTGTTGAAACGGTTTTGTTCTTCTTCATTCTTGCGTTTTTCTCTGGTGCCATCGTCGGGATAATATTTCCACATCCGGCGTCAGATCAGGTCATTCCAGACAATCCTCTGGCCCGGTCTTTGTGGTATCCGATTTATCTACTCGTACTCGGACTTTCGATAAGATCTCTGCCACAGACTATTCGTTCAATCGCATTCACGCCGCTCGTCATAATCTGCGTCATGTGGATGGGCCTGACGTTTATCTGGTCAGAACTCCCGGCTGTGACGTTTCGGCGGTCGATTGCTTTAATGATGGGAACAATTCTTGGCTTTGTAATTGCAGCACGTTATGACTGGGGGCAATTAGTGCAACGGGTTGCCTTTGTTTTCGTCTTGCTGGCTATTATTACTTTATTGATGGCTATTTTACAGCCTAGCAAAGCGATCATGCACGAAATTCATGCCGGCGCCTGGCGTGGTCCATGGGTTGAGAAAAACTATCTCGGCGGTAATATGGTCAAAGGCTTCGCGGCGGCCTTATGCGCATTTGCCATGCGCCCAGACAGATGGTGGTTCTGGATTCCGGGCGCGCTGCTGTGTTTTGCTCTCGTGGTTCTATCGACATCAAAAACAGCATTGATGGCCGCTTTACTGACCATAGCATTGTTTCTTTCGATTAGAATTTTTAGACGCTTTCCTATCCTTCGAATTCCGCTCATGTATTTCTCAATCATGGGCGTCACCATATTTGCGCTCGCGGTCGGAGTTTTCCCCGAAGAAATGTTTGGCTTGATCGGAAAAGATCCGACCTTAACCGGACGGACTGACATTTGGGTGCTCCTCATTGAGAGCATAAAAGAGCGCTGGACGTTAGGCTATGGATATGGCGCCTATTGGCAAGAAGAATTGGGCCCTTCATTTGCTGTTAGAAACGCCCTCGAATGGGGCGTACCGACGGCCCATAATGGCTGGATGGAAATCTGGCTATCCGGCGGTATCGTGATCGTGACCTTGTTTGCTATACATTATATCATCTCCCTGCTTCTGGCCATTAACCGGCTCAAACGCGGCGGCGTGGAATCCTATTGGGCGATCATTTTTGTGGCCTTGTTCTTCTTCTTTTCCATGTCGGAAAGCACGATCCTCGCGCAAAATGATTTAACCTGGGCGGTTTTCGTTGCAACATCGGCTAAGCTTTGGGCCTTTGAACGCCCTTACTGGCGGAACCGAAAAAGTGAACCTTTTCACCGCCCTGGATAGCCTAAGAGCTGCGCAGTTTCTGCCCGGCTTCGTCTTCCAATAGCTGAACAATATGAAGATGGGGAACGTCAAAGCCATATTTCTCTAGAGCTTTTTGATAGCTGTCATAGACGGAGTCACCAAGCGGGAGCGGCGTGTTTAGATGTTTGCCTAGACCGCTTATTAGTCGCATATCCTTGGTCGCCAAACCCAGCCGAAATGATGGATCATAACTACCATCGAGAACTTTGGGGATATAATTATCGACCACATAACTTTGGGCGCAACTTTTCATCAACACGCCATGCAGAATGTTAAGATCAAGACCCGCTTTTGCGCCGAGCATAAGGGTCTCACCAATACCTTGCGCGACGAGGTAGTTAAGATGCAGCTGACACAGCTTGGCCACATATCCAGCCCCTGAAGGCCCCATGCGAACAGCGCGGTCCGTGATTGATCCCAGAAGGTCCGAGTGGGTTTCAAGAATGACTTCATCGGCGCCCAGCAGCATGGTCAAGGTTCCGGCAACAGCGCCTTCGCTTCCGCCCGTGACCGGCGCATCGACCAGAGTTAAATGTTTGGGCGCTTTATCTAGTATGACTTGCCATTCGCTTAGTTCATTGGTGCTGGTCTCAAACCAAACCGCCCCGCTCGGAAGGTTGCCTAAAATATCAGGGGCGAGGAGGTTTATTTCCTTGGCGCTGGGAAGTGATGTGAAAAGGACGTCCACACGTGAAGCTATGTCTTTGGCAGATCCCACGGCTACGGCACCACGGGACTCGAAATCTTCCACAACATACTGGTTGAGATCATGAACATAGAAATTATGCCCGGCAGCGATACAATAAGTCAGAAAATTCCCCGCCATGCCGGCGCCCATATTCCCGAGGCCGATAAGTCCGATATTCATCTTCGCCTCCTTAATCGGTCAATCCATCAACTCGGCTCATCTCTCGCTCAACATGGATAGGCATAGCACGACCATAAAAAGCCTTGGCATGGTGAGGGCGGTTAACCAGATAAGGGTTAGTCACATAGGTCGGCAACGCGATAATCCGCGGCACAGGTCCGTTTGTGGGTGTTACCCGGTGCAAGGAATATCGCCCGCGAAAGATTTGAAGATCGCCCTCTCTGAGCTTTAAGACTTTAACTTTGCTGCGATCCCCTTTGAGAGCCGCTTTGACATCATCAAAGCTTTCGGCTTCGGCTGTGCGAATATTAGGGCAATATTCAAAATCGCCTCCGCCCTCGCTCTCTTGAACCAGCATACTGACCGTGAAGTCATTGCCATCGAAATGCCAGGGAAAATAATCTCCGTCATGCATGACACTATAGGGATTACGCCCAAGCGGATCTGCCCAACGATAGATCGGGCCAACATTTAGACAGTCGCCAATGAAATGGACCACAACGTCGCTGTCATAAATCTTGCGCAGCAAGGATGTCGGCTCAAGTTCATCCGAATTAATAAATGAGCTCGTTCGCCGCGCGAATATACGTTTGGGGTGATCTTTGGGTAGTGTCTCGTCATCGGCTGTCAGATAGGGATTGATCCGGGCATCCGCCGGGAGCGCTTTCGCCATCAGCCGGGTCGCTTCGCCGCGCATAGCTTCGATCGCATGATCGGTCAGGAACTTTGGAATATGGGCACACCCAAAAGCCTTAAGACCTTCACGGGCATGGGCGACCAAGGCCTTGCGCCGTGGGTGTTCCATGTCGTGAATCGGAAACTCTTCCAGATCAACAAATTCTCGCAGGTCAATTTCGGCGGCGGCATAAGCACTAGGACCGACAGGTCTTTCATTTTGATCGATAACAAGTTCGTTTCTAGCCATAATACCTCACTGACTAACTATTGCCTTGGATATAAAGTTTCGGTGTGACCATCCACGCCAATGATCTGCCAGGTCTATCCGCATCAATGCTTGTAGGACGGGTCGATACGATCGGCGAGACGTTTAAGCGCGGGCCACTCATATTTTCCAGGTGGAAACGCTGCATATTGATCTGAGGCTTTTTGCCAAACCTCCGCAGGTTGATTACAGGTTTTCCGGCCGCTAGCGGTTACCTGTATAGCAACTTCACACATGCGGATCAGGTAATACATATTCATGAAACATTCACCGGCGGTCGCTCCAACCGTCAGGAAACCATGGTTTCGCATGACGAGACATGAGTTTCCTTCCAGGCGCTCGGCGATACGGAAACGTTCATCCGGATCTACTGAAAGCCCCTCCCAGTCATGATAACCGACTTTTCCATATAGCATGGAACTGTCCTGAACGAGAAATGGAATTTCCTCAAACGCAGTGGCGGCAATGGCGGTTGGGGGGTGAGCATGAAAGACGAATTTGCTGTCGGCGTGATTTAAGTGCACGGCGCTATGAATAATAAATCCAGCCGTATTAACATCAGACGGACCCTCAATGACTTTGCCGTCTTCATCAACTTTTATCAAATTGGACGCTGTGACCTCCGAATAATGCAGGCCGAACCGATGCATATAAAAATGGTGATCACTTCCCGGAGCACGTGCAGTGATGTGGTTCCAGACAGTGTCATCCCACCCAAAATGCGCCGTTAGACGGAACATTGCTGCGAGATCAATTTTGACCTGTTCCTGCTCCTGTTCAAGTGTAAGCTCTGACATAAGTCCTCCTTATTCCCATACTCTAAGTGGTCGACCCAAAACATCCAGATTTGGAATTACCCCCAGACCTGGACCGTCAGGCGGGGCGATAAAACCATCCTTGCGAACCGGTGCGCGTTCATCAAGCCTTGGACCGATATAGCTCGACAGATCGCAAACGTTGAGAAGAAATTTTGGATCTGTCGATGCCCCCAGGTGCAAAGCCGCCGCTGTGACAACATCCGATCCCCATGTATCCTCAACACACATTTTAACGCCTAGCGCGATGCAAAGATCGCGCGCTCGCCGCGCGGCGGATAACCCTCCAAACTTTGATATCTTAAGCGCAGTCACATCAAGGCAGTCCAGCTTATAAGCCTTTAATAGATCCGCTGGCGTCTTCGTGCTTTCATCCAGTTTCATGGCAAGGCCGGTCGCCTTTTTGACCGAGGCGCAATCTTCAATAGTCGAGCAAGGCTGCTCTAACATAACGTCAAGATCCACGACAGCGCGCGCCGTACGAATAGCTTCAAGCTTGGCCGCACCGCAATTCCAATCGGCATAAACGAAAAGACCGGGACCGACGGCTTCACGAACTAATCTGATCCGGGCGACGTCAGCTTCCCAGTTTTGATCCGCGCCGAGCTTAACCTGAAATTGGGTGACCCCGCTATCTTTAGCGTCTTTGGCCATTCTGGCCATGTCTTTAGGTGCGATACAGGTTAGAGAATGATAGACAGGCATGGTTTGGTTGCGCCGCCCCCCCAGCAAAGTGTATAATGGCAAGTCAGCCTTCCGGGCCGTAATATCCCAAAACGCCATATCCAAAACCGACTTGGCGTAATCATGTCCGATTAAATACGCATCCAGCCTCGACATCAAAGCTTCCGCGCCCAGCGGGTCAGACCCCAAAAGCTCAGGCCATAAGTAATCTATCGCGGGTTCTATTCCTTCTGCATAGGCCGGCAAATAATGTGGAATGGGGCAATTTTCACCCCATCCAGAAATTCCAGCGTCTGTGTCAATTCGGATTATAACGCTATCCGTAATCAAGCAGCTTTTACCGCCCGCCATATGGTAGTCATCATGGCTTCTAAACGGGTATTTCCAAAGTGTGATACGTGTGATCTTCATAGCCTACCCTTCCCGAATGTAACGATATTGAGGCGTCCCGCCTTTTTCAATCAGGGCCATGTTTTCAGCGATAATTTGTACGGCCGTATCCGGGTTCGTCGCTCCGGACATATGGGGCGTCACATAAACTTTGGGATGTGTCCAAAACGGCGCGTCCGCAGGAAGAGGTTCGGATACAAAAACATCTAAAGCTGCTCCCGCCAATTGCCCTTTATCAAGAGCGTCCAATAAGTCCGGCTCATTGACGACAGCCCCGCGACTCACATTGATGAAGGCCGCCCCTGACTTGACCTGCGCTAACAAATTTTTATCGATGATACCGCGTGTCTTGTCGGTCATAGGGAGGCAACATATGACGACATCCATTTCGGGCAATGTCGTACTGAGACCGGTTTCGCCTGACACCAACTTTACGCCCTCAATGGATTTGGGGTTTCTAGACCAGCCATAAACATCAAATCCATTTCGGGACAGCACCTGACCGATATGACCGCCAATAGCACCCTGCCCCAACACGCAGACCTTATAGTCTGGCGCAAGCGGAGTTACATAACGTCGCCACTCTGCCTGACTTTGCTGATGGGCGTAGAGACCTAATTGGCGCTGAAAGTGGATTACCCAATAAAGCGTGTAGAGCGCCATATCGTCGGCCATATTAATATCGATAAGACGGTAAATCGGCGCGTCTGGTAATGTTGGATAGGCGTCAATATAATCTACCCCGGACCCCAGAGAAAAAACGGCTCTTAAATTCGGGTATCTTTCGAGATCCCCTGGAGGGTGCTTCCAAATCAAAGCATACTCTATCACCGCGGGATCAATAACGTCCGGATATTCAATGACACTTCGGCCCGGGATATATCTCTCTATCGCCCTACGCCATTGATCGTGCCAGTGACCATCATTGTTAAGAAGGATAGTCATGAAAGCGACTTATTTGATAGGGCTTGAAGGCCCACGACACCGATAATGACAAGAGCCATATAAAAGGCTTTGAGTATTGTCATCTTCTCGTCAAACAACACCATTGAGAATATCGTGATCAGGCAAATTCCAACCCCTGACCAAATCGCATAGGCGATACTAATGTCTATCGCGCGGGCGGCTCTCGCGATACAATAAAGAGCTATCCCAAAACAAACCAAGCTCAAACCGGTATAAGCTTTTTGCGTGAATCCATTGGATAATTTGAGAGACAGTGTTCCGATAACCTCAACGCATATTCCGGCAAATAGATATGTCCAGGCATTCATCCCGATGGCTCCCTATTGACTTAAGACTATCAAATGACTTTAATCAAATAAAGCGAATATAATTGCATAATAATATCATTTATTTTGAATTAGGAAATTTGATGAATATTGAGAATGTTCGAGCTTTTTTAGAAATCAATCAAACGGGCAGCTTTCAGCAAGCTGCTCGAAATCTCAATATCACTCAATCCGCCATGAGTGCGCGGATTAAAGGATTAGAAACAGGTCTGAATCGACAATTATTCCACCGCCGTCGCAATGGCGCAGTTTTAACCCGTGGCGGTCAGGCATTTTATCGTCATGCCGCTTCGCTGATTAGAACATGGGAATTGGCCCGTCAGGAAAGCGCATTATCGGAAGAGTTCGACACAGTCGTCGGACTTGGCGTTCAGCTCAATCATTGGCACTCTATCGTAACGCCGTGGATTGAATGGATGGGCAGTCATCATAGCGATTTGGCAACTCAAATCAGGTCGGATTATTCGAGCCGCCTCATGGAATTGCTACGGGATGGTTCAATTGACATCGCGATCCTATATGAACCGCAACAAATACCCGGAGTGACCATTGAAAAGTTCAAGGCAGAAAAACTTGTTCTGGTTTCCGACACGCCGCGGCAAATAGAAAGCGGACCCGTAGATGGTTATGTTTTTGTGGATTGGGGCCAGAGTTTTCGCGCAGCCCATAGCCGCGAATTTCCGGGTATTGGACATCACCGAATAACTGTTGGACTTGCAGATGTGGCCTTGTCGCATATTTTGACCCAAGGCGGATCGGGATATTTTTTACAGTCTTCTGTTGTCGATAAGGTGGAGAGTGGATCGCTTCATTATGTTACAGGCGCGCCGGACATAACCATAGAAACCTATATGGTTTTTGTTGACACCCCGGAACGACAAAACGTTCTAAAAAAGGCAATAAGCGGTCTGCGCTCTATCGCTGGAGACATGGCATGAAAATAACCAGACTTAAGACCCGCCTGGTATCACTCCCATTACCAAAGCCCATTACAACAGCATTACACGATATGCGTTCGGTCGGGTGCTGTCTCCTTGAGCTTGAAACCGATCAAGGCCTTATCGGCGAAGCATATCTGTTTACGCTTAACGGCGTTCGGTTGAAGTCTTTCAACGAAATGATATGCGGGCTTGAGAACTTTATTATTGGCAAAGACCCTCATTTTGTAAGCCAAATCTGGGAAGCGATTTGGAAAGAGATCAATCCAACAGGTCACAAAGGCGTCACCATTGCGGCGCTCTCGACAATTGATACAGCGTGTTGGGACTTGATTGGTAAGGCGGCTGGTAAACCTTTGCATCACCTATTTGGAGCGTGTCGGGACACTATCCCAACCTATGCCAGTAGCGGCTTGTGGTTGTCTTACTCCGAAGCCGAGCTCGAGATTGAAGCTCAGCGCTTTCTGGATCAAGGTTTTAGGGCCATGAAAATTAGGTTGGGTTCAGGCTCCATTCAAAATGATGTCAATCGGGTCGAAACCGTTAGGGCTGTGGTTGGAGAGGATATCGGATTATTGGTCGATATTAATCAGGGATTGGATGCTAAAGCCGCCATTCGACTGGGCCGCGAGCTTGAAGCGTATAATCTGATATGGATGGAAGAACCTGTACCAGCTTATGACCTGGACGGTCATGCCAAAGTTACGGCGGCGCTGGATACGCCCATAGCCTCGGGTGAAACCGAGTATACAAGGTTTGGCATGCAAGCCATGATCACAGCTAAGGCCTGTGACATTCTAATGCCGGACCTACAACGTATCGGCGGTCTGACAGAAATGAGGCGGGTCGCCGCGCTTGCGAGCGCCAATAATATGCAAATTTCGACACATTTTTTCCCGGAACAGAGTCTCTCGATTGCGGGATCCGAACCTAATTGCATGAGCATTGAGCATGTTGACTGGTTTAACGATTTATTCGCAGAAGATTTAGAAATAAAAGACGGACATATTAGAATTCCCGACCGTCCAGGAACCGGATTTAGTTTTGATCAAGCCCGTATTCAACGCCTTACACGCTTATAGCCCAATAGCAAAAGGCGGCTTCCCCCGAAACCGCCTTTCAAGTTGAACTCCGCGCCTACACGGGGCGCAATGGCAGGCCGCGGAGTTCTGATCGTTTCCGATCAAATCGACGCTTAGGCAAGCAAAGATGAACATAAGCTAAACGACAAATCTACGTTATTACGGCAGCTTATCGTCGAATTAAGTGCGCTTATAGTTAAGCTGAATTGGGGCTAATCAGTTGAAAAAATGTAAAAGCGGCAGCTTCCCCCGAAACTGCCGCTTTTAAAACAATGAGCTCCGCACCTACACGGGGCGCAATGGTAGGCAACGGAGCTCGGTCGTTTCCGACTGTCGGATTGTTACCAAATGTTACATGAACGTAACCTAAATGGCCGTGTTTCAGACCTTCATAAACGCTCAACTATAGTACCTGATTTTATCGGCTAAGTTAGGCCGAGGGCGCGGCAGAGATGGAGCTTTCGGAGTCCCGATATAGATAAAGCCCGCCATTTTTTCAGATGCGCTCAATCCCAGCTCAGCTGCGATTTCTTCATCATAGCTATACCATTCAGTGAGCCATTGGGCGCCATAGCCCATTCCTTGGGATGCCAAACACAGATTGTAACACACGATAGCCGAAGAGAGACGTTGTTCCCATTCCGGAGTGCCTCTTGGACATGTGACAGGACTCGATACAACACCAATAACAACAGGGGCCCTGAGAAATCTTTCGGCTTCAAACGCCACGCGGTCAGCCAAGTCTGGATTATTTTGCTTGAAAACTCGCCCAAGGCTTAAACCGATTTTATTTCGAGCCTCTCCGCTAAAAACGATAAATCGCCACGGAGCAAGTTTGCGATGATCCGGAACACGGGCGCCAATAGACATAATTTGATCAAGCTCCTCAGCGTTAGGACCTGGACCTGTCATCATTTTGGCCAAATTAGAACGGCGCGTTTCTAAAAACTCTATCAGTTCTTCACGTCTCGAAGGCAGAGGAAAGGGCTTCGGTTCCATAATTCTCACTTTGCGTTTTATACCTAATAAGCTTATTTGTTGATTCAGTAAAAACCCATTGAGATAAAATGTCAAAAGAAGTTGGCGTCAGCAAAAACCCGCGAAAAACATCTGTCAGGAATGCGGGGAACCGTTTGATTGGCCTGAATTTAGCTCGTTTATGTTAAGCTTGCGAACGGCGACCATCGATTGCATCCGTTGCCAAACCGAGAACTATAAATTCGTTAAGAAAGACATATCTTATTTTTTCGTTTTATTTGTATCGATTTTCATGGGTTTTTTGTTTCTTATATTGATCAATCTTCCCTATATGATCTCAAGCTATGATCCATATGATGGCACAACTCGGATGTCTTGGGGATTTATCGGCTTGGGTTTTTTCGGAGGTCTTTATGTCGGAAGGATAATAATGAATATATATTATTGGAATTCCGGCAGCCTATCGACCGATTTAAAACACAAAAAATACTAAGGAATAAATATGAATGCCATTGATAAAAAGATTGCCGAGCTTGGTCTTGACCTCCCTGAAGCAGCGGCGCCTGTGGCCAATTACGTACCATTTGTGAAATCCGGGAATCTGGTTTTTGTTTCAGGTCAAATATCTAAAATCGGCGACAACGCGATTGGTGGCCGGCTAGGAGAAGATTTGAGTATTGAGCGTGGACAAGAAGCTGCCAAACTATCAGCCCTAAACCTGCTGGCGCAAATCAAGGCGGCTTGTGATGGTGACCTAACCCGAGTCAAACGGATCGTCAAACTGGGCGGCTTTGTTCAGGCGTTGCCCACCGCGACAGCAGCTGATATCCCGAAAGTCATTAATGGATGCTCTGACATTATGGTTGCGGTTTTTGGGGATAAAGGGCGACACGCCCGATTTGCCGTTTCAGCGCCGTCCTTACCTTTGGATGTTGCCGTTGAAATCGATGCTATTGTTGAGATTGAGTGAATTACTCTGCTCGAATATTATCCAGCATTCACGAGGTAAAAGCACAAGATTGGGACCGACTTGCGGGAACAAGCCATCCCTTTGTTAGCTCGCGGTTTTTAGGCGCTCTCGAAGACAGCGGCTCTGCCAGTATTGAGACGGGGTGGGCCTCTCGACATATCTGGCTGGTTAATGAAAAGGATGAGCCTGTCGGAGCTGCGCCGCTTTATGCCAAAACGCATAGCCAGGGCGAATATGTTTTTGATCACGGATGGGCCGATGCCCTAAACCGCGCGGGCGGACAATACTATCCCAAGCTCCAATGCGCTGTGCCTTTTACGCCCGTCAATGGCCGCCGTCTTTTAGCAAAGTCTGATGACGCACGTCAGGGTTTGCTTTCGGCTATGGTTCAGGCCTGTCAGGAATGGGACTATTCTGGTGCCCATCTTACATTTTTGACTACTGCCGATAAAGAGTCTGCTCAGCAGGCAGGCTTTTTGGCGCGGCAAGATCGTCAGTTTCATTTCTTTAATCGTGGCTATGACCAATTTGAAAATTTCCTGGCGTGTCTTTCATCCCGAAAACGCAAAAACATACGAAAAGAACGCGTAGCTGCACAAAAGGATATTTCGATAAGACGCCTCTCAGGAGACGATCTTAAACCGGAACATTGGGATATATTTTACCAATGCTATCTTGATACGGGCGCGCGCAAATGGGGACGCCCCTATCTTAATCGCGAGTTTTTTGCACGGATTCACGAATCCATGGCCAAAGACATCTTGCTGGTTATGGCCTGGCAGGACGATACGCCTATTGCTGCCGCCCTCAATTTCATTGGCGACGAAGCCCTCTATGGGCGGAATTGGGGATGTTTGACTCACAAACGCTTCCTGCATTTTGAGCTTTGCTATTATCAAGCTATTGAGGCCGCTATCGAAATGGGGCTGTCACGGGTCGAAGCTGGCGCGCAAGGGGAGCATAAGCTTGCACGTGGATATGAACCGGTCGCGACCCACTCGGCTCACTACATAGCTCATCCCGGCCTGCGTGCCGCTTTGGTCGATTACTTGACCCATGAGCGAGATGCCGTAGAACAGAATATTGACGTGCTGGGCCAATATACGCCCTTTAAGAAAGGACAATCATGAGTCTGGATGGCATTTATGATCCTGACAATATATTCGCGAAAATACTCCGCGGAGAAATTCCGAATGTGACGGTCTACGAAGATGACCATATTTTATCCTTTATGGATGCCTTTCCCCAAAGTCGCGGTCACACTCTTGTCGTCCCAAAGGCTGCTTCACGAAACCTTCTGGATACAAAACCGGATGATCTGGCTTATGTTATCCGAAAGACCCAAATCATCGCTAAAGCCGTGAAGCAGGCCTTACAACCTGACGGTATTACAATTACGCAATTTAACGGCGCGCCCGCCGGACAAACTGTCTTTCATCTCCATTTTCATATCATTCCGAGATATGTATCGGAAAATCTGGCAGGACACAGCCAGGGCCAGATGGCTGACATGACAGAATTAAGTAAAATAGCCGCCGAAATATCGGCAAATTTATAATTATAAGGGAATATTTATGCGCAACATCATCAGCATTTTGGCAGTTTCTGCTGTATTGGCAGGCTGTAAAGCCAAAGACGAAATAAAAGTCTCAAACGAAATTTCTACGCCAGTTGAACAGGCGCAACCGGCTGAAACGACGCCCGCCGTTCAAAATTATGACCTTGCCGCGCAATACAAAAAATTTGCGCCGGTCAAGATGAATGTAGATACATCTTTTCTAAGCGCGTCGGAACGCGCAGTTGTCAACAAATTGATTGAAGCCAGCCAGCCGATCAATCAAATCTATATGCAGCAGCTGAACGCGGACAATCTAAAAATCAGAAAAGCGATTGCGACATCGGATGCCGAAAACAAGGCCATGTTGATGAAGATGTTTGCTCTCCATTTTGGGCCCTGTGACTCTTTGGCGGAAAACCATGTTTTCTTTGGCGATACAGAATGTCCCGAAGGCGGCGGATTTTACCCGGCAGATATGACCAAGCAAGAGTTTGAAAACTGGATAGAGCGGTTTCCAGCGAGTGAGGAAGCTTTCCGCTCGCCCTATACGATGATACGGCGAAGAGGCGAAAGGCTTGTCGCTGTTCCCTATTCAAAGGTTTTTAAAAATCAGTTGACCAAAATTGCAACGATTATGCGCGAGGCAGCGGAGTTATCTGAAGAACCTTCGCTCAAACGCTTTTTGACGTTACGCGCTGACTCACTTTTGAGCGATGATTATTTTGAGTCAGAAATGGCCTGGATGGATCTTGAAGGAAATATTGAAGTCGCGATAGGACCATACGAAGTCTATGATGATGGTCTCTTTGGATATAAAACGGCTTTCGAAATGTTTTTAACCGTTAAAAACCCGGAAGAGTCAGCCGCCCTTGCAAAGTATAAAAACTATCTGCGCGACATGGAGGCTAATCTTCCTGTTTCGGAGAAGTATAAAAATTTCAAACGCGGATTTGAAAGCCCAATCGTCGCGTCTTATCAAATTCATGGCGGCGGCGACAACGTACCAGGCGTTCAGACCATCGCCTTTAACCTTCCCAATGATGAAAGAGTTCGAGAAGCCAAAGGTGCCAAAAAAGTCATATTGAATAACGTTCTGGGCGCAAAATATGACCGCATTTTGGCTCCGATCGGCAAACAGGTTCTCATTCCAGAACAAGCCAAGCTAGCCGTTAAAAAATACATGGCTTTTGGAACGCTTTTTCATGAATTGTCTCATAGTCTGGGCCCAGGAACGATCACGAAAAATGGTGTCGAGACGACTGTTAGCGCCGAACTTAAAGAGCTTTACTCGGGACTTGAAGAAGGTAAGGCGGACGTTATGGGAATATACAATATTCTTTATATGATGGAACGCGGCGAAATTCCGGCCAACGAAAAAAACGCGATGTTTGCAACCTATTTTTCAGGACTTTTCAGATCCGTTCGATTTGGCTTGGATGCTGCCCATGCTAAAGGCGCCGCCATACAATATACGTTCTACCGCGAATCCGGCGCAGTGACATGGAATGAAGATCTTAAGAGATTTGAAATCGACTATGATAAATTTGAACAATCTGTTGGCGATCTGACGGCCATGTTCGTTCGGCTTCAAGGGGATGCCAATTACGATATTGCCAAGGCATTTCTTGAAAATTATGCCAAGCTCGATAATGAAGCAGAAACCGTGCTATCCAAGCTAGAGAATATCCCTTTCGATATCCGGCCAATTTATCCCAGAAAAATTTAGTTCGCTTGTTTTAATCGGCATATCTTTTGCATGAGGAGCCCCAACTAATAATAATAAGAAAAGGTGTTCACTTTCGAAACGAGACGTGAATATTTGGGGTGAAGCATGGGTCAATGCGAATTCAGGAATATAATAATTTTATCGCCCGTCACCTAAGATGAGACGATTGGTTATGATCGCCGGGCCTTACGGCTCGGACAAGCGTAAATTATTGTTCAAAGATTTTGGGCGTTTGATTGTAGGTGAGTATTTCGACCCGCAAGATATTTTTGAGCGCGGACCCCATGAATCGATTGAGCGTATTCGGCAAAGGGCCTATCACGCCCGCTTTCGGTTTGTTCGCAAGCATAAATCGTTTACGACAAATTGCTCTTTGGGCTCTGTTCGGGACCTCGATTTGTTGGATGCAGCTTATCGAAATGATTTTGATATTGCCTTGCATTATTTTGGTGTGAGTGACTGGAGAGCAGCTCGTGACCGCATCCGATCTATGCCAGACCATTGGCTGAAAGGTTTTCCAGAAGATAAATTGGAAGGACTCTATCATCGTTCTTTGG
Source organism: Hellea sp. (assembly GCA_020629545.1). Lineage (GTDB taxonomy): Bacteria > Pseudomonadota > Alphaproteobacteria > Caulobacterales > Maricaulaceae > JACOMS01. The sequence goes on from JAHDDC010000012.1 coordinate 26,316, forward strand.
CTATGTTACCGGGCGCTATTTTATTGGCAAACCGCGGGGCTATCTATGATCATTCAGAAACGGGACATCCGCGGAAGCTTCTCAATATAGTCGACGGTAAGGTCGAGCTCGTAGAGAAAAACATTCCGGATTGGCTGCTGTCCCCATTGACGCGGTGCTTGTGATTTTGACCACCATGCGCCATAAGCTCTATTTCACATGAGACTTTTTTGATCTTCGCAAATTGGGAGCGCACATGACCGAATCTGCACACAGCGCCCCCCATTCAGAACTTGACTTAGAAAACCGGCTGATAAAGTTTTTACACATTAAAACTCATGATCATGATACGAGCTTAAGAGATCTGCATCCGGCTGACTTTGCTGATCAGTTTGAGGAGCTGACCAAGGATCAACGCGAAGAATTCCTATCGACCTCCCCTGAACTTATCTCGCCTGAAATCCTTGCTGAACTTGAGGACGAGGTTGTTGAAGATATCCTGCCATTATTGTCGCATGATCAAATCGCCGAAGCATTAACCGAGCTCGACAATGACGACGCAACGCAAATATTTGAAGAGATTGAAACTCAACAACGAGAAGAGATTCTGGAGGCCTTGGAGCCGACTGATCGGGCCAAGTTAGAAGCCAGTCTGGCCTTTGATGACGAAACCATAGGCCGGCTCATGCAGCGCGAATTTGTCGCCGCACCACCTTTTTGGACTGTTGGCGACACAATTGATCATATGCGAGCGACGGGAGAAGACCTACCGGACCTATTTTATAATATCTGGGTGATCGATACAAAATTTCATCCGCTGGGATTCATACCTGTTTCGCGCCTGATGCGTATGCCGCGCGCAACCACTCTTCGCGAAATGATGAATGATCAAATCATTACAATTGCCCAAGACATGGACCAAGAGGAAGCTGCCTATATATTTGAAAAATATCACCTGATTTCCGCCCCGGTGCTTGATAGCGATGGACGAATTTCAGGCATCATGACGGTTGATGATATCATTGATATTATTCAGGACGAAAATAAGGAAGATATGCTGGCTCTCGCGGGTGTTACGGATGCTGGTCTTACCGATACGGCTTTATCGACAGTAAAATCACGGGCGCCTTGGTTATTTATCAACCTTTTGACGGCCATCGTCGCATCTCTTGTCATTGCACGGTTTGACTACACCATCCAAGAGATTGTCCAGCTCGCAATTCTGATGCCTATTGTCGCCTCAATGGGGGGAAATGCAGGCACTCAAGCCTTGGCTGTTGTTGTCCGATCATTAGCAGAACGAGATCTAACACCCCAAACGACTTGGCGCGCGATCCGAAGAGAAGCCGTTGCTGCAGCCATTAATGGACTTGTCTTTGCGGTGGCTCTGGCTTTCATCGCTTATATTTGGTTTGGCCGATTTGATATTGCGCAAGTGGCTTTCATCGCCATGGTTATTAACCACTTTTTTGCCGGCCTTGCGGGTATTCTTGTACCCCTTGGTTTGAAAAAATTAGGCCAAGACCCAGCTGTCTCTTCATCGGTTTTCGTGACGACCGTAACAGATGTCGTCGGATTTCTCGCATTTTTGGGATTTGCCGCTTTAATGCTTTTATAATCTCCCTCAAAAGGAGATATCCGTTGCAATTTTTTCCGCCGAGACGCGAAAGCGGCCTACATATTGCAGATTGAAATTCAAAATTACGTTCAATGTCCTGATTTGGTACGAAAATGAGTTACAAGTTTAGCATTTCAGAAATAGGGCTCCGCCTTATCAAGGCCTATGAAGGGTTTAATCCAGATGCCCGAACGATGCGAGATGGCCGAAAAATTCTGGGCTACGGCCATGTCTCACAGGATTCAACATCCATGATTACCGAGAATGACGCCGAAGAGCTTTTAAAGTCGGATCTCTCAGTAATCGAAGATGCCGTAAACGCTCATACCCATGCGGCAATCAGTCAAAGTCAGTTTGATGCACTCGTGTCACTCGCGCATAGTATTGGCCTCGACGCGTTTTTGGACTCAGATATTCTTCACGACCTAAATCAGGGCAATTTCATTTCGGCTGCCAATGGATTTGATACATGGAGAATTGCAAGTATTGGCGGAAAAACTTATGTGGTCGACGCCTTGGTGCGAAGACGAACAGCTGAAAAAGCTCTTTTTTTAAGACCCCCTGTTCGTACCGTGCTTGCACCCCGGCACACCTTAAGAGCTACAAAAGACACATCGTCTTTGACGGAAAATATTTCGCCCATTAATCAGACAGACATTGACGGCAATGGCGCATCCAACATCGTTCCACTTTATGATGCAAAGGTCGAAGAGAATGTCTCGATCTCAGTTATAGATGAGTCTCAGGATGCCGAGATTATACATCTGACGGATCGTGTAGATGATAATTTACAAAATACCCAATCCCCTATTGCAGAGGCTGCCGCTGAAGTCAGTGACCGACTTGATGCGTTGATGGATGACGACGTGACTTTGGAAACAACATCCGAATGGCCGGACAGTTTTGTCGATACAATAGATGACGAGTTCGCCTATGATCCAGATTCTTTGGAAGAGGTCGACCCCAATGATTATGTCGTCGACACGCTCGATACGGAATTTCAAAATATTGAACCTGAAGACACTAAAGCGTCTCTATATTCGAGTGCGGATCGATATATTCAGGCGCCTCGGACAACAGAGCCACAAAGCCTATGGGCTTATATCACGATGATCATATTTGGTTTGACGGCCATAGGCGGAGGATTGTGGGCCAGCTTTAAAGGCTCGCAAACATTTATGGGGCAATGGGGCCCGTTAATCGCGACAGCAGCTGTCGCCATTGGCGTTTTGTTAACCATCATGGGAAGTTATTTTTTACTGAAACAATTATTTGGGAAATCCTAAATAATTTACGTTAAGTGCACTGGCAAGAATGGGAGCTAATGGGATGAGCATTCTCAGCGATTGGGACGCAACACATACTGCTAAATTTCAAAAAGAAGTTATGACTTTCGGTCATGGCCTGGCCGAGACAGGCCTGTTTACGGATGAGGCCTTAATCCAGCTTCTGGAGAAACACCCCAGCCATATGCTTGATGTCAATTCTATGGGAGAAAAGGAACACCCTAAATACCCCAACAGATTCAGAACCGGAGATTTCCGAAATATCCCTGGCGAAGTCTTGCTAAATGCTGCCAAAGCTGGTCGCATTTTTATAAATGTTAGAAACGTGATGAATATTCATGACGAATACAAAGCCGTATTGGATAAAATGTACGGGGAAATCGCCGAGAAGACGGGAAATAAAGCCCATGTAGCAAAAGGCAGTATTCTGATTTCTTCGCCGATATCCCAAACGCCATACCACTTTGATAAAACCGAGGTCGTCTTATGGCACATTCGGGGCGCTAAACGGATAATCGTTTATCCGCGTACGCAGAAATTCATCCCTGATAAAGCCTATGAATCTGCGGTAACAAATATTCTAGATGATGACCTTCCTTATGACGTGTCTTTTGACAAAGAGGCCACAATCATAGATCTTGAACCTGGAATGGGCGTGACCTGGCCATTAAATTCACCGCACCGCGTCGATAATTCAGCTTTTTGCGTATCTGTCTCAACCGAATATTCAACCCGCGCATCGGGTATGAAAAATGCGGCCATGATTACAAACGCGACATTGCGCCATAAGTTCGGCATGGACGTTTCTTATGAAAAAGACGGCGAAGCTTCCCGTTATATAAAATCCATTTTCGGCCGAGTCTTAAAGAAAACCGGCATTGCTCATAAGACGGTGACTAAAGACATGGTGACTTTCACGATTGATCCAAAAGATCCGAACTTCGTTGTTGACGTTGAACCGTTTGAGCGGAATTTTTAAAACCATTTCCTGATCTGGATATTTATTCATGTAGGGCTATACTCGGCCCCTCATGATTCACTTGCAAAAATTATCTGTGGGATCCGAGTCCATCGAAACTTTGGCCGCGTGGCAGCAACATGTTGTTGCCCGTCAGCTCCAGAAGGGAAAGCCCGGATATCACATGCATGTCACGCGCATGTTCCCCAAACAAAAAGACGCACTCCTTAACGGAGGTTCGATTTACTGGGTCATCAAAGGACTCATACAATGCCGCAACCGGATTGTAAGTCTTGATGAAGTTCGTAAAAGAGACGGAACCAAGGCCTGTGCGATAATGATGGACCCTGAACTCGTACCGGTTGTTCCAACCCCAAAGCGGCCCTTTCAAGGCTGGCGTTATCTCCAAGCTGACGCCGCGCCAATGGATTTGAGTGATGTCTCAGGCGGTGCGGATCTTCCCGCGGAGCTACGAACAAAACTGGTCGAAATTGGGGCCTGGTAAATTGCAGATCTTCAAATCGGCTTTTAAAGATCGTCAGCCCTTAAAATCATCAACACAGTCAAAATCTCGCGCCAAGTCATCAGGAAGTTCAGAGCTATTAATGTTCAAAGTCGATAAATCCAGACTTTGCGCGCCTTTATCGCCTGTCAACTCGGCGAGCATAGCCAGCGCTTTTCGGTTAAATATCGCTGGCGGTTGTTGCCGGTTATGATGGGAGCTAAAGACAATATCAGCGCCGCGTATACGGCGTTGTAATCCTTTCAAATAAGCAGGTGTCACAAAGGGCATATCCCCCAAGAGGATGCAGCCAGAATCATAAGATTGACGCAGTGCATAGGCTGCTCCGCAAGCGATTGACGCCCCTTGGCCAGCTTCAGGTACAGGATTATCAATAATTTTAAAGCCCTGCGATATCGCGAGTTTGGCCCGAGGATCATGTTTGGGTGTGACGACATAGAGCCCGTCAAATCCGGCCATTTTCGCGGCGTCCAGACAATAAGCTAGAAGGGCCTTTCCTTTAAGGTCAGCCAGCAATTTATCATCAGGCCCATAGCGTTTGGAAAGGCCACTGGCGAGCACAAGGCAGGCGGTTTTTAAAGGGCGTGTCACAGCCTGTTTTGTCTCTGGGCTTCTGAAATCACCTCGGCCAAAATCGATACAGCCAAAAGCTGCGCATCTCGCATGGCGGGAATCATACCGATAGGCCCCCGAACTCGCGATGGAGAAAGCGCGCCGCTGGCCTCAAGCATAGCCAGACGAGCTTTTTGTGTGCGTTCACTTCCCATTGCGCCGATATAAAAAGCCGAGCCTGTCAGGGCCTGAACCATCAACGCCGGTTCCCAGTCATGGTCATGAAACAAAAAAACAACCGCCGTCCAGGGATCATCTGTTAAAGATGGCGCATGCGCTGGATCCATTAAATGGTCAAAGCGTATAAAATCCGATTTCTCGAGCGAAGCATCCGGGCTCTGTCCAATGACTTCAAATCCGCTTGTGATGGCCAGTTTAGCCAGCGCTTCAAATGGCGCACCTCGTCCAATGATTCGAATTCTGAGCTTTGGTCTATACTCCAGAATTTCGTCTTCCAGCCTCAGCGTCGCTACTGTTCGGGCCTCAAGATTGGCCAAAGCCTTGTTGATCACAGCTCTATCCGGATTGGGGACAATCAAAACTTCGATTGTTCCCCCGCAAGGCAAAGCGATGTCTTTAAAGGGTGAGCCTTCTCCGTACACTAGGCGCCTTGATTTTTGGTCCGCCAAGGCTTCACGCGCTTGAAAAATAATATCTCCATCAACACAACCAGCGGAAATATAGCCAAAATTATCTTGTGGACTGACGGCCATCAGCGCGCCTTTGGCTCTCAGTGTACCGCCGAAAATACGCGTAACGACAACCATAGCCATCTCGCCAGATACACTGGCAATTATATCAAGAATATCTTGGGGATGATTATGAACGGACAAAATTAACCGGCCGGGTTATTCGCCCATAAAATCCGAAAGAGGAAAATCGCAGCCAATAAGTCCATCAGGAATATGAGATACCACATCCAGATACCTGTACTGAAAGAAGCGATTGACGCAACCACGCCGATTAACATGGCGATAAATGCCACATATGCCAACCAGCGATGTCGGCGGCGAAGCAAAAGCCCCATAACAATCCAAAGAATTCCAATGACGAAAAGCGCCTTTGTTCGAGGGCTTAACCCCTCCAGCCAAAACAACGGCAGATGAAACAGGCCGGACAACATCACAAAAGCTCCGGCGATATCGTAGTGGCGTCTAATGGGTCTCATATATCCCTCCCTAACTCGTTAGAGGAGAATAAACGTTATCACCCAGAGAACAATAACAAATTCTAACTGAGAGCCGGAAGCAGTTTAAAGACGATCATGTTCTGGATCAGTTGAATTCCAAGGAGGGCCACAATCGGGGAAAAATCCAGGCCGCCAAACGATGGAATTATGCGCCGGATGGGGTCTAATATGGCGTTATTAAATCGCTCGAGAATATAATAGATTTGGCGCACAGTTGGGTTTCTCAAATTGATCACATTAAACGCAACTAACCAACTGGCGATGACACCCGCAATAATCATAAAGAAGATGATATTGAGAATCGGGAGAACCAGAGACCCAACAATAATTTCCGCAAAGGACATAATAACTCCAAAGTTCAGTAGGTATGTAAGAAGGCCGAGCCGGAAAATCCAGCATTAATCAAAACAATATTCAATGCTGCGGTTGACCCGAACGCATGCGCATCCCAAATGGAGACTTATGCGCCGCGGAACCCCAGAAGATGCCCCGAATGAACAAAGCCTTGGCTACCAGCTCAGAAGCTTTTTCCGGCTATGGCCTTATCTGTGGCCGCAAAACAAGCCAGGCTTTAAAATCCGTACGTTTTTGGCTTTTATTCTTACGATTGCCGGGCAATTTGTTTTGGTCGGCGCGCCGTTTTTTCTAGGCCGCAGCGTTGACGCGGTCAAAGACGCCGACGGTATTACGAGTATATTATCTTCAGCCGGACTATTCGCGGCGGCTCTGATATTAGGCTATGGTGGATTGCGGTTTCTATCCGTTTTGATCAGCGAGGCCCGTGAATATCTATTCACGCCTGTAGGGCAGTTCGCACAACGCAGCGTCGCCACGGCTACATTCGCGCATTTGCACAAACTATCCTTAAGATATCATCTTGAAAAGCGCACTGGCGGTCTCTCACGCGTGATAGAGCGTGGAATTCGCTCAATTGATTTTCTGTTTCGATTCCTTTTGTTTAATATTGGACCCACGCTTTTACAGCTGGCCATAGCCGGTGTTGCCTTTTGGGTTGCTTATAGCTGGCAATTTGCATTGATCGCTGTGGCCACAGTCATCCTCTATATCTGGTTTACAGTCGTCACAACAGAATGGCGACTGAAGTTCCGCCGCGAAATGAACAAGAAAGATACGGACGCCAACGCCAAGGCCATTGATAGTTTGATCAATTACGAAACAGTCAAATATTTTAGCGCCGAAGATTTTGAAACCTCTCGCTATGATAGGTCCATGGAAGGCTACCAGAAAGCCGCAATCAAATCTCGAACGTCTTTGGCGACGGTGAATATCGGACAAAGCTTTGTGATGAATGCTGGTCTGATTGCTATGATGTTGCTGGCCGCACAGTTTATTCTGGATGGTAAAATGAGTATTGGCGCGATGACGACAATTACGCTTGTGATGATGCAGGTTTATCGTCCGCTCAACATATTGGGTTTTGCTTATCGCGAAATCAAACAGGCGCTGACAGATATGGAGAAAATGTTTGCGCTTCTAGATCTGGAGCCTGAGGTCAAAGATCGAGCTGGCGCGCGTTCTATTCATGACGTGACTGGCGGAGCCGTCAAAGGCGCTGTCAGCTTTGATACGGTAGATTTTCATTACGAACCAGATCGGCCTATCCTCAAACACGTATCCTTTGACATCAAGCCCGGCGAAACGGTCGCGATTGTCGGCCCAACCGGCGCCGGAAAATCCACGCTTTCTCGTATTCTTTACCGGTTTTATGATATCGCCTCTGGCAGTGTGCGCGTCGATGGACAAGATATTCGCGATGTCACACAGGACAGTCTCCGGCGCGTTATCGGGATCGTTCCGCAAGACACAGTCCTGTTTAATGATACGATCGGTTATAATATTTCCTATGCAAAACCTACGGCCACTCAGGACGAAATCGAAGCCGTTGCCAATGCCGCGCAAATCCATGACTTTATCAAGAACCTTCCCGATGGCTATGCGACCAAAGTCGGGGAGCGCGGCCTAAAACTCTCCGGAGGCGAGAAACAGCGTGTTGCCATTGCCCGCGCGCTTCTCAAAGACCCATCGATCCTTATCCTTGATGAGGCAACATCAGCCCTTGATAGCGTTACCGAACATTCCATACAGGACGCGCTCGATACGGCCGCGCGCAATCGCACGACTCTTGTCATTGCGCATCGGCTTTCGACCATCACAGGCGCCGATAAAATCATCGCGCTCAAAGATGGACAGATCGCAGAGATCGGTACCCATAGCGAACTTATCGCCAAAAGTGGTCTTTATGCGGAGCTTTGGGAACAACAGGAATTGGAGTCCTAAGGCAAGTGCTAGAGCTGTGACGCGGCCCAAACGCCGCCCAGAGTGACGAGCGCACCGAGCCCTGCCCAGGCAAAGGGCAAACTTTTTCGGGGTTTTTGCGGGGAACCCGGAACACCAACACCTTTAGATAAGTCAACATCACCATTGGCCCATGCCTGAGCCAGTGCCGCAATATTTTCAGTTGCATCCGGAAGCTTTTCAAGCGTCCGGCGCGCCCTGTCCATATTATCCAAAAAGTCTCCCAGCCGGCCTTCTAGACCGAGTTCTCGGCGCATAGAGCTTGAGACAATCGGCTCGGCTGTGCTCCACATATCAAATTTCGGATCAAGACGACGACAGACCCCTTCTGACTGCATCATGGTTTTTTGCAACATGATTAATTGCGGCTGCATTTCCATGTCGAAAATTTCAGTAATCTCAAACAACTGTAATAACACGCGGCTCATAGAAACATCATTGGCCAGCCGTCCGAAAATCGGTTCTCCAACCGAACGAAGCGCAGACGCAAAATCCTCAATTGTATGATGGGCCGGGACATATCCGGCTTCGAAATGGACCTCGGCTATGCGAAGATAATCCCGCTGAATAAACCCATATAGAATTTCGGCATGAAAACGCTGTTCTTGTGGCGACAAACGACCCAAAATGCCAAAATCAATCAGCACCAGCGTCCCGTCAGGCTGAGCAATCATATTGCCTTCATGCATGTCCGCGTGAAAAACACCGTAATCAAAAGAGGTTGCGAGAAAAGTCTGCATGACCTTGCGGGCAATTTCGACGGGCTTGTAATTCGGATCTGTCAGAATGCTGTCATCGGACAGGGCCTTTCCGTCAATCCATTCTGTAACGAGTACGTCCTTACCGCCAAGCTCCCAATAGATCTCTGGGACTTTAAAGAAACCGGTTTCAACAGCCGCTTCCGATAGTTCTGACGCCGCCGCGGCTTCGAGTCTCAGATCAAGCTCAAGCATAACAGCCCGGTCTGCCGTACTCACAAAGGCCTTGGGTCCCAGACGTTTCGTATCCGGCACAAAAAATTCGGCAAGGCCTGCGACCATATGCAGGACATCCATATCACGGCGCATGGCCGTGCGAATGTTAGGCCGGAGAATTTTGACCGCAACTTCTTCGCCCGATTTAAGGCGCCCTTTATGAACCTGAGCCACAGATGCGGCGGCTATCGGCTCTGACAGACTGTCTAACTTTTCCTGCCAGGGCACGCCCCATTCCACCGCCAGCATGTCTTCTGCCTTTTTCATGTCAAAGGGCGGAACTTTGTCTTTGAGGCGTGACAATCCTTTGACGAATACGGGATCAAGCATATCGCCGCGCGTTGAGAGAATTTGCCCAAACTTAATATATGCCGGACCAAGCTGTTCAAGTGCATTGGCAAATCGTTCGCCGGGGTTGTCGGCCCGACCTCGAATGGCGAATATCCGCGACAGGCTGCCAAACAAACCCACAAACCACGGCACGGCCTTTTCATATTCACTTGGCACCAAGGCGTCATGGCGCACGAGCACCCAGCCAGTCCGCAGCATTCGAAAAAAAGTGCCAAGAGTTTTTAGCATAGCGCTATCTATATAGGCGATGGTTTAAAAAATATATGACGTAATTGACGCGGATTTGTAGCCTGAAACAGCTTCGATAAGCTGAATAAGCTTGGCCAAATATCAGATCTTTGCGTTTGATAGAGTGACTGTTATGTTGGCATGGGAGGACGCATATGATCGAGATAACCGGTGAAACTAAAATCAACTTGCCCATAGAGGCCTGTTGGGAAAAGCTGCGCGACTATTCTCTGGCACATAATTATGTACCCGATGTTCTAGATACCAAGATAACAACTGAACAAAAAGAGGGCGTCGGGACAGCGCGAAAAGTCTTTATGAAAAACGCGCCGGATGGCCTTGATGAAACCATTGTAGAATGGATGGAAGGAACCGGTTTCAGGCTGCGCCTACATAAAGGGGATGGTCGGGCCATTCCAATTTTTCAGGACATACATTTTGAGTACAGGATCGAGGATGCGGGCAATAACGAAACTTGGTTCAGGCCTAGAATGTTCCTTAAACCGCGCTTCGGGTTCAATATTCTATCCCGCACAGTCATCAAAAAAAAGATGACGCAAACCTTGGCTGTCATCGGGCAGAGCATGAAAGAGTTTTACGAATCCGGCGAGCCAACCAGCGACGCGCGGGTCGCTGAAATTCGGAAAATGTTTTAGAGCGAGATTATAAGCCCTGTCTCAAGGTCGATTATTGACCGCATTGATTGGGAATGGCCGTCAGAAGGTCAATAATCCGGGCTTCGGCGACAGCATCGCTAATGGGTTTATTGACCACTGTTTTTTTCCACTTCATGGCCCAGCCTTTTGCCTCTGAATCCCAGCCCGTATTAAACTCTATATCGTCATCTGGCGCCTTAATGACAAAGCGGATTAAACGATCATCTTTGGATCCCATGGCTTTCGCGGTTTCATACGCGTCATTATCCACGGCGGCATAAGCCAAAATATCTGAGCCGCCAAAATTGACGGTCATTTTGCAAATCTTGTTGGCACTCCCCGGAAAGCTGGTTTTACGAAACATTGTATCGCGCATGCCATCGGATTCAGTCTCAGCCATTGCGCTGAGAGTTTTGAAAGCCGGTTCAGCCCGCCGATTCAACTCGCGAGGTTTAGTTGCTGGAATAGAAAGACGGTTCATGACTTTTCCGGCCCCGTCTTTTATCGCGCCCGCGCCATCACCCACAGCTTCAACGACTGAACCGGCAGCATCACCAACAGCTGCAACAGGCTTGGTCACCATTTTATAGGCTCCCCAGGCGATCGAGAAAATCAGGAATGTAACGACAGCAATGGCGACCCATTTGATGGCTCCAAATGCATTATTAGCGACCTCTGCAACATTGCTGGCCTTATCGGCGGCAGACATGGTTTTCTGCGCGGCCGCTTTGACTTTATCTGTGGTCTTAGGTTCCGGCTGTTCGTTCGGGTTGTTTTCGTCAGTCATAAGTCTCTCCCCTCATAACTTTATAGAGATGCAATTTCCGACGTCAATTTTCATAGTCGACTTTGATAAGATAGAGACCGTCCGGCGGAGCTACGGGGCCGCACGCGGTCCGGTCTTTTGCAGCTAAGGCAGCGGCGACATCTGATATATCCCAATTACCACGGCCAACTTCGTTCAGGGTTCCGGTGAAGGAGCGGACTTGTTTATGTAGAAAGCTCAGCGCGCGAAGATGAATATGAATTTCCTCACCGGCGCGCAGCACGGTTATTTCATCTATGGTTTTGACCGGCGATTTGGACTGGCACTGAGTGTCCCGAAATGTAGTGAAGTCATGCTGACCCACAAATAACTGCGCGGCCTCATGCATGGCATCGGCATCGAGCTTATAGGGTACGCGCCAGACCCGGCCTTTATCCAGAGCCAGCCGCGCCCGACGATCAATCATACGGTAAAGATAATGGCGCTTTGTGGCATCAAATCGCGCGTGGAAATCGTCATGAACGGCCTCTGCCCGCAGCACCGAAACCGGGTGATCGCCCAAATGATAATTCATGGCATCGCGAACTTTATCGTCTCGTAAATTTTTACCAAGATCCATATGCGCGATCTGGCCGAGGGCGTGGACGCCCGCATCAGTTCGGCCTGCGCCGTAAACCTGTGTGGGTTCGCCATTAAGGCCTTCGGCCGCAGCCTCCAACACACCTTGAACACTGGGAACATTGTCTTGCCATTGCCAGCCGCGAAACGGGCCGCCATCATATTCTATGGTGAGTTTATAGCGGGGCATATGTAACCGACTTATGCAAAGCGTTCGCCCTTGGAAACAGCTTGCCCGCGCAGGAAATCCTCGGCGCTCATTTTGGGTTTGCCGGGTCCTTGAATTTCAATGACGCGAATTGCCCCCGCGCCGCAAGCGATGAGAAGCTGATCATCCAGAACCTCTCCTGGCTGCCCAGATCCGGACTCGACGCGCGCGAAATGTATCTTGACCCGTTTTCCGCCAAATTCACACCAAGCACCCGGAAAAGGGTTGAGCCCGCGAATATGACAATCAAGCTCGGCTGCTGGGCGGGACCAATCTATACGGGCCTCGGCTTTTGAAATCTTTTCGGCGTAAATCGCTTCGCCGCTCTGCGGTGTCGGGACAAGACCGCCGCGGCCAAGGGCCGCTAGCGTACGAGGCCACATGCTGGCCCCTATCTGTCCGGCCCGCCGAAACAAAGACCCGGCTGTATCATCATCCGCAATATCAATAATTTCAGATAAAAGAATATCGCCCGTATCCAGTCCTTTTGACATTTGCATAATCTGGCAGGCGGTTTGTTTATCGCCCGACATAATGGCACGCTGAATAGGTGCCGCGCCCCGCCAGCGCGGCAATAGAGACACATGAAGATTTAGACAGCCATAGACCGGAGCCTCCAAGGCCCGCTGCGGCAGAATTTGTCCATAAGCCACAACACAGGCCACGTCGGCTTGCAATTTTTCGAGCTCATCAATGACTTTAGATTTACGAAAGCTGTCGGGCGTCTCAACTTGCAAGCCCATGATTTCAGCAAATTGGTGGACCGGGCTTTTTGTGAGCTTTTGTCCACGCCCAGACGGACGGGGCGGCTGCGTGTAAACTCGCACAACCTCATAACCATTGGAGAGTATTTCAGATAGGCTGGGCACCGCGATATCCGGAGTCCCCATAAAGACAACGCGCAAAGTCATTAGGCTTTGAGTTTCTCGGCCTTTTGGACTTTTTTTATGGCGCGGTCCCGCTTGAGACGAGAAAGATAGTCAATAAATACGACGCCTTTAAGGTGGTCCATCTCGTGCTGAATACAAACGGCGTAAAGTCCCTCGGCCCATTCGGTGACGCGTTCGCCATTATAATCCAAATAGGTAAGTTTTACGCGTTCAGGCCGATCAATGGATTCATATACATCCGGCACGGAAAGACAGCCCTCATCATAGGGCTTAAGCTCTTCAACATCCTCGAGAATTTCCGGATTAACAAAATAACGCGGAGCAGGCGCTTCGCCGTCCTTTGCTAGATCCATGACGATAACCTGTAGCGGAACACCGATCTGAACAGCGGCTAGCCCGATACCTGGCGCCGCATACATGGTCTCAAGCATATCATCCATAAGAGCCCGCGTCTCATCGGTCACCTGATCCACGGGTTTGGATACCTCTTTCAGGATAGGATTTGGCACTGTTAGTATGTCGCGTATAGCCATGGCGACTAGTTAGGGACGGGACAGGCGCGGGTCAAGAGCTGGTCAGTAACCAGTTCGAAAGATTGGGTGTGAAATGGTCGATCCAATCGGCTTTGGAATGTTGTCCCGCCGGCCGCGTAGCTTCGGGTTCATGACCCCAATCTTCGTCAGATGTGACGAGGACCGTTTCCATTCCCATATATTTTGGAACTTCCAGATTTCTGACACTGTCTTCAAACATGATAGCTTTGGCCGGATCTATATCAAATGTGTCACAGAATTTGATATAAGGTGAGCGTTTCGGCTTGGGAACATAATCCACATCTTCGATTCCGTAAACGCCATCAAACAAATCAAAAATCCCCAAATGAGATCCAACATTCTCGGCGTGCTTTTTTGATCCATTGGTGAAAATATATTTTTGACCGGGAAGAGCACTAATCGCGCCGCGTAAATCTGGGCAAGGCGTCAAAGGGGATAAGTCGACATCATGGACATAATCCAGAAATGGCGCGGGATCCATGCCATGAACAGCCATTAGCCCCGATAAAGACGTCCCATATTCGGCGAGATATTCTTTTTGGATTTTTCGAGCATCTGGCAGATCGAGCTTCAGATAATCACCGATATAGGCGGTCATCTTCTTATCAATCTGAGAGAAAAAATTAGCGTTGCCTGAATAGAGCGTATTGTCGAGGTCGAAAATCCAGTGCTGAATGCGCGATAATTCTACCACGCTTACCTCAATCCCGAATTTGCACTTCCGCCAAAATCAGCGTCGGTCAGCTCAATTGTCACGCCAGGTTTGTCAATTGGCAGAGCTCTGAAATTTGCAGCCTGATAGCCCAGATCGGCACAATTATCCCGACCTAAAACAGCAAAGCGGGACTCGGCAATACAAAACTGTGTTGGCGTTGTGGCAATGGATCTGAGCGACCGGTCTTCACCTTTGGCTCCCTCTTCATCAATCATCCCGCCCTGTAAAGCGTAAAATGAGAGATCTGCCGAGATCAGAGATTCTGTGAAAACTTGTCCGCATTCGTCCTTTTCAATGGACCACCAGCCTTTGGATTCCCAATTCCCTTTTCGGCGACGTCCAATTGCCGTCCAGATTTTAGCATTTGACTTGTTGCAAATATTAAGGCCAATGCTCTGCATTTTTTCGCCGGCTGACGCCTCAAGGGCTTCGAGTTGTTGCTGCGGTGTTAGCGTCGTTGGAAGTTCATTTTCTTTGAGAAATTGCGCCATAGTCCGTGACGTCCGGCGGCCGGCCACACCGTCAATGCGTGTAATTTCATAGCCGTTATCTTGCAATAAACGCTGAATACCTGCAGTTGTCGCCTTACTTCCAAAATCATCAATTTCGACAAGAGTGGTTATCTTTTCTGCCGGATCAACCGACAGATATGGACGTGTCGATAAGTTTTGCAGAGCGCAGCCGATTGAGGTATCGGCCGTAAAATCGTCTTCTCCCGCGCATAAGAAGCTTGCGCCTTTCCATTCACGAATACCACCGCGATGGGCCGGAGAACTTTCAGCATAAACATAACGGGCTGTTCCTTCGGGCGCGGCTTGTGACATACAGCTTCCGGCCTGAACTTTGGTCCATCCTTTGGGTTGCAATTTTCCAGATACATTCACCGCCGTTGCAATCCGCAGTGCAAAAGAGGTTTCATTGCAAATCTGCCAATCGGCGGTCTCCGTCTCGGTTTGCGCTGGAGACGTGCTCGCGTTAGTTGGCGCCTGGGCAGAGGTTTGGGTTTGGGCAAAAGCAGACAAGCTGACGACGAGGCTAAAGCCAGAAATAATAGTCGTCAGTAGATATTTCATCGAATAAGGGTTCCTGCGCCTTTATCTGTGAATAGCTCTACTAATAGACCATGAGCCCGACGTCCATCCAAAATAACAACGGCTTGCACATCGTTCTCGACAGCATGAATAGCGGTTTCAAGTTTTGGGATCATACCACCCTTAGCCGTTCCGTCTTTGATCAGTTTTCGTCCGTCTGAAGCAGATAAATTCGTCAGAAGATTTTTGTCTTCATCCATAACGCCCTCAATATCAGTCAGGAGCATCAGCCTTGCAGCCCCCAGCGCACTGGCAATAACGCCTGCGGCAGTGTCCGCATTGACATTGAAGCTCTCACCTTCAGCACCGGCGCTGATAGGAGAGATCACAGGGATAAATCCATTGGCTGCCAGGGTGTCCAAAACGGTTACGTCGGTTTCAGATGGCTCGCCGGCAAAACCGAGATCTTCCCGAAGCTTTGTTGCCGTGATTAAATTGGCGTCTTTCCCTGATAATCCGACAGCTTTACCGCCAGCCGAATTAATGGCTTGAACGAGTCCTTTGTTAATCCCGCCAGATAAAACCATCTCGGCAATCTCGACCGTTTCGATATCCGAAACGCGAAGTCCGTCAACAAATTCCGATTTGATATTAAGTCTTTCCAGCATGCTGCCGATCTGAGGTCCGCCGCCATGCACAATAACAGGCCGAACACCAAATTGCCTCAGCAAAACGACATCATTGGCAAATTGCCGGGTCAACTCAGCGTCACCCATTGCGTTTCCGCCAAATTTGATAACGATCGTCTTGTCGGTATAGCGCTGAATAAATGGAAGAGCCTCAGATAAAACTCTGGCGCTGTCCCACTGATCTTCATTCTTACGGCGACGCATCATCCCTCTCCTTTAACGCGATGATCCGGCAAGGCCAAGGTCGCAATTTCAGCTCGAAGATGATCAAGCCCGTCTTTTTTTACAGAGCTTGTAGCAATGAGGCCCGGAAATGCCGCAGGACGTTTTTTAATCGCGTCCAGCGTTTTTTGCGTGACTTTCTCCAGCTCACCTTTTTTCAGCTTATCAGCCTTCGTTAATATGATGTGATAAATCACTGCCGTTTCGTCGAGCATTTTCATTATATCAAGATCGCCAGGCTTTAATCCGTGCCGAGAATCGATCAGGAGAAAAACTCTCCGCAGCCCGGCCCGACCTGCCAAAAACTGCCGGGTCAATTTTGTCCAGCGCGCAATATCGGTCTTTGACGCGCGCGCGTAACCATAGCCGGGCAGATCGACCAGGCGAATTCGATCATCCGCATTAAAGTAATTAAGCTCCCGGGTTCGCCCCGGTGTATTTGAGGCGCGCGCCAGACCGTTTTGCCTGGTCAGCGCATTAATCAGGCTGGATTTTCCAACATTAGATCGGCCCGCAAAGCAAACTTCCGGGAGGTCAGGAACGGGTAGTTTGTCAAAGCTGACAACGCTCAACATAAATTCTACCGGCCGCGCAAATAATTTGCGACCGGTCTCTATATAATCTTCCTGGTCCTGTTCGCGAGCGTCCATAGGGTCTACTCGGCTTTGGTTTTACCTTTGCCTCTAAGACGATCAAAGAAAGCATCAAACGGTGTGTCGACCTTATATTTTCGGGTGATGTAATATTGCTGTACAAAGGACAGAACATTATTCCATATCCAGTAAATTAATAGTCCTGCCGCAAATGGCGCAAGGACGAACATGAAAATCCAAGGCATGAATTTGAAAATTTTCATTTGCATTTCCATGATCTCATTACTGGCGCCGCCCCCGGCCGATTGCATACTCGAAAGAGAGAATGTCATAGCCATAGAAATACCGTAAATAATGGCCAATGGGCCGATGGCAATCAGAGACAAAAAGCCAACAGGAACACCGTCCCATGGTAAAGCCCCGAAACCATTTAATATAGATAATGGATCGCGGGCAGAGAGGTCTTCAATCCAGCCAAAAAACGGTGCGTGGCGCAGTTCAACATTGATAAACACAGTCTTATAAAGCGCGAAGAATACAAAAATGGTTGGTATGATCGGCAGACAACCGGCCATCGGATTGACACCTTCTTTTCGGTAAAGGGCCATCATTTCTTGCTGAAGCTTCAGGCGGTCATCTTTGTAAAGTTCCTGCAACTTCTTTTGGCGCGGCGCCACTTTTTTCATCTTGGCCTGGCTAGCATATTGTTTGTTGAACATGGGGAATAAAACCACTTTGATAATTGTGGTCAGAGCAATAATCGCAACACCATAATTCCCAAATATTTTATAGAAAAAGGATAGGACCCAGTTCATCGGACGTGTCAAAAGACGCAGACGGCCCCAGTCGATAGCCCGTTCCATTTCGGAGATACCGGCCTCTTGGTATTTCATCAATGTCGCGCGATCTTTGGCCCCAGCAAATATATGACCTGTCGACTCGATCGTTGTACCGGGCGTAAGCGTAAGAGGTTCAGTGGTATAGCCCGACTCGAATATCTGAGCATTATTGACATTACGATACTGAAATTTGGCTGTGATAATATCGCCTTGCGGTGCAACAGCCGCAGAAAGCCAATACTTATCGGTCAGGCCAGCCCAACCGCCGACACCGGTTGTCGACATTTCTCGCTCGTCTTCGAACTTTTTGTATTTAAGCTGTGTCTGGCTTTCGTCGACAATGGCGATAGCTCCCTGATGCAGAATAAAACTTACATCGCGTGCATCGCCATCACCGACAGGAATGCCGTGTTGCCGTGCGAGGCCTTTTCGGTTCAATGTGATTTCGCTTCCCGATGTGTTAGTGACTTTATCGCTCAGCGTAATGAGATATTTGTCATCAATCGTAATCGTTCGCTCAACTGAGAAGCCTTCACCTGCATGCTGCATCACGACCGGAGAACTTGTTGTCAGCTTGCTGCCCGAAACAACCGACCAATTTGTATTGGCCCCTGATCCCCGATCCTCAAGCACCCAATTGTCATAAATATAAGCCGCTTGATCTGCGCCTTCCGGCGTAAGCAAGACAACA
Source organism: Hellea sp. (assembly GCA_020629545.1). Lineage (GTDB taxonomy): Bacteria > Pseudomonadota > Alphaproteobacteria > Caulobacterales > Maricaulaceae > JACOMS01. The sequence continues at coordinate 44,822 of JAHDDC010000012.1, forward strand.
TTGCCGCTATCGGCCTTGATGGTCTTCTTGTAGTTTTTCAGAGCAATGTCATCAAACCGCGAACCTTGGACTAGAAACGAACCGGATAAAGACGGGGTATCAATACTGATGCGCTGACCATTTGATACGACTTCTTCCCTGGGCCTCAGCTCAACCGGCTGTATTTGTGTTTGAGCCGCCGCAGCTGTTTGTTCCGCGACCTGTTGTTCCTGGGCCGCTCTTTGCTGCATGCGTTCGGCATTCGGTTTGCCAAAAAATGTCCAATAACCCAACATGATGATGGTCGACAAAATGATGAAAGTGAAAAAGTTCTTTTGATCTTCCATTGCTTTCTATCTTCTTTCTAAGGCTGAGGTTTCAGCACGGTTATGTTTGGCCGTTTGGTACTTAATCTGCGAGAGTTAACAAGGCCTTTTTTACATCGCCCCGCAATTCTTCGAAATTTCGCCAGTTTGTTCCGTCCCGGGCTATAAAGACATAATCATGCCCTGCAAGACCATATTGGGCGAGGAGGTCCCGGGCGCAAGCCCTGAGCCGGCGTTTAGCTCTATTTCTCTGAACCGCGCCGCCGATTTTCTTTGTGGCCGTGAAGCCGACCCGGATCATATCGCCTGTTTCCGGATTTGGACGCATTTGAATAACGACCCCACCAATAGCCCGGTAACGCCCGTCTCTGACAAACAAAAACTCGGACCGCTTCTTCAGCCGTCCGAGTTTTTTGCTATTCATAATCTTTGCGCCTTGTAAGGCGTCAAATTCTGCCCTTACGCGGACAGAACCTTACGGCCTTTGGCACGCCGACGCGCCAGAACCTGACGACCAGATTTTGTGGCCATACGTGAACGAAACCCGTGACGACGCTTACGAACCAGTTCAGATGGTTGAAAAGTGCGTTTCATTGTAAATCTCCATGCAGTATAGACTGCGAATATTCTCAAGCCGCGTCCCTTAATAGGGCATTTCCCCTAAGTCAAGCACAAGGCGGCGCAATGTAATCTAATAATTTAATCCGTTATCCAGTGTCCGGGAACGTCTTTCGTCCAGCCAATGGTCGACTTTTCACCAGAAACGATAGCCGGGCGTTTCATGAGGGTTGGATGTTGCGCGATGAGTGCGGCAGCTTTGGAATTTGTAATATCAGCTTTATCCGACGCGTCCAATCCGCGCCAAGTTGTCGAACGCCGGTTAAGAATGACTTCCCAGCCATGCGTTTCCAGCAGGTTTTCAATAATCTGCGGCGGAATCCCATCGGCGCGCACATCAATTAGCGAAAGGTCGAGCCCAGCGGCATTAAGGGCTTTGATAGCCTTGCGGCACGTATCACAGGTCTTGAGATGATAAACTGTCAGGGTCATATCTGGGCCTTGATGAAGTCGGTCATAGCCGCATAAATGTCTTCCCGCGTGACATCATTATGCATTTCATGTTCGCAATTATCCGCAGGCAAAAACGTACATTGACTGGCCTGACCTGCGAATGTTTCCGATGCCTCAAACGATGTTAATTGATCTGTCCGGGCATGCATCAATAATAGCGGCACGCGCCACTGCCCGGCATTTTGTGCCACCCATTCGCCGCCTTCAATAATATCAACTGCGAGACCAACCCCCAGTCGTCCATGGTTAAGCGGATCTTGTTCATAGGTCTGCTGTTCTGAGGGAATGGTTGTCACTTTGCTACCGTCTATCGCATTTCCCAACGTTAAATTTGGGGCGATGCGCCTGAGAATTTTGACGATAACCCGCAAAGGCCCGGGAACAGGCTCGGCAGGACGGATCAACGGCGCCGAGGCAATATAGGCTTTTACATCGGGTGCGTCTTGCAAGCCGTAATTCAACACAAGCCCGCCGCCCATGGAATGACCGTACAAAATAACAGGAAGATCGGGAAAGGCCTTGCGCGTTTCGTTAAGCGCTAACGTGACATCAGCGCGCAGAACATCATAATTGTGACAAACGCCGCGCTTGCCGTCTGATCTACCGTGGCCCTCCAGGTCAATCGCCAAAGACGAAATTCCCTGCGCGGCTAAATGCGTCATCATGGGGCGATAGCGCTCGCAATGCTCGCCAAAACCATGGATGATGACCATAGCAACCAATGGCTGTGCCGCTTCGCAACTAATCCCATGACGATTATGCCCGTTGAGCGGGTTTTTAAGTTTGAGGGTGTTGATCATGATGAGCTTTTAAGGCTGTTCCGTAAGCTAAGAGTTCAACACCGCCGGCTCTGCCGGGCTGTTGTCCGATATTCGAATATTCCAAACGGACATTATAAACAGCGTTGGCCCCGAGTGCGCGAGCTTCGCGTTTCATCCTGATAATGGCTTCGCGCCGTGCCCGATCAATAAGGGTTTCATAGCTGCGCAGTCGTCCGCCAATGAGAGTCTTGAGCTGAGCGACAATCACTTTGAAATAATCAACCGCGACAACTACATTTCCGCTCACTAAAACTCCGCCCGGCGTAAAGTCATTGGCGTCAATTGTCTTGAGATTGACCGTCAGAATATCCGCATATTCGGCTTCGTCTTTCAAAAGCCGCGCCAAGTGATTGCGCTCATTCATGCGGCCAAAAATAAATCCAACCAATAACAGGATTACAACTGTGAGAATGCCGCTCATATTATGCAACAATCACGGCTGTGCCGTAGACATAAAGCTCTGATGCACCAGACGTAACGGATGAGGTGGAGTAGCGCACATTGATCACGGCGTTAGCGCCCATGGCCCGCGCCGCTTCGATCATCCGATCTGTAGCTTCATTACGGGCATCAGATAAAAGTTCCGTATAACCTTTTAGCTCTCCGCCGACGATATTTTTTAGGCCGGCCATAATATCCCGGCCTACATGTTTGGATCTGACCGTGTTACCCTGCACAAGGCCGAGGTGGCGTGATATTTGACGCCCAGGCACGGTTTCAAGATTGGTAATAATCAATTCGTTCATAATACTCTCCCGAGAACACCCTAATACCCGCACGTTTTTGTGACCAGCAATTTCTTTCCTTCGATTGCCCTGTCCTTGCAATCAGGTTATGCGCTTCTTCATGACCTTACGAATTGCTTTTCAAATGGACCCCATGGAAGGGGTCGATATTAATGCCGACACGACATTCGCGCTAGCCGAAATAGCTATGCAACGCGGAATGACAATGTTCGAATACGGCCCAGAGCATTTGGTCTATAATGAAGGCCGAATTCAAGCCTTTGCCCGGCCCATGGAAGTGCGCCGAGAAATGGGCAATCATGTGAGTTTTAAGAGCCGGAGGCTCATCGACCTTGAAGATGACATCGATGTGGTCTGGATGCGTCAGGACCCGCCATTTGATATGGCTTATATTACGGCCGCCCATCTGCTCGAAAGACTTAAGGGCAAGACATTAGTCGTCAATGATCCGGAATGGGTGCGCTCCTGCCCGGAGAAAATCCTCCCGCTTGATTACCCCGAGCTTATGCCCGAGACATTGATCACACGCCATAAGCCAGCCATTGATGACTTTCGTCTTAAACACGAGAATATTATTTTAAAGCCGCTATTTGGAAATGGTGGTGCCGGGGTCTTTTTAGTGAAAAAAGACGACGGCAATTATTCGTCTTTGATCGAAATGTTTATGGAAAGCTCTCGCGAGCCCTTTATCGCCCAAGCCTTTTTAAAGGATGTCTCCAAGGGTGATAAACGTATCATTATCATTGACGGCGAAGCTGTCGGGGCGATTAACCGGGTCCCGCAAAAAGGCGAAACGCGCTCTAATATGCATGTCGGCGGAACCGCGGTTCCGACAGAGCTCACCTTATCGGATATGAAGATCTGCCGCGCCATCGGCCCCATGCTCAAAGCGCGGAGTCAGGTCCTAGTGGGCATTGATGTGATCGGTGATAAAATGACCGAGATCAACATCACCTCCCCGACGGGCGTACAAGAGCTCAAGCGTTTTTCCGGCGTTGATGCCGCGGCGCTGTGTTGGGACGCGATTGAAGCAAAGCTAAATGGCTGAAACTAACATAAATTTGGACGATGAAACTGAAGAAGAATTGTCCGCGGCTCAGTTAATCGTCCTTATTATTTTCATCATCATAAGCTTTGCAATTATCGGGTTTTTGCTATGGGCTGGATATAATTCATGGCATTGGGAGTTGGCTTTATCATTCGGAGCATTGGCATTGCTCGTTACGCGAATTGCGAAAAATGTAGCAAAAAGAGTTCTGTCAAAAACTGTCGATATTGCCGAAATTATAGCCGAGCAGGGAGAAGAAAATCTGGCATTGGAAGACGTGAGAATGAGTCCCGAAACGCGCCGTATTTTATCCCGAAGTTCAACAGATCCAAAAAGCGATGATGAGGACAAGTGGACCGTTTGGTTGTTTATCCTTTTGTATCTGCTTATGATTTTTGTTGCCGTTTTTTGGTACGGAATGGGCATGATCTTCGGACTTATCTTCAGCTAGACTTTAAGCTTCACCCCCGCCTCCACGCCAACCAATAAAAGCGCGCGCCGAGTAGTACTGAAGCGACGGCGAGCCCGGCCAGCAGACCGTACCAAACCCCGGGCGCGCCAATCTCTGTTTTCAGGCCCAGAAACCACGCCACTGGAAAGCCAATGACCCAATAGCTCAGACCGGTCATCCACATAGGGACCTTGACATCTTTAAGGCCGCGCAGCAGCTGATTGGCTGCAACCTGGGTGGCGTCAAAAAGCATAAAGGCTGCCGCAATCGGAAGGAAGCTTAGGACTAGGCCCCTGACCACTTGGTTATTGTCGCTGGAAGCGGACAAATATAAATTGGCCACCCAGTTCGGCGCTAGCGTAATTAAAGCCGCAAACATCATAATCAAAACGATACAGACCGCTGTCGTGGCCAGCCCGACACGTCGGACAGCTGCTGGGTTCTGCGCGCCTTGTGCCAGACCAACCCTGACACTCCCCGCCATGGCAAAACCAAAAGGAAGCATAAAGGCCATGGCCGCCGCATTGAGAGCAACCTGATAGGCCGCGACTTCATGGGTTCCGATCATCGCCATCAGAAAGACACAGGCATTAAATAACATGCCTTCGAAAATTGTGGTGATACTGATCGGCCATCCCAGCTCGACCACAGCTCTCAGACGCTCCCAATGGGGCCGGAAAAAATTCTCAAACAGTTGAAATTCCCGCGCATCCTTATCCCAATAGCAATAGGCGACGAACATGAAAAAGCACAGTGTATAGGATATGGATGAGGCGATCCCGGCACCGATCAGTTCTAAACGCGGAAAGCTCCAAAGACCGAATATCAAGAGCGCGTTCAGCCCGGCATTTATCAGTACCGTAATAGTGACAAGTATAAGCGGCACGCGCGTTTTCTCAATGGCGGCGAGGAAATTGCGCAGCGCCCAAACGCCAAGTGCAAATGGCCAACCCGCAATGAGCGCCATCATATAATGGGCGGCAGGTCGCGCCAATTCCGGTTTGACCAAAGCGATCAAGGGTTCGATGAAAAATAAAAGTATCAGTGCAAAGGGCGCCATCATAAAAACGACCCACAGCGCCATACGTACGGTCTTTCGTGCATCGCGCCGATCCTCGCTATCTGCGCCAAGGGCCTGCGACACTAGCGGGGTCACAGCCATAACCGGACCGCAGCCTATCATCCAAAGAAGGAAATAAATAACCGAACCTAATCCGGCAGCGGCCAAAGCTTCGGGCCCGATCCGGCCTAGCATGACCGTATCCACAAAATAGATGGAAAACTGAATGAACTGCGCCGCGGCCATGGGCAGGCCCAGCCATAATAAGGCTTTAAGCTCGCCGAAAAACGTGTTCGGCATAATGTATTTTTGATTTGTTTTAAGGTCTTGCATTTTATCTTCGTGTGATTGGTTTTGGAAAAGAGTCGAAGATAAAAAATTACCCCCGAGAGCGATGGCTCCGGAGGTCATGAAAAAATGCCTCGGGAGCTAGATGGTCGAGGACGCGCAAAGACGGAATCGCGTTGCGGCCGCCTCCTCTACATTCATCATGAAAATATTCATGGTTTGCTCCATTTAACCTTTGGCGCCTCTACGCCGCCTGCGACAAGCTGTCAATGGAAAATAGGGATTAACGCGGGGCGCGTTTGGCGAGGATACGCTGCAAAGTCCGGCGGTGCATGTTCAGACGACGCGCCGTTTCCGAGACATTTTTACCGCAGAGTTCATAGACCCGTTGGATATGTTCCCATCTGACACGGTCGGCAGACATAGGATTTTCCGGCGGCGCCGGGCGCTCACCTTCACTGGCCAATAAGGCTTTACAGACATCATCGGCGTCAGCAGGCTTGGCAAGATAATCGACTGCACCGGCTTTGACCGCGTGCACGGCCGTAGCGAGATTTCCATATCCAGTCAGCATGACCATTTTACAATCAGGTCGGGCCTGATGCAGCGCGTCAACGACGGTTAGTCCATTCCCGTCTTCGAGACGCATATCAAGCACACCAAAGGCCGGAGGATTGGATTTGACCACAGCCATAGCTTCGGCGACCGATTCAACCGTGGTTACATTAAACCCCCGATGCTCCATGGCACGTCCGAGACGGTTCCGAAACGGTCCATCATCATCTAATATCATCAAGGTATTATCTTCGGGGAGATTGTACTCAGTCGCCATTGCACTTCCTTAAACGCCGGTCCGGCTCGTAAGCAATATGACAAAAATTTAAACCAAAGTCAGTAAAAAACGAACACTGGTGTTAATTTATGTTGCCGTGCCGAGAATAGCTTCTTTCGGCCACTGCATTGTTACGACAGCGCCGCCGCCGGATTTATTATCAAACCTAACTTGCGCGCCTGTGCGCTCCAAAAGTGTTTTTGAAATAAACAGCCCAAGCCCAAGCCCGCCGGCTTTGCGGCGTTCGGCCCGGCCTGAAATATATGGCTCACCTAATCGGTCGCGCACGGCGGCGTCAAAGCCCGGCCCGTCATCTTCGATTGTCAGTTCGATATGGGCCTCGTCCCAGCTTCCGGTCAGAACAACTTCTGACGTGGCAAAACTCACGGCGTTTTCGATCAAATTACGCAGCCCATAAATAAGTTCCGCCCTTCGGTGCATGGTCGGTGGGTTGCCTTCGCCTTTAAGAGCGATGTCAATCGTTACCCGGCTGTCAATTTCATCATAGGGCTCGGAGGCTTCTTCCAGCAGAACATCAAAAGACAAATTGTCATGAAAGATATCCCCCTGATCGCCGCGCTGTCCTAATTGTTTCAGGATATCACGGCAACGCGCTGTTTGGCTGAGAAGAAGCTCGATATCCTCGGCCATGTGGGTTCCTGGTTTAACGTCGCGCGACATTTCCTTGGCCGTCAGGCGTATCGTAGCCAGCGGCGTACCCAGCTCATGCGCGGCCGCCGCTGCCATCCCGCCAAGGGCGGATAGCTTTTGTTCATGGGCAAGGACAGACTCCGTCGCAGCCAAAGCTTCGGACATGCGACGGGACTCACGAGCTGAGCGCCACGTATAAATCGACATGAAAACCATGCCAATTATCAAGGCAAACCAGCTCCCAAGTCTAAACATAAAGGGAAGCTGAAAACCAGACTCGCTCCAGGGTAAGGGCTGAAAACTATACACCATGGCAAAAGATGCAGCGGCAGCGATCAGTCCAAGCAACATGAGCACAGGCCGGCTGAGAGTTGTCGCACTTGTAACCACGGGTGCAATTAAGAGCAAAGCAAACGGATTATTCATACCCCCTGTGAGCCAGAGCAAAACCGCCAATTGCACAAGATCAAACCCAAGCTGCGCGATCGCCTCAGTATCTTCAACCCGACGGTCTAGTGGCAAAACAACGGTCACAGCGATATTCACCAAAGCCGACAGCCCGATAATCATAAAACAGGTTAAGAGCGGTAATTGATAGCCAAGCCCAAACGCGACTAAAAGAAGGGCAGCTGTCTGTCCCGCAATCGCCATCCAGCGCAGTAATACCATTGTTGATCGTCTTAACCGCCCCGAAACCTGCCGAGATAATGGAATAATCCCCTTGTCTGACCGCCGGGATCCAAATGGAAAAATTGTCGCGCGGGATTTCTCTGTCATGGACATACGGGTCTCATTGCTTCATTAGCCGTCAGTCTAAAATAAAAAACGTTATAACACCATGACCCGATTGACCCAGATTTTCATTGCTGCCCTGTTTATTTCGGCACTATTCATGCCGGCCTGCAATAACAAAACGGATGCTGGACAATCCGGGCGGGTAACCGCAACGGGGAATGCCGACATAGGCGGCCCGTTTGAACTCGTTGACCAAGACGGCCAGCCCTTTTCACACCAGGACTTATTGGGACAGCCACATTTAGTCTATTTTGGTTTTGCGTATTGTCCCGATGTCTGCCCTTTGGCTTTGCAGCAAATGGGCGCGGCCTTATCGACGGTGGATAAGGACGCTAGCTTTTTTCTGCCGGTATTTATTTCAGTTGATCCTGAGCGCGATACGCCGAAAGCTCTGAAAAGTTATGTTCAAAATAATGGTTTTCCTAAGGGCCTCATTGGCCTCACCGGAAGTTTGGAACAGATTGAAACCGCCAAGGCGGCTTATAAAATCTATTCCAATAAAGTTGAAGATCCTGCCAGCGCTGGCGACTATACTGTCGATCACGCAAGTTTGATTTTTCTGATGGACGAGACCGGAAAGTTCAGAGACGTCTTTACCCATAACACCACAACCGAAGAGATAACAGCCCGGCTACGAAAATTCAAAAAGTCTGGTCGCTAAAAAATCTTTTAAGGTTGATGCGTCACCGTTAACCCATACTTATTAAGCCCTTTAGTTGTTCCAGAGGCCAGGCGTTCCAGATCGCGTGCAGTGATTGGCGTCGGCGGATTCATCTTTATGTCGAGCGTGCCGCCTTCACTTAGGAAGTCAGCCGCGACATTTGCCACATCGGATAAGAGCTCTTTATCGGCTTCGGTCTTTCCCATCATAGGGAGAGCCATCAAACCAAACCGCGCATTCATCTGGGTCATTTTTGGGGACGTTCCTAAAATTTCACCCGCAATAGCCATGCCCTTTTCAACCATAGAATAATCCGTAATTTTTAGGTTCATGCGATTAATTGACATGTCCTGAAAATTAGACAGAGCGTCGCTATTTCCGCGCGCACCCGTTCCGCGGGCTTCCAGATCGTAACGGACATCCATGATATCTTTGACCACAAAAAATGAATCAGTCACGGTTAATGTGTCACTGGCCGCATCTTTGATTTTCGTCGCTTGGCCTGTGATTTGAAGCTCATTTACGCCGATTTTGCTCAACATCTTAAGTTGGTCGCCCCATTCACCTTTTGCGGCAGATTCCGGGGAAAATTTGATATATATCGGACTTAGAACCTGTCGTTCGGTAGTGACATCGCCCTTGGTTTTAGTTTCAGTTTGAAATCCGGTCATATTGAAGGATGTCGTGCCGGATAACATTGTAAAATCCTGCATCTGGAAATTACCAAAGCCAGATTGCATCGGACTCATGCCCCGCCGGCTTTTACCCTGCATGCCTTTGCCCATTTGATTCATAATGGACTCTTCAATATCGCTGGCTGACAGTGATCTAAGGCTGAGCTCAAACGGTTTTTTCGAATGCTTGGCTTTGCCGGTCACGGCGATGTTTTCCGCCAGAAAAGCGCCTTTGCCCGTCGTTTCATCTGTGCCCCAGCCAAATGTATCAATGGTCATATTGCCATCATCGCCCGACATGTTCATGCCTTCGAGCATCATCGCCCCAAACCCAAAATCGCCATCTTTTATGTCCAAATCAATGTCGTCAAACGAATCCATATTGGCGAGCATATCCAGAATTCGAGCCGCCATTTCAGGCTCAGGACGGCTCAGGACAAGGCTATCAATTGTACCATTTGTTTTATCATCAGCAATCTTGACATTGCTTAGGCTCATACGGTCAAATGTCGGCTGCTCGCCATCCATATGAACCCCATCGAGCTTGAGGTTGGCGACCTGAACGGTTTTATTTTTGTCCGTTTTGAAGCTCAGATTTTTATACTGGTAGTCACCCGCTTTGCCCTTTTTTGATGCCCAATTGGCCGAGTCGTCTGATAGGCCAAGACCTTTTAGGGCCTGTTCTGCTTCGGCTTCGGAAACCTTACGATCTTCCACCTCAAGCATTTTGCGCATGATCTTACCGCTGGTTGGTGTCGCGCTCATCTTCATTGTGCTTGGGAGATTGACATTTTCTGCGGCATCTTTACTCCCGCAGGCTCCGAGCAGCATTAAACTGGATAGTGCAGCGATCGAGACGGTGTGACGAAGGATAATCATGGCAGGATTCCTTTCCAAATTACAAAATTACAGCTCTCATAGCAGCTCGTCCCGAGATACTAAAGCAAAACTACCAGTTCGAGACCCAGATGATCCTCGGGTTATATACAGGAATTCCGATAGAGCCAAACGGATTACACTTAAAATCAAACCCAGCGATCGTGAGGTCACAGTAACGGTCCCAGGTATACGATCATTACCCAAGGCGATGAAATTTGTACGCCAGCAACGCGAATGGATCGAGATTCAGCTCGAAGCCTTACCCGATCCACAGCCATTCACATCTGGAATGAATATATTGTTCGAGGGTGAGGACTACAAACTTATTCACGCAGAAGGCCGCGGACGGCCCAAGGTTAATCGGGAGACCCGCGAAATTATTGTGCCCGCACCGGACGGTACATTTGAAGGCCGGGTCAAGCGCTTGCTCATCCGCGAAGCCCGTGAACAGCTCACCGCAGCCAGCGAATATTATGCGGGTCAGCTTTCCCGTCCGATTGAAAAAATTACGGTCCGGGATACCTCATCGCGATGGGGTTCATGTATCACGCGGCGGGGCAAAGGGCATATTTCCTATTCATGGCGTCTCGTCTGCGCGCCGCCTTTTGTCCTAGATTATGTCGCCGCTCATGAATGTGCCCACATGGTAGAGGCCAACCATAGCGCGGCCTATTGGCGGGTCGTTGACAGTATTTTTCCCGACTATAAACAGGCGAAAAACTGGCTCAAAAAGAACGGGGCATTTCTTCACGCAGTCGGCGCGCAATACTGAAAACATCCTAATTTTGAATATGAACCCTGCATGAAAAAGACTCTCATGCTCGGTTAAACAAAGCTTTTCTATGGTGACCTTGCTTAACCAGGAGGTAACCATGAAAAAACTTATATCAACAGCCGCCGTTGCAGCGCTTACACTTGCGTTACCCGCAATGGCCCAAGCGCAATCTGGCTATAATGCGCATGAGGCGTGTAAAAAGGGCGAAGACAAGCGACAAATCATCGGTGGTCTTGTCGGCGCAATTGCCGGCGGCGTCATCGGCTCACAAGTTTCGGGAAATGGCGCGCGTTCAGAAGGCAGCGCTATCGGAGCCGTACTTGGCGGTCTGGGCGGCGCAGGTCTTGCCGATAAATCCATCGATTGCGATCCGGTTTATCCCGAGCGCAATTATGGAACGACGACTTACGGATCGACCTATCCAGCGACGACGACTACGTCATACCCATCAACATCTTATGGAACATCGTCTTCTTATGGTACTCAGACCGTCTACCAAGATCAGGTCACCTATAGTAACCACCCCGTCTACTCTCAGCCAAATTATGGCGCGGGAGCTGTCTCCTACGGGACAAGCTATTCGACCGGCACAACTAGCTATCAGCCCTATACAAGTCACACGGTTAGCTCACCCAGCTATACAACCAGCGGATATCAGACAACGAGCTATCCATCGGCGAGCTATCAAACGACGAGTTACCAGACTATATCGTCTCCGACATATACGACCCCAAGCTATAGCAGTACAAGCTATGTCAGGCCGAGCTATCCATCTTCAAACCAGCATTATCACGGCAGCCATAGCTGCGTTGCAATACACTAATGATATCCGGATAATGCTAATCTGGCGGACTTCGGTCCGCCTTTTTTATGAGCGTGAGAGACCGCGCAGGACAGGCTTCGGCTGACTTTCCAAGCGGATCTTCACTATCACTTTATGATCTTCGCGAAGGGCCGGACATTTTTCGCCTTGTACCGTCATCAGATTCCCCTCCAGGTTTTCGAGTAGTTTTTCGGAAAGATAAGGCTGGTCACTCGCCAGGTTAACGGATGTATCCCATTTCTCAGCACATTTCGCATACTGAACCGTATAAGCATCCAAGTGCCGTGTCGCGCTCATGAAGCCGACGAACAGTAAGAATAAACCGATATAAACCTTTAAATGTCTCATGCCGGAACAGAAGCAAGATTCCGGCCAAGACTTATGGTTAATGAATGATTATTTTTCCGATATGGAGATTTTCATTCCGGCTTGCGCATATTTAACCAGTGCGATCATGGCATCAGGCGCCAAGGCAATGCAGCCAAGCGTGCCTCTATCATCGGGTTGCGCAATATGAATAAAGACCGCAGATCCCCTGCCCTTTTCGGGCGGGCTGTCATTGTGGTTCATGACCAAAACAAGATCATAGGCTCCGTCTTCGCGCCACATTCTTTCATGACTTGCAGGATAAGGCAGACGGATAAAACGATTATAGGCGTGATCGTCAGGATCATCGCACCATCCATCATCAGGCTCTAGGGCCATAAACTTAAGCAAAGATGGTGGCGGCCCGGGCAATCGGTCGGGACGATAAAGCCCAAACCTCAGAATATATTCCCCACAGGGGGTTTTTGCGTCGCCTTCCCGGCCTTTGGCCTGGTCTATACTGCCCTCGCGGCCGATCCGGCACGGATAGGTTTGGCCTCCGAAGCGAATGGTTCTAGGTGCACATCTAACGGAAATGCTCATATGAAACTCACGGCATTGTGAAAACTTGCGAGCAATCTGGCATTAGCCTATTGATGGATGCAAGGGTAAAAGCCTGCCAACCGAAAGAGGGTATTATGGCTGTTAAAAAACGATTGCTTTTGATCGACGATGATGACGATCTGCGCGAAGAACTGCAGGAGCAGTTTTCGCTCTATGATGAATTTGAAACCTCCGGCGCGGCAACGGCAGGCGCAGGGATAGAGCTGGCCAAAGCCAGTCCGTATGATCTGATCCTGCTTGATGTTGATCTCCCGGATATGCTGGGCACTGAAGCCTGTGATATTATGCGAAAGGCCGGTGTTGCAGCCCCGATCGTGATGCTCACCGGCAATGACGGTGATATGAATGAAATTTTGGGCCTAAACTCCGGAGCGAATGACTATGTCACCAAACCCTTTCGCTTTGCTGTCTTGCTGGCACGCCTCAGAGCCCATCTGCGGAGTTTTGAACAAAGCGAAGAGGCTACTTTTAAAATTGGTCCTTATGAATTTAAACCCGCTTATAAGCGTCTGGTTCCGCCAGAGGATGAAAACGGCCAGCAACCCCGCGACATTCGCTTGACGGAGAAAGAGACAAATATATTGAAATATCTCTATCGCGCGGGCGGAAAGCCCGTTGGCCGTGATGAGCTTCTTCATGAAGTCTGGGGATATAATTCAGGCGTGACGACCCATACGCTGGAGACTCATGTTTACCGGCTTCGCCAAAAAATCGAGCCGGAGAAAGGCCATGCTACTTTACTCGTAACAGAACCTGGCGGTTACCGGCTCGTTATGACATAAAGGGCTATGCCTCTCATCCTGATCTTCTATGGTTTATGTGTTTTCGCCCTCACCGGGGCGGAATACAAACAAGCACGGGGCGCTCAGGCCTGGCTTAAACCATTGGCGGCAATTATATTTATCTTAATTGCGATTTTTAGCGGTGCGCTTTATTGGCATTATGGCCGCTGGATCCTAGCCGGGCTATTCGCCTGTGCCGCCGGGGATATACTCCTCTTATCCCGCGATAGCGAAACCCGTTTTCAGCTCGGCATGGCGGCCTTTGCGATAGGGCATATGCTTTATATTTGCGCGTTCTATAGTTTAAGCAGTCAGGGCAACATACCCATTCTGGCTGTTATCCCGCTCATCGCTGGCGCAGTCTATTTTATCTGGATCAAAGATAAACTGCCCAAGTCCATGCAGGTTCCCGTGGCGCTATACAGCCTGGTCATCATTTTCATGGTCGCAAAGTCGCTGGGGTTGAAACCGCTTATCATACCTCTCGCGGCCGCCTTGTTTGCGATTTCCGATATGTTCGTCGCCCGAGACCGGTTTGTCGACGATAATCCCAAAAATGCTTTGATGATCACGCCGCTATATTTCGGCGCGCAAGCTCTTTTCGCTCTATCAACAGGGCTTTACTGGTAACAAATGGGCTTACTTACGGGTTCATCAAATCTCGTGTTCAAGATATGAATTTCCGGATAGCATTCAATTCGATTAGCCCATAGTAAATTTCCATCCGTTTATTTTAGGTCCGATTAGATGAAGATAAAATTCTATCTCCTAGCCATATTAGTCTTAGTGAGTACGTTCATGAGTGGCTGCGTAACAGTGAATGTAAATGAAGCCAAAGTTTTATTGCCGATGGAACGTCTCGATAATGCGGCAAAATCAGGTCAAACCATGCGATTTAGCCATCAAATCAAAGCCCGTAAAATTCAGAGCGAGCATTTTACAATCCCATCATCGCTTGGCCCTATTGCAGCCTCCCGAATGACCCGACCTGAAAATATCGACAAGCCTCTGGTTGTATCCTGTGTAGGCACATCAGCTGATAGGTATCGCGGCGGTTTTTATTATACACGAAAAGCCATTGATAATGCCGATGTGCTTATTTTTGACTATCCTGGCTATAATGATAGCCCAGGCACGGCAACGGCGAAAAACTTTGTTAAGGCGGGCGCAGCGGTTGCAGAATTTCTTAAATCTGAGAAACAGCGTACGGGCCGTAAATTGATTGCCTTTGGACATTCTCTTGGCGGGTTTGTTTGTGCAGATCTGGTTGAGCGCAGTGGCGTCTTTGACGGAATGATCATCGAAACGTCAGCGCAAAATATTGAACAAGTTGTCAAGGCCCGCACGCCTCCGGTAATTGGTATTTTTCTAAAGCCAAAAATTGATAATAGCTTGCGGGCATTTGATATCGCGAAATCATTGAATGATTTTGAAGGCCCGATTTTAGTTTTGGGGGCTAAAAAGGACAAGGTCCTTAAAGTTAAGCTTTCAAGGCAGCTGTTCTCCAATCTGCAGGCGCAGGGCAATGACGTGACCTATGAAGAGTTTGAGGACTCGGGTCATGAAGATGTTTATAAGGCCAATAAATTTCCAAGTGTTATGCGCCGCTTTTTTCGTCGCTTTAACCCGTCAATTCATTCAATCCCAATTGCATCCTCTCGGCAGACCTATCTGAAAAATTTTAGACTTAAGCCTAGGTCGGTAATGCCGAGTGCCCGGCAGTCTTCCATAAATCGCTCACGGAACTAATTTGTGGAAAGCCAGATAAAATTCGTGCATCACTTCGTGCATCAGGTGACAGAATTCCAATAGCTTTGATGGGTGAGGTCGCGTTTTCGCATATCGATCGGACTATCGCTAATGCATTCGGGGGTAACGCACCATCGATGAGAATAACGTTTTTCTTTGTATTTTGCGGATTTTGCTTGTCGATCCATTCTGTAACATCTCTGGGGTCTCCCGTGTGAAAGACACGATAATCATTGTCCCGCAAACCCGTTCCAAATTGCTGAACTGTTGCCATTCGGTTCGAAACAATAAGGACCTGTTTTTTATCTTCTGACAGACCTTCTGCGGTTACATCCAGCCCTAAATTAGGGCCGCCATGAGGCTGTAATTGGGGACTGGGCAGGCTACCTGGCAAGGCATCAGCAGCGGGCAATTCGATTTCAAACCAGAAGGTTGATCCTATTCCGATGGAAGATTTTACGCCAATCCGGCCGCCCATAGCTTGGACCAGTTTTTGTGAAATGCTAAGTCCAAGGCCGGTACCACCATATTTTTGGGTCGTTCCGGAATCGGCTTGATTAAATCTTTCGAAAATACGCTCAATTTTGTCATCTGCGATGCCAATGCCCGTATCTTCGATTTCTACACGTATGGTCGACATTGCCGTATCTGTGTGTGTGCTTGAAAGTCGGATCAACACCTGTCCGTTCTCAGTAAACTTCACGGCATTGGCCGTAAGATTTATGAGCACCTGTCTCAAACGGCCGGCGTCTCCAATGAATCGTTGAGGCATATCAGCTGGATACTCGCACTTTATCACAACATTATTGTCCGCCGCACTAATGGTCATCAAGGATCTGATTTCGTGGGTCAAGGCAAACAGATTGAAGGGTTCTTGCTTAAGCTCCAAATAACCACCTTCCAGTCGAGAATAATCTAAAATATCATTTATAATCGTCATCAAAGCCGTCCCCGATTGATGGATGGCCTCCATATAAATTACCTGATCCTGATCAAGTTTAGTTGTTTTGAGCATCACTTCAGCAAGTCCGATAATTCCATTCATGGGCGTGCGAATTTCGTGAGACGTATTGGCTAGAAAGTTGGTTTTGGTGATCATCGCCGCGTCAGCTTTCTTGATATATTTACGGTTCGATACGTCGAAGATAACGAGTGCGAAACAGACGATTACAAATGTGGAACCAAGAGCGATAGCCGAATTAGTTTCCGGCATGGCCTTGGACGCAAAATTGGGAAATTCAAAGCCGAATTTCCAGGTTAACAACCATTGCATTATCAATATGGCCGACATAGAGGCCGCAATCATATGACTGATTTTGCCGCCAAATAGGCTATAGGCGATTATCACAGGGATGAATATAGCGACAGATGCGATAGAGACAGGAAATCCACCCGTCAATGAGATGGCCCCTATGACAGCAAAGGTCGCCATACCTAAAACAAGGCTTCTCGCCAGATTTAGTTTTTTACGTAGCACAAGTTTTTGACAGGCAAAAAACAAGATGCCAATAATCCCAAATAAAGGCACAAAAACTTTCTTGGCTTGGGGTTCTATTAAGCTTGGACTTGCGAAAGCGAAGACAATGAGCAGCGTGGATATAACAGCGCTAGCGCCGATTATAACATATAAAAGGTTTGATGCGCGAAATTGCAACTCGGGTTCAGCGCTATAGATTTTTTGCATGCGGGCGCGTGATACAAAAAACCTGTTTTTGACGCCTTGAAACAATTGCTTTGGTTCAAAGGACTGCTTTCCCATTTCCACACCGTCCATTCTAGGTGGACGTTATCATGAAATATTTGCTTTTGAGTCAAAGCATTGGGTTAACAGAGAACTAATCCCATAAAAAACGCGCCCGGAAGGGCGCGTTGTGTTGTAGATATTTGTCGGAATTAACCTCTGAATGTGATCCGGGTTGTGCGGTCTTTAACGACCTCTGGAGTACCGTTATTTGTTTTGGGGGAGAACCTTTGGCGCTCGATAGCTTTGATCGCTGCTTTCTCAAACGAACTTCGATATTTTTCGTCTCCGGTATAGTCGATGTCTTTGACACGCGCGTTTGCAACCTTACCATCGGTCGTGACATCATAAATGATTGATACTTTTACGTTGTAAAATTTGTTATCCCGCAGCGCACGACTTGGGTATTCAATGCGCGCTGCTTTTATGACCTTGGCAGGAACAATCCTATCAGCTGTTTCTGGTAATGTTGATTTTGGCATTGCTGTCAATTCAGCGACCTGAACATTTTGTGATTGAGATGCGGTCTCCAGAGGCTTCACTTCAGACGTAGAAACCTTATCCAAAGGCTTTTCAACAGGACTTGAGGTAACGGTATAAGGGTTTGAAGCGGGAACGGCTTCAAATGCCTCGACATCCGGCAAAACATAAGATGACTGTACCGTTGACGAAATCACCGGGGCGTCTTGAGATGCATCCAGAAATTCAACCCGTCCCGTATTCTCCGCAACCTTTAAGCTTTCCGACACGCGCTCTGCTTCAGATAGGGTTGTTTGAGGCGCTGTCGATGTTGTTAATGGCAAACCCGCGGACGGGTTAATACTTGCAGTCGATTGCTGGATTGTTGTTAGGTCTTCCACAGCCTTTTTCAATTCATTCAAGAATTTTCCCGTCAACTGGTTGTTGACCGGCAAGCCAAATATAGATTTGAACTCGCGTATCGCTGTTTGGGTCTCGACGGTCTGAAGGCCATTAATTTCACCGCGATAAAGGCCGATCAAAACCAATTTCTCTTGAGCCTCCCGAGTGACTTTACCATAGTCAACCGCAGGCTTGGAGGCCTTTTTCTGAGTAGAAGGGCGGAGTTTTGCCACAGACGGTTTAACCGGGGATGTGGTCTTACGTGCTGTTTTGCTTTCGGTGCCAACTTTGTTGCGTTTAGCCTGTTGATCCGGCAACTTCACCGAAACTTTGCCGGTTGAGGTCTCTTTGACATCGGCGATAGCGACCTTTTCCGTTTGCAGCTTGTCTTCGATATCTGTCGATATTCCAGTATTCTCTGGAACTGAGGTGGAGTCAGAACTCGCTGGCAAGAGGGTTTCTCGAATTGGCTGGTTAGGTTTTAGCGACAGCTTGTCAATATTGGCCGATGTACTGGCCAGCTGAACCGGCTTCTGTGGTATTGGTTTATTCAGAGTAGTCTTTGTAGTTGACGCATTACTGGTCAAAGCCATCCCGGTTCCAAGAACGGCCAAGCCCGTCACAGCTGCACCTAAAACTAGCCAACTATTTAACCTAAATCCTTGTGATTCAACGCCTCCGGCGCCGTTTTTTTTTACGGGAAGGGTTTTTACGTCTGTGGTTTCAACTTTCAGCGCCTTGGCTTTGGGTCTGTCGATAATCTCGCCGAGATCAGGTTTTGAAATAGTGACATCATTCCCGGCCGGCTTTAATTCCTTCGGACTGGAAGCGACAGTCGTTTTCTGTTCAGCTTTTTCGTTCCGCCTGAATAATTTGCTAAAAAAGCCGGATTCATTGTGATCTGATACGGCCTTTTTGGGGTCTTTTTCGACCTTTGTAAGCGGTCGATTCAACTTGTTCGCCTTAGCATCCTTTTTCGGAGACAAGATCGGCGAGGAAGATTTCCGAAGTCGCATAATATCATCTGCATTTTCGAGCTCTTCCAGTTTTTTCAAGGCGGCTTTCTTTTCGGCCAATTTCGCTTCAATATTTCCGATCTCTTCTTGCGTTCGAGAGATATCCGCTTGGGTATTTGTAAGCGCCTTGTTCAAACTCTCATGCTGAGTTTTCGACAATCCTAAATCTTTACGTTCACTTTCGGCCAGTTGTCGAGATTTCTGAAGAGACTCCTCCGCACGGTTAATGGCAGATTTTTGCGAGATTACTTTTTTACTCAGAATTTCGCTTTCCGCGATAATTTCATCTTTTCGGTCAATGGCTTGCTTAGACTCGGTTTTAACACCCTCCAAGACTTTTAGACTCTCTAAAGCCCGTGCTTGAGCAGCTTCAACCTCTTTCTGGGCCTTTTGATAGGCTAAGTCCGCTTTTTCCAAGCGCTTAAACAGTTTTTCATTGCCCTTCTCTATTTCCTGGGCGTCGGCCAACAGCTTTTCCTGACGCGTTTTTATATCGTTTAATTTTGCTTGTTCATTTCGATAGCTGGTCTGATATTCGTTCTGCGATTTTTCCGAATTTTGCAAAGAATTTGTCAATAAATTCATATGCTTATCGTTTTCGGCGAGTTCTAAGCTCGTCGAGGATGCCTTGCTCTGTTGTGTTTCAAGCTGTCCTTTCAACTGAATTTTATCAGCCTTAATTTTTTCAATTTCAGATTTGAAGAACTTGCGAGTCTCAATTCGTTCCTTTTTGAGGCGATCGGCTTCGGCTTTTACGCGCGCTTCCTCTGCCAAACGCGCTTCTTCAACTCGGCGTTCCTCCTCAATTCTTCGCTCAACTTCCAGCCGGCGCTGTTCGTCAAGACGAAGTTTTTCTGCCTCTTCAAAGGCTCTAGCAGCTTGTTCCATCTCAGCGATTCGGGCGGCTTCTGCCTTCAACGCCTCGTCGGCTTTTCGAGCGGCTTCGAGTGCGGCGGCCTGTGCCGCCTCACGAGCCTTTGCAGCTGCTTCCATCTTTGCACGATAGTCTGCAGCAGCCTTTTCGGCCTCCTTGGCTCTCTTTTCGGTATCAGCAATCGAAAGACCTCCCGCAGCGAGTGCGCCTGCAGCAAGGGGTAAGCCCTTTCCATTGGCTTTCTTAGAGGATGATTGCCCCCATATAACTTCGGCTTTGAACTCTGATTCAGGATTTGATAGCTGCAGCATATCTCCCGTCTTTAATACCTTCGCAAATTCGCTCGGGATTTCAACAATTGTGGTTTTCCCTTCGGCCTTGCAATCGAGCAAAGTTCCTTTCTCATCACTGACCCATCCGATCGGCGATAGCCATTCTTTACCATTGCGAGAGAGTTTAACCAAAAGCTGATCGGCCTTGAACGGACGGTTTATCCGTAGACTGGACGTCCCCGACAGCTGTTCCATTTGTGATTCCGATTGTGCCATTAGCTCATCCCGCTCATTAAATTTTTCTTAACCCTATGGAGCAGAAGTAGTGCTGGAAACCCGCTTCAGCCAATCGATAAAAAACTCGTTAAAATGCTCGGGGATGACTCGGGATTCTATCCACAGCGAGATTGTGGATAAGTATAATTTTGAACGATTGAGGTAGCTTTTATGAGTTTAGCCGTGGTGCAGGCCCGGCTATGTGCATATTTGGCGTAAAACATTCACTCTCTGCCTGAGCATAATAAGCATGGAGGTTACGGCCTTAAGCTCTTTGTCATTTATCAAAAACGGAGAGGTCTCAGAATTCGGAACAAATACGTCTGCACATGCTTCGCCATAAGAGTTAGCAAGATCTTCTCCTTTCTGTGTCTTAACCAAAAAGCGGCTGCGCGTATCAGCTTCATTTTCTTCAACGTCTAAATGACCATTATCCTTCAAGAGTTTTACGGATCGGGTAACCGTGGCAGGGTCCAGGCCCGTTCCGCGATAAACATCTGACGCCGTCATTGTTTTTGAGGACGAGTATATGGCGCTCAAAACTTGAAAGTCTCTTATTTTATAATTTTTGGGACAATTAATTTTGACAAGAATACGCTCTTTAATCAGCCGGGCATAGTCCGTTGAAAGTGCGGAAAACAGACCATGAAGTTTGGCTTCTTCTGGCATAATTTCGATTCTAAAGTCATCTTCATGGGATTCTACAATCCCGGGACGTATATCAAATAGCGACACACAAGGCCTCCTCTCCGCAGGATCCCCCGTTTTGATAACTTCCCCAAGTCCCTACAAACCTACCATACTTTAAGTTATATTCCAACTAAATATATTTCCTTTAAACAAATCAAACCCTGTCTTAAATTTAATGAAAAATCCGCTTTTTATTCAGCATGGATTAAACCGCAAATCGATATATAGGGGTTAGAAATGAGGTCGATATGATGAAAATGAAATCCATTTTTATACTGGGCGCCAGTATAGCATCCCTTGGTTTGGGAACGGTCGCTGCCAGCCAAGCCTCGCAGGGCTTCCAGCCTGCGCAGCCAACGATGAACTCGTCGTTTACCGACATCCAGAATGTCGGCGCGGACCTCGCCCGTATTGACGCCGCTCTGAACTCGATCACGAATTTTGAAGGCCGTTTCACCCAATATAGCCCTCAAGGCCAGGTCGATCAGGGTAAGATATTTATCTCTAGGCCTGGACGCCTGAGATTCGAATATGATGCGCCCAATCCGCTTCTGGTCGTATCGGACGGCGTAACGCTTGTGCAACATGACAAGCTGCTCGAGACAACGGATCGCGTACCTTTATCGGCAACACCGTTGAATTACTTCCTCAAGGAAAATGTACAACTCGCACGTGACACCGAAGTCGTTGGACTCATTAAAACGCCGCAGGAAATCCGGGTCTCGGCCCGAGACGGTAGCGGCGAAATGGATGGCGTGATCTCCATGATCTTCGATCCGAACACGTTGGCCTTTAAGTCTTGGGTTATTGCCGATAGTTTTGGCGGTGAAACTCGTGTGGTGATGTCAGATCTTCGCTATAACGGCAATGTCGATCCGCGTATTTTCATCCATCGGGACGAAGATCGCCGAGATCGGCGCCGCCGTCGGTAATTTTTATCCACGATGATTGCGAGCGGGGCTAAGTCCTGCTACGCAACCCTATGATATACAGACTCAGAGCTTTTTTATGGGCGTCCGGAATTATGCTGGCTGCCTGTTCTCAGCCCACAACCGCACCGGATACTCAAACAGAACCTATGATCGCTGAGGGTAAAGTGCTCGTCGCGGAAAACTGCTTGTCATGTCATGTGCTGAGCCCTGATTCAGCGCCAATCCGCGCGGACGCTCCGCCGCTCAGTCAGGTCCTTGGAAATTACAACTCTGAATCTCTTGCCGATGATTTTCGGGAAGGCATTCATGTGGGCCATCCTGACATGCCAGACTTTGACTTCGGCCCGCGCGGGACGGATGCCGTTATTGCCTATTTAAAATCCATACAGGTAGGCGACTAATATGCGCGTGAAGATCTCAACATGGAACATTAATTCCGTTCGCCTGCGACAGGAAATGGTCGCCGAGTTTCTCAGAGAACATCAACCGGACCTACTTGCCCTGCAAGAAATAAAATGCCTGGAGGACCAATTTCCCTTTGAGCCGTTTCGAGCACTTGGCTATGAGTTTATCGAAGTCTCAGGGCAAAAGGGATATCACGGCGCGGCCACGCTTTCACGCTTGCCCATGGAGAGATTGGCGACAACCTTTTGTCCGCTTGATCACGCCCGCCATGTCAGCACGCGGGTGATAGCAGGCTCTGAAGATTTTGAGCTGCATAATTTCTACATCCCGGCAGGGGGAGATATCGCTGACCCGGAGAAAAACGAAAAGTTCCGCCACAAGCTGGATTTTCTGGCGGTCATGAATGGCTATTTCACCCAGCGTTTTGTCGAAGGCGATAATCAACAGGTTCTGGTTGGTGATTTCAATATCGCGCCCGGGGAACATGATGTCTGGTCTCACAAACAACTTTTAAAGGTCGTCAGCCACACACCGGTCGAGGTTGAAACCTTGGAGCGCTTGCGCGCCTCTCATGATTTTATCGATACGGCTCGCCTGTTCCGAGAGCCAGATGAGAAGCTTTATAGCTGGTGGTCCTATCGCGCTCGTGACGTGTTTAAATCCAATCGCGGCCGCCGCCTTGATCACATATGGATTAGCCCCGCGCTCAAAGCTGCAGCGGAAAAAACGGGCCGGAACGGCTATGAAATCCACACAGAATGGCGGATCAAGGATAAACCCTCCGACCATGTCCCGGTGACACAAATACTTGATATTTAGAGCTTTTTTCCCTCTCTTTATCGCCTCTAAATTATAAATCGTAAGTGGCGGACTTGTGAAAACTTAAATTTAACGTTAAAAGTCTATATTGGCGCTAAATATTGAGAGATGACTTAATGTCTATTTTTAGCCTGGCATATGTAAGTTCAGCGAGTGGATTTTACACCAAGGACACATATCGCGATATTGCGATCCGGTCTCACGGCTATAATAAATCGCACGGAATTTCGGGGCTATTGCTGGTTTACAACGATACAATTATCCAGTTTCTCGAAGGGGTTCAGACGGAAGTGGAGGCTTTATATAAACGGATTGAAGTCGATCCCCGTCACAAATCTCCCATCGTTATTTCAACTCGTAATTTGGACTCGCGCGAATTTCCGGATTGGTCGATGGGATATAAAGAGATGGTCGACATGAAAGATCCCGGTTTCCTGTTTTATCTCAACTCGCAGTCGCTGCCTCTACATATTCCGCAAAGCATTACGCCGGTTTCAAACTCGCTAATTGCGAGTTTTGCCCGCGGAAGCGGATTAAACGTCACTTAGACAACCTCATGCAAAGCGAAGTTAGATATGGCCCAAAGCCTGGCCCATTATCCTGCCATTTTGACTTACTCGCCAAAGAAATAAACATATAAGAATTTTTTTATATCTTTTTGTTTTCGGCCCTGCTATAGCCGCATGATAGTAACTATCAGGTGAGCTTATGTCTGCCCAACCCTCCAAAGTCTGGCAATCGATCGAGACATCCATCGAAAAACGCGTTCTCATGCTCGATGGTGCCATGGGGACCATGCTGCAAAAACAGAACCTCGAAGAGGCAGACTTTCGAGCGCAGCGTTTCGCTGATTGGCATATCCCGCTTAAAGGTAATAATGACCTGCTTTGCCTGACCCATCCTGAAGCGGTTAAGTCTGTCCATCGGGCCTTTTTGGAAGCCGGTTCCGATCTTATTGAAACCAATAGCTTCAACGCGACCTCTATATCCCAAGCCGATTATGAGCTGGGATCCCTGGCGCCGGAAATCGCGCGGGCCTCTGCGCAAATTGCGAGAGATTGCGCCGATGAATTTACCGCCAAGACCCCGGACAAGCCCCGGGCTGTTCTGGGCGCAATCGGTCCTTTAAATAAAACGCTGTCTATCTCGCCCAAGGTTGAGGATCCCGGCTATCGTGACGTCTCATTTGACGAAGTCCGGGACAGTTATAAAGAGCAGATAGCGGCATTTATCGACTTGGTTGATGCGCTCTTGATTGAAACTGTCTTTGATACCTTAAATGCCAAAGCCGCTATCGTGGCTGCCCGTGAGGTATTTGTCGCCGTGGGTTACGAAAAACCTATTCTGATCTCAGGCACGATTACGGACCGTTCGGGCCGAACTTTATCCGGGCAAACAGCCGAAGCCTTCTGGCTCTCTGTGGCTCATGCCAAGCCTTTTGCGATTGGGCTCAACTGCGCGCTGGGAGCGGATGAAATGCGGCCGCATATTCTAGCAATTTCCAAAGTCGCGGATTGTCATATCCTTGCCTATCCGAATGCCGGACTTCCTAATGCTTTTGGCGAATATGACGAGACAGCGGAAGACATGAAAAATCAGGTCGCGCCCTGGGCCAAGGAGAAATTCGTCAATATTCTGGGCGGCTGCTGCGGCTCGACCCCGGATCATATCAAGGCCATCGCGGACGCCGTCAAAAACGCCGCGCCGCGCCAGCGCCCAATCATAGACCCGACCTTACGCCTATCCGGTCTCGAGCCGTTTTCAATCGCGGTCTAAATAAAGAGAAATGAAATGGGTAAAATCTACACAGAAATAACGCCGAAACTCAGAAAATTTATCGAAGACCAACACATGTTCTTTGTGGCGACGGCACCGCTGACTGGCGACGGACACGTTAATGTCTCGCCCAAGGGCTATGATAGTTTCCGCATTCTGGATCCCAAAACTGTCTGCTACCTTGATTATGGCGGCAGCGGTATCGAGACCCATGCTCATGTCCTTGAGAACCAGCGCATCACCATCATGTTCTGCGCCTTTAAAGGCAAGGCCGATATTATCCGGCTCTACGGCAAAGGCCGCGTTACCGCCTTTTACGATGACGGGTTTGATGAGCTGATGAAACTCTTCCCGGATTATGACCGCGCCCGCGCTATTATTTCCATTGACCTGACCCGTGTGACCGATAGCTGCGGCTTTGCTGTACCTTTTATGGAATATAAAGGCGAGCGCGATCAGCTCCGCCGCTCACATGAACATAAATCAGTCGAAGACTGGTATGAATATAGACTGTCCAAAAATGCCGAAAGCATTGACGGTCTTCCCGGATTAGTAAGGCCAGTTTCATGAGCATAGCCCAATTTATCAATGTCGGCGAACGAACCAATGTTGCCGGTTCTGCCAAATTTAAGAAACTCATCGTTGACGGCAATTTTGACGCGGCCCTCGCGATTGCATTGCAGCAAGTCGAGAGCGGCGCGCAGATCATTGATGTCAATATGGATGACGGCCTGATCGAAGGGGCCGAAGCCATGACGCGTTTCCTCAACCTCATCGCCGCAGAGCCGGACATTGCCCGCGTGCCGATCATGATCGACAGCTCCAAATGGGACGTGCTCGAGGCCGGCCTGAAATGCGTGCAGGGCAAGGCCGTGGTTAATTCTATCTCCCTCAAAGAAGGTGAAGAGGCCTTCCTCGAACAAGGCCGCAAGCTGCGCGACTTCGGCGCCGCCACGGTCATCATGGCCTTTGACGAGACCGGACAGGCGGAGACAGCCGAGCACAAATTCGCCATTTGCGAGCGCGCCTATAACCTCCTCGTGGACAAGCTCGACTTCCCGCCCCAGGATATCATCTTTGACCCCAACATCTTCGCGGTGGCCACAGGTATCGAAGAACATAACGACTATGCCGTCGCCTTTTTCGAAGCCTGTAAAATGATCAAGGCCAAGCTCCCCCATGCAAGGATTTCCGGCGGGCTCTCAAATGTCAGCTTTGCCTTCAGAGGCAATAATCCGGTGCGCGAAGCCATGCACTCGGTCTTCCTCTATCATGCCATTCCGGCGGGGCTCGACATGGCCATTGTCAATGCGGGTCAGCTGACCATTTATGACGACATCCCCGAAGAGCTGCGCGAACGCGTCGAGGACGTCATCCTCAACCGCCGCGCTGATGCTACGGATCGGTTGCTCGAAATTGCAGACAAATATCGCGGCGGCAAAACCAAAAAACGCGTGGTCGATACCAAATGGCGCGAACAGGATGTGGCCAAACGCCTGGAGCACGCCCTGGTGCACGGTATCACCAAATTCATCGTCGAAGACACAGAAGAAGCCCGCCAGGCGGCCGAGCGCCCTTTGCATGTTATCGAAGGCCCGCTCATGGACGGCATGAATGTGGTCGGCGATCTCTTCGGCTCGGGTAAAATGTTCCTGCCGCAGGTTGTGAAATCCGCCCGCGTCATGAAGGCCGCCGTGGCGCACCTCATGCCCTTTATGGAAGCGGAAAAAGAAGAAATGGGTCTGGCCGATACCTCTAACGGCACCATCCTCATGGCCACGGTCAAAGGCGACGTCCACGATATCGGCAAGAACATTGTCGGCGTGGTGCTGCAATGTAACGGCTATGATATTATCGATCTGGGCGTCATGGTCCCGGCCGAGAAAATCCTCGAAGAAGCGGTCAAGCACAATGTGGATATGATCGGCCTGTCGGGCCTGATCACGCCGAGCCTGGATG
>JAHDDC010000059.1 GCA_020629545.1 Hellea sp.
AATGTATGGGCGGGGCGAAAAATCACGGTATCATCATGCCCGACGCCAATATGGATCAGGCCGTCAAAGATATTCTCGGCGCTGCCTACGGCTCAGCTGGAGAGCGCTGTATGGCGCTTCCTGTTGTTGTCCCCGTCGGAGAGGGAACCGCCGAGAAATTCATCGATAAATTGTTGCCTGCAATCGAAGCCTTGCGTGTTGGTACATCGACGGATCCTGAAGCGGATTACGGTCCGGTCGTAACAGCGGCCCACAAAGAGCGCGTTGAAGGCATGATTGATATAGCCATCGCAGAGGGTGCCGAAGTGCTCGTCGACGGCCGGGGATTTAGCCTGCAAGGATATGAAGATGGTTTCTTTATTGGGCCAACATTGCTAGATCACGTTAAGCCGGGAATGAAAACCTATCACGAGGAAATTTTTGGGCCGGTTTTGCAGATCGTACGAGCTAATACTTTCGAAGAAGCCGTTAAACTTCCTTCAGATCATCAGTATGGGAACGGCGTTGCGATCTTTACGCAAAACGGCCGCGCCGCCCGCGAATTTGCCGATCGCGTCGAAGTGGGCATGGTCGGTATCAATGTGCCTATTCCCGTGCCAGTGTCTTACCACTCCTTTGGCGGCTGGAAGCGCTCAGCCTTTGGCGATATCAACCAATACGGCATGGAAGGCTTACGGTTTTACACAAAAACTAAAACCGTCACCCAGCGCTGGCCCGAAGGTGAAACCGAAGACAGTGCGTTCATCATTCCGACTTTTTAGTTTTCTGTCACGCCGCTGAAGAGCGGGGTCCACGCTCAGGTTTTATGGAGAATTTAATTTGAGAAGTATTAGACTATAACTCACAGTGCTTGGATCCCGGCCTTCGCCGGGAAGAGCGAATAGGGAAGACTAAAATGGATTTCCAACTCACAGAAGAACAGACCCTGATACAGGATATGGCCCGGCAGTTCAGCGATAATGAGCTGGCGCCCCATGCTGAGAAATGGGATCATGAAAAATTCCTCGATCGGACCGTGTTTGAAAAAGCGGCTGAGCTTGGCTTTATGGGCATATATCAGCAGGAAGAGCATGGGGGCACGGCGCTTTCGCGTCTGGATAGTGCGTTGGTTTTTGAACAGCTTGCCCGGGGCGATATTTCCCACACCGCCATGATTACGATCCACAATATGGCAACATGGATGATAGATCGATTTGGCTCCGACGAGCTACGGGCCCGTTATGTGCCTAAGCTGTGTTCGGCGGAATATATTGCCTCCTATTGTTTGACCGAACCCGGGGCTGGTTCTGATGCGGCGTCGCTCACGACCAAAGCGGTGCGGGACGGGGATGATTATGTCCTGAATGGGACTAAGACTTTTATCTCTGGCGCGAGTTGGTCGGATATTTATGTGGTTATGGCGCGCACTAGCGATGACGGGGCGCGAGGCATTTCCACCTTTGTCATTGAAAAAGATACGCCGGGGCTTTCTTTCGGGGCCATTGAAAAGAAAATGGGTTGGAACGCGCAGCCCACCGCTCAGGTCATTATGGAAGATTGCCGTATCCCGGCGGCCAATCGTGTGGGCGCTGAAGGGGACGGGTTTAAATTCGCTATGGCAGGTCTCGACGGTGGCCGTATCAATATTGGCTGTTGCTCTCTGGGCGGCGCGCAGGCGTCTTTGGATATGGCATTGAGCTATACCAAAGAGCGCAAACAATTTGGCAAAGAAATCAGTGCTTTCCAAAATACGCAGTTCAAACTGGCCGATATGGCGACCGAACTTGAGGCCTCGCGTATGATGATTTACCGCGCCGCCAATATGCTCGACAACAAGCTGCCAAACGCAGGCGCGGCCTGCGCTATGGCCAAGCGTTTTGCCACAGATATGGGCTCAAAAATTGCCAATGACGCGCTGCAACTGCATGGCGGCTATGGCTATCTTTCGGAATATGGCATAGAGCGCATCGTCCGCGATATGCGGGTCCATCAAATCCTCGAGGGAACCAATGAAATAATGCGAGTTATCATCTCGCGCAGCATGTTGAGGCAATAATGACAAAAGAAATTCAAACAGAAATCATCGGCAATGTTGGCGTTATCACACTGAACCGACCGAAGGCGCTAAATGCATTAACCACGAATATGTGCCAAGCCATAACGAAAGCCATGGTCGAATGGGAAGA
Organism: Hellea sp.; assembly: GCA_020629545.1. Classification (GTDB taxonomy): domain Bacteria; phylum Pseudomonadota; class Alphaproteobacteria; order Caulobacterales; family Maricaulaceae; genus JACOMS01. The sequence continues at coordinate 2,166 of JAHDDC010000059.1, forward strand.
CGATGAAAATATTGGGGCGGTTCTCGTTCAAGGTGCTGGCGACCGCGCCTTTTGCGCTGGCGGCGATGTTATCATGCTGCATGATAGCGGAAAGAAAGACGGTAAAGACGCCGAAGAGTTTTGGCGTATTGAGTATGCTCTTAACGAGCTCATCCATCGTTATCGCAAGCCCTATATCACTATGATTGACGGGATTGTTATGGGCGGCGGTGTTGGACTTTCTGTGCACGGCCGTCACCGTGTGGCGGGGGACAATACATTATTTGCTATGCCGGAAACAGGTATCGGCTATTTCCCTGATGTTGGCGGAACTTATTTCTTGCCGCGACTGGGCTTATCTGTCGGCATGTGGTTGGGACTTACGGGCGCGCGTATTAAAACGCCGGAGGTTTGCGAGCACAGCATTGCCAATGCCTATATACCGACAGCAAAACATGAAGCGTTTGTCAAAGCTTTGTGCAAAGCCAAACTAGACGGATCAGATCAAGCGGTGCTGGATATAATGGCTAAATATGTCAAAGAACCGCCCAAGTCAGATGGGTTATCCGATTCTATCGGTGCGTTTACGGGCGAGACCATCACAGAAATTATGGAGCTTTTGGCCGATGACGAAAGCGAGTGGGCTCAGGCGCAGCTTGCCAATCTGCAAAAGAAGTCTCCTATAGCCCTTGCAACAACCCACCGATCTCTTCGTGACGGTGCGCAGATGACATTTCGGGAAGCCATGGAAAAAGAGCTGGATATCTCCCTGAATTTCCTCAAAACGCAGGATTTCTATGAGGGCATTCGCGCGCAATTGATCGATAAAGATCGTAACCCAAAATGGTCGCACGAAACCCCGGCTAAAGTAACGAAAGCACAAGGCGAACGTCTATTTAAAAAAGCTGCTAAGCCAAGCCTGGAGTTTCTGGAGTAGACCATGACCACTATCGCATTTATCGGACTGGGAAATATGGGCATAGGCATGGCGAGCAATCTGGCCAAAGCCGGTCACGATATTCGTGCGCTCGACATTTCGAAAGATGCGATTGCGCGCGCCGTAGAAGCTGGCTGTATAGGGGTCAAGGATACCCATGACGCCGTCAAAGACGCCGATATTGTCGTGACCATGTTGCCGGCCGGTAAACATGTACGTATGGTTTACGGGGACGAAGGTGGTGTGTTTGATCATGCCAAAAAAGGAACGCTTTTCATCGATAGCTCAACCATTGATGTGGCCACCGCACGTGCTGTAATTTCAACGGCAGAGCATAAGGGCTTTCACATGATCGACGCGCCGGTTTCCGGCGGCGTGGGCGGCGCGGCCGCGGGCACGCTGACCTTTATGTGCGGCGGTACGAAGGATGCCTTTAATACGGCCAAGCCTTATCTGGATATTATGGGCAAGAACGTATTTCATGCGGGCGACGCAGGAAACGGACAGGTCGCGAAAATCGCTAATAATATGCTGCTTGGCATTCATATGATTGGGACTTGCGAGGCCTTTAATCTGGCGGAAAAACTAGGCCTCGACGCGCAGACTTTTTACGATATTTCCAGCACGGCCAGCGGGCAAAACTGGTCCATGACCAGCTATTGTCCTGCCCCGGGACCCGTCGAGTCTGCGCCGTCCAATAGTGATTACAAACCAGGTTTTGCAGCGGCCATGATGCTCAAAGATCTACGGCTCGCCCAAGACGCGGCGACTACGGCCCGCGCCGCAACGCCGCTAGGTACTCAGGCCGAAGCGCTCTATTCTTTGATGGAAGCGTCTGGAAAAGACAATCTCGACTTCTCCGGCATTATGAAACTAATTAACGGAACGATTTAAGAGGCGTTCGGGTTAAGTTTATCCATGGTTTTCGTGTCGAAATCTTCGGCGTCGTGACGTTCGAGAAGTTGGCTTGAGGGTTCTCCCCAAGCGCGATTGACTTTACGTCCCCGTTGCACGGCTGGCCGTTCAGCGATTTTGTCAGCCCACGCTACGACGTTTTTATATTCATGCACCGACAGAAATTCTGCGGCTTCGTATAATACACCTTTGACCAGTGCGCCGTACCAAGGCCAGATAGCCATATCCGCGATCGAATATTCGTCGCCCGCAAAATAAGCGTTTTTAGCCAAATGCTGATCGAGGACATCCAGCTGCCGTTTGGTTTCCATTGCAAATCGGTCAATGGGATATTGCCATTTCTCCGGTGCATAGGCGTAGAAATGCCCGAAACCGCCGCCAAGATATGGTGCGCTACCCATCTGCCAGAACAGCCAGTTCATGGCTTCTGTGCGAGCCTTGTGATCCTTAGGTAAAAACTCTCCAAACTTCTCAGCTAAATATAAAAGGATTGAGCCAGATTCAAAAACACGGGTGGGCGGTGATGTGCTTTCATCCATAAGCGCTGGAATTTTCGAGTTTGGATTTACCTCGACGAAACCACTTGTGAACTGAGCACCCTCGCGAATATTTGCAAGCCAGGCGTCATATTCTGCGCCCTTGTGACCTTTAGCCAATAGCTCTTCCAGCATGATCGTGACCTTAACGCCATTTGGTGTAGCCAGCGAATAAAGCTGCAGCGGATGCTTGCCTACGGAACGCGCTTTCTCTTCGCGTGCGCCGGCAGTAGGACGATTGATATTCGCGAAAGCTCCGCCGTTTTCGCTATCCCAAGTCCAGACTTTAGGGGGTGTGTATACATCAGACATGGCTCTCTCCGTTTTGTTATAGACAAGTTAGAGAGTCGGCGCGGAATTGCAAGGCGGAGGGTCGGTCACGAAAATGTGTAATTAGTGTTCGCGAATGTATGATTTCTGAAATGCACTGCATTCATCTCTTGGTGCTTGCACATCCACGCCAGAGATAATGCGCCATTCTCCGTCTGATTTTGCCATGGATAATTGATTGACACCACAGCCTACTATTTTGTCGTTGAAAGAAATCACGAAAGGTGCCCAAACGGTTGCCAGATTTCCAAACTGTTCGGTTCTGATCGCAAAAAGCTCTTCGTTTGCCTGACCTACTTTCAGCGCACCAACCCAGTCTTGCCAGCCCTTCCGGCCGCCATATTTGACCGTGCCATCTGCTTTCACACGCGTAAGATCACCATTTTCGAGAAAGACGCGATCCACGAGTTCCGTGTCGCCCCGATACATGGCGATCATCATGGCATAGGCTGTACCCTCGGGTGTCGTCATATCTATATCGGCTGTCGCATAATCTGGCGATATGAGTTCGGTCTTTTTTGATTCCGTCGTCGCAGAGCAAGCGAGTAAACAGCTCAAGAATGATAAGCCAAAAATATTACGCGTCAAAGACATTGAAAACTCCCCTAGAGTTTTCGAGCATACCAAACGACACGTCCAAGTATATTGGTTTCTTCCGCCGGAACTTCATACGACCCGTGATTGGGGTTATCCGATATCAGTTTTAAACGAACCGGCTTCGTCGAAGGGATTCGCTCGATCCGCTTAACAACGAGGGCGTCGCTGTCATGGACAGCAAATACGCCGCCCGTCGCCGGATTGCGATCATTGCGATCAATCATTACCCGATCTCCTGATTCGAGCGTCGGGCTCATACTATCGCCTTCGACCTCAATCGTTATCAGATCTGCGCTCGCGAGCTGCATTTGCTCTAGATATGAACTGGAGAGTGATAAATGCTCATCCGAGATTTCGTTTTCAATAATGCCGCCGCCGCCCATACCGGCTCTGAAATTGAACTGAGGAATTTGAACTGTATGCGGAGCGGCGCGCATCGGCGTATTGCCATCTAAGGCCTGCAAGATTGTCCTCATATCCTTTTCACGGAGTTCACGCGGAGAACCCTTCCAGATATATTGATGTAAATAGGCGTGATTTTTGCCAAGCAAGCGCGATAGCCCCGCCAAGTCGTAATTTGGGTGGCTATCAACCAAAGCGAGTAGGCGTTGGCGATTTATGTCCAGTTTAGAGCGATCCAATAGGGCCTCTATGTTTTACTCTGACAGACTTATCCATAGGAAATCCGATCGTCAATAGGAAAAATCCTATTGACATGCAGGGGTCCTTGTTCCTATAGAATAGGAATATATTCTTAAGTGAGTGCGTATGGGATTCGAATTGTTTTGGGCCTTTATAATTTCGGGGTTAGGGGCGTTATTGCATCTCGGTTGGAGCCTATGGGGCCAGCACTCGCAATAAATTTGCAATCGGCCTGACAGGCCCAATTTTACGGAGACGGATATGGGACATCATCCCAAGACCGCCGCGTGGGAAACCAGCGGCGGAACGGTTAAGGCTGCGCGGCCCAAATTAACAGATAAACAATGCGCCTTTATCAATGACAATGTTGGTATATCCAGGCGTACGCTGCGGGATGTTTGCAATCTATTTAATGCGGCCTTCGATACGGCTTATAGTTATGAAGCATTTCTCGAAGCCAGGGCCGATGCCATCCATGCTGGCCGTTGCCGAACAACTTACTTTCGTAATTATTTTAAGGGGGAAAATTCATCCGAACGACAATTGCGGCTCCAAAGACCAGTTTTACATTCACGTCTCATTGGGGGCTGTCAATATCAGCTTAGTGCAAAAGGGCATGCTTGCGGAGCAGAAACATCCGGCCGATTTTGTGAAAACCATGTGCGGCTGGGTCACGTCAGAGATGACGATGCGTCCAGGGGCTATTGCTATATCGACTCCAGCCTTGGGAAATATGGATGAGCGCATTGCAATCTGGCGATAGGCAGCAGTTGGATTTGTTGTGGATGGCATATCTTTCGGGACAGTACGGCAAAGAAACCCTGGAATGGCACAAGCGTAACACCCCGGGATTTTTAAACTATGTGAATGCGCGGCTCGCGGACATATGCGGTGACGAAGCCTGGCAAGACGAAGACGGGTATTATGGCTAAAAGAAAAGCGACACGGAAAAAAACCAGACAAACGCCGATACCAATGTCTCCGCTTGAAACTGCGGCACGGGAAAGCGTTACGGCTGAGGCTAAAAAGCAAAATGCCTTTAAGCTCGCGCGCTTTGCGGAGCGGGACTTTGACGGCGGCGTAAGCCTGAATTCTATGCGGCTTGAACGCTTGGCATGCTGCAAGGCTTTGGAGGGGCTGGCGAAGAAACACCCGAAACGCAAAACGCCGTTTCTGGAGAGCTATCATCTGATGGCGGCCAATGCTTATCACGCGGATTGTCTTGCCATTGAAGGGCACCGCGATACGACCATTCGAGAGCGCGTGGACATTTCCTCAAAGGCAGAAGGGGGCCTGGCTCACCGTATGGATGCGATGCAAAAACTGGCGAGGATCAAACGCGAAATGGATGCCAATCAAAAAGCTGCCATTGACCGGGTTGTCGTGACCTCGCCAGATCAGTCAATGGCGCAGATATGGCCTGAGCGAGCGGCGCGAAATCGTGCCCGCGTCCTAATCAAACAAGGTCTGCATCAGCTTGCAATTCTCTACGGCCTCGTGAAAGCCTAGCTGATATCATACCAGTCGCTGATGACCTTCCATCCTTCCTCAGGCGTATCGACAAAGCGGAAGAGATCAAGATCAGAATGCGAGACCGTACCCGCATCGGCCAGAGCCTTGAAATTAATCACGGGTTCCCAAAACTCTTTCCCGAAGATCAGGATCGGCATGGGCTGAACCCGCTGCGTTTGAATGAGGGTCAGGACTTCAAAGAACTCATCGAGCGTACCGAAGCCGCCAGGGAAAATACAGACCGCCTTGGCGCGCAAGAGGAAATGCATTTTACGGATGGCGAAATAGTGAAACTGAAAGCTAAGCGCCGGTGTCACATAGGGATTAGGGAGAGCCTCGAACGGCAGGACAATGTTGAGCGCGATCGAACATCCACCGACATCATCAGCGCCGCGATTGGCCGCTTCCATAATACCGGGTCCGCCGCCGGAGCAAATCACCCATTCTGTGCAGTCGGTCTTTTTCGATGCCTCTGTGGCGATTTGTGAAAACTTGCGGGCCATCTCGTAATATTGGGAGTTTTTCTGCAAAGCCTCATGGGTCTTTTCGCCATAGTCGCGCTCGGATTTGGATCCGGGCTCGGGTATACGGGCCGATCCAAACACAACGATTGTTGACTCTATGCCTTGTTCATCCAGAAGCATGCCCGGCTTTAAAAGCTCAAGCTGCAATCTGACCGGGCGTAATTCTTCGCGCGTCAGAAAATCCGAATCCGCAAATGCCAGTTTATATGCCGGGTGGATAGTCTGAGGCGTTTCGGGTTGGTGTTCTGCACGTTCGATGTCTTGCTCGGCTGTGCGAAAAAAGGCACCCGTACGGCGATCATTTTTACGTCTGTCCATCATCAAAGCCCTCTATGTCAATTGGCTTCGATTGAGCGCGAGTCGCCGGGCTTGTCAAATCATCCTGTCGGTGGTCCCCGGTATCGGTTCTAAGGGTTATGAGACTGCAGACTTTCGCGTCTCTGCATCAAACAGGATCCGCTGATAAACCCTACCGATTACAATAAGTACAAGCCCAAGGATGACAAAGGATACGGCTCGCAACACGCCCTCAAGCGTCGCCATATCGATGAGGAAAGCTTTGAGTGTCGCCAGCGTTATCATCAGAGCCGACGCCGCGCGCAGGGATTTTACATCACGTTTCAATCCGACAACCAGCAGTAATATGCCGATCAATAACCAACTGGCCGAAATCGTATAGGTTTCGAGACCTTCTGGAAAGTCGCGCAAAATGGAAATCATGTCACCGCTATACAACCTGCGAATTTGGCTCGTTACGTAAAACACCAGAGCCAGCGAAATCGTCCCCGATAAAATACGTGAATATGTTTTGGACCGTTTGTCACGAACCAGAAACAAGATCGCGGCCATCAATATTCCGGGAACGAGATAGGCGATTATGAGCGAATTCAGAACGGGGCCGCCGCTGATGATCGTATCCGGGTTCAAGAGCGGCGCCATCGCGAAACAAAGCCCGACAACGAATATCGCAAGGGTCACATAGGACACGAGGGTAAGAATTCCGGGGATCAGGTTTTGTGCCAGCGGAAACGGCTTTTTGGGGTCTGCGCTCAGCCTGACCTCTGGCAGTTTCAGCCACGCGCCGCCGAGGGTAAAGCAAAGACCGGCCGCGACCTGAAGCGCAATTTCGTCGAAGCCAAAGGAAGGGCTAAGGATCTGTCCATCATTTGAAAAATGCCGGATTTGAAACACGATAAATAATGCGGCGAAGGCCAGCCCAAAAGCTTTGAGACCTTCTGACGGCAGGTCGCGCCGTGTGAACTCCAATCCCCGGGCCGCGCCAAAACAAACGACAGAGGGCAAGGCGAAATAAAACCAAAGCTCATTAAAAAACGGGCTGTCGCTGACACGGCTTGCAATCGGGATTTCGACATACAAAATCTGGACAGCGGCAATAGCCGCAAACCCAAATGCAATCCAGCGCAAGATTTCCCATTTGAAGCGGCCATAGATTAAAGCAAAGACGACAATGCCCATAATCAGGCCAATGGATTCTTCAAGGCCTTTGCCCCAGATAATAATGCTCATCCAATAGGCAAATGCGGCACCAAGCGCGTAAACCGCATTGATAGTATTGGGTGTTTCCCGTTCATCGAAACGGGCCTCTCGGAATTTCAGGGCCGCCCATAAACAGGCGGCGGCGCAGATCATAACGGCTGCGGCGGTAAAATTGGTTTCGCCTTTGAAATGATCCATATCCTGCGCCCACACGATCAGACTAGGCGAAAGCGCGCCCAAGAGGGCTGATGTCAAAACCAGAGGCTTTGAATATTCTGTCTCTTTTGATCGGTATAGAGCCCAAAAAATACTGCCGCCTATAAGCGCCGCAAACATAATCGCCGGCAGAATTTCGCCGCCCGTTCTCGGTTTGTCTTTCGCAAATTCAAACGCCGTTAGGAAAAACGCGAATAAAGACGCCGGCCATAAATTGCCAATAAGACGCGGCGCTTTGATAACAAATGCGGCGAGGGCACCGACAAATCCTAATCCGATAATGGTCTCGGTCTGGAAGGACATTTTGCTGAACGCGAGGGACTTTAGCAATAAAATTGCGGCGACAGCTGTCCATATTAGGGCCGTGGCGGGTCCGTGTTTTAGAGCTGCGAGATCAGCAGGTTTCGGTTTGCCGGGCTGACGCTTTTCGGCTTTTGACGCGATAAAATTTCCGGCCACCAAGCTAAAGGCCAAAAAGGCGAGCCAGACCCCATATGTGTCCGGCGCTTTGGCGGCTTTCAGGCTCATGGCCAGCCAGAATAACCCGCCGCCCAGCGTGGCAATATCGAGCCAGCCCCATTGTCTGATGCGCGCCAAGGCCCATCCGGCCAGACTGATAATCGTCAGATATCCAAACAGGGCATGGACATTGGGTGTCTCTGTCTGAATCAGTAAGGGCGTCGCAAAAGATGCAACAAGCCCAAGTGCGGAAATCCACGGTCCATGAAGCAGGCCAAGCGCCAGTGCGCCCAATGATACAATCCCCATCAAGATAAAGGCCGGAACCGCCCCTATATAGTCATAAAGGGAATAGGCGGCGAATATTGTTCCCAGCAAAGTGAATATGCCAACGCCCGTCAGGACGCCCGGTATATAAGAGTTTTCAAAAACCCGTCCCGCCAATGGGCTATCCTTGAGGGCCCCTTTGGCCAGCTTGGCACCCACGGCGCGCCCATCCTGACGACGAAGCCATTCCCCGCCGGCAAGCAATGCGGCGCCCAAGACCGATGCCATGGCAATCCGCATGGCGGGCGTGAAAAACCCGGACTCGATTGAATATCGCAAGAGGAACACGGCCCCGAATAAAAGCGCGATCCCGCCAACCCAGACGGCCCAGCGCGCGCCAAGTTCTTCTTCGAAACTTCGCCGTTTTGGTTTTGGCGGCTTGGGCGATTTGATGGGGGATGGACGAGGTTTGTCGTGTGACCTTTGAGGGGGCGCAGCTGTCGCCGCCGCCATCACCGGTTCCGGCTTGTTTTGTGGTTTGAAATTTGAGGGCGCAGAAGGTTTTGGCTTTGCGGGCTCTGGTGGTGGAATGGGTTTCGGCTTTGTAGACTGCGCTTTTGCGGGCAAGTCACCCGGAGACCAATTAGGATCTGGGACAGAGTCGAAATTCAAGCGCCGTGTCAGGACTTCAATTTTATGCTCAAGGGACCGAATACGCGAATTTGCGTTAATGCCCATAATTGATCCAACAAGGAACAATAAGAACAATCCAATTACGATCAGAATACCAAGTCCAGCCACATCATGCTCCCGTTTCGCAAAACCTTACGGAGCGATTTCGGCCATGTCACGCGCTGTTTTAGCAGTGGGCACTTACATACTGGTCGTCGTCCGTCAGCTAGATTTGGTGGGTTATGACGACTGACAACGGATTTTGCGTGAACTGATAATTATCCAATAGGTGACGCAAGTTTTGCGAATTTCACTTAGTCGGATGTTAATGTACAAATAGATCATAACGTTTAAAAAGGGGTATAGAATTTAAACTGCTCAAGCCATTTTAAATGTATTTTCATGGGAAGCTTATTGAGTTCTTCTGTCGGAGTATTGCCTAAATCCCAACCTATTCTTCTTGTAGTATTTTTATCAATGTTATCGAGACGCCCCTTTTGTACAATGTACAGCCATATCAGATTTCTCCAATAAACTTGATAGTTAAAATCAGGATTTTGCTCATCTCCTATCATTTTCATAACAGCGGTATCTGTCGCGCCGAAATACGAAGCGAGGTCTGCCCTATTTACGGTAGCATTCAAGAACTTTGGATAAAGGTCAGGTCGCACGTTTTTAGCAATAATTAAATCGACCATAACTGATATCCTGCCTGACCGAGCGTTCTCACGGCTCAATACATTTTCACTGGCTAGTGATATTGAAGATACAATTTTTCCTATTTCGCGCAACGAAACTTGATTAAATTTAGATACTAAATCGACCTGTTCAATTAAAGGATTGGCAATGTGTAGAGGCACACCCATGTCTTCGATTAAGTGTTCAAGATAAATCAAATTGGCGTGCCTAGAATTATCGAAATTTCCTATCTCATCAGGTAGTTCTAAAGTTATGTGAATGAACTTTTTAAGGTAGGCATGGCCGTCAGTATTTCCGCCATATCTTGCGCGGACGCTATTTTCTAAAGCCTGTAGATTGACGCCTAAAATAAAATGAACATGAGGTACTGAGAAAAAATGTTTGATAACCTCTAATACTTCTAAGGCGTAGTCCGGGCGACAACGATCCAGTTCATCAATGACAAAGACCAAGGTCGATCCAGTGTCATCTTCTGCAGGAGGCGCAGCTAACGCTTCAATTGCGCTTTTGAATTCAAGCATTGCTTCACGTCGACCTGTCTCTTCTTCCCAATATTTTGCTAAACTGGTAGCACCTTCATTACCAACCGCTTTAGCAACCGCATCACCTAAGTCACCTAATGCCTCTGTCGCCCCGAAAGTGGCAACTGCAAGGCTAATACGTGACAATGGTTTCGCTAGTTTGAATGCAGCGGCTTTCACTCTATTAATTTTAGCCTTGCTACCGTTTGGAAGACGCTCTGTGAGAGAGGAAACTAATGCAGGAAGCGGGTCGTTTAAATAGTCATTTTCAAAAGCATCAAAATAAACCGTTGTGGCGTTACTGCCATTTTCAATCTTATGCGCTCCCACCCAGCGCTTAAGAAAATGAGATTTACCTGTTCCCCATTTTCCATTAAGTGCGATGACAATAGAGTCATCAATTCTGTCTACGAGGCTGCTTAGTGCTTGGCCGGTTTTTTTACGTTTAAGGAGGTCAGTTTCTCCAAACCCTTCATTGTACAAATCAACATTCGGTTCCGGGGGTAAAATTTTCATCAAGAATCTCGTGAAAGGGTTGCGGGCCAAATAAGTGGAACAACCCTATTACGGCAATATTTCAATCTTGCAAAACTCTATGTCCGCTTCGCTCCCTCTATTTAAACAGATCTCTATCCAGAAAGCATCAATCCCAAATTCTAAACCGAATCCGAAATTTGGGTAGGCCGCACAAAAACACTAAATTCGGCTTGTAGGTTTTCATGCCGCTTTGGCGTTTTGATGGACGAGAGCACCGCAGATCCCAGTAAATCTAAACTGAACTAACGTAAAATTGCCTTACCGCTGCAATACGGCCAGTCTTTCCAAGGCTGCCTTTTTAATCGATTTGTGAATCTCCATTGGAAAATCTTTAGGAAGCTTCCCGAGGACAATATCAAATGCTTTGTCGAACCTACTCTCAATGTCGTTAATGACATCCATAGTAAAACTCCCCGCTTCATCCGTACTTGCATCTTCAAGGCCGGCTTCAATTGCCGTCTCATGAAAATGCCGCCGTTGAATCTCTTGGATTTTATAATGGGGTTTCTGACCAAGTGACATGGCCAATCTAAAATCTTTATGGGGGATTTGGCGAGCGTCAAACATGGGTTGGGCCGAAATAACATCATAGAGCGGCGTTAACGCCATTTGATTATTAGGTCTTAGAAAGATACTAAAGTTTTTTGCATGGCCATCTGTTGCACCGATGAGCCAGAAGAGGATTTGTGCCATAAAAACTGTATGCTGATCCTTAAGGGGCGTGTCACTGCGCGAGAGAAGACTTAGAAGATCAACAAGATTTGGGCCGCCCACATTTTGATATTTGACTGTCGGTGGCACACCCAGGGCCTGACACATGTCCTCTTGGGGTAGGCGCAAAATACTGCCATTTCTTCTGATTAGTCGGTCAAAGCGTTTAACGATCAACACTTTCTTTTCACCAAATTGGTCAATTTCGGCTTCCGCGACATCCAGACCAAAGGCCCTTAGAAGTTCGAGACAGTAGTATTCATTCTCCACGCTCTGGCTGAGATCAATAGTACCGGTGCTCGTTTTTATCTCTCCGATTTGAGGTTTAAAAATATGGGTTGTTGGCATCGTTCCGAGGGGGCGACACCACTGTCCGTCTTTCCACAAAAACGCCGCCTTTTCCTGTGCTCCGGCGAGAGAGAGGCGAAATCCCCCCTCTTGTTTAATGCCCAATGGTGCATGCTTTAAATCGAGGAGAATGTCGCGAACCTCGTCACGGCTCAATGATTCATATAAGCCCGCTTCGTCATTATTCGCGTTCTCGCCTTCGGGTATGAATTGCAATGCTCCTACACAATCTCGTCCTATTGCAGAAAGCAAGCTATAAGCATCTGTTCCCGCGGCGCCAACACGCTCAGCTATGCCTTTCAAGATAGCACTCGAATCCGGCAGAAGGTTATCAAAAAAGCCTGTGACCGCCGCGCCGTTATGCCCTCTCTCTTGTAAGGGTAGAGACAAGGATACTGGCATGGCACCTTCCCATTCCAACCAATCAGTATCATACAAAAATACTGTCTCTCCGCGCGGGGACTTGGTCAGCACACCAACAGCCCTACCGTTCATAAACACGCGCAGCGGCGCATATGTCTTGGTGCGGCTCACGGAAACAGGTTTTCAATATCGTCTGCGGAGCTTTTCGATCGCGGCCTAATCACAATTTCCAGATCAAGCAGACCTAAGACTTTAAAGATCAGGTTCACCGTTCGGCCCATATCTCCGCTTTCAATCCGTGAAATCGCATTTTGCTTCGTGCCATTGCGCTTTGCGACATCAGACTGCGTCATAGATGCTTTTAATCGTGTGCGTCGCAAAGCATGCCCGAGATCCTTGCTAGAGCGTATTGTGGTGGGCATTTTAGGCTCCATATCGCTTATGTGTATAATTTAAAAATATCCAATATATGTATAAACTATAAATATACAATATTTGGATAATGTCAAGCTATTGTTTATTTGGATATTTCAGAATGATCTATTGCCGATTTTAAATCGGCCTGTTGAGCCATAATTGCTAAAGACGAAACCCATATCCGCAAACTCCTTTGCGGACTTCCAGGAGTCAAACTAAAATGCAAACTGTAGCTGGAGAAGTGAAATAACCATACAAAAACACTAAAATCGGCTTGTAGGTTTTCATGGGAAAGCTTAAAAATATTCATCCTGAAGAAGTCATCTTTATCGGCTAACATTCCGGTTGTCCGGCGCCTTCGCCGATATTACGGAATACATAATCAAAGACCCCAATCATGCCTTACGGTGAAGCCCAATACCCGAAATCTAAACGCGGGCAACAGCGCCTGTTTGACACAATACTTGCGGCCGGGAAGGCCGGGAAGAGCCATGCCCAAATGGCCGATATGATTGGGATTAGCCGGGATACGCTGGCAACCTGGATTGGGAATGATCCGGAGTTGTCGCGCATTGTGACGGTTGCGGATGATTATGCGCTGGCCTGGTGGGAGGCGCTGGGCCAAAGGCAGGCGGAGACCCGCGAGGGCAATTCGAGCGTGTTTATCTTTGTGATGAAAAACCGTTTTGAAAAAGATTATGGCAAGGACGCGCTGGGGCCTGCCCAAGTGTTTGAAAAAGAATATCAGGCCCTGACCGAGCTTAGCTGCGAAACCCGGAATAAGCTTCGGATTATCCTGCGCGCCGAAGCCAATGGGTTGGCGGCGAGCCCGGACAAAAAGACAATCACCGCGTCAGAAATCACGGATTCTTGCCACGAATAACAATTTATGCTAGAAGAATCGCATTGTGGAACGCAAGGGGCGACATAAGCACGAGACTCTTGTCTCGGGATCATTGCCGATTTCGAAGGCCTCTTGGCCTGCGGAACGGCTGCATAATGTCTTGGCCAAGCTTAATCCGGAAGGGTATGATCTCAAGCGGATTTCAGTATTTGAAAATCCGATCCGGGCAAATCTGGAGTATTTGAAAACGCGGTCTCGCTTGGGATCGATATTCAGACTCGAGGTCAGCATCCCGGAGACTGGAGACGCTTTGCTTTACAATATTGACACAGGGAAGCAATTATTTGCCCGCAAGTCAGCGGCTTTTCGTTCGGCGGCTGAGACCGCGCTAGAGCAAATTCTGGATGATCATGACCAAAGATAAAAATCGGGATCAAGAGCGTGATGAGCTTTTGAAAGTTTTGGCCCGAAAAATCGGGACAGAACGCAAAAATGT
>JAHDDC010000060.1 GCA_020629545.1 Hellea sp.
TCGCCTATTTCCCAACTTTTGACGATCTTGAAAATGCCCCGGCCGGTGGTTTGGAAGGTAAAATAGTCTTTATTTCGGGACGTATGAAAAAGGCCCATGACGGCGCTGGCTATGGTCCAGCCAATAAAAAACGCCAAAAAGGCGCCTCAGAAGCGGCGAAGCGCGGCGCGGCTGCTGTGGTTATTCGCTCGGTTGGCACGGATTCTCATCGTTTCCCGCATACGGGCCAAATGCGCTATGACGCCGACTTACCAAAAATTCCAATCGGAGCCTTATCCGCGCCTGATGCGGATCAGTTGGAACGTCTTCTGGAAAATGGTGAAGACATTACTCTCAAACTCACCTTAACACCAAAATACGGCGGAGAATTACCGTCAGGCAATGTCATCGGTGAAATTGTCGGGTCCGAAAAGCCGGAAGAGATTATTGTCATTGGGGGTCACCTAGATAGCTGGGACCTTGGAACAGGTGCCATTGATGACGGTGCCGGCATCGGCATAACGGCGGGTGCCGCGCAGGTCTTGCTTGTGGCCGGATTGAAACCAAAACGGACCATTCGAATTGTAGCTTTTGGGGCAGAGGAAATCGGATTGCTCGGCGGCTATGCCTATGTAGATCAGCATCTTGATAATCTTCACAATCACGTATTGGCCAGTGAATCGGATTTTGGCGCCGAGCGCGTCTATGCGCTGCGTTCGTCAGTCCAGGGAGAGGCGCGCGAGGACATCTATAACATTCAAAAGCAAATCGCCCACCTGGGCATCGCAATGGAAGAAGGTCAAACTCATGGCGGACCAGATATCATTCCGATGTTTGCCAAAGGTGTTCCGGCTATTCGTCTGCAACAGGATGGCACCGATTATTTTGACCTTCATCACACGCCTGATGATACATTTGATAAAATCAGTCCAGATGCCATGGCCCAAAATGTAGCGGCCTGGGCGGCTATGATATGGTTAGCATCTGAATCAGAGGCTGATTTCAGAGCTCTGCCGGCGGCATCTGAATAATTTAATCTAAAGGAACAAAAATGAGTTTACCTCCAATTCTCCAGAATCTGGAATTGCCGGTCGTGGCCGCACCCATGTTTATTGTGTCAGGTCCTGAACTGGTGATCGCCCAGTGTAAAGCCGGGATCGTTGGGTCTTTTCCAGCGTTAAATGCCCGCCCGGCGGAAGAGCTTGAGAAATGGATTGTCCGGATAAAACTGGAACTCGAAGAATATCAAAAAGAAAATCCCGAGAAGAAAGTTGCGCCATTTGCTGTTAATCAGATTTGTCACGGGTCAAATAATCGTCTTCAACATGATATGGAAGTCTGTGTGAAGCATGAAGTTCCGATCATCATCACCAGTTTGCAAGCGCCCAAGGAAATTTATGATGCCGTGCATTCATATGGCGGCATCGTATTGCATGACGTGATCAATATTCGTCACACCAAAAAAGCGCTGTCTATTGGCGCGGACGGGATTGTCGCCGTCTGTGCCGGTGCCGGCGGACATGCCGGACGATTGTCGCCTTACGCTTTATTGCCGGAAATTCGAGATTTTCATGAGGGCCCGCTTTTATGTTCGGGATCGATTGCTACCGGTGGCGCCATTCTGGGGGCGCAAGCCATCGGAGCAGATCTGGCTTATATCGGAACCCGTTTCATCGCCTGCAAAGAAGCCAATGCGCCCGAGGCCTATAAACAGGCCATTATTGATTCAGCCGGAGAAGACATTGTCTACTCATCTCTGTTTACCGGCGTACATGGGAATTATCTTAAAAGCTCTGTTCGAGATGCGGGTCTGGATCCTGACAACTTGCCGGAGGCTGACAAAAGCAAGATGAATTTCGGATCCGGTGGAAATACCGATTCCAAAGCTTGGAAAGATATCTGGGGTTCCGGACAGGGGGTGGGCAGTATCCATGATGCGCCAAGTGTGGCCGAAATAGTTGCCGAATTAAAAGCCGAATATGAAGCGGCCAAAGAAAGAATAATGAATTAATTAAATTCGGCTTTCAAACGCTTCATGCCGTTATTCATGTTTTAGTCATGTGCAAAACTGTTAATAGCTGATTGCATAGGTGACAGGCTTGAGATAGAAGCGTCTGTCATCTCAAATTTCAAGGAGGGAAATTATGGGATCTAGATGGTTATGGGGGTTTATTGTCCTCGCCATCATTTCACTACTCGCATCATTATTTGGACCCTGGAGCGCAAAGGCACGTTCCGCTCAAATGGGGACGTCAATCCAAAATGCTCTTAATGCAGCCGGATATAATTTTGTCGATGTCGAAATGAATGGAAATGTCGCTTCGCTTTCAGGGGAAGCGGGATCAGATGCGGATATGAGTTCAGCCTTTAATTTAGCGGCGAATACGGAATGTGAAACCTGCAAGAAGAAGGGCAAGATCTGGCATGTTGTTGAAAACAATATGTCGGTTAAAGCGGCCCCGACGCTTCCAACCGTTTCGCCTTATGTATTTAACGCGGTCAAAGGTGACGACGGAAACGTTGTGGTCAGCGGTTATGTCGGCAGCGAAAATGAGCGTCAGCGTATTCTTGTTGAGGCCGATACATTGTTCAATGGCAATGTCACAGACGATAAGGTTGAGCTTGCACTTGGTGCACCGGCTGATGGCTGGGGCGATGTCTTGTCTCGTTCACTTGGCAATCTTGCGTTACTGGACCGGGGGTCTTTGACCGTGAATGATACGCAAACCTTATTGCGCGGCTTTACAACGGACGCAGATATTCGAGACCGAATTAATTCCAGTGTTTCCAATATGACAGATGGTTATATTGGAGCGGCGAATATTACGGTCGACGGAGCTTCGGCTGTGAATGTCGGCGAAGTGACGTCCGAGGGGATTTGCCAATCATTATTTGATAGCCTTAAAGGTCAGTCAAAAATCAATTTCGCTGTGAATAAAGCTGAAATTCAAGGCGCTCCGAGTTTTGATCTTCTCAATACTCTGGCTTCAGCGGCTAATCAGTGTTCAAGCTTTAGAATAGCGATTGGGGGTCACACAGACTCAGATGGCGACGACGCCTATAACCAGTGGTTGTCTGAAGCCCGGGCGAACACCGTCGTGGCCTATCTGGCAGACTCAGGTGTTGAGCGGGACCGATTGAGCGGAACAGGTTATGGCGAAGCACAACCTGTCGCGTCAAACGACACGCCCGAAGGCAAAGCGGCCAATCGCCGTATCGAATTTCTAGTGACAACGTCCGAATAAGGAGGACAGAATGAGTAACGTATTATCTTATATAACATGCTTCGGCTGGTTGCCGTTGTTCTTAATGGGCCTCCTCGGGCTGTTGCTGGGCTGGCTGTTGTTTGGCCGAGGCAAATCGCACGCAGGTGACCTGACCGTCGAAGGCGAGGGTGCCCTTCGCGCAGAAGCCGACGGCCTGCGCGCAAAGATCCAGGACCTTGAAGGTCGTCTGTCTGCCAGTGATGGTGAGGTTTCTAGCCTTAAGACCAAGCTGGCCGCTGGCGGTGCTGCTGCGGCAGCCGCAACGGCCGTTGCGGCGGGTGACGATGACGAGTCATACGCTCTTGAATGGCGCAACCGTTATCTGGCTGCGCGCGTGAAATATCTTGAAGGCAAATTGGCCGAAGCGCCTAAACCTGCCGCCAAGAAGAAAGCCCCAGCCAAGAAAAAGGCCCCTGCTAAGAAGAAAGCACCTGCCAAGAAAGCGACTGTCAAAAAGACAACAGCTAAGAAAGCGGCTGCGCCTAAGGTCCTCTATACAGACGGTCCAACGGACGGTGCACCAGATGATCTGAAATTGATCAAAGGTATCGGGCCGAAATTCGAAAAAGATCTGAACGGCAAAGGTATCTACTATTTCCGTCAGATTGCGAACTGGAAGAAGAAAGACGTCGAACTGGTGGAAAATATCATCGACTCTATTCCAGGCCGCATCGAGCGCGACGAATGGGTGCCACAGGCCAAAGGTCTGGCCAAGGGTGGTGCGCCGAAAGCCGCGTCAACTCGTAAGAAGCCTGGACCAAAGCCGGGTACCAAGCGTGGTTCGACTAATAAGGACGGCACACCGCGTAAGAAGCCTGGACCAAAGGCATCGGCAAAAGCGCCGGCCAAGAAGTCGGGTCTGGACTATGACAAATATTACGCCAATGTTCAGAAGTTCGACGGCAAAGCCAAGCGCGATACGGTAGACAATATTGTCAAATATCTGGGCGCGTCGCTCAAGAACCGGGACTCTTCACTGGTCGCCTGTTCAGACGCCACTGAGCTGGACACGGTTGTTCGTAACTTCTGTGTCAAAAAGCTGGGTATCGCCAAGGATAAAGGTGACACAATCGTCAAAGAAGTCTGTCAGGATATGAAATCCGAGCGCTTCAAGAACCGCGTCACATTCTATTATCTGTGCGCTAAGAAAGCCCGTAAGCTGGGTGTATTCGCCTAAGCCTCAGGCTTCAAAGTCCTAAATAAAATTAAAGCCCGCCATGTGCGGGCTTTTTTATGTGCTGATTTCAAACGACCGGCTGGGGATACTTATTCTTCGTTAATCGGCATAATATCTTAGTTTGACTTCCAAAACTCCCTGAGAGTGGAATTTGGCTTAGTGTTTCAGATGAGACAAATTCCGATCGTAGATGGCTATTGAATACCAGCACAAGTTCATGGCATTGCGTCCCCGTGGGATAAGCCGATTACGCTATCAAGTTCCCGGTGAATTTCCTGTAACTGCTCATATTGGGCAGCAACCGAACGATGGAATTCATGATGCCGGGCTGTATTGTCAATTAGATTGTTTTTAAACCGGACATCAGAGCGCATGCTTGCGAGATCGCAAGCGATGATATCGTCGCTGATATGATCAAAAAAGTTGGAGCCATCAGAGCTAAAATTGTGAAATTCTACTCCAATTTGTATCAAGTCGGAATGTTCAGCGGCCATAACGATTCGATTAACCAGCATACCATCAGCAAACCTCTGATATCCATCGCGTGTCTGTTCGTGTTTCGCCAACAAGTCGCGCAATCTCTCGCTGCCAAGAACGGAGAATCGGCCGCTGGATAAAAGTTCCGATACGGTCGGTAGAGATGGGAAGGGCGCTTCGTAAATATGTGAGAAATAGACAGAGGCACATTGCTGGCTTGTCAATTTCTCGATCCCTGAATTTGGTTTGAAGGCTTCGAGCGTGCTGCGGAGGCTGTTTTGTACCTTTGACTTAAGCGCAGCATGGTTGAAACTGGTGTTCAACGCGTCAATGACGTCACTATGTAGGCGGGTAAGATATTTCTGTTCTTCCGCGCTGTCTTTCCGCACTTCATTCCACACGGTTATTTGGAAAGCTATGAGTATACCCGCGACAACAATGACAAAATCCAGCGCCACTGCGAACCAGTTCTGATCTTTAACGTGTTGTGAAATTCTGCGAAGTATCAAGCGCACCCCCTTATTGGTTTCTGGGAGTATGAATAGGTTCAGCATTTGATGCAAGGCTCACAATAGCTGTCATCCCGGACGAGGGCTTAACCCGATGATCCGCCAGGCAGCCCTGCGGGATTTCTCCCTCTGAGGTTGTTGTATCTGTCGCGAAGTCAAAACTTTATAAGGCGAGATCCCGGAGAGGCTTTCAGCCTTCCGGGATGACGGGGGGTATGTCCGCTCTTGCGCCCAAAGCCGTCGAAAATTGTCCGCATAGCCGGAATGCCTTGTCACCTCTTTTGGGACGGCGAGGCAGTTTGAGTTGGGCTACATTTATATAGCAGCCATGAAAGATGACCCGACATCTCGCGAGATGAAAAAGGTCAAGGCGATCATAAGTATATTGAGATAGATAAAACCTACACCATAGGCGGTCCAAATCGTTTTGATCCAACCTCTGCTAAACATCGTTTTTAGGCTCATCGGCAAATAGATCAGTAAAACAAGCCAAATTCCGCGGGCAATCCAGGTGCCGGGTATGAATTTCGACAGGATTATTCCGACGAATAAAAGAAAAAACGCAAAGGCGTGAATATAGGCGGCGTGAACAAGGTGGTCATATAAAAGTGCGCGTTTTTTGTCGCGAATAAATATAGCCCCGATCAACATTGTGAAGGGCATCATAAAAAACATGAGGCGGGGCAGCCAAATGTTGAAACTTCGTGTTAAGACGACCGGATTTTTTGCGAAACGCGTTGCAAAGCTTACCCAATCTTTTCGTTCAATTTTTTCCCCATTGACGATGACCTCTGATCCTCCCTCTGTATTCAGTTCATCAGCCGTTTCTAATATAGCGTCAGTGATTCCGGTTACAGCGTCTGAGACTTCTTGCGGAGCATCTTTCAAGGCTTCGTCTACCGATTCCTTTGCGGATTCTAATTCATTATCGGTCGCGGTAATCGCAATTGGGCTGATATTGATCTTCTTATTAAAATCATCGCCAGCCAGTTTTTCTTCGATCAATTGGAAATTCCGCGTGGCATTGCGCGCATCAATTTTTGATTGGGTTTCAAAAACATGGAATTTAATATCGAGATCAACATCGTCCGTGGTCCATTCCTCGGCGGGAATTTCTACGCCGTCCTTAGCTTTGACATCCAGGTCGACACTAAACAAATGTGTTTGTGTAAAACTCATATAGCCAAACAGCAAAATACTCATGGCCAGGTATATTCGGATGGGGGTGGACCAGTGACTACGCCGGCCATCGGCGAATTGACGGGCAACTTTCCCAGGTTTGAAAATCAATGTGCCCCAGGTCCGCCAGATCCGTGACTCAATTGCCGTGATTGATTGAAACAACTCTTTGGCCAGTGTGAAAATAGAACGGCGATAATCATCATTTTTTTGCCCACATTGCGCGCAATATAGGCCGGACATGGGATATTCGCACGACATGCAAAAATGGGTCTGATTAGCGTCGGGAACGTTGTCCTGCCCCAACGGGGCAACATGTCCCAGCTCTAAACCGTCTGCTTCTGTCGGATCCATAAGCTCTCCCTCTAGGACCCATATGACACAAAGTTCGCGTGACGAAAATAAGCAATTTGTTGCATATAAAACTTGCGTGGTCGTTATGGCGTGATAAGTCTGTAAAAAACGGAGAGAGCATGCTGTCAGGGAAAAATGTGGCGATCACAGGCGGCGCCGGCGGGATAGGCCGGGCCTTTGCTGAAATGTTCATAGACGCCGGGGCGAAGGTCGCTATTTGTGATCTTGAAAGCCCGGATCAAACAGCATCGGAAATTGGTGCAATCCCATTTAAATGCGACGTTTCTCAGGAAGATCAGATTTTAAGCTTCATCAACGAAGCGGAACAAGCTCTGGGCTCGGTTGATATATTTGTCGCCAATGCGGGCGTCGGATTTGGCGATCATCCACCTGGACATGCGGCGGGTGCCAGCAATCAGGCCTGGGAGACCAGTTGGCAGGTCAATGTCATGAGCAGTGTTTATGCGGCCCGGGATCTATTGCCGAAATGGATCAAAAGAGGCGAGGGCCGGTTTGTCATCGTATCGTCCGCCGCCGGATTGTTAACCCAGATCGGCAGTGCTTCATATAGCGCCACAAAGCACGCCGCCCTGGGATTTGCCGAGGCCATGGCGGTCGCCCATAAGGATGACGGAATATCCGTGCACTGCGTCTGTCCGCAATATGTGCGAACTAATATGACCAAAGGGATGAAGTTTGCCGAGAATGGCCGGGACGAATTACTCGAACCCGGTGACGTTGCCAGTGTTTTAAAATCAGCGATAGCGGAAGACCGGTTCATGGTGTTGCCACACGCAATTGTTGGTGACTACTTCAAAGGCAAGGCGCATGATTATGACCGTTGGGTTTCGGGTATGGCGAAATTGAAAGCCAAAATTCCGTCCTCTGATCTGCCGCTTTAAAAGAGAGAAAATATGGCTCGTTTTGATTTTTCAGGAAAAGTTGCTTTAATTGCCGGGGCAAGTCGGGGAATTGGGGAGGCTGTAGCGCACGGATTGGCTGAGCACGGGGCCACCGTTATATGCGCCAGTCGTAAGATCGAGCCCTGTGAAAAAGTCGCTGAAGACATTCGAAATAACGGCGGCAAAGCCAGTGCAAGGATAGTTCATTTAGGCGATATTGAATCTCATCCCAATTCGGTCAGTGAAATTATGGATGAGTATGGCCGTCTCGACTATCTGGTCAATAACGGTGCGACCAATCCCTATTATGGGCCCGCTCATCAGGCCGAAGAATGGGCTTATGACAAGACAATGGAAGTCAACTTAAAAGGGCCTTATTTTCTTTCGGCAGCGGCTATCCCCGCTATGATGAAAAATGACGGCGGCGCGATCGTAAACGTCGCTTCAGTCGACGGTATTCAACCCGGCCTTGGACGGGTCATATATGGGATGACCAAAGCCGGCTTGATCAATATGACCAAAGGTCTGGCCAAGGAATATGGCGATCACGGGATCCGGGTAAATGCATTGCTGCCTGGTTTTACGGACACGAAATTAGCATCAGCCCTGAAAGACAATCCGCAAATGCAGGCTTTTCTAGATCACAATCTGGCCATTAAACGCATGGCGCAGCCTGAAGAAATGGTCGGAGCGGTCATGTATATGCTATCTGATGAGGCCAGCTATTTTACAGGCCAGGGTATGGTCGTTGACGGCGGAGCAATTATCTAATGGCAGGTCCCAACCCGACCGTAGACGTTAGAAAAGGCGAGGAGCTAGATATCGCCGCGATCGATGCAGTCCTCAAAGCCAATATCAAGGGCCTGACAGGGGTGCCAGAGGTTCGTCAATATTCCAGCGGCGCGTCTAATCTGACCTATGCATTGAATTACGAAAATCGTTCTCTGGTTTTAAGGCGCCCACCCTTTGGCAGCCGACCTAAATCGGGTCATGACATGCACCGGGAATATCGGATCACGACGTCTTTAAAACCTGTTTTTCCGAGTGTGCCTAACACGCTGTTTTACACAGATGACGAGAGCATTATCGGCGCTGAATTTTACGTGATGGACCGGGTCGAAGGTCATATGATCGTTGAAATTCCAGATGATTGGAAATGGGGCGCTTCGCAGACGCGGGAACTGTGCGAGAATTTTTTCCAAAAGCTGGTTGATCTGCATAAAGTGGATTACGCAAAAATTGGCCTATCTGATTTTGGCAAGCCTGAAGGCTATGTGGATCGTCAAATCGGGGGGTGGAACCGTCGATTTGAAAAAGCCTGGACTGATGATGTTGATAAATTCGAAGATGTTAGAAGGTGGCTCGAGGATAACAAACCCAAATCAGAAACCGGTGCTGCGATCGTTCATGGTGATTTTCGTATCGATAATTGTATTCTTAACCTGGAAGATCCGACCAAGATCGACGCGATTCTGGATTGGGAAATTTGCGCACTGGGCGATCCGCTCATGGATTTGGGGAATACCTTGTCTTACTGGATTCAGGCCGATGATCCTCAGATGATGCAGCTAATGGTGCGACAGCCTTCAACGGCATCTGGGATGATGACACGTCAGGAAATTCTGGATTTTTACGCCGACCAAACGGGCGCTGATGTATCTAATTTTCAATTTTATTATGTTTATGGCTTGTGGCGCTTGGCGGTCATTATTCAGCAGATTTATTTTCGATATTATCATGGGCAGACGGATAATCCGCGGTTTAAGTCTTTTGGGCAAATGACCAATGCGCTTGGTGAACTTTCACGGATAAAAATTGCCGATGGCAAATTATAGAGAGGATATGAGATGACAATGGATTTGGGAATGAGTGAGCGGGTCAGACCGCTGGTTGAAAAAGTACGTCAAATGGTGCGGGAAGAAATTTTGCCTGCCGATGAAGAATATCACAGCCTGGTCGGGGCCGACGGGGACCGGTTTCAATTTACGGCCCGTCAAACCGAAATTCGCGAGACACTGAAAGCAAAAGCGCGGGAAAAAGGATTGTGGAATTTCTGGCTGACGGATTCAAAACGGGGATATGGTCTGAACACAGTCGAATATGCCTATCTGGCTGAAGAAATGGGCTGGTGTATGCTGGCCCCTGAAGTGTTTAACTGTTCAGCGCCCGATACGGGCAATATGGAAGTTATTGAACGTTACGGGACGGCTGAGCACAAAGAAAAATGGCTTAAACCATTGCTTGAAGGTGAAATTCGGTCCGCCTTTCTAATGACGGAACCTGATGTGGCGTCATCAGACGCCACGAACCTCGAATTCAGCGCGGTCAAAGACGGCGACGAATGGGTCTTTAATGGTGAAAAATACTGGTCGTCTGGCGCTGGGGATCCGCGTTGCGAAGTTTATGTGCTTATGGCCAGGACAGCGCCGCGTGACGGCGATGTGCCGCGCCATTCGCAGCATTCCATGTTTTTAATACCAGCTGGATTGCCGGGGGTTGAAATATTGCGTCCGATGACGGTCTTTGGCCATGATGATGCACCGCATGGACATATGCATATTCGGTTCACAAACGTAAGGGTGCCAGCAGACAGTTTACTTATCGGTGAAGGACGCGGGTTTGAAGTTTCACAAGGCCGTCTTGGGCCGGGACGCATCCATCATTGTATGCGCTCAGTCGGGCAGGCAGAACGCGCATTGGAGCTTATGTGTAAACGGTCTTTGAACCGGACCGCTTTTGGTCGACCCTTAGCCAAACTTGGCGCGAATTATGATATTATCGCCGAATGCCGCATCGCGATTGAACAAGCACGTCTGTTATGCCTTAAAGCGGCATGGATGATGGATCAGGGCGATCCGCGCGCAGCCGCGCCTTGGATTTCTCAAATCAAAGTCGCGGCGCCGAATATGGCGCTTAAGGTGATCGACGAAGCGATGCAAATGCATGGCGGGACAGGCGTATCGCAGGATACACCACTTGCGGCCATGTATGCAGGTATGCGGACCTTACGGTTTGCTGATGGACCAGACGCGGTGCACCGTATGCAGGTTGCCAGAAAAGAGCTTAAAGCCTACACCAATACCAAAGTGTAACCGGAGAGAATTATGCCGTCCTTTGACATTGTTTCCGAGGTCGATCAGTCTGAAGTCGACAATGCTGTTCAGAATGTCATGCGCGAGATTTCTGTTCGATATGACTTCAAAGGATCGAAATCGACTGCCGAGCACAAGGACGGTGTCATCAATGTATTCGCAGATGATGACCTGAAATTGCGTCAAATGCATGAGATATTGCGTGGGCAGCTACACAAACGCGGGATAGAGCCCGGACAACTTGATTACCAAAAAGTCGAGCCTGCAGCTGGCCAGTCTGTGCGCCAAAACATTGTCGTTAAAGAAGGCATTGATAAAGAGCTTGCCAAGAAAATAGTCAAAGATATCAAGGGCTCAAAAATAAAGGTCCAGGTGGCGATTCAGGGCGATACTTTGCGTGTCTCAGGCAAAAAACGCGATGATCTTCAAGCGGTTATTCAATTCGTCAAAGATTTGGGACTTGAACTTCCCATGCAATATAAGAATTTCCGAGATTAACTCGTTATTATTTTAGCGGTACTGACCACTTTACAAAATTCACCATGAATATTGGCAAGGCTGATCTGATGGATCAGGTCTGCTGGAATTATGTTTCCATCAATATCGCTACGATCAAATGTCGCGCAGGCGTCACCTGTCAAGTATACGTCATATCCTAAATTACCCGCCATCCTTACGGTTGTGGAAACGCAATGATTTGTCGTAAGGCCGCATATGACGAGTTTCTCAATGTGGTTTGCTTGTAGCTGATCGTGTAAGTCCGTACCAATAAAACAGGAATTGACGTGTTTTACGATCAGCGGTTCATTCGCTTGTGGTTCGAAACCGGGCTTCAGTTTTCCGCTCGGCTTTTCACGTCTGAGTAAACTATTAGGGTCTTGACTATGATGGATGCAGTGAAAAATGGGGCGTTTGTGCTCACGCCAGTGTCTTAACAAGCTTAGCGCATTATCTTCTGCATCCGGGTTGTTGCGGTTCCCGCCCCAATAGGCATGTTGGTCAAACCCAATTTGCCAATCAATAAGAATTAGAGCTGAGTTTTCAATCATCGTGATACTGACTATTCGGCGCTAAAAACGGTTTTCCCATTCACAATTGTCATGACTGTCTCAACCTCCAATATCTCGGGGGCTGGAATCGTCATGATATCTCTGTCAAATATGGTGAAGTCGGCGGCTTTGCCCACTTCAATCGTCCCGAGCCGGTCTTCTTCGAAGGCCGCGTAGGCGGGCCATGCTGTGAACATTTTTAAGGCTTCCTGCCGCGTGACCTTTTGAGAGGGATACCAGCTTTCATTCGAATAACCTTTTAGGTCTTTGCGGTGGACGGCCGCGTAAAATTCAATTCTCGTATCGCCGACCTCTACGGGCGCATCTGTTCCTCCGGCAATAATTGATCCACTGTCGATCAGGCTACGCCAGGCATAGCCGCCTGCGAGACGGTTTGGACCGATCCGGTCGACGGCAAAATGTAGATCGCCAATAGCATGTGAGGGCTGCATCGACGGAATAACGCCGAGGTCCGAGAAACGGGGAATGTCTTCCAGAGCTAAAATTTGGGAATGTTCAATTCGCCAACGTGGATCAACTACGGCGCGTTCAGCCGTCGGAACCGCTGCGAAGGCTTCTGCATACCAATCTAGAACCATACGGTTCGCTTTATCGCCGATCGCGTGGGTGTTGACCTGAACTCCGTCTTTGAGGGCAGATAATAAAACCGGCATAATGTCCTCATAGGTGGTTAGCATTAAGCCTACATTATCCGGATCATCATCATATGGATTGATCAAAGCTGCACCTCGGGACCCCAAAGCTCCGTCAGAGAAAAGTTTAATGCTTCGTCGAGTGATTAAGTTAGCGTTGTCCGAATTGTTTGAAAACACTGAGGTATCAAACCCGTTTTCGATATCAGTTGACACATAGACACGAATATTCACGTCGCCGGTTGAAGCCGCAGTTTTGATCATCTTCACCGCATTTGGGTCAAATGACATCGAATGAATATTTGTCCAGCCTCGGCTGGCATATAAATCTGAAGCTTTCTTCATGGCGGTTTGAATTCGAATATCGTCATTTGCCGGCATGAGTGACGCCACCAAATTGCTGGCTTTGTCGATCAGCATTCCGGTCGGTTCGCCGGTTTCATCTTTTAAAATATCGCCGCCAAAGGGGGATTCCGTGTCACGGGTTATACCTGCTGCAAGCAATGCGGCTGAATTCACCACCACAGCATGACCATCAGCCCGTTCCAGAATGAGTGGAATATTCGGGGCGATATCGTCTAGGTCACCCCGATTGGGAAAGCGGTCTTCAGGCCAATGGGTTTCTATCCATCCACGCCCGTATAGAGTTGCGTCAGGCTCGGCACCTCTAACGGCTGTTTTTAATTTGTCGCGAAGATCGGCGATCGATTTTGTGCCTTCAAGGTTAAGTGTGAGTTCGCGCAAGCCAATCCCGATGAAATGTCCATGGGCGTCGGTAAAGCCAGGATACATCCCGTTATCACCCAATTCGACGATTGCAGGATGGTCGCCGGCATGTGTCGTACACCAGTCTTCGCTGGCACTATTTCCGGCAAAAGTGATCACCCCGTCCTTTACGGCAACAGCATTAATCTGAGGCGTAGCATCAAGAGCGGTATAAATATTAGCGCCACTATAACATTGCCCCGAAATGAGCTTGGGCGCTGTGTTACTTGATTTGGATTGACAGGCTGTCAGGATCAGAACTGATGTGAACAGAACAAAACATGATGTGCGCATTGGTGACTCCCGTAATTCTCGGGTCACCATATCTGCTTATGTTTAGAAGTTAAACGGCTTGTTTGAAGATGGACGATTTTTCTTTTTCTGCCAGAACTTCATCGAACGATTTGAGGATTTCTGCAATTTTAATTGGTTTGCCAAGTGCATCGTCCATGCCGATATTCATACAAAGACGCTTTTGCTGATATTGAGGGTCGGCGGTAAGTGCAATTATGCTAATATCCCGATAGGGTTTGTCTGAGCCGCGAATTGCCAAAGTGGCCTCAATTCCGTCCATCACAGGCATGTGAATATCCATCAAAATAATGTCGATATCTTCGACCTCTAACAAATCCATGACTTCCTGCCCGTTGAGCGCTGTATAAACTTCATAGACCATTTCCCCCAGAAGCGATTTGATCACCACGTGATTGGTCGGATTATCATCGGCAACTAGAATTTTCAGATGGGCATAGGGTTGCGACGCGGTTTTTTCCCTAAGCGGATTTGTCGATACAGCCGGCCTTGAGGTTCCACTTTCGGTCAAAGAATTAGTTGCTGTTTCAAGAGGGAAGCGTAATGCAAAGATAGTTCCTTTTCCAAACTCTGATTTCACAGTGATAGAACCGCCCATCATTTCGATAATACGTTTGGTTATATTCATACCTAGGCCGGTCCCACCAAATCGAGACGAGATGGATTCGTCCGCTTGTTCGAAGGCGTTGAATATGCGGGAAATCTGAGCTTGCGTCATACCGATCCCGGAGTCTTGAACGGCTAATACCATTTGCTTTCCGCCATTCGCTTCGACCACGGTCAGAACGACTTTAATAATCCCGTCTTTTGTAAATTTTACGGCATTGGAAATCAGGTTGTTGATACATTGTTCATATCGGTATTTATCGAATTCAATTTGTTCGGGAACGCTTTTATCGATCATGCAATATAGCTTGTTGCCGTTTTTTTCAGCCTGTGCTTTCCATAAGCGACTGACACGTTCGACCAAATCTCCCGGATTGGCCTGATAAGTTTCCAGTGTAAGTTTTTCGGCATCTGTCTTGGCGTGATGCAAGGTGCGGTCAAGGATTTTCAGGATGTTGTCAGCTGAGGATTGGATAAGTTCAAGTTTCGGGTTGAGCGCCGGATCAACGTCATAATACATCAGGGCGTCTGCGATGCCGATCACGGCATTCATAGGCGTTCGGATTTCATGACTCAGGCGGCCCAAAAGGTAATTTTTGGATTGAAGTGCAGTTTCCGCTTTTTCTTTGGCCTCGATAAGTTCACGCTGATAGGTGATCGTTTGGGTGACATCTTCAAAAAATATGAAATATCCGCTGGGATCAGGCATGGCGTGTATTTTAAACCAGCATTCGCCGTAATTTTCGCAATTTAACCGCACGGTTTTATCGAATGGAAGACCTTCTTTTATACTGCGTTTCCAGGTTTTGATCAGTTCTTCCTGATCTTCTTTGACTATGAGTTTCCAAATGCCGTCTTTTTGCATCCGCTCAATCTCATCACGCGTAAACATGGATTTAATATAGTCCCCATGCACCTCAAACTTGCCGGTTTCGGCATTGTGATAGCAATACCCCACGCTTCCAATTTGCAGAGCCTTTTGCAGAATATCTGCGTTCGCCAAAGGCGGCGTTACCTGACTAATCGTCGTATTTTCATCCATTGGCTATCCCCATATGCCGTTTTTTCTTGGACAAGTGATTGTTTTTATAGGCGAAATAAGAAAAATTAGGTTAATCCACAGAAAATAAGGTGAATATATCAGTGTCAAACATGTCAAACAGTCTCGGAATATTCCGGCCGGTGTTTATCATGGTCGTTATCATTTGGATGATTCATATCTTGAATTTTGCAATGTCATATCGATTCAATGCCTGGTTCGGACTTTATCCGCGTCAATCAATAGGTTTGCCCGGCATTATATTAAGCCCGTTTCTGCACGGAAATTTTGGCCATATAATTGCAAATTCTGCGCCTCTTATCATTTTAAGTTCCATTGCAATAGCGGTCGATCGGACGCGTTGGCTAAAAGCAACGTTTATCATTATTTTGCTTGCTGGAAGTTTGCTGTGGATATTTGGGCGCTCCAATACAGTTGTCGTTGGTGCGAGCGGGCTAGTTTTTGGATATTTCGGATATCTGGTTGCTTTGGCTTTTGCCGATAGAAGCGCCAAGGCCGCTATCGGCGCCATTGCCGCAATCGCCCTGTATGGCGGCATGATATGGGGCATTTTACCGGATAAACCTCAAATTTCCTGGGAAGGTCATTTGCTAGGGGTTGTCGCAGGGATCGTCACGGCGATCATCTTGCGACAAAGAAAACAAAGGTCTTGAAAATGGTGCCGCGAGGGAGAATTGAACTCCCGACCTCATCATTACCAACTGGAT
>JAHDDC010000013.1 GCA_020629545.1 Hellea sp.
GATTTCGAGCATGAGCGCCGCGAAGAAGTGATCCAGCATATTTACGAAAAATATGGTCGGCATCGGGCCGGGATTTGTTCAACTGTCTCGCATTTTCGTTCACGCGGCGCGGTGCGCGAGGTCGGCAAGGCAATGGGCTTGTCCGAAGATGTCATCACCGCAATCTCCTCTCAGGTCTGGGGTTGGTCGAGCCAAAAAATATCTGCAGAGCGGGTGACAGCCGCGGGACTTGATTTGACGGATCCGCGCCTCAAGCAGACTTTTGAACTCACCCATGAGATCATGGGCTTTCCCCGGCATTTGTCGCAACATGTTGGCGGTTTTGTCATCACGCGCGGACGACTGGATGAGCTCTGCCCGGTTGAGAACGCGGCTATGGCAGACCGCACAATCATCGAATGGGATAAGGATGATATTGATGTGCTGGGGATGCTCAAGATTGATGTGCTGGCGCTGGGCATGCTGACCTGTCTGCGCAAAGGTTTTGATCTTCTGCGCAGCTGGAAAGGGGAGAGCTACACGCTCGCGACCCTTCCGCAGGAAGACCCGGCTGTATATGATATGCTATGCATTGCGGATACAGTTGGTGTGTTTCAGGTTGAGAGCCGGGCACAAATGAATTTCCTCCCGCGTATGCGTCCGCGGACGTTTTATGACCTGGTCATTGAAGTCGCGATCATTCGCCCCGGACCTATTCAGGGCGATATGGTCCATCCTTATATCAAACGCCGCCGGGGCGAAGAGCCGGTGGTCTTTCCATCCAAAGATTTGGAACCGGTTCTGGGCAAGACGCTCGGTGTACCATTATTTCAAGAGCAGGCCATGCAAATTGCTGTTGTTGCGGCGGGGTTTAGCGCCGGTGAGGCGGATCAGCTGCGCCGGGCGCTCGGTACATTTCGGGGTGACGGAACGGTCGTCCGTTTTAAAGATCGTTTTATTCAGGGCTGTCTGGATAATGGTTATGACCTGAAATTTGCCGAGGCGGTGTTTCGTCAGCTCGAAGGCTTTTCCGGCTATGGATTTCCCGAAAGCCATGCCGCCAGTTTTGCGTTGCTGGTTTATGCTTCGTCCTGGATTAAATGTCATCACCCGGAAGTGTTTTGTACCGCGCTGCTCAACTCGCAGCCTATGGGATTTTACGCTCCGGCGCAGATTGTCCGGGATGCTCGTGAGCACGGGGTGAAGATCCTGCCGATCTGCGCAGAGCGCTCGTTTTGGGATAATGTGCTCGAGCCAGTCGGTGATGGCCAGCTGGCCGTGCGCTTGGGTTTTCGTCAGATCAAGGGGTTTAAAGAAGATGACGGTCTGTGGATGGGGGCAGCACGGGGGAATGGCTATCGCTCCATTGATGCGATCTGGCGGCGGGCAGGATTGACGCGCCGGGCACTTTCCAAACTGGCTGAAGCGGACGGGTTCGCCGCTTATGGTTTGTCGCGCCGGGACGCGCTCTGGGCAGTTAAAGGGCTGGGCGGGGAGAAGCCGCTTCCGCTCTTTGAGCAAAAAGGTGAGGGGCATTTGGAACTGCCTGCGGGCCTGCCTGAGATGTGCGAGGCTGAGCACGTTTTTGCCGATTATGTTTCTACGCGTTTGACCCTGCGGGCACACCCAACCAAGCTGCTAGCGGAAACGATTGGACGGCGGGATCGAAATATATCCATGCGCGATACGCCGGATGGTAACTGGGTTACGGTCTGTGGTCTGGTGATTACCCGCCAAAGGCCGGGGACAGCCAGTGGGGTGATCTTCCTGACTCTCGAAGATGAAACTGGCGTCGCCAATATTGTCGTCTGGCCTAATACATTTGAAAGTCATCGCAGGATTGTCATGGGGGGACGTCTCATCCGGGTGCGTGGTCGTCTACAGCGCGAAGGTATTGTAACTCATGTTATTGCCAATAAGGTCGAAGATCTATCCCATCTACTCGATACATTAGCCGATCCCGATATTTATGGTGAATCGCTCGATCCAACTCGGGACAATGCTGATGAAGTCAAACGTCCGGTTCCCCTTAAGGATAAGCCGATGACAGATAAGTCCGTTCGTCCTTCTCTACCCAAACCCAAGCCCCGAAAACAGGCAGGTAATATATCACGTTATTATAACAATGGCGGAGCGCGTCATCCCCGAGAACAAGCTAAGAAATTATTCCCAAGTCGGGATTTTCATTGATCAAAAATTATCCTTGGCTTTGCGAATGTCTCCCAGTATCGCGGCGCTTTTGGCCCGAACAAACGGGTTGGCTGTCTTTTCAGCGGCCACTGTCGTTGGAACCGTTGGGATATTATTATCACGCTTGGCTTTGGCGTCCCGCATATAATCGATCAAATCCTGATTGTCGGGTTCTACCGAGAGCGCAAAACGTCCATTGGACAAGGTATATTCATGGGCGCAATACAGCGCTGTATCATCTGGTAAGGCAGTTATTTTACCAAGGCTCTCAAACATTTGCTCTGGCGTGCCTTCGAATAGTCTGCCGCAACCAAGGGCGAAAATTGTATCACCGACAAAAGCGGCTTTGGCGTCAGGAATATGAAAAGCGATATGGCCAATTGTGTGGCCGGGCGTGTCGATCACATGGACCTCATGTCCGCCAAATTCAAAGCTATCGCCATCGCCGACACCTATATCAAGGCCTGGAATACGGTCTTTATCGGCTTCGCAGCCAATGATCGTTACGCCGTATAGATCATTAAGTTTGTCATTGCCCCATGTATGATCCGGGTGATGGTGCGTATTCCAAATATGGGTAAGATTCCAGCCTTTCTCTTCAAGGGCTAAAATGATTTTACTGGCCTCGGGCGTGTCGACACAGGCAGTTTCGCCTGTGTCTGGCGAATGTACCAGAAACCCGTAATTATCAGTCAGGCAAGGGAACATATGAATATCGAGCGGGGATGGCACAGCAGGATTCCTCTTTTCAATTCAGGTCTGAGCGCTATGCTATAGTCACTTATGCGCCAAAACGTAAGACATCTTGAAAGCTTTTATGCGTCGCGACTAGGCGTTGCCGCAAACAATATGGTGTTGCGAAGATTATCAACGGTCTGGCCGGATCTTAGCGGGCGCGATATACTTGGATATGGATATTGTTACCCTTATCTGACTCCATATATCGACGATGCCAAGCGAACGATTATTGCAATGCCCGGCGCTATGGGCGGAATTGCTCAGCGATCAAGCCGCGGTGTGATGACATGCCTGACCGAAAGTATGGCGTTGCCATTTGAAGATGGACAATTTGACAATGTTCTCGTCGCGCACGGTATTGAAGAAGCCTATATGCTGCCAGATCTCATGAAAGAACTATGGAGGATTACGCGCGCCGAGGGCCGAATTATTGTGATCGCTTCAAACCGTAGCGGATTATGGGCAAGATCTGACCGCAGCCCGTTTGGTGCTGGCAGGCCCTTTAGTCGTAATCAGCTCAAAGCCGAACTCAGGACTGCCGGCTTTATTCCGACAATTTGGTCCGGTGCGCTTTACATCCCGCCGCTTAAATTTTGCACAGGCAAGACATTCTTGAACGTAACAGAAACATTTGGAGAAACAGTTTGGCCGGGTTTTTCCGGACTGGTACTTGTCGAAGCGATCAAGCGTCTATATGCCGAACCGTCCGGAAATGTGAAAGAAGAGATAAGACGACCCATATTTGCACCTAAGCCAATCGGCAATGCTGCCAGTCGGCGTTAGGTCGGGCAAACACTATGTCAAAAACGCCAAATGATATCCCCAATATAAATGATCTGCGCGTCGAAATCGATCGCGTCGACAATCTATTGCTTGATCTGATCGCAAAGAGATTGGAGCTAGCAGGACAGGTGCGAAAGGCCAAAAGCGGGGCTCGGGTCTGGCGGCCATCTCGTGAACATTCTCTGGTTCGTGATCTCGCAGCCGCCGCGCAAGACACGCCACCGGAACTCGTTGCGCGGATCTGGGCAGAACTTATGAGCGCGTCATTAGCGCTTCAAGGCCCGATGCGACTACATGTTTCCCTCGAGGGAGATGCTCTAACCAATGGCGCGTTAGTCAGAGATCGGTTTGGTGCTGCGCTACCGACGATTTCCTATCCAACGACAAGTGCTGCTCTGGCTGCGGCAGCAGCCGAGGATGAGGGCGTCGCCGTAATTCCCGCTCCAGGTGGCATGCAGCGTTGGTGGACGTCACTTGCGTATGGGGGCGCTCTTGAAGAGATGCATATCTTGGCTGGCCTTCCAAGGGTTGGCAATAATGACTGGCCACAAGCCGTAGCTGTCGCGACCGCTGACATATTGCCGTCTGGTGATGATATGACTCTCATGACGCTTAAGGATCCGTCCGCAGCACTTGATGCAGGTTTGTCGGTAAAGCTTCGGGCTGAGACTGGAGAGCACAGCTTACTCAGCCTGCAAGGTTTTTACGGGCCAGAAAGTGAGGTCTTAAAGACAGTGCAATCCAAAGATCCCAGCGCTAAAATTATTGGCTCCATGGCCATGGCCCTTCCTGAGAACCTGACCTAAGAGCCCATTATGACCATTTATTATAATGTTCTTGTCATTGGCGGCGGCTTGATAGGGTCCTCAATGGCCCGTGCAATCAAGAGTAAATCTTTGGCCGAACGGATCTATATTGCGGACACGTCTCCCGAGGCCTGCGGCGTATTGAGGACCTTAGATATCGCGGATGGGGTTTCAGAAGACTTCAATGACTTTATCGGAAAAGTTGATCTGGTGATTTTAGCGACGCCGCCAAGTGTGATGAAAACAATTGGGGCATCTGTCGTGAAAGCGATGAAAACAGGAGCCGTTCTGACTGATGTTGGTTCGATCAAGCTTGATGTCGCCAAATATTTTGAAACTTTTATGCGTAGCGACATATCTTTTATTCCGGGTCATCCAATTGCAGGTACAGAGAATAGCGGTCCGGCTGCTGGTTTCGCGGAATTGTTCCAAGACCGTTGGTGTATTTTAACGCCTGATGAAGAGGTAGATGAAGCCGAGGTTAAGCGACTGAGTGATCTGTGGGAAGCCATGGGGTCACAAGTGGCTCTTATGGACGCGGCGCGTCATGATATTGTTCTGGCAACGACATCTCATGTTCCGCATTTGATTGCTTATACTCTCGTTGGTACCGCTATTGATATGGAAACAGTAACCCGAAATGACGTGGTAAAATATTCGGCGGGTGGTTTTCGAGACTTTACACGGATTGCGGCGTCAGACCCGCAAATGTGGCGAGACGTATTTTTACAAAATAAAGAAGGCGTGCTCGAAGTGGTTGATCGTTTTATCGAAGACTTGTCGGCCCTCAAAAGAGCTATTCGTTGGGATGATGGAGAGACTCTGATGAAGCATTTCTCCAAAACCCGCGACATACGCCGACATATTGTGGATGCTGGACAAGATACAGACAAAGCTGATTTCGGCCGTGAGAGCTAGGTGAAACGCGTCCCTATACACGGCGGGCATATGCAATGGATTATCGACCAGTCTATCAATTCCGCTTCAGACATTAGTCTGGCAGAGATGACGATATATCCGGGCGAGACGTCTGAACTGCATCGGCATAATAATTGCACAGAGATTATCTATATTTTGTCGGGCACGGTTCGGCAGCGCATTGATGACAGATGGATCGTCCTAGAAACAGGCGAATCCTGCCTGATCCCGATAGGTTCAGCTCATCAAACGCAGAATTTGGGGCAGATGGATAGCCGCATGATCTTGGCGTATTCAAGAGGAACCCGACATTACGAGGCGATTAAATAAAAAATTCGCCTAAGCGGCACGTTACTTGCTTGTTATTCCCCTGAACACACTCATTTGTCTCAGGATAATACATGGCCATATTTATCAACACGCAAGGTGATCAGACCTATCGCGGTACCGAAACCGAATATGATCAGGTCGATTACGCTGGCGATTTATCCGATTATACGATGACACAAAACGCAGATGGCAGTGTAACCGTCACGCACCCAACATTTGGTACAGATAGACTGGAAAGCATTGAAGGTTTTTGGTTTCAAGGCGAAAGCCGTTGGTATTCTATGGACGATGCATTGGCAGCCCAAACGACTACCCCGCCTGTTGAATCGGACCTTGCCGCAACAGATGTGGATGTGATCGCTTTTGCAGGTCAATCCAATAGTGCCAATATGTTTTTCCGTCTCGACCGCGATACGAGTAACCCTTTGGGAAGCGAGGTGTTTGAAGGCCAAATGAACGCCCTGACCGGTTTTACAACGGAAGCGGTAAACGCGGCTTATGGAAGTTCGGCCTCTAATGAAACGGCTGATCCTGATATGTTTTGGTGGAATTTGGCAGAAGACAGGCCAGGTCAAGTTCTGCTTGACGCTGTCAGGGATATTCAGCGCGGTCTTGATCGCGGACAGGATCTAGACGCAATCATATGGTCTCAAGGCGAAAGTGATGCCTATTCAATCTTTTTTGGCGGAGACCCAGATGTACAGATTGCTAGAATGATTGAAGCCACCACGCAGGTGTTTGAATATTTTCGGGCCGAGTTTGGCGCCGATGTCCCTATCTTTATTCAGGAAATGGGTGAGTTTGAAGTTCCAATCCAATTGGCTCCTGGCGAAGCGAATGCTTTTGACCTTGTGCGCGATGCACAGCTAGCCCTAGCAGAAAGTGATCCCAATATCTTTATGAGCGCTGATACGTCTGATCTGCCGATTTATACGGATGGCCTCCACTATACAACCGAGACCTATGGTGAGATTGCAACGATGCACGCAAACAGTATTGTGTCGGTTTTAGCGGGCGAAAATCCCGACGGTCCAACGCCACCGACTAACGGGGAAATCAACGGGACAACTGGCGATGACCAGCTTTTGGGAACAAATGGTGACGATATCATCAACGGTCTTGGCGGAAGTGATTTGGTCGTTGGTTCGGCAGGAAATGATACGATCACGATGGGCGAAGGTTATGATCAGGTCAATTACGCGGGAGCTTCAGAGGACTACGCCTTTATCCGCAATGCTGATGGGACAGTATCTGTTACGAAGCCAGATGGATCAGAAGATACGCTTGATGGCGTTGACGGTTTTTGGTTTCAAGGCGAAGCGGCATGGTATGCAATCGACTCGCTTATTCAGGAAACGACACCGCCGGAAAATAACGGGCCAATCAATGGGACAAATGGGGATGATCAATTAATAGGAACCGCAGGCGATGATGTCATTTTTGGTCTTGGTGGTAGCGACGGCGTGATTGGCTCTGGTGGGTCTGATGTGATTAGTCTTGGTGATGAGTATGACCAAGTTGATTATGCTGGTGCATCGACTGACTATACTTTTGTTTCAAATGAAGATGGAAGCATCAGCGTGACTAAGCCTGATGGTTCCGTTGACACACTCATTGGTGTTGACGGAATCTGGTTTCAAGGCGAAGCTGCATGGTATCGTGTTGATGCCCTGGTCGTAACGCCGCCAAGTGATGGACCTATCAACGGGACCAATGGCGATGATCAATTGTCTGGAACGACAGGTGATGATGTTATTTTTGGTCTTGAGGGTAGTGATGTTGTTATTGGTTCTGCCGGAAATGATACGATTAGTCTTGGCGATGAATATGACCAGGTCAATTATACGGGCGCCGCTGCCGATTACATTTTCGAGGCTAATGGCGACGGAAGTTTTTCCATGACGAAAGAAGACGGTTCCGTTGATACTCTTATTGGCGTTGATGGCTTTTGGTTCCAAGGCGAAGCTGCATGGTATAGCGCTGACGATTTGCTTACTTTAGTATAAATCTAGGGACCTTGGCTTTGTAATCAAGGTAGTCATCACCATAGGCTCGCTCGAGCCAAGGTTCTTCCATAATCGGACAAAGTAGATAACCCGCTCCGATCATAAAAAGTGCGATCGTTACGGGAAGGCTAGCTGAGAAAAGCATCCAGCCAAAGATCCAAACATAGGCCCCAACATATTGTGGGTTGCGAGTGATACTATAAAGTCCTTCTGTATTGAGTCCGTCACTGTTTCGGCCCTTAGTCTTTGCAACGCCCAAACTCAGACCGGCCCATATTGTGAACGTCATACCTAATATGAAAAGGATGATACCCATCCAATTCAATAATCCAAACTCTGTTCGATCTTGGAACTTGATATATGTCAGTATCAGCAGTCCAATACCTGATATTCGCCATAGCATCCAAAAAAGATGGTACATCCAGTTCTGCGGTGATGCTGGTGGCCAGTACTGAAATTTACCTGTTATAAAACTAAGTAACATGATTGATAGATTTAAACCTGACGCCAGAATGGATATCCATAACGCAAGTTCTGCCATAAATTACTTGGCGGGTGTGTCTCTAACCGGGATAGGCACATTGCAAAGCTCGAGCCGTCCGGTCGGCGCGACAAACCAGTCTTCTTTACGGTAGCGCCGAGCCTGAACAAAGTCGGCATAGGCTTTGCTATCTGTCCGCATGATTTGCAGGTTGGACCGCTGGGCCTCCGGCACGTCTGAGCCCAGCCTTATCGAGGTAATGGGAACATTTTCTTCCGGGGTTTCATAGAAACCGAGAGGGCCAGTACCTCGCGGTAGGGTCGTCAAAAGTTCCATGCCCATAATAACCCGACCGATCAGCGTCACGTTTTTATCAAGATGTCGGGGTGCATGCCCGGTCACAACATAGAGCTCGGCGCTATTTCCGGAATCAATCTCATTTCCGCGCCCAACGCCCAGCATGCCGTAACAATGGGCCAGCCAGATACGGCCGCTTTTCGGGTCCCCGGCAGCTGGCATGCCAGTGGAAATTCCCGCGACTGGTGCATAGACGTCACCGTCTTTAAGTTCCAAGAACGGAATATTCGGAGCCCAGTCCATCTCCCATTCTGGATCCAAGGTTGTTTTAGCCTTGCCGAGAGGTTTATCTTCGCCGGCGCTCCACTGTGCAACATAGTTTTCCTGAGACCGTACAATAGAGGCCCCATCGAAATATTTCTGTTCGATCAATGTTTTAAGATTTCTGACGTGATTTGGCGCAAACCCAGGTGCAAGTTCCATCACGACGCGCCCGTTCGTAAGTTCCATATAGATCACATTATCAGGATCAACGTCACGCCAGTCCTCGGGGCCAGCTGCGGCCATGGCCTCGGCGGTTGTTAAAACCGTATCGGGATCAACTACGGTTTCGTTAGGAGCAGGGCCAACGCCTTTACAAGATGAGATTAGCCCTAGAGCGAGAAGCGGAATAAGATATTTCATGCCCCTTCATGACAGGACAAGGCGAAATGATCAATTCCCCTTATAAACGACGCCGCCTTTCATCACGAAATCTACATCTAGCAATTCTTCAATATTGTCGAGCGGGCTGGAATCAACCGCTATTAAATCAGCCGCTTTGCCATTTTCTAACGAGCCGATTTTATCTCCCATACCGATGTGATTGGCTGCAATGACGGTAGCCGCTTTGATCGCTTCCATTTCGGTCATGCCGGCTTTGATCATATATTTAAATTCTTGCGCGTTATCGCCGTGTCTCGAAACGCCCGTATCGGTGCCAAAAGCAACATTGACCCCATTTTCCCATGCAATGCGGAGCATGTCCTGCATTTGCGGTCCCACTTCGAGCGCCTTTTTAGCCGAATTAGGCGGCAGGAAATTGTAATTTTCGGCCCAGTCAACAACCGTCATTCCGGCCAATACGGTCGGTACCAAAGTGGCGTTATGCTTTTTAAACAAAGCCGCCGTTTCTCTATCCAGATAGGTCCCATGTTCAATAGACGAGACGCCAGCCTTAAGCGCGGCATCGATACCGTCCTTTCCATGGGCGTGTGCTGTGACTTTACGGCCCATTTTGGTAGCGGTCTCGACGATGGCCGCGAGTTCATCGTCAAAAAATTGTTGCCCCGTTCCCGCATTCGTATTTGAGAGAACTCCGCCTGTTGCTGTGATTTTAATGACATCCGCGCCGCGTTTTACGGCTTTTCGAACGGCGCGTCGACAATCCGCGACCCCGTCGCAAACAGTTGGGGAATGAAAGATATCAAGAATATCCTCGCGAAATCCGTGGGCGTCGCCATGTCCACCTGTTACTGAAACGGCGTTGCCCGAGGCTTTGATATGCGGTCCCGGTATCTTCCCCGCATTGATGGCCCGTCTTACGGCGAATACTTCCGGCGGGCCGCCGACATCCTGCACTGCCGTAAATCCGGCCATTAGTGTTTTACGTGCATTCACCACTGTATTGATTGCAATGTCGCCGGATTCAAGCGTTGCGCCTTCGAGGCGCGAGTTTGGGCTCCATTCGCCGCGCAAATGAACATGACTGTCTATCATGCCGGGTAGAACAAAACTATTGGATAGGTCGATGATAGTATCGAGTTCACCAGCTTCGAGGAATCCGTCCTGAATATCCTCAATTTTACCGTCGACGACGATAATAGTTTGATTAACTAGAGGTGTCTTGCCCGGAACAGCCAAAACCTCACCGGCATGAATGAGTGTGTGCGGACCCTCATGAGCGCTCGCGCTTACCGCTGTAAAAGCCAGAAGGCTCACGCTAAGAAGTTTCTTCAACATATCAATCCCCAAATATTCCAGAGAAACGTCTAGCGAAATCGCTTCAATGTCCAGAAAATTCGCGTGACAGGGGAAATAAGGTCTTGATTGGCGACTAGGACTTTAGAGCATGATGGGCAATATCACGGCGGCAAAATCCATCATTCCAATCAATCGCTTCATCAATAGCTGCATAGGCACGGTCGACGGCTTCTTGTACTGTGCTGCCGGAAGCTGTTACATTGAGGACGCGCCCACCATTAGAGACAAGGCCGCCTTTTGCGTTGCGCTTTGTTCCTGCGTGAAAAACTTTAACGCCATCCATGTCATCGGCCGCTTCAATGCCTTTGATTGATGTGCCTTTCTTGTATTTCTCCGGATATCCATTAGCGGCCATGACCACATTGACAACGGCATCATCAAACCAGGCGGGCATCGGTGCCTCTGTAACGTCACCTAATGACGCGGGTAGTAAAATTTCCATCAAATCAGTTGAAAGACGACGCATCAATACCTGGCATTCAGGATCACCAAAGCGCACATTATATTCGATCAGTTTGGGGCCTTTTTTTGTCATCATAAGCCCAGCGAACAAGACGCCAATAAAAGGATGCCCTTCATTATGCATGCCTGTCACTGTGGGCTGAATGATCTTATCCATAACGGTTGTCAAAGCCTTGTCGGTAAACACTGGGGCCGGTGAGTAAGCGCCCATCCCGCCTGTATTGGGGCCTTCGTCATTGTCATAAGCCCGCTTATGATCCTGCGCACCAATCAAAGGAATAGCCGTTCTACCATCTGAGATGGCAAAGAAGCTGACTTCCTGACCTTCCATAAATTCTTCTATGATGACGGTTTGACCCGCTTCTCCAAATTTACCGTCAAAAAACTCTTTTACCGCATCCTCGGCATCAAATTTAGATTGTGTGATCACAACGCCTTTGCCGGCTGCCAGACCATCGGCTTTGAGAACAAAAGGCGGCTTGTTTTTATGAATGTAAGTTGATGCAGAGTCAAAATCTGTAAAAACTTCATACCCGGCGGTCGGGATTTTGTGTCGGCTGCAAAATTCTTTGGTGAAGGCTTTTGAAGTCTCGAGCTGTGCCGCCATTTTAGTTGGCCCAAAAGCGTTGACGCCGCGCTCATAAAGAAGATCAACAAGGCCTAGCTCCAGAGGAACTTCGGGACCGACGATCACAAAGTCAATTTCCATACTTTGTACTAAGCCTAAAATACCGACAATATCGTCGGCGGCAATGTCTACCGTAGCCGCATGTTCCGATATCCCGGCATTTCCGGGTGCGCAGACCAGCTCTGAAATCATATCGCTTTGCGAGAGTTTCCAGGCCAACGCATGTTCGCGTCCACCGCCACCGATTAAAAGAACCTTCATGTCGTAATCCTCTGGTACAGAGCGTGTGATTAGCTAT
Organism: Hellea sp.; assembly: GCA_020629545.1. Lineage (GTDB taxonomy): Bacteria > Pseudomonadota > Alphaproteobacteria > Caulobacterales > Maricaulaceae > JACOMS01. The sequence goes on from JAHDDC010000013.1 coordinate 11,939, forward strand.
AACTACCGCAGAATCCAATAGGGAAAAAGGTTCCAATTGTGAATGATTCCGTTCATAGAGCTGACAGTAGTAACGCGTATGAGTTTTCGGTCTCTGAACTGGCGCAAAGTCTTAAGCGAACCATCGAAGATAGATTTGGTCATGTACGCGTGCGCGGCGAGCTTGGCCGAGTAACAATCGCAAAATCCGGCCATTGTTATCTGGATATCAAGGACGACAAAGCTGTCATCAATTCCATCATTTGGAAAGGGACTATGAATCGCCTGTCCATGCGTCCCGAAGAAGGCATGGAAGTTATCGTTGAAGGCCGTCTGTCGACATATCCCGGACGTTCAAATTATCAGCTTATCATCGAAAAAATGGAGCTAGCGGGCGCCGGTGCTCTTATGGCCTTGTTTGAAAAGCGCAAGAAAATGTTTGCCGCTGAAGGCTTGTTTGCATCGGAGCGTAAACGTGAGCTTCCATTTATGCCCAAGGTCATCGGCGTTGTGACGTCTCCAACGGGTGCTGTTATTCGTGATATTTTACACCGTATAGAAGATCGGTTTCCGGTTCATGTGATTTTATGGCCTGTACTCGTTCAGGGTGACAAAGCTGCCGAGCAAATTGCAGGTGCTATCACCGGTTTTAACCATTCAGATGGCTTTCCGCGGCCCGATGTTTTAATCGTTGGTCGGGGCGGCGGTTCTCTAGAAGATCTATGGTGTTTTAATGAAGAAGTCGTTGTGCGAGCTGCCGCCGGGTCCGCTATTCCGATAATCTCCGCCGTGGGGCATGAAACCGACTGGACCCTGATGGATTATGTTGTTGACTACCGAGCGCCAACCCCAACTGGCGCCGCGGAAGTCGCCGTTCCAGTGTTGTCCGAATGGATGACAACCATAGAAGATTACGGCGTCCGATTAACGCGCGGTCTCACTCGCTCAGTTAAAGAACGACGGACAAAACTGATGGGAGCCCGCCTGCCACGACTTGAAAATGTATTGGCCTTACCACGTCAAAGGCTTGATGTAGCCGGGGCCAAGCTGGGGACACCTCAGCGCCTGCTCGAGACATCCGCGCAAAAATTATCATCTTTTAGATTGCCCAAGGCAGATCGTATTTTTGATCCAGCGAGGCGGCGTCTTGAACTTGCGTCGACACGTTTGCGGCCGGCGGATATTCGTAAACAGATATCGGTTACCAAAGATCGAATTGGGCTTTATTCAGGTCGTGCTGATCGCTCCATGTCGGCGCGGTTAGAACAATTATCAGGGCGTCTGGTAAACGTGGCTGGCCTACTTGAAGCCTATTCCTATCAAGGCGTTTTGCAGCGGGGCTACGCGTTAGTAACAGATATAAATGGAAAAGTTATCCGATCAAAAGATACGCCGGATATCGGTGATCATGTGACACTGACATTTGGTGATGGTGACAGAGGCGCTGTGATTGATGGAAGCCCAAATTCAATCTTAAAGTCCCAACCCAGTCCAAAACCAAAAGCCAAAAAGCTGAAACCTGTTAAATCAGAGCAGGGTGATTTGTTCTAAGTTCGGTATTTTAAAATCGTTTCTTTGACGGGATGAACAAATGCCCGGTTTTGTGATCGGGCTGCAGCCCACTCTTTTTTGACTGCATAATACCAGCGTGCCTGCGCATCGGCGTCGCCGACAAACATCGCTTTAGGTTGATAATTGAGACCCTTTTTTTGCAGGTTCAAAATGCCGGAATCCTGTTTGAGGAAACGTCTTACTCCGGTGCGAAATATGGGTTTGATCAAGCGCATACTGGTCATATTTGTGAAGAATATCTGACGAAACAGAGTTTTCTCAGGCCCGACCGGTGTCATGCTTGTGAGCGACAGTAGAAATTTATTGCCCACCCGAATGTCTTCAGTGCGAAGGCCGGGGAGGTAAAATGTAATTTCCGTCACGGGTTTTCCGCCGAGGAGTTTATAAGCGGCGCTATTGGATGATGGACTATGAGCCGCCATTGCAAAACCGAGTGGATTTCTGGGTTCAAAGCGCTTTTCTTTGTTTTTCATTGTATGATCTGATCGCCACCACCATTGTCGATGAACATAGGGACCGTGAGCCGGGTCGATCAAACCCAGTGCGGCGTGGTCAATATGGGTTTCCATTATCAAATGCTCATCAATAAAGACTTTGCCTTTCGCCATTTCAATTTGCGGCGGATCGATGGCTGGTGTCATTTGGGCTTTATCGCGCGGGATATAGATCCACAGAAGCTGGCCATCTTCACGGAGATGATAGGACCGAACGCCGATTTTTTCGATTTCCATATTATCGCTGGGGTGAAGGGCGGGTATTGATTTGCAAGTGCCCTGACTGTCAAAACGCCAACCATGATAAGGGCATTCCACCATGTCATCCACGATACGACCTGATGATAATGGGGCCGCCCGGTGCGGGCAGATATCGCGTAAGGCAAATGCAGTTCCGTCGCGACGACGACCCAAAGTGATAGGCTGTCCTGCAATATCTATGCGTTTTAGATCTCCCTTAGCAATATCGCCGGACAAACCTGCGAAATACCAGACATCATAAACGAAATCATCACGCGTATTGCTCATGGTATTGCCATATCTAATACCTGCTGCGCTGTATAGCCTTCCTCCCTTAAGCTTCGGATGGATGTGTCATGATTGCGTTTGGAAAGTTTGTCGCCATCATCGTTAAGCCGAAGGTCATGATGAAAATACTCTGGGATCGGCCAACCCATCAGGCGTTGCAGCAGGTTTTGAAACTTGGTGAGCGGTTCTATGTCCTTTCCTCTGACGACATGGGTAATGCCTTGGACGGCATCATCATGGCAGCAGGCGATATGATAAGATGTTCCAATGTCTTTGCGGGCTAATATTTCATCGGAGAAAGGAAGGTGGGATTCTCCCAAATAGATCTCGACCTGGTCAATTGACAGGCGCCAGGCAAATCGTTCATTGGATGACATCCTGGCCATTTCACCGGGGTCAGCCGCGCCGCGATAAATCCCATCCGGTAGTTCCTTGCGGGTTTTGAAGCATCGATAAATTAAGCCCTTTTTATTCAGTGTTTCAATCACAGAGGCATATTCTGCCCGGTGATCACTTTGCTTTCGGGCCGGAATAGGCCAGTTAAATCCAAGCCAGTCCAAATCCTCGTATATGGCACGCGTATATTCAGGGCGGCAGCGCGTATGATCGATATCTTCTATCCTTAGAAGGCAAGTGCCATTGCGTTCTTTGGCGAATTCAAACGCCACTGACGCCGCATAAGCATGACCTAAATGCAATAGGCCGGTCGGTGATGGGGCAAAGCGGGTTATAACGTCAGCCATAGAAATCTTTGTACCAGTCGACAAATTTAGCGAGTCCAACTTCTAATGGCGTGTTAGGGGCAAAACCGGTGACGTTTTCAAGCTTGTCCGTATTGGCATGCGTCAGGTAAACATCGCCGGGCTGCATTGGCAGTAGGTTTTTTTGGGCATTCTTTCCGATCTTGTCTTCCAGTATGGAAATGAAATCCAGTAGATTTACGACCTGGCGATTTCCGATATTGTAAACTTCAAAAGGCGCCACGCCGCTTGTTCCGCGTTTGGGCTTTTGGCTATTCCATTTCGGATTGGGCGAGGGAATGACGTCGCAGAGCTTAATAATGCCATCAATTATATCGTCGATATAGGTAAAATCACGATACATATCGCCGTGATTATAAATATCGATTGAAACGCCATCGCTTATTGCTTTGGTGAACTTAAAATAAGCCATATCAGGGCGTCCCCATGGACCGTAAACGGTGAAGAACCGAAGGCCGGAGGTCGGCAAGTTATACAGATGGCTATAGCTATGGGCCATAAGCTCATTGGCTCGCTTGGTTGCTGCATAAAGACTAACTGGATGATCCGCACTGTGAGTTTCTTTGAAAGGCTGTCGTGTATTTGCGCCATAGGCTGAGCTGGTTGACGCATAAAGTAAATGATCTATGTCGCCATGTCGGCAACACTCTAATACGTTTAAAAACCCGCTCAGGTTGGAATGGGCATAATCATGGGGATGATCGATTGAATGCCTGACCCCGGCCTGGGCTGCCAAATTTATCACGATGGACGGTTTGTGTGTCTCGAATACCATTTTGAGAGACGATAGATCAGCAATGTCTATCCGGGCCTCGGTAAAATTCTCAAACTTAGCCAATCGCTTCAGACGGGCTTCCTTGAGACGAATATCATAATAGGGTGAAAGATTATCGACGCCGATGACGGTTTCGCCTCGCTTCAGTAAAGCGAGCGCCAGGAAGTTGCCAATAAAACCAGCCGTGCCTGTTACCAAATAGGTCATGGCAGGGTATTAGCAGGTTTGCCGGAACGGGCTAGAGAAATTTATAACGGGCTGGAGAAATAGCAGATGATTAAGGTCTTGCAGCTATTGAGGAATCTGACAGAACAGCATCTAAATCAACTGGAGTGATCTATGTCCGCTGAACGCTATGAAAAACTGGAAGCTATTGCGGCTAAATCTGTGAGTATCGCTGAACTCTTTAAAGTAGAACCAGAGCGAATGAAACGATTTGTTCTACGCGAGGGGCCATTGCGTGCCGACTTCTCAAAACAGTCGATTAGTGAACATGCGCGGGAGCAGTTATTACATTTAGCGCGCGACTGCCAGCTGGATGATTGGCGCGCTCGGTTCTTTGCGGGTGACAAGATCAATACATCTGAGGACCGGGCTGTTTTGCATATGGCTTTACGCGGTGTTGGCGGCGATAAAGCCGTTCAAAAACAAGTCAAAGACATGCGTAAAAAACTACGCGAATTTGCGACGGAAATTCGTAAAGCCGGTAAGTTCAAATCGATTGTTCATGTCGGTATAGGAGGATCAGATCTAGGGCCGCGTCTAGTGGCTGATGGATTGGCTGCGGCTGGAAGTGCTGCGCTAGAATTACGATTTGCAGAAAACGTAGACGGGGCTTCTATCAATGATGCTTTGGAGGGGCTGGATCCAAAAACCACTCTTGTCATTGTTGTATCCAAATCGTTCACAACGCAGGAAACGCGGATGAACGCCGAAGCCGCTCGCGACTGGCTGGAAGCCAAGTTGGGTAAAAAGGCTGGCGCAAGTTTTATTGCGGTTACGGCTAATCGTTCTGGCGCAGAGGACTTTGGCGTTGCAAGCGATCAAATATTTGATTTCTGGGATTGGGTTGGCGGACGCTATTCGGTTTGGTCGGCTGTCGGTCTATCTCTTCAAATCGCTTATGGTCCGGATGCTTTTGACAGTTTTCTCGACGGGGCGGCCGCTATGGATATGCATTTTCGAGATCAGCCACTCGAAAATAATTTGCCCGTCATGATGGCGATGACAGGTGTTTGGAATCGCAACGTCCTTGGATATAGTTCTGTCGCTGTTATTCCTTATTCGCGCCGCATTCGAAAGCTTTCTGCATTTTTACAACAGCTGGAAATGGAATCAAACGGCAAATCTAAAACGCGCCTCGGTAAAGACACCGGATTGACTTGTCCGATTATTTGGGGGGACGAAGGCACGAATGGTCAGCATGCATTTTTTCAATGGTTGCACCAAGGAACGCCTGGCGCGCCTGTCGATTTCGTTGCTGTATTAAAAGATCACGAAGCCAGACCGTCTCACCACAATGCTTTACTTGCAAATTGTTTTGCTCAGTCAGAAGCTCTTATGATCGGAAAACCTGAACATGTTGTGCGGGAAGAGTTAAAATCTGAAGGCAGGCCGGATGCTGAGATTGATCAGCTGGCTCCACAGAAAACGTTTTCAGGCAATCGCCCGTCAACAACGATCACACTTGATGAGCTTACACCTTTTGCACTGGGGCATTTGATTGCGCTATATGAACATAAGGTTTTTGTTCAAGGTGTTATCTGGGGCGTAAACTCATTTGACCAATGGGGTGTTCAGCTCGGCAAGGTTTTGGCTGGCGCCATTCTTAGAGAGTTTGAAGGCGATCAGGGTCGCCATGATCCATCTACAGAGGCTTTGATTAAAATGGTAACAGTAAAAAGCTGAATAGTTAGTCCAAACGTTACGAAAGTTATTGACCCGTTCGGTCTGTACTGCCACAGGCGCGGCCATGTCAGAGTCAACACAATCCATAAAAACAGAAGGTGATAAAAAGCCCTTTGAAGGAGTTGGGTTTTGGGCTGTCGCCATCTTTCTTGTGATTGTCTGGGGTACAGCTTTTAACATGGTGGATGTCGGAATTCGCTACATGTCACCTATTTGGCTCGTGGCTTTTCGAACCGTGTTGGCTTCAATTCTGATATTGGGTTACGCGTTTTATAAAGGCCTGCGACTTCCTAAAATTTCCGATCCGCGTTGGCGATGGTACATCGTTCTGGGCACGAGCGGGATGACATTGCCATTTTTTCTTATTTCTTGGGCGCAGGAAACCATAGACAGCGGAATCAGTGCAATCCTCGTTGGTATAATGCCGCTTATAACGATATTTCTCGCCCATTATTTCACATCAGAAAAACTGACTTGGCGGAAAGTGATTGGGTTTTGTATTGGCCTTATCGGGACCATAATACTATTTCTTCCGGAGAATTTTTCTCTGGGCCTGATTAGCGATTGGAAAGCCCAGCTACTCGCCCTTGCTGCCGCGTTTTGTTACGGTTCGACCACGGTTGGAATTAAGCGCGCTCCTGAAACCCATTCGGTTGTAGCCGCAGCTTTAATGACGATTTGCGCCGCTGTCATGGCTTTGATCGCAGCGCTTGTAACGGAACCTATTCCCCAGAATATTCAACCAATGGGATGGTGGATGGTTCTCGGCCTAGCTATCGGTTCAACGGGAATGGCGACAATTGTTTTTCTACAAGTGATAGACCGAAACGGGCCAACGGCACTTGCCAAAATCAATTATTTCCCACCATTTGTTTCTGTCCTCGTTGGAATTTGGTGGCTGGGGGAACCATTTACACCGCGTATCGCCATCGCGTTTGGAACGATCATGTTCGGTGTATGGATCGCCCGAAATAAGGTCGTCAAATCAGCTTAGCTGTTAAGATCCTTTAGAATTGCAAAAGGATTGCTGGAGTTAGCTGGCTCAGAGTTATCGTCATCATCGCCAAATGTCAGTCCATGATTTAGCGGGCCGTTTCCTTGACCAAGTCCTGGCGCTGATCTGATCGCTTCAAATACAAATTCACGCGCCGTATTGACCGCTTCATCAAGCGGCGCGCCGAGAGCCATACAAGCAGCAATAGCGCTCGATAAGGTACAGCCTGTCCCGTGAGTATGGCGAGAGCGAATTCGCGGTGCTGTCATCACCGCATTTTCATCTTCGGAAACCAAGACGTCGACGACAGTCTTACCTTTCAGATGTCCACCTTTCATCAGTGCTGCATAAGCACCCATTTCAAGTAGTTTTTCACCGGCTTTCCCAAAGTCATCGATATCTTCTATGGCAATGCCGGTTAGGAGTTTGGCTTCGGGAACATTGGGGGTGATCAGGTCACAAACGGGCAGAAGAATCTCTTTCATCGCCGTGATTGCGTCTGGTTCAAGCAAGCTATCACCGCTCGTTGCGACCATAACAGGGTCTAAAATCACAAAAGCAGAGTCGTCCTCAATTTCCTTGGCGACAGTTTTGATAATATCATGATTGGCCAACATTCCGATTTTAATGACATCGGCACCAATATCATCCAGTATGCTTCGAATTTGGGTTTTGACCATGCCTGCGGACATTGTTTCCACCTTTTGAACACCGAGCGTGTTTTGCGCCGTCACAGCTGTGATGGCCGTTGTTGCATAGGCCCCAAAGGCTGCGCAGGTTTTTATATCAGCTTGAATGCCTGCACCGCCGCCGGAATCTGATCCGGCGATGATAAGAACACGTCCAACACTATTTTCAGTCATCTAAACTATACCCGCGACGAGTCTTCTGTGTGGGTTTCGATCGCTTCCCAGACTTTCAATGCCTGAGCCATTTCATGTACGTCGTGAACGCGTACAATGTCGGCGCCGTTTAATGCGCCCCATAAACCCGTGGCCAGCGAACCTCCTAATCTATCTTGGACAGGTGACCCGTCGATTTTAGAGATATAGCTTTTTCGTGACGCACCAAGTAAAAGTTTACACCCAATGTCTTTGAGGCTTTTTAACTGGTTTAGAATGGCAAGATTATGATCGAGCGTCTTTCCAAATCCTATGCCGGGGTCGATCGTTATTTTATCCAGCGGTATTCCCGATCCTACAGCAACAGCAACGCGTGTCGATAACCAGAGCTTTATCTCGCCAATGACATCATCATAGCTTGGGTCGTCTTGCATGGTTTCTGGTGACCCCTGAGTATGCATGATTATAACCGGGCAACCCAGACTGGCGGCAATGTCTACGGAATTATCGTTATATGTCAGTCCCGAAACATCATTCCAGATATCAGCTCCTGCTTTGATCGCTTTTTCGGCCACTTGCGATTTACGTGTATCGATCGAAATTTCCGCCTGAAGCCCTTTCTTTTGTATTGAGGTTTTAAGCGCCTTTATTACTGGAATTGTCCGGTTCATTTCGGTTTCAATTGAGACTTTTTTTGCGCCCGGGCGCGTGCTCTCACCACCGATATCAATTATATCTGCGCCGGCTTCAATCATCTTTATGGAAGCTTTAACGGCGGCCGCCGTTGAATTTAATTTCCCGCCGTCGGAAAAGCTATCCGGCGTGACATTCAAGATGCCCATGATTTTAGGTCGCTGGAACATAACTTTCCTATTTCTCACAGGCCCTAAGGGCCTATGAAATCAAAATCAAGCTCAAAGGCCTCAATCGTAGTCCTTATGACTCTGGTTGGGGCTTGCCTATGATCGGCCCGCGGGTTGATGGAACGGCGCTGAGTGTTGGTGTGCTGCTTCCATCGGGACGTGTCGGTCTGATTTGGTCTTCAAGCAGGTTCTTAATTTCGTCACCGGAAAGTGTCTCGAACTCTAACAAGGCTTCTGCAAGTGCAACCCAATCTTTCTTCTTCTTTTTCAGAATTTTGACGGCTGTCTCATGCGCTTCAGTGACAAACCGCTTGATTTCATCTTCAATGAGCCGAGCCGTTTCTGGAGAAATTGCGGAGCCTCGGCCAATGCCGGGGTGAAAACTATTGCTGTCCGTGTTCTTATAAGCGATTGGACCCACATCATCCGATAAACCCCATTCCGTCACCATGGCTGTTGCAATGCGAGTGACCTGTTCAATATCTGAAGAGGCCCCGGACGTCACTTTATCATAGCCAAACTTCAGTTCTTCGGCGGCGCGTCCACCCATAGCCATGGCCATGCGGGCAATCATTTCTTCGCGGCTTTGAGATATTTGGTCCCGCTCAGGCATATATTGGACCATGCCGAGAGCCCGACCGCGCGGAATAATTGTGGCTTTGTGGATCGGTAATGAACCTGGCATGTTGAGACCAACAATAGCGTGACCGGCTTCATGATAGGCTGTCATTGCCTTTTCATCATCTGTCATCGCAAGTGTTCTACGCTCGGCGCCCATCATAACTTTGTCGCGCGCATCCTCAAATTCCCGTAGGTTGATTTTACGTTTGTTTCGTCGAGCTGCCAGTAGCGCTGCTTCGTTTACGAGATTGGCTAGGTCAGCGCCAGAAAAGCCCGGCGTTCCTTTCGCAACATATTTAATATCTACATCATTGGCGATCGGTTTGCCGCGCATGTGAACACTCAGGATCTTTTCACGGCCTTGAATATCAGGATAAGGAACCTCAATCTGGCGGTCAAATCGACCCGGGCGTAGAAGAGCTTTGTCGAGGACGTCAGGTCTATTCGTCGCCGCGATAATAATGATACCTTCTTTTCCGTCAAACCCATCCATTTCTACAAGCAATTGGTTCAAGGTCTGCTCGCGTTCTTCATGTCCCCCTGATGTACCTACACCCCTGTGACGACCGACAGCGTCGATCTCATCGATAAATATAATACAAGGCGCATTTTTGCGCGCATCAGCGAACATGTCTCGGACACGCGATGCACCGACACCCACAAACATTTCAACGAAATCAGATCCAGAGATTGTGAAGAAGGGGACGCCAGCTTCACCAGCGACGGCACGGGCCAGCAGGGTCTTACCGGTACCGGGAGGGCCAACTAAAAGCGCTCCGGTTGGAATTTTTGCGCCAAGGCGTGTAAATTTGGTTGGGTCTTGCAGGAACTCAACGACTTCTTTTAAATCTTCTTTCGCGCTCTCGACACCTGCGACATCGTCAAATGTCACTTTGCCCGAAGGCTCGTTCAGAAGCTTAGCCCTGGATTTTCCGAAACTCATTGCCCCGCCGCGACCGCCGCCTTGCATAGATCGCATAAACATGAGTGTTACGCCAATAATCAATAGGAGAGGGAGAGCGTTAAACAAAAGCGTCATCAAAGGGCTAGTCGTTTTAACGTCTGCATAGTCATAATCGACGCCAGCTGTTTCAAACATTTCACCAGCGCGGTCTTCTATTCGCGAGGTATTTGACTTGAACTGAGTACCGTCAATCGTTTCGCCAGTAATTAGTCCCCCGGCTTCATCAATTTTAGCCGATTTAATTTCACCCGCAGCAACTTTGTCTTCAAGTTCGGCGTAACTCATTTGCGTATCAGGCGTAGCCTCGAATGAGCTTTGAGACACTGTTATCATCACGAAGAACATTGTGATGACCAGAGCCCACATGGCAAAATTTCGCATATTCATATTCATGATTTGATCCTGTTTTACAAATCAGTCTGATTTTATGGATTTATTCTCATATCATATAGGTAGAGTCTTAATAAAGTTAAGGCCTTCGCGCATTTCAAAACTGTTTTTTTATCTGTCATTTTGTCTCAAGAACCCTTCCATTCTTTTTGATATCAGACAATTTGAATAAAAATCTCTCGTTTTCATTTGTCCAAAGCCCAACAGGCTGTCATTCGATCCAGTAAAGACTGGTATTGATCCGCGAAATTGGGCGGGTATTTTACGAAAAGCTTCCTTCAATTCAGGAAAGGCATATTCATTGTGTGAGCCAAGCGAAGAAGAAATTTTCAGGTCACGATTTGCCACAACATTAAAGCGTCCGTTCCAGATAGCTGATGTTCCTCTTTTAACATATTCGTCGGGTCTTACGGGTCGATTTGATCGCCCTTTAAATTGATCGGGGTCTGGCCCAAAAACCAACCTATTGGACTGCACGATGCATAGAGAGCCAAGAAATGTTCCTGATCTAAACTTATCAGAACGTATTAATTCATGAAACTTTTTCAAACTCGCAATTGATGCCGTTCTTCCTCTGCCTCCGGCGGCCAAAAGACAGAATTTTAAAAATTGGCGGGGTATATTTCGCGGAGTATAAACAAGCCCAAAATCGTCTACGTCATAATGAATGCCACTTAGCCTTTGGTTTTCATAGCGGAGCCCGCGCCGGAGCTCTTTGGCGGTATTTCGAAGGAATTGCGCTTTGGCAGGTCTATGGCCCAGATATTCTCTGGCGCGGATTCTTTCAAAAGCGAGATTGGAGTTGCTGGGATCTTCAATCCAATTCAGCCGATGTCTTCGATTATATGCCCTTAAATCTTCGCGAAATACATTGAGGAGGGGTCTGTGAAGGATGACTTCCGCAAGTCCCGGCCAAACAGGGGCATAGGTTGAGATTGCCATTCCTGCAGCCCCACGCCAACCTGTGTTTTTTTTGTAGCGCATCCATAATGTTTCTGCTTGGTCGTCGGCCGTATGAGCTGTTAAGAGATGCCGGATTCCAGCATTTCGACAGGCCTGACCCATGAGAGTATAACGGGCGCGGCGAGCCTTTTTTTGTAGGCCTGAGGTAACGTTATTGTGCTCCCAAGACAATATTTGTGCTTCAAGACCAAGGCTTTCTGCAAATGATCTAGCTGCTTGCGCCTCATTTTCGGATCCCGCACGCAAGGCATGGTCAACAATCAAAATGAGGGGATGGGGAGATAAGTTGCGGCATAGGTGGACGAGTGCCGTGCTGTCGCCGCCGCCGGAAAACCCAATTGCTAAACGCTCCTTAGGAAAATTTTTTAAGATTTCGGCACAAAGCTTTTCGCTTAACATCCTGTCCGGGCCAGCTCCATTCGAGCTTTATCCCGTAATTCAGCGCTTGCGCTCGGGTATTGGCCTGAAAAACTATCGAGCGCTTGACACGCTTCAGTCTTATTGCCGAGTTCTCTAAGCGATGCGCCAAGACGGATGAGGGCTTCCGGGGCCTTAATGCCTTGGGGATCTTTGCGCATTGATGCGATATAGGCATCAGCAGCATCGGTATAGCTGCCTTTGACGAAAAACGTTTCGCCCAACCAGTAGCTTACTTCTCCAGCATTAGGGGCGTCAGCAGCAACGGCAAGGTAGGTCTGAAAATCGGACTGCGCGCCAGAGAAATTTCCCTCATACAATTTTCGTTTGCCCTGCTCTGGGAGGGAATCAAGATCAGGATAAGTCGGGACTACTGTTGCAACCTGATTGCCTGGAATTTCGCCAGGGGCAACCGTAAACTCTTTTAAAACCGGGGCGGATTGAACCCCTGACAGTTGATTGGAATTGTAATTATCCGATTGCAACCCTGTACCAGAGTTCATGGTTTCGCTACCAAGGACTGTTGAGCCATGTGATTGGGGCAAATATTGTGGTTGTCTTGCGCGTTCTTTTTCGAGAAGGTCAACCGCATCTAGATGCAACCGCATTCGATCAGAGTCGCTTTCAATAGTCTCCAACGCAGCGTTTAAAGCTTTGATCTCGGCCTTAAGATTATCGCGCTCAAAGCGTAATTGTTCGATCTCACCAGTCAGGCTGCGTTGCTCTGATTCAAGAGCATCCATGCGCTGCATTAACTGCTCGGCAGCAGGGTCGCCGGTCAGCATCCGATTTTCCAATCTTGAGATCCGTTCAGCCAAAGCTATATCTTGAGCGGCCAATTCCTTTTTACTCTGTGCGAGGGCCGGACTGGTTAGGGCTGTTGTCAGAATGATAGATAAGATTATTTTGCGCATGAGTTTCTCTAAAGGCTAAATCCTTACCGGTCACCTAATAGCCGCATATGGATCGCAGCTAGCCAACACTTCCTGACATCAGATTTGTGTGTGCATTGCGATTTCGGGACCAGCCATCTTCATTTGAACGTCCATCAATAGGTCGTTCTTTTCCGTAGGAAACAGTTGTCAGGCGGCTTGGAGACACACCTTGATTAACAAGAAATGATTTAACGCTTTCAGCTCGCCGCGCAGCCAGTGCGAGATTGTACTCACGGGTTCCGCGCTCATCCGCATTGCCTTCGATAACGGCTGTGACATTCGGGTAACTTTGGAGCCATTGGGCCTGCATTCGTAATGAATCGCGGGCAGAGCCTGACAAATCATATTGATCATAATTGAAAAAAACACGGCCTTCACCGCCCGAAGCATAAAGGAAATCATCCAGCGTTCCGGGAAGAGGGCCTTGATAGGATTGTATTGGCGCTGACGGTTGCACGACAACAGGTGCGGGCGCAGGTGTCGGTGCTTCAGTTACGGGTTGCGGGGCCGGAATTATGTTTTCGTTAGACGCCACGGGTGTCGGTTCCGCGATAGGCTCAGGTGTTGAGCTGCAAGCTGCCAAGGTTATGCCCGCCGTTAAAAAAACAATTGATCTTAGTTTCATCTTTGTCTCCCGTTCAGGGTTTATCTATTTTTTGTCCCCCAATAACTGACAGTCAATCAAACTCTGCCATGCGAATCAAGACATAGTCTTTAGAAGACGCCATTATTTTTTTGTCATGTTCAGCCGCATAAAAGCGTCAAAATTATGGCAACAGAGGTGACCAGGCCGGATCAGAGGCATTTCCTGGAGTCGGAACCTTGCGTAAATTTCGACCAGTTAAGTCGACGGAATACAGTTCGACACCTCCGCGTTGGCCGCGGCTTTCACGGGAAAAAATGATGACGCGTCCATTAGGTGACCAAGTCGGACTTTCATCAAGATAGCTTTCGGTAAGAATACGTTCGCCGCTTCCATCGGGATTCATAACACCAATAGAAAATTTGCCCTTATGGCTTTTGACAAATGCAATTTTATCGCCGCGCGGAGACCAGACCGGTGCTGAATAACGACCTTTTCCAAAACTGATGCGTTTGGCGTTTCCGCCTTTAGCACCCATGACATAAAGCTGCGGGGAACCTCCTCGGTCAGAATTGAAAACAATATTCCGGCTATCGGGTGAAAAACTACCAGAGACATCGATTGCTGGGGATGTCGTCAGCCGGTTCGTTGATCGGGATGTAAGGTCCATAACATAGAGATCGCTATTACCTTTTTTCATCAGGCTTAAGAGCATCTTGCCTCCGCGCGGCGAAAATCGCGGTGCAAAGGTCATACCAGGGAAATTCCCCAAAAGTTCGCGGCGTCCTGTTTCGATATCAAGGACGTAAACTTGCGGAACAACGTTCTCGTAAGACATATAGGTGATTGTCTGGGAATTAGGCGAAAACCGAGGTGTAATGACAAGGCCTGCGCCGGATTGTAGGTATTTTGTATTGGCTCCGTCTTGATCCATAATCGCAAGTTTTTTAGTGCGATTGGTTTTTGGACCGCTTTCTGCGACATAGACGATACGGCTGTCAAAATAGCCATCTTCTCCGGTGAGTTCTTTGTAAATAGAATCGGAAACTTTATGCGCAATTCTGCGCCATTGTGATGGTGTTGTGCCGAGCCGGACACCTGATAATTGTTCTCCGGCTGTTATGTCCCAAAGGCGATATTCAACACGAATACGTCCCGGATTTTCAACTACCACGCGTCCGGAAACCAGGGCTTCAGCTTTGATGACGCGCCAATCGGCAAATGTAGGTTTATAATCTATGTCGGTTTGAGTTTCCAAAAAACTGTTCGGAGATAGAGACTTGAAAATACCAGATCTTTCGAGATCTTGACGAACGACTTCAGCAATTTTTCTTCCGATTTCCCGGCCCTCGGCATCTGTCGATATGAGATCCGGGACGGCGATCGGCACAGGGTCCAAATTGCCTTGCGTTATATCAATATTGAGCTGCGCATTCGCTGATGACAGAGATGACAAGAAAACCAGGATGAAGCTGCAGAAACTGATCCATAATTTCATGGGTTAGACCTCGGGAATAAAACGCAGGACCATGTCCTGCCATTGTGAATATTTTTCTAGGGGCAAGAAATCATAAGGGCCACAATTTCTTACAGCGTTGACGGCACGGCGCGCAGCTACTGACATAAACGGGTTGGGACTATTAGCGACCCGAAGCGGTTCATGCAGGCTCGCAGATAAGACACTGCCATCGCTTTGCATTTTGACCCGTACGGCGACAATCAATTCTTCTGGATTTTTGGCATCTACAGGAATACGCCAGCATCGATACATTTTTTGCTTCAGCGCATCGATTTCGCTGATTGTTAATTCCGACCCTTGTCCAATAACGGCTTGCGGCGTTGGTGTTGATACATAGAAGTTATCTTCTGCTTGGAGAGTTTGTTGCTGACCGATTTCAGTCTGGGTTTCTCGGGTTTTGTCAATAACAGCGGCAAAACGGTCAAGATCAAAGGATGGTTTTTCGGGTTCTGGTTCGGGTTGCTTGACCTCCACGTCTACGGTTTCATCTGGAATGACTTTCTGGATTGAGGCTTCGGCTGTTGTTTCAACTGGCTTGGGATCTCCCTTTTCTTCAGCATTTTCCATAGGGGATTGAAGGGTCATTGGGCGTTCGGTCTTTGGGGTCGGCGCCGGTTTCTTGACTGAGGCCCTGACATTGGAGATTTCGGAGATAGTGGCGATTTGAACGGGAATAACTTTGCTCTCCGGGTCAATAGAGACTGATCTCGAAAACACGATCCAGCTAGCCGCAGCTAGGAATAGATGCAAACTGAGGGATATGGGCCAGCCAAATCTCATTACGGATCACCAATTGGCTCCGTAACCAAGCCAATATTGGTATAGCCAGCTCCGTTTATCCGCGACATGACAAGCATAATATCTTCGTGACGGGTTTCCGCATCGCCCCGCAAATAAATGCGTTCATCAAATCCATTGCCAGCGATTGCGGATAATTTATTGACTAAATCATCAAGACTGACCGTATCGTCGTTGATAAAAACGTCGCCGTTTTGCTGTACGGTAATCATGAGTGGATCCTTGGTCACAGGCAGGGTCGTCGCGTCAGTCTTAGGAAGCTGAACATCGACCCCTGATAGCAAATCTTTGGCTGTCATCATAAAAATGAGCAATAAAACCAGCATGACATCAACAAGGGGGGCGATATTAATGTCAGCATTGAGCCGTCGTCCACGTCGTCCGCGTCCGCGTCTGGAGGATTTTTGAATTACACCGGCCAATTAACTACCCTTGGTCAACTTGCGCGACAGAATAGCTGAAAGCTCATCAGCATATCCCTCAAGACGTCCAGCGTATCGATCAAGCTCGTTTGTAAAAAAATTATAGAAAATAACCGCAGGAATCGCCGCAATCAGGCCAAGTGCTGTCGCAAATAGAGCTTCGGCAACACCCGGAGCGACGACGGAAAAGTCTGCGCTTTTCATTTGTCCGACAGCTCGAAAGGAATTCATAATTCCCCAGACCGTACCAAAAAGCCCAACAAAAACTGAGGCGGAACCTATTGTGGCCAGCACGGTCATGCCCCTTTCAGCTTTAGTAAGTTCCCGGTTTACCACGAGATTCATAACGCCGTTGATACGTTGGTGGGCACTCATCATTGCGCCATCACCGCGAAGAGCAGAACCTTTACTTTCATTCCATTCGCGCATGGCCGCCGCAAAAACTCGCGCCATCGGATCGCGAACATCGTTCGCAAGGCCTTTGGATAAGTCTTCTAGGGTGCGTCCAGACCAAAAAGTTTCTTCGAACTTATCCGCCCGGCTTTTAAGCATCCTAAATGTAATCATTTTGTCGATCGCAATCGCCCAAGACCACAAAGAGGCAAGTAGCAAAAGAACCATAACAATTTTAACAACCAGGCTGGCCTGTAAAAATAGCCCCCAAAATGAAAAATCCCCCGTTCCGGCCAAGATCAATGCGGCGGCTGGAGAGGTTAGAACCAACAATATATTCATGAGGGCGACCTGTTTGTTTTTGAGTATTCTGACATGATAAATGTTTAATCGCTAATTAACACTAATTAAGGTAAAATTCTGCAATAAAGTCTTAACTATATTCGGGTGAAAGCCCATAAATATGTTCATATTGTGGTCAGAACTGACACAATACCGTCTAATTCGGCAGCCATAAGGTGAGAAACAAAGGAATACGCTATGTCAAAAAAATATCTTATGATTCTCGGTGTGGGGCTTGCTTTGAGTGCATGTCAGACAACGCCCGAGCCTGAACCAGAGCCCGAAGTGATCGAAATTGTCACAGAACCTGTCAGAACTTGTACGCCGATTTCAGCAGTGGAAAAAGTCGTGATTCCAGCTGAGACGGAAACGATCACAGCGATCACAATGGTCGATAATCCGCCTTACGAGCCGATTGAACGCCGTGAGGAAATTACGCGCGAAACCAAGCCAGCCGAAACCATTTATATTGATTCTGAAGGTCGAGAAGTTTTGGACATTTGCCAGGATGATTTGGACGTTATCGAAGAAGAAATGGTCGATCCAATGCCGCAAGGCGGGTAACCCCTCAGCCGATAAAATTTGTGAATTCAAGCGCTGCTCTAGGGCAGCTCTTTTTTTGGCTAAAGGGGCATCGGTTTATCGTGAAAGATCTTTCGCATTAACGGGACGAAACTCTCCAGGGTATCAGGCTGAAACTCCGGATCGAAAGCCGGGGCATCCCATTCATCGACAAGCTTTTCAGCCAGATCATACCATGGCTCATCAACCCATTGTTTGCGTAAATCTGTAGGTGCCCCTAAATATTCATAATAATATTCACCCTGAAATGCTTGGTGATTGTAGATGACATTATATCCGTTTTCGGAAATATACGGCCGCATCATTTCCGCTGCGATCGGCCCGTGATTAGGTATATTGATCGCTTTGCCAATGTCGTGACATAACGCGAGAACAATCTCTTCGTCGCTGGCATTGTCACGTCGAGCAAGTGTTGCTGTCATAAGGCAATGATGGAGCTGATTAACGGCAAACCCGACTGTAATTTTTTCAAGACCCCTAAGATATCCAATGAAACGATCAGCTGTCGTTTTAAATTCGGTCGCGTGCTCGGCTGCAATAATCATCCAGTCATCTTTGGTGCCGTCCTGCATGCGGGTAAAGCTAGCTTGTTGTCCCATACAATCTCCATTGTTGGTCCGATTGTACCTTAGGCTCACCTATATCACAAATAAAAATAGGTGCTCTAAATACGGGGCTTGGCGGCTGCCGTTTCGCCGCTATCGCCAGTATTGGGTTCCCCGGTAGGCTCGATCAGCAATACCTTGGCTTCTTTTTGAGCTTTTGGCCGGTGCACGACACCCGCTGGAACAATAACAAGTTCGCCGGGGCCGAAAGTCACACTATCATGGCCTTCATAATCCATGGTGACTTCGCCGTCGATCACAAGGAAAAAGTCGTCTGAATTTTCATGTTTGTGAAACGGGAACTCGCCCTGAAACTTCACGACCATGACGTCATTATTGTTATAGGTCGCGATGATTTTTGGGTCCCAGTGGCTGTCAAATAGGGACAGTTTCTCCGCAAGATTTATCTTTCCCGTAAAGGCATCCGAAGACATCAAATGACCTTGATGAATTTCTCTTTGGCATTGGGGTCAAAGTGCCCTTTGACTGGGTCAAATTTTACCTGGATCATGCGCATGACAGCATCATAGGCGCGCTTTCGCGTTTCTTCTTCAACCAAGACCTCATTCGTTTCGTTCTTGAGGCATTCATAAATATTCTCAAGCGTGATGCGTTTCATATGCGGGCAGAGATTGCAGGGACGAATAAAATCAGTTTCCGGATTTGCCATGGCGACATTGTCCGACATGGAACATTCTGTCAGGAGAATGACTTTGCCTGGCTTGTTATCACCGACATAGTCACTCATGGCTTTGGTGGAACCCGTAAAGTCACTTTCTGCGACTACTTCCGGTGGGCATTCAGGGTGAGCCAGAACCACAACATCGGGATTGGCTGCACGCATATCTTTGACGTCCTGCGCGCTAAAGCGGGCATGGACTTCGCAGCGCCCATGCCAAGCAATGACTTGAATATCGGTTTGTTTGGCAACGTTTTTCGCCAGAAATTCATCAGGCAACATAATTACTTTATCGACACCGCGTTCTTTACAAATATGCTCGACAATCGCGACGGCGTTGGAAGATGTGCAACAAATATCGCTCTCCGCCTTAACGTCAGCTGATGTGTTGACATAGGTGACAACTGGAATTCCTGGATAACGCTCTTTAATCAATTTGATATCATCACCCGTGATCGAAGAGGCGAGAGAACAGCCAGCGCGCATGGAAGGAATAAAGACTTTCTTATCCGGGCAAAGGATTTTAGAGGTTTCGGCCATAAAGTGAACGCCGCCTTGAATGATCATGTCAGCATCAGTTTTTGTGGCTTCGATGGCAAGTCCTAGCGAGTCGCCCTTATAATCGCCAACGAGACCAAAAATGTCAGGTGTCATGTAATTGTGGGCTAGAATTACGGCATTTTTCTCTTTTTTGAGCTTATTGATCGCATGGACGAGCGGAGCATAAGCCGGCCATTCAAATTCAGGTATAAAGTCGCTGACCTCTGCATATAGGTGATCCGTTGCCGCTTTCACCTCGTCATTATATTCTAGCTCACCATCGCCGGGTTTGCCAGGAACTGCGCAAACACCGTTTTCCACTTCGAGCGTTTGCCCGATCCAGCGTCCGTTTTCCCAATTGATAAGCTCTTTGCCCATTGCGGCCCTCCAAGGTTTTGCAAGCATTATATAGGGAAAATAAAAAAGGATTAAAGGGAATAGCGGATCGAAACCTATAATATCGCAGTAGGCATGCTTTGGTTCAATGCGAGAGTAAACTAAACCGTTCCAAAAACATTGTTTCGGCTTCGACAACAGGTTTTGGCTCAATGTTCAGCGTTACACTTTCAGGAGGAGCTTTGAAAAATTGATTGGCTTCTTCAATAGAAAAACCAGCGATTTGTGTGGCTTCAAACCAGGCACAATAGATATCGCAAATCTTGATCGATTTCTTCAAGCGCGCCGGAATTTGTGCCGGGAGGCCAAACCGAATGTGAATGGCCTCTTCAAGGCGGACTTCAAAGGCTTTGTAATCCAAGCCTAGCGCATGTTTGAACGGGCTGATCATATCGCCAATCACATATTCGGCAGCATCGTGCAAAAGTGCTGTCAGTTTTTGTGCGGTAGTGGCTTTGGGATTAAGTTGGGAAAATAAGGCTTCGACTATGACCGAATGTTCGGCGACACTAAAGGCATGATCGCCTGATGTCTGTCCATTCCATCGCGAAACTCTGGCTAAGCCTCTCGCAATGTCTTCGATCTCAATATCAAAAGGTGAGGGGTCTAGAAGATCTAGCCTTCGCCCGGACAACATGCGTTGCCAGGCGCGAGGTGGTTTTTTCACTTAGGCGACCTTGCGTACAAAAACGGCTCCGGCTGAATAGCCTGCCCCAAAGGAACATATCAGCCCAGTTTCGCCGGATTCGAAATCATCGGAATATTTATCGAAAGCAATGATTGATCCTGCGCTTGAGGTGTTCGCGTATTCATCGAGCACAACAGGGGCGTATTTGATATCAACATCTTTGCCGAGTACCTTTTTAGCAATCAATACATTCATCGACAAATTGGCTTGATGCAGCCACATACGCTTGAGGTCGGTCAGGGCTATTCCGCCAGCTTCAGACTCGGCAACAATCATTTTCGCTACCATCGGCACTACCTCTTTAAAAAC
The DNA here is from genome assembly GCA_020629545.1 of Hellea sp. GTDB lineage: Bacteria > Pseudomonadota > Alphaproteobacteria > Caulobacterales > Maricaulaceae > JACOMS01. The sequence continues at coordinate 32,800 of JAHDDC010000013.1, forward strand.
GCTTCGACCGTTTTGCACAAAGAGTTTATCCGTTAGGCCCTTCTTACCGCGTGGCCCAACCATTCCATCATCTTCTGGCGCCGTATGATTTAAGAAGCCAAAATTATTGCGAATATTATTGGAAAATTTGGTGACGAGTTTTGAGTGGATTATCTCCCAGTGTTCTTTAGGGGCGATATCATCACGCTCAACTAATATGGCGGTCGCGACATCTCCAAAAATAAAATGGGCATCCCGGTCTTTGAAATTCAGATGGGCCGTACAAATTTCAGGACTACAGACCAAAACAGACTTGGCCTGCCCGCCATAGATAAGCCCGCGCGCGGCCTCCAGGCCAAATGTAGCTGATGAGCAGGCGACATTCATGTCAAAACCAAAACCTGAAGTACCGAGATATTCCTGAACCTCAACCGCGACAGCAGGATACCCACGCTGCAAGTTCGAGCAGGCGACGATCACCGCATCAACATCTTCTGGCTTGCGACCAACTTTCTCTAAAGCTTTCTTAGCGGCGTTGACGGCAATCTCAGCCAAAATAGAAATTTCATCATTGCTGCGAGCGGGTATCCTCGGCGCCATAATCTCAGGGTCAAGGATAGGCTCTTTGGAAATGACAAAGCGCGATTTGATACCCGATGCTTTTTCAATAAAAGGTGCATTTGAATATTCGAGGGGATCTTTTGTCCCCGCTTCGATCTCTGCCGCGTTTTCAGAATTCCATTTGTCGACATACTTATTAAAGGCTTCGACGAGCTCTTCATTGGATATCGAGTTCTCCGGCGTCCAAAGGCCGGTTGCGCTAATAACAGCTTTCACAATTCATCCTAATTGTTATTCTTTGAACAGCATATTAGCAACGCAGATGCAAACTTCTAGGTTAAATCTACGGTTTGCAGATAGAATATCAGGAACCTCCGGCACAATGAGGCAGGTTACGGGTTTCTATTTCAGTACACAAATCCAATTTGCGTTTTTCGGTCGCTTTTTCTTTATCGACGGAAAGTGTGGAACATCCGCCGAGTATGATCGAAACACCGACGGTCAATACAACTTTTTTATTTATATTTTTGGTCAAAGTGTAACAGCCTCTTTTATTTTTTATGCCTTCATATTATCTCGGAATTAGAGGTAATGCTATGAATAATGTTTTTGCAGGTGAAGCGGTCATCCATTATGGCCCCGCTGATTTTACCATCATGGAAACAGGTCGATATGTGACCTGCGCGGTGACGGGCGAAAAAATTCCCGTCGATCAGCTTAAATATTGGAGTCATGAGCGTCAGGAACCCTATAAGGATGCAGCGGCTTCTCTTCAGGCTTTCCAAAAGGCGAGTGTATGATGCGCAGTTTATGGCTCGCGATGGCCATCGTGATGCCACTGACAGCATGCGCACAAGAAAGCTTTGATCCTATTCCAGAGCCAAACTTGAAGCCCAATGAGAACCATGGGCTGGAGCTGAGAGAAACTTCGGCACCTAAAGTGTTAGAAAGACTTGAATCGCGGGCGCCTGTATTTGGATGCACAGGTGTTGCAAAGCAGGGCGGTGCAATGCTTTGTCAGACTCGGCCAAATCAAAAGGTAAAGGTCGGCCGCTCTACAAAAGATTTCTATCACGAGATGGCGGATGAAAACGGACAGATCATTATTGGATTTGACCGTGACGAAAAGCAGGCGATTATTGACCTTGGTATCGGCGAACCAATTACTTATGACTTTGAAGCCAGAGAATATGACGTATCGCATGTCACGGGCCTGCCGCCATCACAAGTCGGCAATTATACCGAAGATCAATTGAAGCGTATTCGGGCGTCGTCCGCCCGCAAGAAACAGGGTTTTTCCAGTCGTGCGGCTGATATGGGCTTTAAGTCTGGATTTATCTCGCCGGTCAAAGACTTTCGCAAAACGACTAATTTCGGCGCGTTTCGGAGCTATAACGGAAAACCGGGCAAGCCTCACATGGGTGTGGACATGGCAGCGCCGACGGGAACACCAATTTATGCCCCCGCTGACGGTACCGTTAGCATGGCAGACAACGACCTTTATTTCGAAGGGGCGATGGTTTTACTTGATCATGGGCAGGGCCTGATTTCAATGTATCTGCACGTCAATGAGATTCTCGTAAAACCAGGACAACGTGTTCGCCAGGGTGATCAAATTGCGACCATTGGGTCAAAAGGCCGCTCTACGGGCCCGCATTTATGCTGGCGTCTGAAATGGAGAAATCGTAACCTCGATCCAGAGCTTTTAACGAAATGGCCGCAAGATTAGAGCATGACACCTAAACCCGAATATTGCCAAACCATGATCGATGTCCGCGAGGGTGTGGATCGGCTTGACCGCGAACTTGTGCGTCTTTTGGTTATTCGACAAGGCTATATGCACGCCGCTGCCCGGATCAAACAGGATCGCGACGCCGTTTACGACGCTGAGCGTATTGAGGATGTTGTTACCAAAGTGGTCGCGGAAGCTAATAAACAGGGCCTGTCAGCGGATATCGCTGAACCCGTCTGGCGCAAAATGATTGAGCGATGTATTGCTCATGAATTCAATGTCTGGGATGAGACCCACGCTAAGAAAAAAGCAGGTTAGCTCGTTTTATAAAGATCTTTCGGCCAGCGCCGATGGACCCAAAACCATTGTTCGGGATTTTCCCTCACCCTATCTTCCATAAAAGCATTAATCGCGCTTACGCCGGCTTTAACCGCACTATTGCGGTCGCCGTCATAATCGAGCTTTATCGGATCATGAATGGTGACCGTAAAATGAGATTTATCGCGCGTGACGGATAAGGGTATGAGCGGAACTTTGGCACCTATGGCAAGCCGGGTCGGACCAGGCGCTGTCATGGCATCTTTGCCAAAAAACGGGACCGACATGCCTTGATTGAATTTTTGATCATTCATGAGGGCAATCGACTCCCCATTTTTGAGCGCTTCCATTAATTGCTTTGCGCCTTTGGGACCGGATTTCGGGATCATCAGCTTGGTTCCATATGCCATACGCTGGGCTCTCACGCGTTTGTCAACATGCGGATTATTCATCGGACGATAGGTTGTTTGCACGGGCAAACCGGATTGGGTTAGCACCATGGCCATAACCTCCCAATTGGCAAAATGTCCGGCGATAAAAACAGCAGGTATGCCGCTTTTGATCCGAGCTTCTAACTTATCAGCACCAATGATTGTGACATCATCGCTACCGATGCGCGCGTCGAGTCGGTGGAGAATGGGAAACTCGCCAAATGTTCGGCCTGTATTATTCCACTGCGCTTTGAGGAGCGTAGCGATTGTGTCAGGGTCTGCGTTTGGGAAAGCAATTTTAAGACCCGTCTCGGCTATTTTTCGTTTGCTGGTGAGGGGTCCAATAAGTCCAACGACAAAGCCTCCAAATCCTGAAATCTGTGAAAAAGAAAAAGGTTTTAGACATAAACAGACCAAGTCATATGCGAAGGCTTCGAGCCGCCAAACCACCCGTTTACCGAAACTAGGTTTAGCCATTTTTCGCGTCTTGAATAACCGGGTGGAGCAATCGCCTCAGGGTTAGTTCATCCTCAAACTGAACTTTGACGGGCCAGACCTGAACGCCTTTTCTATATCCACGGGGCAAGCGAACATAATCCTTCTCCGTTGTGATCAGGCCGGCATCAAGTTCACTGGCGAGCATGAAGAGCTGTTCGATATCACCATCTTTATATTTATAATGATCGGCGTAGGGAATTTCGCCGACGATTTCGCCGCCGTGGCGCCGCAGGCTGTCGAAAAATTTGTTCGGCCTTCCTATGCCCGCGAAAGCGTAGAGCTTGCCTTTTGGAGCATCGCCGACGGGTGCCAAATAGGCCGGTATAACGATTTTGCCTTGCAGCTGCGCCTTAAGTTCCTCGTCAATATCAAAATCTGCCGACGGCTTCATCAAGATAATTGCATCGGCTCTCTCAAGTGCAGCAGGGAGCTTTTCGCGCAAAGGACCTGCGGGGAAAACGCAGCCATTTCCAAAACCCGTTTCGGCATCAACAACCAGAAGCGATAATGTCTTTTCAATTAATGGGTTTTGATGTCCATCGTCCATCACAATAACTTTGGCACCGTAAGAAACGGCAGCACGGGCACCATCATCTTTTCCGGCAGACACCCAGACCGGAGCTGCGCGCGCGAGCAATAAAGGCTCATCACCAACATCTGCTGCCGTATGGTGTTTCTGTACGGGAAGCGGACCTTTGACGGTACCGCCATAACCGCGCGTTAAACCGACAACATTGACACCCATGCGGCGAAGGCTTTGCAAAAGATATATCGCAACTGGTGTTTTCCCGGTTCCGCCCATGGTCGCATTACCTACACAAATAACCGGAACGCCGGGATCATAACTTTCTGTGGTTTTAATCCGCCGCGCTGCCGCCCAGCCATAAATCCACGAAAACGGCGAAAGTAATAGACGTATCATTGGGGCTGAATCTCGTCCGTCGCGGTGATTCCAGAATTCAGGAGGTCTCAAAACACGCCTCCTGTCTCTGGTATTAAGGGTTTCAACCTGTCCCATACATAGTCAAGGACGGCATCGCGTCCGGTAGCATAGGCTTTGGCTTTTGATTGAAGATCGCTCAGCGCCTGTTTGTTCGACAATAAATTTGTCACAGTTTCCCCAATAATCGCCGGGCTTAGTATTCGCTGCGCGGCGTCAAAAGCTATCATGCTCATATAGCTGTCGGCAAAGCTTGAAATATGGGCGCCGGTCAGAACCGCATTATCTAATCGCGCGGGTTCGAGTGGATTATGGCCGGCCATACCCTCAAGCAAAGATCCGCAAACAAAAGTAAGCTTCGATAATCTGAAAGCTAGGCCCATTTCGCCAATCGTATCGAACAAAAATACCTGAGTATTGCGTGTGATAGGGTCGTTCGAAGAACGTGTCACATAAACAAGATCATGTTGTTTCAAAAGCTCTTGGATTTCGTTGCTGCGTTCAGGATGACGCGGCGCGAGAATTAACAAACTGGATTTGAAGCGCGTCAAGACTTCCAAGTGAGCCTTGATGATGAGTTCGTCCTCGCCTTTATGGGTGCTGGCGGCACACCAGATTGCACGGCGCGCCGTTTCGCTTTTAACTTTTTTAAGATCCTCAGGATTAACAGATAAAGGCTCTGCTGCGTCTTTAAGGTTTCCGGCTGCCTCTACGGTACGATCCAGAATCCAAGATAACCCTTTTGACGTGGATGTGTCTGCTGCGAGGATGAGATCAAATGCGCCGATCAAAGCCTGAGCGCTCTTTTTACGTTTGCTCCATCCTTCTAGCGATTTTTCGCTAAAGCGGGCGTTCAAAAGGGCCATCGGAATACCGCGCGCTTTGGTTTTGCGGATCATATTTGGCCAGATTTCAGACTCGGCCCAAATTGCCATATCGGGCTTCCAATGATCCAAAAAACGCGTGATGGCTTTGGGGTAATCCAATGGGACAAATTGATGAACGGCTCGAGTTGGTAAATGTTTAGATAAAATTTCGGCTGACGTAATGGTTCCGCTCGTGATCAGCACATTAGCCCTCGGCCTTTTCTCCAAAAGGCGTTTTATCACTGGCATTAACATCAGACATTCACCGACACTGGCCGCGTGCATCCAGATCAGTTGTCCTGTGGGGCGAGGAATATCAGTTTCGCCATGACGCTCGGCCATTCGAGCTGGATCTTCTTTGCCTTGTTTCTGGCGGCGTTTCAGAAGCAAAGGGGTAAGCGGTCCAAGGGCACGCGTGGCGACGCCATAGCTTTTTATAAGTGGTGTTTCGGTCATGAACGCGCGTCTCTCGTCATGTCAGGCGCAATCGGATCATGGCCAAGTCGCCGGTCTGCATCTGAGAGGAAAATGTTCATTTCGTTTTCGATCTGGTCTTTGTATTTTTGAATATCCCGGTCGCTGGCATCGCTCGGCACATAAAGAGGTGTTCCCCATATGATGACGCCCCGGCCAAAGGGCAAGGGCAGAACGAACCGGTCCCAGGATTTAAACTGGATTCTGTTTTTAACCGCAAAGGTACACGGAAGGATAGGGGCTCCTGTCATTTTTGACAGCCGGAGAGGACCTTCGCCCAACCGTTGTCGCGGACCTCTCGGTCCGTCAGGTGTGATGACAACGCAGGCGCCTCTGTTTAAAGCTCCAGCCATTTCACGTAGGGCTGCCGATCCGCCTTTTCCTTTTTGACTGCCGGCTTTGCGCGCAGATCCACGTATGGTTTTGAGGCCTAAAAAATGCGTTGTATGACTGACCAATGCGCCGTCTCGCGATAAAGAGATCAAAACATGGGGCAATTGCCAGGTTTTTTTCCAGGCAGAATTCAACATCAAAAACCGCGAATGCCATGTCAGAGCGATAACGCCTTTCCCATTGCCAATCACGGGCGCGGACATATCAGCGCGTTCAATCGTCCAGCGCGTCGTATATTTGACGAGAACCATATAAGAGGCGAGGATGAACCCAAGTGTCTTTTGGACGGCCGAAGAGCGCATGAAACGTTTGAACACGCGGGCCCTCCTTGCTAGTGACGTTGTGTTACACTAACTCATAGAGCGTATGGCCCTGAACCTCAACAATACGTCTGACAGAAAACAGGCTTTTCGTGATGTCTACCTTGGCGATCACGGATTTTTGCGAACACATTTTCGTAATAAGCATGATTTGGGCGGCGGGATGTATCGAGAAAATCAGCCCAATCCCAAACGTGTTGCTGTTTGGGCGAAGGAAGGTATTAAAACCGTTCTGAATTTGCGCGCTGAAAGCCCGAAAGGATTTTACCTGCTTGAGCGCGAAGCCTGTGAAGCACACGGGTTGACGCTTATAAACTTCCGGATGTTTAGCCGCGATATTCATTCAGTAGCCAAAATCAAAGCCGCGAAAGAACTGTTTGAAAAAATCGAATATCCGGCGGTTATGCATTGTAAATCCGGGGCGGACCGTACGGGTATAATGGGGGTTTTGTATCGTCACTTTAAATTGGGCGAGCCTATTGAAACCGCCATTAGGCAGTTGTCGTTCAAATATATGCATATTAAACACGGCAAGACGGGCATGCTCGATTTCTTTTTTGAGGAATACCTGGCCTATAATGCCAAAAGCCCGATTAATTTTATGGACTGGGTCGAAACGATTTATGATCCCGTAGATGTAAAGTCACGCTTTATGGCCGGTCGGGTCGGGAGTTTTGTAACGGACACGGTACTAAAGCGGGAGTGATAGGAAATGGGATTTTACGCAAAACATATTCTGCCGTGCTGTTTGGATAAGGCCTGCGGGATTGGGCCGATTACAAAACAGCGCGAAAAAGTTGTTCCAGATGCTACGGGTGTTGTCCTGGAAATTGGAATTGGATCAGGGCTGAATCTCCCGCACTATAATCCAGAGCAGGTCTCTAAAATCATTGGTGTTGATCCAGATGATCATATCTGGAAACGCAGTGCTAAACATCGGGAAAATTGCCCGATAGAAATTGAACGTATCGGCCTATCCGGGGAAGAAATTCCTTTGGATGACAATATGGCTGATACCGTTGTTTGCACTTATACGCTTTGTACTATCCCAGATCCTGTAAAAGCTCTTCACGAGATGAGACGAATTTTAAAACCAGGTGGCGAAATCCTGTTTACAGAACATGGAATGGCACCAGATGCCAAAGTGGCTAAATGGCAAAGTAGAATTGACCCGGTTTGGAAGAAACTAGCAGGCGGCTGTCATTCCGGACGCAATATTCCTGATCTTTTCAAACAAGCCGGTCTCAAGATAAACAAGCTGGATGAGATGTATATTCCCGGGCCTAAAATTCTCGCTTATAATTATTGGGGCAGTGCGGAGTAACTGGTCACCCGTTTTGCAATTCTCTAAGCCGCGCATAAACCCCGTTCTTTTTGCGTGATAGACTAGCGTGGGTGCCAGTTTCGACAACTTTGCCTTTTTCTAAAACATAAATCCGGTCGGCTTTTTTCACAGTTGAAAGGCGGTGAGCTATGACGATTTGCGTTCGGCCTTTTCCTAGGGACTCGAGAGCGGTTTGAACTTTGGCTTCTGACTCAGCGTCCAGGGCAGATGTGGCTTCGTCGAGTAGTAATATTTGGGCGTCGCGCAAAATTGCTCGTGCGATGGATAAGCGCTGTTTTTGTCCACCCGATAGCGTATCCCCGTCTTCACCTATGACCGTATCAAAACCATCTGGCAGTGCCACAATAAAATCATAGGCGGCAGCGGCTTTTGCCGCGGCGATTATGTCCTCAATGGTCGCGTCTTTATCTCCAAAACCTATATTGGCGGCAACGCTGTCGTTAAACAATGTCACGTCTTGAGAAACCAAGGCGATGTTCCGTCGCAAACTTTGGAGGGTAAAATCACGAATATCCTGGCCATCGATTTCAATGACGCCCTCGGTAACATCGTAAAGGCGCGGCATTAAATTGATAACAGTAGATTTCCCGCCACCACTTTCGCCGACAAGCGCAATCATTTCGCCGGGTTTCGCCTCGATTGACACGCCGCGCAGGGCTTCAGTTCCGTCTTCATAAGCAAAACTGACGTCGTTAAGCCGAATCATACCTTCCGGTCTTTCGAGAAGTTTGGCGTTATCGCGGTCGATAATCTTAGGTTCTTCATCAATCACATCAAAGATACGTGTAAGACTAGAGAGACCTTCCTGAATAACATTGTTGAGGGTGCCGAGAGCGCGCAGTTTCGGACTCAGGATCATAATACCTGTCAGGACTGCGCCGATAGACCCAGCTGTCGCAAGATCAGCGCTGACCTGATAAACGCCAAAAATAACGATAGCCGCAATAACCAGTCCGCCGAGAACTTCCAGAATAGGATCAACACGAGCCTGCTGGCTGACAAGTTTAAGATATAAACGAATGCGTTCGTCAAAGCTTTTGCCGAGACGGTTTTCTTCATGATTTTCAAGACCATAAGTTTTGATCATTCGCGCGCCGCCAAAGCTTTCCTTGAGCTCTGATGTAATGAGGCCAACATGCTCCTGCACGTCCTTGGCTGAACCACGCATTTTTTGTGAAATTGCGATGATCGGCCAAATCGCAACGGCGAATATTACCATGGCCAAGCTCAGCATCCAGTTTTGCCATAACATGGCTATGATCGTGAAAATCACGGTCAATAAGTCTCGGATTAAATTGGATAATACCCGGATAAGTGCGCCAGATATTACAGATACGTCACTGACAAATTTCGAAATTCGCTTCCCTGTCGGCTCGCGGCTGAAGCTGGCATAATCCGCGCTGTGTGAGGCCGATATCATCTGCTTTTGCATATCACCGACCGCGTTTAGTGCGATCGAATTAGCCAGGATCCTTTGGGCGTAATTGGCGATGCCAGAAATCAGTGGGATTCCGATAAGGATTGGTAATATGGTCAGAGCGTATTTTTTGGCCGTTACTATCGCGTTCTGTCCATCCCCAAGGTCAGTCGCTTCATTCACAACGATATTAACAACCCAAGTGTAAGCGGCGGTTGCGACGGCGAGTAGAGCCATAAAAAATATGGCCGCAAAGAGTTTAGATTTTTGCGGCCAAATATAGTCGCGCCAGAGGCGTTTAATCCTCTGGCGGTCAGTGTTTGTTAAACTTGACTTTTTCTTAGCCAATGTACCCGTCTTTGTCCGGGTCGATTAACTCGTGGGCGTGAAGCACGAAATAACGCATATGGGCATTATCAACAGTCCGCTGAGCGGCTCCGAGCCATGCAGCTCTGGCCTCGGCATAACTGCCATAAGCTCCTACGAAATCGACCTTCTCCAGATCAATGAATTCGGTCTTGTTTGGATCAACTAGCTCCCCGCCGATGACAAGGTGCAATAGCTGAACATTTTCACTTTCTTTATTTCGGTCTGACATTCGAGTCCCCATAAATCCAAAATCTTTTTTCCGGTCCTTGCTGGTTTCAAACTGCTCAACGACCAGACTCACGCGATCTAATAACAAAGCCTGGAGGTCCGGGCCAGCACAAATAACGCCAAATTCAGACGTCGAGTTCTGATCGTACCGAAATTCTTCACCGCGTAAATTGCAAATCAATGCCCCAGCTTCGGTTGCTATTAATTCGGCGGCCGCAAGATCCCAATCTGATTTGGGTGTAAAAGATACGGTCGCATCGGCCTGATTGCTCGCCACCAATGCAATGCGATAGGCCATGGAATTCGCAACCCGTACATTCATTTCAGGCCATCCCAGCTTCCGAAATTTGCGCGGATATCCAACCATTCGAGCCCCTTCCAGCTTTTTCCGATCAGATACTTGAATGGGTTTTTTGTTCAAATGCGCACCGCCCCCAAGTGTCGCTTCATATAATTCGTCCTTAAGAGGATTATAAAGCGCGCCAGCGACCGGGCGCCCTTTCTCTATAACTGCCACTGACACCGCAAAGTTTGGTGAACGGTCTATAAAGGCACGGGTACCGTCAATCGGGTCAACAACAAATGTACGCGGACACGCATGACGGGAGTAGTCATCTTTGGTTTCTTCGGAAAGCCAGCCGTAATGAGGCCGAGCTTTTTGTAGGACATCTGATAGGTAATTATTCACCGCAATATCTGCGTCAGTTACAAGATGACCTGACCCTTTATCCCAAACCTCATCGTCCTTGTCTATGAAGGCATTGCGAGCAATCTTTCCAGCGCCAACCACAGCTTGACTGATCAGGTCTAAATCCTCTTCAAAGGAGACGCATATGGGGCTATTGTCCGGCAATCATCATTCTTTCTATCAACAGGCTTGGTGCCGACGCAGATGATTCAAAGAGTAAATCATTGGCCGGCTCAAGTGTTTTGTACATATCCAAAATATTTCCTGCGATGGTTATTTCAGAAACGGCATGTGTCGGTTCGCCATTTTCGATGTTAAATCCGGCTACACCAACACTATAATCACCCGTATTGGGATTGAGTGACGGACCAAACATTTCCATGACCAAAAGACCTTTGCCGATGTCCTTCATCAAATCGGCAGGGCTTTTTAGGCCCGCTGCTATATAGCTATTGGATGGTGCTATCCCGGGCGGAGATCCAATCCCGCGGGCTGCGTGACCAGTCGTCTGCAAACCGAGTTGTTTTCCGGCGGATGTATTCAAAAGCCAGGATTTCAATATTCCATCTTTAATCAAATGCATTTGCCGGACATTAACACCTTCGCCGTCCCAGGGCCTCGAAGCGTGTCCGCGTTTGATTAATGGGTCATCAATAATATTCACAGATTTTCTGAAAATAGCTTCGCCCATTTTCTCTTTGAGAAAAGATGTTCCCCGCGCGATAGCCCGGCCGTTAATTGCACCCAGAAATGCGGACAATAATGAGGCTGACACACGATGATCAAACAAAACGGGCATTTCTCCAGACGCTATTTGTTTCGCTCCCAGTCTGGCAATCGCCCGTTCACCGGCACGGAGTCCGATACTCTCGGGGTCTCTTAGATCTTCAAACCATCTCGAACTGTGGAAATCAAAGTCTCTTTCCATTTCATCACCGGAGATCGCCAGCGCCATACCCGATAGTCCGTGATGAGATGATAACCAGCCCTTATTGAAACCGTCCGAAGTTGCAAAACAGACAGCAGAACTGGAACAATCAGCGGTCATGCCCTCGGCTTGAGTAACGCCTTTGACGTCTAAAGCCGCGGCTTCAATCCGCAAGGCACGGTCTAGAAGCTCATTGGGCGTGAACTCCGTCGGATCAAAAAGTTCGAGATCTGCAACGTTCTCAGAATTTGCGGACGTCTCAGCAATTCCGCAAAATGGGTCAGCCGGCGCAAGTCTCGCCATTGCTACCGCACGTTCAGCAAGTTTTTCCAAAGATACAGTTGAGAGATCTGAGCTGGATACGCAGGCTTGCTGCTGACCGATTAATACACGTAATCCAATATCTCGGCCTTCGCTATTATCCACTTCTTCCATTTCACCGCCTCGCACGGTCACGTGAACAGAGCGTCCATGAGTGGCAACCGCATCGGCTTTTTCCGCTCCGAAACTTTTTGCCTTGGACAAAAGTAGTTCTAGCGCCGGACGTAGGGCTTCCGGCGAAATGGGATCAGACATGCTTATCCTGTGAAGGCTCTGAATAAAAGATAGCCGCCCATACCGAAAAAAGTCAGCACCGACAATAGCGTTCCGATGATGCGGCCTTTGCCCAAAGCATTTCCTTTTGCCATACCGTGAGCATGAAAAACCCGGCCTAGGGTAAATCCTCCGCCAAATACATGCATGAGCCAGGCCGGAACCCCTGTAAACATCGAAACTATAAATAAGCCCACGAGCGCAAAAGGTGTTGTTTCAGCGAAGTTTCCATGGGCACGAATTCTGGATAACAGTTGGAAGTCTTCACCATCTCCCAACGATGTCTTGGTTGAACTTCTAAGCTGCCCGACACGAAACATCAGGATAGGCAGAATTATCAGGTTGATCCCCGCATAAAGCGCTACGATTTGAGTGTTAGACATAATCATACGTTGTTTCCTCAGCTATTGATAGGAAGACTAGCTGCTTCTTCCATGACCTTTAAATGCGCCGCTACATCCTGCGCGCCTTGTACGGCGAATTGACCTTGATAAATAAAGCACGGTACGCCGGAAACACCGAGGTTTCGGAAAAACATAATCTCTTCCCGAACAGCATTTTTATCGTCTTCTTTGCTCAAAAGATCAGTAACCAGATTCGAGTCCAACCCGATTTCACCCGCTATTTCTGCCAATATCTTGTGATCGCCAATGTCTTTGAGCTCATCGAAAAAGGCTTTGAATAGTGCTTCTGCTGCTGCATCGCCGCTATCCTGTCCGCTGGCCCAGCGCATGAGTCTGTGGGCGTCAAGCGTATTAGGCCGCATAGGGATGTCGCCAAAATTGAAATTTATTCCTACGTCAGGTGCAGCCTTCTCCAGATGCTCCCGCATGGCTTTAAACTTATTGGAGGGCCCGTCACCAAATTTACTTTTCATATATTCGCGGTAGGGCATGCCGCCCACTGGAACAGTCGGGTCCAGCATGTATGGCCGCCACGTGGCCTTGATGGTGTGTTTTGATTGTTTAGCCGCTTTGAAAAAATAACGCGTTCCGAGCCAGCACCACGGACAAACTATATCGGAAACAATATCAACCTGAATAATAGCGGGTTTAGATTTCTTTGGTTTAGCCATCTTATCTTTCGGCGTCTAAGTTATCGGGTGCCAGGGTCAAAAACTTTAATACCGCATCCATTTCGGTCTGCGTCAAGCCTTTGGCTAGTCTTTCATTGAAAATTCGGAAGTCTTCCTGGACCTGTTCGCGTTTTTTCCATCCTAGATCAGTTAGTTTGACTTTTCTGCGTCGGCCATCCAGCCCGCCGTGTATGCGTGTAACCAGACCATCTTTCTCCATGCGGTTAACAAGACCTGTTACAGCTGGATTGTTGCGCCCGATTCCTTCCGCTAGATCAGATAACCCGCATTGATCGTGGAAACCTAGATAAATAAGGACTGATGCTTGAGACGTGCTCAATCCCGAATTGATTGATAGATGTGCGTCGGCACGTTTGGACAATAGAGTATGTGCCCGGTCAAACCAGAAAAATAGACGCCGATCAATGGGTCTGGCGATGGCCATAAAAAAGCTCCGTATCACGGAGCCTTAGACTGGAAAGATGTCATTGTGAAGTGTTGCTTTTATTGACATTGGCCTTTGTAAAGCACCGTATACTCTTCTGCTTCGGCTTTGCAGCTATTGCTAAATGTTTTCCGAATGGGAGGGCAGGGGGCTCTCACACACAAGACAGGTTTTTCTGCGCAGACTGGGTCATATTCCATCGTGCAAAATCTGCTGTTGTTATCCGGCGCAGAATCTGGTTGCGCGATATCTGGACCCCAGGGATGCCACGGCACACGCGGACGTGGGGCGGGATAATAACGAGGCGGCTGAGCATAATAACCCCAGCCATACTGGTAAGGATTGCGCCAAGCTGGCGGCGGATTGCAAATCAATTGTCCATAAGAATAGTAACCGCCATAAGCGCAGCTTTGCTGATATTGCGGATAATGCCATGTCGGTGGCTGAGCGGGATGGGTGACATTTGGCACGCATTGTGGTCCCGTTGACGATTCAACGCATTTATGGTCTTGTTGACATAAAACATTCGCGCAGCTCAGGGTTTGGGTTTGACAGATTGGGCCGTCAGGCGTGTCTATGCAGCTGCCCGAAGCACAGCGAATATTTGCACAATTATAGGTCGGTTTAGTGGCCTCCGCGCTTGCCACCCAAAAAAGAGCGATCCCAATTGCGGTAAGCATGAGATATAAAACGCGCATGTCCAATCCTCCTTGTTCACCTAAATATCACAAGACGGGGCTGAACAAAAACGGAATAGTCGGTTAAGATATTGTTCAGGTAATCAGCTATCTACGTCTGCATCGAGCGCGTTTGCGATGATAAATTCGCGGCGAGGTTCTACAACATCGCCCATCAGTTTAGTGAAAAGCTCATCTGATGCATCAGCTGCCTCAACTTTGACTTTAAGCAATGAACGCGCATTGGAATCGAGTGTTGTTTCCCAGAGCTGATCAGGGTTCATTTCGCCTAAGCCTTTATAACGCTGGATTTTAAATCCTTTGCGTCCACCTTCAAATACGGTCTCGAGCATTTGAGCGGGACCGTAAATATCAACAGGATCATTATCACCCCGTTTGAAGCGGGCTATCCCGTTATAGGTTTCTTTCAGTTCAGGAGCCATGCGGTGTAACCGCCGCGCATCAGCGCTATCACGGAAATGCGGTCGCATTACGACGCGTTCCGTCACACCGCGTACATCCCTTTGCATCACCAAAGAGCCGTCACTGTCAAACTGACCCGACCAGCCATCTTCACCTTCATCAGCGATCATATCGAGGCGTTTCGCGGCTTCATCAATCTCAGTTTGGCTTGCATCGGGGCCGAGCGCACCAGCTATTGCAACCTGCGCTATCACGCTGTCCGGCGCTTCAGATTTAAGGCGGTTGATCAGGCTTTGAGCCGCTAAAGCTTCTTTTGATAGTCGCATCAGGTCTGCACCTGCGATGACAGTTCCGTTCTCAAGGGTCAGAGACGAGTCCTGCGATCCGGCTTCGATAAGATAGTCATCGAGTTCATCCTGATCTTTAAGGTAACGAGCCGATTTTCCGCGTTCCACCTTATATAGTGGCGGCTGAGCGATGTATAAATATCCGCGCTCGATAAGTTCTGGCATTTGGCGGAAGAAGAATGTCAGCAGAAGAGTCCGAATGTGAGCGCCATCAACATCCGCATCGGTCATTATAACGACTTTATGGTAGCGTAATTTCTCAATATCAAAATCTTCGCGGCCAATTCCCGTCCCAAGCGCCGTAATCATCGTGCCGATTTCCTGTGATGACAGCATTCGATCAAAGCGGGCACGCTCAACGTTGAGGATTTTACCTTTAAGCGGCAGGATAGCTTGGTTTTTACGGTCTCGCGCCTGTTTCGCTGAGCCGCCCGCGGAATCTCCCTCAACGATAAAGAGTTCGGATAAAGACGGGTCTTTCTCCTGACAGTCGGCGAGCTTGCCGGGAAGTGAAGCGATATCGAGAGCCGATTTTCGTCGGGTCAGGTCTCGAGCTTTGCGCGCTGCTTCGCGTGCGGCGGCGGCTTCGATAATTTTCTGAACAATGTTTTTGGCTTCGGTGGGGTTTTCTTCGAACCATTCGCCAAGCGCCTCATTCATCGCGCTTTCAACGACTGGGCGTACTTCGGACGAAACAAGTTTGTCTTTGGTTTGTGAAGAGAACTTCGGATCAGGAACTTTTACCGACAGAACGCAGGTTAATCCTTCGCGCGCGTCATCGCCGGAGATCGAAACTTTCTCTTTCTTCGCAGCTCCGCTCTCGGCCGCATATTTGTTTATGGTCCGGGTTAAGGCCCCTCTAAACCCAGCCAAATGGGTTCCGCCATCTCTTTGAGGGATATTGTTCGTGAAACATTTGACGTTCTCGTGATAGCTATCATTCCACCACATCGCAGCCTCTACGGTGATGCCATCGATTTCTTTGATAACTGAAATTGGCGATTCCAGAAGCGCTGTCTTATTGGCATCCAAATGTTGAACAAAAGCTTTGATGCCGCCATCGTAATAAAGCTCTGTGACGATGGGTTCTGCCGGGCGTTCATCTGTTAGGATTATTCGCGCTCCGGAATTGAGGAAGGCTAACTCTCGAAGCCGGCGTTCTAACGTGTCGCGATCAAACTCAACCATCGTAAATGTTTCTTCTGATGGAAGAAATCTCACTTCGGTTCCCGTTAAGACACGTTCTTTTCCATCACGCATTTCCTTAGGGGCCTCTCCGACTACCTTAAGTGGTGCTACCGTTTCCCCGTGACTGAATTGGACAAAGTGCTCTTTACCGTCGCGCCAAACGGTCAGATCAAGACTGACCGACAACGCATTGACAACCGAAACCCCAACGCCGTGAAGCCCCCCTGAGACCTTATACGAATTTTGATCAAATTTTCCGCCAGCGTGAAGTTGTGTCATAATCACTTCGGCGGCTGAAATGCCTTCTTCCTCGTGAATCGCTACAGGAATACCCCTGCCATTATCCCGAACTGAGCAAGATCCATCTGGATGCAAAGTGACTCGGACATGATCGGCATGTCCTGCCAATGCCTCATCGATGGAGTTGTCGACAACTTCATACACCATGTGGTGCAATCCAGATCCATCATCTGTGTCACCGATATACATTCCAGGGCGTTTTCTAACGGCATCCAGTCCCTTAAGAACTTTGATGCTATCTGCGCCATATTCGGCTTGTTGTCCGGCTGGTTCTGCCATGTGAGATCGTTCCCTCGAATCGCGAAGTTATAACCCTTTAACTCTAGAGGAGTTCGTTGTTAAAAGCGAGCGCAAAACCCAATTCTAAAGGGCGTTATCTGTAAACTGGACGCATGGCGGCCAACTTGAAAACAACGGCACAAACCAAGGATAAGGGTAATGTTACGACCCCCCATAATATGGTTTGCATCATTAGTCCTGTACTGAACATTTGGGACACAGGAATTTTATCGTTTGCCAAAATAACATAAAAAATTAAGAAAATAACACCAAAAAAAGTTTGAAGGATTGTCGCTCGGGTCAAGCCAATTTCAAAAATGTCCCAATATGTCACGATCCCGCGAGACTTTATGGCGTCCTGCGTCAGCCAGGCGACAACGGGCGTTCCGAAAATAAATGCGACAGCTAGGGGCAGGTTCAAAGCTTGATCATAATCAAACTCTTGCTTGGCAAACCCGGACAAAACAATAAGTCCCAATACAACAGGAATAATCGCCACGTAAAACGCGCCTATTATACCGCTGCGAGATGCCGGTTGCTTGAGTATGTATTTCTTATACATTTGAGCCATCTGAACTTTGACGGCTATATTCTTAAAAAACTATGGCAAGTTTATGACAGAAACTGAAATTGCGAAGTTAAAGTTAAGTTTTGGTTACCGGTTTAATCCGCGTTTCTCATGAGCAATAAATAGCGTCGGAATGCCTGTCGAATGGCTTTTCACTGTAAAAACTTGTGAACCCGGTTTTCGGCCGGTCCGGATGTCGGAAAGGTGAACATCGGCGTCTTTAAGGCGCCTGTGAGCGGCTTTCAGGTCATCGACTTTCCAAGTTAGTCCCCATATTGAATCAAGGTCGGCCGCGTCATGTGGCTCATCTAATTTGTAGATGATTTCCAAGGTTAATCCGCCGATACGAAAAAACAAAAACCGGGTTTGAAAATCCTCAATTGTACGGTCGAGCGCAAAACGAAGGCCGAGTCTACCGCCATAATGGGCAATCGTTCGCTCAGGATTCGGCGTATTAATAACTAAATGATCTAGGGCCAATCCATTGGGCACTGTTATCGGGGGATGTTCTGAGCCATTCTGCAGAACAAAAGTCTTAATCCCTGCGCAGCTATTGTCGGAACAACGCAACCTTCGCCAGTTTCGTTCAGATCGCGAGATTAAATTCACGCTTTGCCCGTCACTGATATCTGATGGACTTAGGCCGCGCCGCGCTAATACATGATGAGCGTTTTCGATATCATCCGTAGCAAATGCCAGAGATGTCAGCACACCGTCATTCCCACCTAAAATTTCTTCAAACCGACTTGCCGCGTCGCTTCCGTGAGTTGGCGCGAGAATTTCAAATCCGGTGTTTCCGGTCCTGAACAAGGCACTTTGGGTGTGATCATTTTTAGACAGCCAGTCAGGGGGCACGCCAAAAAGAGCTGTATATTCGGACTTGGCGGTTTCAAAATCCCGACAGAGCAAAACAATGTGATCAAGCGCAATAAGCATAATTCTGATTGGCGGACGGAAATATTAATTGCAATGTTTTCTGTCGGAAAATTTTATGTCATAAAGGATCCGAGCGGAGGGCATATGATCGAAACGGAAGTAGATGCGACCGAAGTGGCCGTTGTTGCGGCAATGCTGGCGTCCGATAATGTGCCTGATCAAAATCAAGACGTTAAATGTTTCTCGTGCAAGGCCCCAATGAAAGGTTTATATTGCACCGAATGCGGGCAAAAGAACGACAATTATCGTCGATCGATTTTTGCATTAGCGGGCGAACTCATCGGATCTATTTTTTCCTTGGACTCTCGATTGTGGCGTAGCTGGGCGGCATTGTTATTTCGGCCCGGTTTGGTAGCTCGCCAATTTGCCGATGGGCGGCGATCCCACTGGTCCTCTCCGGTTCGGGTTTATTTGGCCATGTCGATCATTTTGTTTGGCTTCATGAACTGGACCAATACACACCTAGTGAGTGTCGATATTGAGGCCAAAGTTAAAGATGGGATTGTTAAGCCATTGGATGAAATGGTTTTTGAGGATCTGGAGACAGATTGGGATATCAATTTTTTTGAACGACAACGCGATATTGACGCGCGAAATGAAGATCGTAATTTTGATCTCTTGAAAATCTGGTTGGCGGGCAGGTCTGAAAAAACACAAGCAGAGGCCGCCGCCATACTCGGAGACGTTACCGATGAAGTTGACGAGAAGATCCAAACTGCAATCCAAGAAGGTGAAGAGGTTCCCGAGATCATTCAAAATCTTCCGACGATTGGCATTCAAACGGATACGGAAAATGCGGATGGAGGGATTATACTAAATGGCGAAAGCTTTGGGGGCGCTCAGAATCAAGACGCTTTAATGCGTTTTATTAAAAATCCGGCAATTGTGACGTCGAGTTTCAATAAGTGGCTGCCGCGCTTAATGTTTATCATGATGCCATTTACAATGTTATTTGGAGCTTTGTTTATCCGGGATAAGAAAAAGGGACTTCTTTTCGATCATCTTGTCCATGCAGCCTATATCCATGGCTTCGCGTTTTTCTTGTTTTTGTCAGGAATACTACTCTCCAAAGTTTTTCCCGGCGGGCCAGTATTTCAAGGCATTTTTATTTTGCTTTTAATCTATCTGCCCCTGTCTCTCAAAAAAATGTTTGGTCGGGGGTGGTTTAAAACCTTCCTGGCATCCTATGCCGTCGGGTTTATGTATTTGTTGATCGTCTCAATTGCATTGCTTTCCCTTATGAGCTGGGATGTTTCACAGGCAATGGCTGTATAATTGTTTTAATTGCTATTATGGCTTGGAGGCTTTGCGAGCCGCGCTCGCACCAGGTTTGGGCTTGCGTTTAAATTTGACTTTTCCGTTTCGGTTTTGTCTCGATTTCGAACCCGATCCTTTGCGTTTAGGGGGCTGCAAGCCATCATCGCGGTCGCCATATGCTGAGCGCTTTTTAAAAGGCTTTCGCTCCGATTTGCTTGTGCTTGACGTGTCTTTATTTGGCTTGCCGGTTTCCTGGGATGAACCACTTTTATGGGAGCCTGGGCGCCTCTTATGGGCGTGCTTTGACTGCGGTTTATCGTTTTTGGCTTGTGTGCCTTCCGATGTATGATGCGTTTCAGTTTGATGTCGTTTGTTGCGTTTAGATTTATTATTCTTTTTGGGGCTACTAGCCTTACCTGCGTCATTGGTTTCTGGGGTCTTGGTCTTTACGCCTTCGCTTTTATCGGCAGTCTTTTTCTTCTTTGGAAATTTTTTACGGCGCGGATCCTGGCGCGGTTTATGGACAGCTTCGGCTTTGTCAGGTTTAGGCAGGGGCGAACGCTTTTTTACCTCTGCAGCCTTGGCGTTGAAGTTTTCGGGTAACGGGTCTACCTGGATTTGAACTTTAAGGAGCTTTTGAATGCTTTTGAGGTAGCTGCGTTCTTCTGTATCCACAAAAGCAACGGCGCGGCCTTCGCGTCCGGCGCGTCCGGTTCTACCAATACGGTGAACATATTGTTCAGGAACATTGGGAATTTCAAAATTGAAAACATGCGTGATCCCTTCAATATCGATACCGCGCGCCGCAATGTCGGTTGCCACCAGGAATCTGACCCGTGCTTCACGGAATGCTGTGAGAGCGCGCGTGCGCTGTCCCTGACTTTTATTTCCGTGGATAGCCACAGCCTCAATGCCGACCTTGGCCAAACGTTTGACGACACGGTCGGCACCATGCTTGGTTCGCGTAAATATCAGGGCTCTTTCAATCGCCTTATCGAGCAATTTAATCGACAATAGGTCTTGCTTTTCTTTCTTGTCCACAAAAATGACCGACTGCAAGACTTTCTCCGCTGTCGTGTTGGGCGGCGCGACGGATACATGGATGGGATCTGTTAGAAATTGAGCCGCAAGTTTTTTTATCTGCGGAGTCATTGTCGCAGAAAAAAACAATGTCTGACGCTCTTTCGGGAGGTGGGGGACGATCTGCCTTAAGGCATGGATAAAGCCCATATCCATCATCTGATCGGCTTCATCCAGAATAAGAACTTCTATATCATTCAAGCGCACATCTTTACGGTTCATCAGGTCAATCAGTCGCCCGGGCGTGGCGACCAATACATCATTACCGCGCACAAGTTTTTTGATTTGCCGCTGGATCGGAACGCCTCCGAATATGCAAGCCACAGTCAATTCAGGCATGCAAACTCCGTAATCGCGAACCGATACTGCAATTTGCGAGGCCAGCTCGCGGGTCGGGGCCAGGATCAATACGCGTGCCCCGCGCTTCGGTGCATGCTTGGGTGTATTCGCAATATGGCTAAGGGTCGGCAATGAGAAGGCCGCTGTCTTGCCTGTGCCTGTCTGCGCGATCCCCATCAAGTCCCGCCCGTTCACAACGTCCGGTATGGCTTTGGCCTGGATGGGTGTTGGCGTCGTATAGTCCAGCCTCTCCAGAGCTTTCTGCACTGGGGCGGCTAGGTTTAACGATTTAAAAAGGCTCATATTGGCTTTCGGGGGATTAACGAAAGCCTCAGAAGGCTCCGCTTCCGTTTTTTTTGATCGAGCCTTGCGCGCGGCCTATAGCGCTTGGGCCAGTGTGTCAAATGACTAAGTCTTAAAGTCTTGCTCTGGTGACGGCGTGGATATTTTCTGGGCGCGCTTGACCCGAATTCGTGCGCCTTCCAATTCAATGTTATTGAGGGTTTTTATGGCGACTTTAGCCTCACCGGCTTTCGGCATTTCGACAAAGGCAAACCCCTTGGACGCTCCAGAGGTTTCATCCATGATCAGCTTGCAATATTGAACCGTCCCAAAAGGCAAAAATTTGGATTTAATCGTCTCTTCGGTCGTGAGGCGTGCGAGATTTCGGACGAGGATTTTCATGGCTTTTCCTTGGCTTGCGCCGAGCGATAAGGGTCTTGCGATCCGAAAGCAATGCTTTGGTTGAATGGTTACTAGACAGAAAAGGAGTTCCGAGAGTTTTACGTGCCGCTTTGTCTGATGGCGCGCAAAAATCCCTCTTTATCCTTGGGGGATATAAGGACTCTCTTATTATCGCCATATTTGATCTCGAGCCTGTCCAGGGAAAGGGCTGGACTGGATAATAGACTGCGGCTTGGAAGGGCGGACCGGATTTCGGCTAAGGGAATTCGAAGCGTATATAGCCCGCCATGAACCACCAGCTTTTCTGTATCGACCTTGTAACGGGTTGCCCAAAACAGCCAGCCCATAAATGCGACGAGCAATATTGTTATCAATCCCGTAATAAGGGGGTCCGAGGGGTTCTTAGGTTCATTCATTAGGACCAGCGCCACCGGCAATAACAAGGCTGCTCCTAATACTAGAATAAGCCACAGATCAATTTTTGAACGAAAGGTTGTCATGGGAAAGCTTCTAGCACAGATAGACAAAACTTTCAACTTTCCCCTCCTTATGGAGGGGGATTGATGTTTAGCTATCGCCAATAGTCATGACGATTGGCTCCGTCATGCTTCCCTGATTTCAGGCAACATCTCTTGAAAGCTTTTCGCCGAGCCGCAAGGGCAGGGATCGTTGCGGCCGAGCTTCTCAATCAGTTCGATCTGCCCGCCCTTGATCGTACGGTATCCGCGCTTGACCTGAGTTTCTGACGGGAAGCCTTTACGGCGTTTGGACGTGACCTCGAAAGCAAGGATCGTCAGGATTATGTTTGATGTATTTTGGCATGATAGCCTCCATTTAAAGAAACTCCCTCCCCCTTGCGGGGAGGGATATAAAATCCCGGCATCTAATGCCGGAATGACGATTGTGTTTGTCCCCATTTTGTGGGGGTACTTTTGCGGGGCTTGGCAATGACCTGATAATCATCCCGATATAAAATCCGTCCCGGATTATCGGTACGAGATTCAGTGACCCAGATATCACCAGCGCGCAATATATCGACCATACGGCGAGTACGCCGGATCATGGTTGTCGCGTCATCGCGAAACCAGCAGATGCCGACATTAGCGCCGCAATAGTCAAAGTGATGATCATCCGGAGAGGGCAGGTTTTTTTTAAACCAGTCCATCTCTTTCATCAGTTCATCAACCAGATATGGCTCCATCAATTGGTCATCCCTTGCCATAAAGGCGGTCTGAAATATCCCATAATCACAATTGCTGACGCGCGATGCCCCGCGGGTCGGGAAAGGCCCGATAAACCGCAGATACATTGGATAGTCTCCAAAATGTGTTTTGAAAAAGCGCAGGCCTTTCGGCCAAGCGCGAGGCTCTTAAGACTAGCCTATGGACGGCGGGATGATATGCGCAATGAAATACATGGCGGCCTCAATTAGTTTCAGGCGCGTCGGTAGGCAATGGTGTTACCCAAGTCAATAATTTTATGAGTTCCTGCTCTTGGCGAGAGCGGTGCATATTTTAAAGTCGGTGCTTAATCGATAACAAAAAAGCAGGCCCGAAAGCCTGCTTGAAACGTTTGTCCGAAGTATTTTCAACCGGCGCCTAAATTTTGATCCTCGATCAAATTTTCAGCTTTGCTGATCAGCGCCGATTGTAAAAACATTCTTCGGCATGTCCGGAATGAGTGTAGCCTAGGCTACATCATTCCTCCCATGCCGCCCATGCCGCCCATGTCTGGCATGCCGCCACCGGCTGCGTCAGGCTTTGGCGCGTCGACGATACCGGCTTCGGTTGTCAGGATAAGACCTGCAACAGAGGCGGCGTCCATCAGAGCTGTCCGGACAACTTTGACCGGGTCGATGATACCGGCTTTGACCATGTCGACATATTTCTCATTCTGAGCGTCATAGCCGTAATTGGCTTTGTTCTCAGAGATGATGTTACCGACGACAACGGCGCCTTCGACACCGGCATTGTCAGCGATCTGACGCACAGGGTATTGAAGCGCTGCGCGAACGATGTCCACACCGGCCTTCTCGTCGTCATTTTTGCCTTTATAGTCGATGAAGCGTGAGGCGCGCAGCAGAGCTGTACCGCCACCTGGGACGATACCTTCTTCAACGGCAGCGCGTGTCGCGTTCAGGGCGTCGTCGACGCGGTCTTTACGCTCTTTCACTTCGATCTCGGTAGAACCGCCAACTTTGATGACAGCAACACCACCGGCGAGTTTCGCCAGACGTTCCTGAAGCTTTTCGCGGTCATAGTCGGAAGATGTCGCTTCGGCCTGAGCGCGGATTTGCTCAACGCGGGCTGAAATGTCTTTTTTCTTGCCGGATCCATCAACGATAACTGTGTCGTCTTTCGTGATGTGGACATGCTTGGCGCGGCCCAGATCTTTGAGTGAAACGTTCTCAAGCTTAATGCCGAGGTCTTCAGAGATAACCGTACCATTGGTCAGGATCGCAATGTCCTGCAACATGGCTTTGCGGCGATCGCCGAAACCAGGTGCCTTAACAGCGGCAATCTTAAGTCCGCCGCGCAGCTTGTTAACAACCAAAGTTGCCAAAGCTTCGCCTTCGATATCTTCAGCGATGATCATCAGGGGCTTGCCCGTTTGAACAACAGCTTCGAGGATAGGCAGCATAGGCTGAAGCGATGTCAGCTTGCCTTCGTTTAGCAGGATGTATGGATCATCCATTTCGGCGCGCATTTTTTCCGCGTCCGTGATGAAGTAAGGGGACAGGTAACCACGGTCAAACTGCATGCCTTCAACGACTTCCAGTTCAGTTTCGGCTGTTTTGCCTTCTTCAACTGTGATCACGCCTTCATTGCCGACTTTGCCCATAGCTTCGGCAATCATTTTACCGATAGAGGCTTCGCCGTTCGCAGAGATCGTACCGACCTGAGCGATTTCAGATGACTTTGAGATCTTCTTGGCTTTGTTCAATAGGTCGCCAGAGATTTCAGAAGCGGCTGCATCGATGCCGCGCTTAAGATCCATTGGGTTCATGCCCGCCGCAACGCGCTTTAGACCTTCGCGAACGATGGCCTGTGCGAGTACTGTCGCTGTTGTCGTCCCGTCACCGGCTTTGTCATTGGTCTTAGACGCAACTTCGCGAAGCATTTGCGCGCCGAGGTTTTCAAACTTGTCTTCAAGTTCGATTTCCTTGGCAACGGATACGCCGTCTTTCGTGGTGCGCGGCGCGCCGAAAGAGCGTTCGATCACAACATTACGGCCTTTGGGGCCAAGGGTTACTTTTACTGCATTGGCCAGTGTGTCGACACCGCGAAGCATGCGGTCGCGTGCATCTGAGCCAAATTTGACGTCTTTTGCCGCCATAATAATTCTCCAGTTTTGGTTTATTCAGAATTTAAAAAAGAGCGTCTGCCTTACTTGGCAATCACGCCCATAATGTCGCTTTCTTTCATGATCAGAAGTTCTTTGCCTTCGATCGTGACTTCTGTGCCGCCCCATTTTCCAAACAGGACACGGTCGCCTTTTTTGACGTCCAGAGCTTTGAATTTTCCGTTTTCATCACGGACACCCGGTCCTACGGCAACAACTTTGCCTTCGGATGGTTTCTCTTTGGCCGTGTCAGGAATGATAATCCCGCCGGCAGTTTTGGCTTCTTCTTTGACGCGTTCAACAAGAACACGGTCATGTAGAGGACGAAATTTCATAGTCGCTTCTCTCGATTGGTTAGTGGTTAATTTCTTTAGCACTCGGTACGTCCGACTGCTAACAGCGGTCATTTAGGGATGGAGTCAGATGGCGTCAAGGATTCGGGGGAGAAAAAATGTGGGTTTCAAGCGCCGGTTGGACAGAAGTTTGTTTTGGCTAGATTTAGGAGAATGATTTCGGGTTACAAGAGGGTGAAGGAAAAATATCAAGTCATGACACGAAACTTGCTGTGTCATGACAGGTTTTTGATTGCGCGGCGGTGGATTGCTCTGCAGTTTAGTTTTGCAATTTCGCTAGGCTATGGAGACTGTTGTGAAAAAATCTGAGAAAATTGAAATTCGGATTTCTTTTGACGAGAAGGAAAAGCTGACGCAGTTGGCCGAAAGTCAGGGACAAAGCGTAAGTGAATTGGTGCGGGGACTTGCCAGAAAATACGCACAGCTGAATATGCCACGGCCACGGCCCAAAATGTCCAGGCTGCATATGGCCGGTTTGATATTTTGCGGGCTGGCGATGGGAACCGGGGCGACATTTTCCTATTTTGATGTTCGAAACCCGAACGCCGAGGCAAGTTATATGGTTCATGGCACAATTGGCGATCATGGGTTTGGCTTCCCGCTCGAGCATACTAATGGCAAGGTCAATGTGGTGGCTTTGAATGAGGCTGAGGGGGGATATGATATCCACGTGTCGATTAAGCGTGACGGAGATAATAAAAAAATCACTGCGGTCTATATTTGTCAGAAAGTCGCGGACGAATGCGAAGATTTCGCCCAGGCTGATCTCAAGCTTCGTGGTGGTTTAACGCCGTCCGTTTGGCAGGACAATACAAATGATAGAAACCTATTCCTCGTCGTTCAGCCGGTGGTGGGTTGAGCGGTAAAGTATCTAACAAACCCTAAAATTTCAGCTTAAACTTTCCACCTTGATAGGTTCTAATCGGATTACCGCGCTCCAGAGTTTTGTGGTTTTTCCATTTTGATTTCTGGTAATTAATTTGTTGCTGCTCGACGTCGCTGGCCATGATGGCCGCGAGTTTAATTCGGCAAAGCTTTTTATTGGCGTATTGAGAGCGCTCTTCCTGCGCCGCGACGGCAATCCCTGTTGGGAGATGGACGGCGCGGACGGCGGAATTCGTTTTATTGACATGCTGCCCGCCGGGGCCGCTGGCGCGGGTTGCAGAATAGCGGATATCACTGTCTTTGATATCCTGTATGTCTGTTAGTTCAGGCAGGCGCGAGACGCCAACAAACCAGTTTTTGCGTTTGTGGTTTTTACGAAACGGGCTTTGCCCGACCCAGCGAATGGTACCGCAGCGGGCGCTCGCAAACGCCTCCGCGTTAGCGCCAGAGAGCCGCAGGGTGAAAGAGCCCGGATTATCGTTATCCAGTAAATTGACATTGATCCCTTCGCTTTTGGCTTCGCGCTGAAAAGCTTTGGCGATACCGTGCGCAGCATATTCGCATTCGCGCGGGCCGGCACCGGATGATATCATCAGACTTATATCACTCATCGCCGCCTCGTTTTATAAGTGATCACGGGACGGAAACTGGCAATAATTTCCACCAGACCAAAGCTTTCCAGATCCGACATCACCTGCCCGATATCTTTATAGCTTTGCGGGGCTTCCTCATAGATCAAAGCTTTATCCTCACAGATGACGCGGCCACCCAAATCCGTGCGAGTCAGATCCGCGACCTTAAAACGCTGGGACAGTCGGGCTTTGGCGTCGGAGCGTTTCCATTTGCGGCCCGCGCCGTGGGCGAGGGAATACAAGGCAATATCGGCTTTTCCGAGTATTGGCCGAACTAGATAAGACAGGCTGCCGCGAGATCCAGGGATCATGACCAACCCTTGATCCGCCGGGGCCGCGCCTTTGCGGTGCAGCCAGCCATTTTGATGCGGCGTGACAGAGTTATGACAGACATCGAGCCTGCGTGTACCGTTAAGGCCGAGCGCGTCAAGAAAGCGCCGCGCAATGATTTGCCGGTTAAGAACACCCCAAATGACCGCCTGATTGTGGCGCTGAATATAGCTGTCAAAATCAGCCGCGCCTTCAGCGAGGTTGCCGCCTTTATATTTATCGACATGGCGGCGTAGTATGCTTTCGCCCAGCCCGCGCGACCCGGAATGAACCAGAAGATAAAGCTGCTTCTTATCCATGCCGTTGCCTGCAAACAGTTCAGGGTTGAATACCTCTTGCACCGCTTGAAACTCAGCAAAATGATTGCCGCTACCAATCGTTCCAAGGGCGTAAGGCCATAGATCAGAGGGCAAGCCCGCGGCTTGTAATTCACCTGCGCTGTCGCCGTCCCATGGTTCTTCAAAGCCGTTCAGTTTTTTGACCGATTTATCGAGTTTGAAGCTATGGGCAGTCCGGTTTGTCATCCAAAGCCCCATGCCGCAGCCAATATCATTGCCGACCAGATGGGGATAAACAACGCCTTCTGAGAGGAAAGCTGAGCCCACAGGAATGCCTTTGCCAGGGTGCAGGTCAGGCAGTCCTGCCGCGCGCTTCATGCCGGGAAGGTTAGCAGCGTTTTCGAGCTGGCGAATGGCTTCGCCCTCCATCCAGCTTTGCTCGGTGGCGATGAGAGTAGGTTTATTCATAATCGCCTCCGTTTCTTAGGCCATGCTTTTTCAGCTCTTTTTTGGAGAGTTGTTTCTTGGTTAGGACGTTCCACGTTTTCTCGGGCGAACGAAGTCCGTCTCTAATGGTTTCGTAAATGTCTACTTCACTGACGTAACCTGAAAGTGGTTCGGTGTCAGTGATGAGTAAAAACCATGAACCTTTCAGACGGACCAAAAATTCAAGCCGTCCAAGTCGCACCAAATCATCTGACTTCTGGTTCAGCCTATCACGCCATGTGTGATAGCGTCTCTTTTTAAGGCCGAGTTTTTGCCGCAGCTTTTCACTTTCCTTAAGCCGCCCATCATAAGGGCAGACATAAAGGTTCGGATACCATTGATCCGGTTTTTGGGGGGCGCCCCAACGCGAAACGGCCCAGTACATGCCGTCTGCGTCCAGACGGACCTTGCGAATGACAAAATCATCCAGATGTTCGCGCACATGCATTTTTACTGTACTACCCGTGTCAAGGCGCGCGCAGATGTCTGAAAATACATCATCCCATTTCCGGCCACGCTGT
The DNA here is from genome assembly GCA_020629545.1 of Hellea sp. Taxonomy (GTDB): domain Bacteria; phylum Pseudomonadota; class Alphaproteobacteria; order Caulobacterales; family Maricaulaceae; genus JACOMS01. Next base: position 61,306 of record JAHDDC010000013.1, read on the forward strand.
TTGAGTAGATAGCGACGGAGGGGGGCGAGATTTTCGTTAAGGCATTTTGTACCGCCCTGTTCATAGGCCAGCCGCTTTCCCGAAATGCGTATACGACCGTCATCTTCCTTGAGATAACGAAGCTTCACATTCCTGGACCGGCTGCCCCAGCGCGGACGTTCGACAATGACTTTAAACATATCCTCACGCATTTGCGCCTCCCGAAGCAGAGGACACAGCTGCGCTGTATTTTACTTTAATGACGCGGCGACATACGACGCCGCTTTGGAGATTGCCCATGACAAATCCTGATGCTCAGGCGGGCATAACCAAGCGCTGCGCATTGCGCGTCAGCTTACAATAAAAATAAAAGAGGTTGTGCCCTGCCTTATTTAAAAGAAGGGTTTCGTGATGTGGTGCAAAGTCTTTGCATGTAACCCTCCTCTATAGCTGGGCGTTAATTGGATGGCGCGGATAGGCGCGATCTATCTTTGAGGCAAGCACTAATTGCGACATTCTGTCAATTTGTTTTTTAGTGTGTGATTTGAGCAACAATACTCTTGTTCGAAAGTTTTAAATTGCTACATGACGCCCATGACAGACTTTGCGGAAATTACCGGGCTGGCGGAAATCGCCGAAGATTACGATGCGTTGCTTTGCGATATTTGGGGCGTAATGCATAATGGCAAAGTCCCTTTTCCCGAAGCGTGTAGCGCGTTGGAGCGGTTTCGCGCCGAGCGCGGTCCTGTGATTTTAATCTCAAACTCTCCGCGTCCGTCGGCGGCAATCCCCGCCCAGTTCGAACAGGTCGGTGTGCCGGGGGAGCCTTACGACGCCATTGTCACATCCGGAGATGCGACGATTAATGAGCTTGCGCGCCGCGCGCCGGGCCCGGCCTTTAAACTCGGCCCGGATCGGGATGATGTCATTTATTCGGGTCTTGATATGAATTTTTCCGCGCTCGAAGATGCTGAGTTTATTTCGTGCACGGGTCTGTTTGATGATGATGTGGAAACCCCCGATGATTATCGAGGGCTATTATCAGAAGCTGCGGATATGGGATTATCCATGGTCTGTGCCAATCCGGATGTTCGGGTCAAACGCGGCGGCAAGCTGATCTATTGCGGCGGAGCATTGGCGCAGCTGTATGATCAGCTGGGCGGCAAGGTCATCTATGCCGGCAAGCCGCATTCCCCTATTTATGACCTATCCCGGGCCTGGGTCGAAGAGATTGCAGGATATGACATTCCGCGCGACCGTATTCTGGCTATTGGCGATAATATATTTACGGATCTTTTGGGCGCTCAGCAGGAAGACTATGATTGTCTGTTCATTCAGGATGGTCTGCATGAAAGCAATGCCGGCAAGCTCAAAACTTTGCTGGGGGAACATGGGATTTCCGCGCGCTATATGGCGCCAAAATTATCCTGGTAAATTCGGGGTGGTATTTTCGCCCTTAAATCCCTAAATAGGCGACTTAAATTACCAAAAAGGCGTTGCCCCCTTATGAGCCATGAGCCCAAATATTATCTCGAAGACCTTGAAGTCGGCATGTTTTCCGAGTCGACCATGGAAATCACAGGCGAAAAGATTGATGCATTTGCCGATATTATCGGTGATCACAACCCCCTGCATGTGGATGAGGAATTTGCCAAAACCACCATGTTTGGCCGGCGTATTGCCCATGGCGCATTATCAGCCTCTTTGATCTCGGCTATCCTTGGCAATGATCTTCCAGGTCCTGGCGCCGTATTTGTTGAGCTCAACCTGCGCTTTCGCCGCCCGGCTTTTATCGGAGATACGGTCATTGGCCGCGCAGAAGTGGCAGAGATCAATGAGAAGACTGGCCGGGTTAAAATGAAATGCTATTGCATTGTCGACGGCAAACAGATCTGCCGCGGTGATGCTGGCGTCATGGTGCAAAAGCGGCCTAAATCGGACTAATTTCCCTGGTGGTTCGCGTTATTCAAACCTATGACGGGCTGGGTTCTGATGACCAAGGTGCGGTCATTGCCTTGGGGAATTTTGATGGGATACATCGTGGCCATCAGGCCGTTATCAATGTCGCCAGAGACGTCGCCCGCAAGATCAATAAGCCTCTGGCTGTCGCAATGTTCAGTCCACATCCGACCCGCTATTTCAAACCGGAGCTTCCCCCTTTTCTTCTGATGAGTCCCAGAGTTCGAGGACAGGTTCTGGATGAGCTTGGTATATCGATTTGCTATGAAATTCCGTTTGATGACAAGCTGCGCAATATGGACGATATCCAATTTGTTGAACAGGTCTTGCACCAAGGCCTCGGAATTTCTCATGTCGTCGTCGGGGATGATTTTGGCTATGGCAAAAAACGCTGCGGGAATATTGATACGCTGATCGAGCACTGCGCGGCGCGTGACATTGGGGTTACGCCCGTTAAGCCTGTCGGTCTCCACAAGCTTTACGGCAAATATGGATCGACCGAAATTCGCGACGCGCTCCGCAATGGCAATGTTTTCCATGCCGCCCATATGCTGTCTCGGCCCTGGCAGGTTGACGGCATTGTGTCTTTGGGCGCGCAGCGCGGCCGCACTATTGGCTTTCCGACGGCCAATATTCCCTTTGGTGACTTTATCCGGCCCAAGCACGGCGTCTACTGCGTCGAGCTCAGACTAGATGGTGAAGAGATTTGGCGTCCGGCCGTTGCCAATACCGGGACACGTCCGACCGTTGGCGGTGAAGAAGCCCGCATTGAAGCTCACATTTTCGATTTCGATCAGGATATCTATGGACAGACTGTTGATGTGCGCTTTCGCAGTTTCATCAGGCCTGAACAGAAATTCGACAGCTTTGAGATCCTTAAGGCCCAAATTGAAAAAGACGCTGCCGGTGCCCGCGCGGTATTTGGGATTACATAAACACTTACCTAACCATAATCGTAGTTCGTATCAGATCATTGTCGAAAAATTAGGGCAGGGCGGTTAAGCTCCGCACATGACTTATACGAAGCGTTTAAATCTAGCGAAATTTTTGATGATGTTGACGGCGGGGCTTTGCCTCGTGCCCGCAATGATATCAGGCATTTGGGATCAGGCGCAGATTTTCTGGATCATCTGTCTTCCAATTATCGCATTCTTATTATGGGGCAGCCTGCACGGGACGGGGCGCTCAGTTCGCATGGCAGGATATCTAGGCCTTGCTTATCTGGCTAGCTCGGTTTTATCCGGAAATGTCTTTGGTCTATTGGAATGGATTTTGATGGCCGGATTTATTGCGGCATGCGGGATCAGTATACGCCGCACAGAAACTGCGACAGCGACGCCCTGATTTAGTCAAATTTTGAAAAATCATATTCGGCCTGAACGCGAAGCTTACGCTCGCGCATAGTCTCGACTTTTTCCTTGTAAAAGAACGCCTTATAGATCAGCGCCGCAACATGGCCGGTCACAAACATGATAGGGGCAAGATGTACGGCCATTTTCTCATGGGGTTGTCCGCCCTGATAAAGCCCAACAAATGTTTCCAATACTCCGCCGCTATAGGAAGTCTCAAAAAACTTCACATAAACAAATGCGCCTGCCAAAGCGAGCAAAACCAAGATCTTGAACATCTTCGCATTATTCCGGCTGAGCATTCCCAAGAAGAACGCGGCCATGCCTGTAACCGGAACGATATATTCGAAAACTAAGTCCATGCTGTCACCCTGATCGTTTTTCTTTTTAGCCTATCCGAAAGCGCTTAAAACGAGGTTAAGTGTGGGGTCTTTGCCATATCCCAGACGATGGTTCCATCGGCGGCGCTTGCAAATTGCGGGCGGCCCAAATGGTCGGCGTGGAGGTAATGCACGCCCGTATCATCAATCAAGCAGTTCTAAAATCGATCAAAAAAATTATAAATTCACCGAGTTGCCTTTCGGATATTAATTGCCGCCTCTTGTGTTGTCATTTTCTGACCCCGGCCCACCGGCCACATAGTCCTTCTCTTCCTGTGTCAGTTCACGCATAGAATCCTCCTTTTGGTAAAGGAGTTTCGCCTATCACACTTAGCGGACATTTGCAATCTAGGGTAAAAGTCCGGATATTTCAAAGATCTCTGTTTTGACATCCGAATAAAGCCTATGAGAATATGGACCAGGCCAGAAAGCATATGTGTTACATTCACATTCGTTATTTGGTTTTTCTTCATCAGGAGAAAATGCTATTGCCGCATGACCAGTATTGCCTCCCGTCGCATAAATGGTCAGGGTCCCTGACTCACCCCTTGGATCCACATACCCCACCGGATTCCCGCCAACATAAGCATAGCGATTAAGCCCACCCGCCAATCCAATTGGATCACTTTGCAAATACCTGCCCAGCGTCGGGTCATAGGTCCGGTGCCAGTTATGGCTTAGCATGATGTCTTCACCTGTCTCTACGTCTGCATACTGCCCCGGGAACATGAGCTGTTCCCCCCGATCCTACAATAGCGTTCATAGTCGCTCAGTATTGGCCCGCGAACTAGGTCGAATTAATTTGAACAATTTTCTAGCCAGCGAGAAAAGTCGGCATCCACTTCATTGTCACAAGCACAAATGCGCATAGCACAGGTGCTATTCGATCCTCTATTTCCAAATATCTAATTAAGAAAATTGCCAAACCAGCCGCTAGAAAACTACTCACGATTGGAATTGGAGCTGCGAATCCTAAGAGAAATTTTGCTCCTACAAAACCCAAGAACGCAAAGACGCTAACCGTAAACAAATCGAAAAGAAAAACAGCAATCTTTTTCATGAATCTTAACTAGCTTATCTCAATTAAAAATCGCCTAAATCCTTTTAAGAGCGTTTTTGATCAACTTTATCTAGTCGTAATGATATGCGCGAGAGCGCATCATAGCCAAAGGCCTGGCTACGCTCGGGCCGGACATTGTCATTCATCGCGATGATGTCCCCTGCTATGTATCTTTTTCTGAACGATTTTTACTAGGCTAAGCATCAACTCCAAGGTTCAAATCGCAACATATCGCTTCGTATTTGCTTGGCTGAGTGAATCCATTTCTTTACGTTTGGATTTTTAATTTGGCTATAGAGCTCTGTTTCAAGAAAAATTTTTACAGACGTTAATCCAACTATCGGCCAAATTTTAGGCTCAATGATAAACAAACCCTCCTTTGTAAGTTCTAGGAGATCAATAATCTCGTCTACATTTTGCGTACAGGGCTCGAATCCTCCTCCGAACCTTATAGATTTAGTCTCAATATTAAGTTTTTTCGCGATGCGATTCCACGTCTCAAGAGTAAACGAAAGATACCCATCATCCGTAATCCAAATTACGCAATAAAGCTGATTCAAACTGCTTGGTCTAAAACCTAATTCATGCTCAACTAAATAATCAACATTGTGCGTATTGTCTGGAACCGAATGTTGCAATTCAATGTTATTAAAATTTTGGTTCGCGAACCAGTTTTTTATATACTTAATTTTTTCATCTACCGTCATCATTGACATTCGCAACTTTCTTTCATTATTTCTTTTGTTGCATTAGTAATACCACCAAGTACCCCGCCACCAACAGCAAACTTAACATTATGGTCCCCTTGTGGAATTCCAAAAGGAAAATCTTTGTGAAAATGACCGGGGGTTTTTGGTTTCCCACCGTGGTAGCTAAAGTGTTGCTTCCCAGTTCTTTTATTAAAGCTCCATCCCAGTCTTTTATTTCCTCTGTTAAAAAGGCCTGCCTTAGGAGGAAAACTGCCTCCGGATCGAGCAGCCGCTCCTCGCGCAGAGCGTCCAAATAAAAAACCGCCTGGTCCCGTCGACGAGGTCAATGCACCTAATCCAAACGATACCAAAACACTGGTCTTATTTATGCATTTTAAGTTTCCATCGTGCTTAAGATATTGAGTTCCAAAGTCGATTGCCGCACTAATTGCTCCGCCAATAAACGGAACAACAAACCACGCTAACCTTCCATCCGGATCCACATACCCCATCGGATTTCCTCCCAAATAGGCATAGCGATTAAGCCCGCCCGCGAGTCCAATTGGATCACTCTGTAGATACTACCCAAGGTCGGGTCATAGGTCCGGTGCCAGTTGTACGACTGGGTGATGTCTTCACCGGTCTCAGCGTCGGCATATTGACCGGGGAACATGAGCTGTTGGGCGAAGTATTTTATGGGGGCTATTGGGAATGTAATTTATGTTTTTTAGGGTCGTCCTGATATAAAACCGTTACTTCTTCAAATGTAACTGTTGGTTTGGAGGTATCATCAATCCTGACAATCAAAACCTCATATAATGGTTTGCTTTGCGCCGGTTCAATAATATGCCCCATGAGGTAAAGAGCTTCGCCAGGTCGCGAATACTTGCAAGCGAAATTATTTTCATAAGGGTATTCATAGAAGTACGGGAAATATTTTTCGAATTGCAACGAATTCGTTTTGTTTGCTAAATACTCAAACTCAAATTCAGTCTTCAGCGGAATGTCGACAGTATCGAATTTTTCTTTAACTGCATTGCAAATAGCTCTGGATTTAGAGCTGCTTGAAGCTGCAAAACAGCCTCCCAATAAAATTAAAAGACCAAAAAGTAACGTTCTACTAGTCATAGCTATATTCTCGCTTAAACCTTTTATGGTATAGTTTTGATTTGCTCTTCCAATTTTTTGAAGGCCAAAATCCATAGACTTTATTGTCTGAAAATTGGTTCATCTTGGCTTCCAGCTGTTCACGCTTCCTGCCCGATAGACCAGGATCTGACTTTGTAAAGCATCAGTCGCCGCTAATATTTTAAAACTCGATCCCGCCAACAATCCATTTTAAGAATTTCAACCCAAGTGAGTAACCCAAACCTGCGCCCAAAATTGTGCCAGCGATTTTTAACAGAATACCAATTTCATGAAGCAGAAGGAGTTCAACCAATATTGAAGATATGCCTAAGAATAAAAATCCCACGATAGTTGCGGCAATAATTTTTGGAAACAGATCAATCATTTCTATTACTCGCAAACACACTTGTCCAATAACATGGTTTCACCTGTTGCGCCGTCAGTCTCGGCGATCAAGCGGCCTTCCAGATCATAATGGTAATGAGTGGTCACATTGGCGGCGGTTTTGACGATGCGCTGCTCACTCTCGTCATAAGTGTAGCTGGCAATCTCGGCCCCGGCCAAAGTGACCGTGCTCATCCGCCCGCCCACATTATAACCATATTGAATAGAACCATAGGCTCCGTCCGCCGATGTCAGGCGTGAGAGCGCGTCATAGCCAAAGCCCTGGCTGCGCTCGGGCCGCACATTGTCATATATCTGTTCAATTCGAAGCTTTGACCACTAACTTACCGCTCTTTCGTTACTACTATCTGGACAATCGCGCCAACTATACCAATGAAAAACAAAATCGCGAGAATATACAAAACGGCTTTTATGCTCAGACCTTTAACCCACAATAAAAACATAACTAGTAGAGGAACAGCCAGCATTAAGAATATAGCGTCAGTTTTTTTCATCTTTTAAAACACAATCTATTGGGAAGTAGATACAGTTGTATTTACCCCGATGCCGGACGCAATAGAAACACCGATTTCAACATTTCGATTAAAATTTTTACCCGGTAAGTTGAATACTCCACCCGGATTCGTATATGTCGAAGACTTTCCCGGATTCGCATATCCAAATAAATTTCTTAAAGGCCCTATCGAGAGATTTTTGACACCTATGCCAATTCCGCCACTTAAGCCTCCAATGACAACTCCATGCAAAATATTTTGGCAGTTTAGGTATGCATTCACCCTACCGGATAGTCCACCGGCAAATATTCCTGCCTGCAAAGGGCGCAAAGTAACAAACATTCCGAGACCTCCAGTTGTGGCTCCAGCTATTCCCCCCGCAATGCCTGAATATAACGCTTGCCGACCATTTAAGTTTGAAAGTGGAGGATTGCCAGCAAGAATGTTACCCAATATTTGACCTCCTATATCTGTTACAAATCCTACTCCAAAGCCAATAAATCCTCCCGCTACAATTTGGGCTAATAGGGTGATCTCTTCGCCTGTTTCCAGATCCGCATACTGCCCCGGGAACATGAGCTTTTGCGCGAACGCTCCGGCAAGATTGATGCCCTCGCCAAACGGTGTGACTCCGTCGCCCATATCCCAGACGATGGTTCCATCAGCGGCGCTCGCAAATTGCGGGCGGCCCAGATGGTCGGCGTGGAGGTAGAATGTCCCGGCGGCGGTTTCGGTAACGACGCCGTCGCAGATATTTTGCTGCGCGGTCAGGGCGGCTGTCACCTCTGTGATTCGGGCGTCAATAACGGCCAGCTCCGCCGCCGCCTCTTCGGCCTTGGTTTCTGTGCTCGCGATCAGGCTTTCCCACTTCGCGATCTTATCGGCGAGCTTGTCGC
>JAHDDC010000014.1:0-52897 GCA_020629545.1 Hellea sp.
CTGTTCTTGAACAAATCTTTGGATCTTTAGGGCGTTTGCCAACCGACAGAATTGGAGGTCAGCAAGATGTTCCAGGGGGTGCGGGTGGTCCTGGCGGTCGCTAGTTAGCCGGTTCGGCGCAACAAACCCAAGCAATTACAGGCTTCTAAGACTTGAAGTGAGAATAGCCGGTTTGCTCGAACTTTAGTTTTTTTCCTTTGTAAGTGACGGAAACGCCCTCTCCTAAATGACACTTCCCTATACGTGTAACCGGAAACAAAAAGGTCTCACAAGCCTCATGAATTAGGGCGCGTTGGTCTGCGTGTGCTGTAAACAAAATTTCATAGTCATCTCCATGGGTGAGTAATGACGGTACTGTTTCTGGCAATGCCAGAGACTTCTCTGAAATTTCACTTGGCCATAAATGATCTGATACTTCAACTGACATAGCTAAATGACTAGCCTTTGCCAGGTGATCAAGGTCTGCCACGAAACCATCAGACACATCTATTGAAGCGTTTGCCCAAGCCCTTAATATTCTTTGAAGTTCAAGACGTGGGGCAGGTTTGTAAAAATAGTCCCGCGGTCGTTGAGGCCCTTTCGGATGGCTCAATGATGACAATCCAACAAAACCTTTACCTATATGTCCAGTTACCCAAATATCGTCATCAGGTTTGGCGCCAAAACGTTTGCAAGCCATCCCCTCAGGACATACTCCAATCAGAGTCGCAGAAATTACAAGGGGGCCAGGTGTTGCAACTGTATCGCCTCCCCATAGGCTTAAAGCAAATTTCTTCTGGATAGATTTCAATCCTTTAGCAAAAGCTTCAATACTATAAACCGGCAGATGCCGAGGCCATGCAAGACTCAGTAGATAGCCTCGTGGCGATGCACCTTTTGCCGCCAAATCAGAGAGATTCACGCGTAATAAACGTTCAGCGATTTGCGCTCCATACTCGCCATCCGGAAAATGAACGCCTTCGACCATGGCGTCTTTGGTTACAATCAGGTCAAAACCCGGCGGTGGTGAAAAATGAGCCGCATCGTCTTTCAAGCCAAGGCCTTCCGGACCCGCAAGGGGAACAAAAAACTTTTCGATGAGATCAAACTCATTCAAGGCTAATTCCAATCAGGATCCAGTCAAACCAAACTCAGCGGCTCGGACCTTTTTGGCAAACTTATCCAAAGCGCCATTCACAAATGCGGGTTCGGACTGCTCAAAAAAATCGGAAGCAATTGAAACATATTCGTCAATGATGACGAGTGCAGGTACATCGGGCCGGCGAGAAATTTCATAACATCCCGCGCGCATAATCGCTCGCAGGGTCATATCAAGCCTTTTCAGAGACCATTTTTTAGAGAGATGCTCCGAGATATCCTTGTCAATAACGTCCTGAAATTCAATGACCCCCTTAACAATATCCCTAAAATAGTCCGCGTCGACTTTTTCTGTATTAAACCTAAAATCAGTAAATTCTTCGATGACTGTATTAGAGGGGGTACCGCTTATATCCATTTGATAAAGGGCCTGAACGGCGGCCATTCTGGCTTTGCTGCGTTTGATATGATGATTTTCGGACAAGATTTAGGCCTTAAGCTCATCGCGAATTTTTATCATTTTCAGAGCTGCATTAGCGGCAAAACCACCTTTATCTTTTTTATCTTTCTTAGCGCGTGCCCAGGCTTGATCCTCATTCTCAACGGTAATGATGCCATTTCCAATCGCTAGCTGTTGATTTACGGCCAAATCCATTATGGCCCGCGCCGACTCCTGACAAACATAGTCATAATGCGTGGTTTCTCCACGAATTACGCAGCCCAATGCAACATAGGCGTCAAAACCGGAACCCGCCTGTTCCGCATAAGAGATCACATGCGGAATCTCGAGAGCGCCAGGAACAGTAACTTTCGTAATTTCAACACCGGGCTGTTGCAATACTGCTAATGCACCCTCGAGCAAAGCGTCAGAAATCGCCTCGTAAAAACGGGCTTCAATAATAAGAATTTTCGGCATTATTTGTACTGCTTAGGTGGGGTTATGCCTGTGAGCTCGATATTGTAAGCTTCAAGGCCGATAAGTTTGGGCATAGTCTGGGTAATCAAACGCATTTTTCTGACTTTTTGATCTGCCAAAATTTGCGCACCAACCCCGTATTCACGGATGTTTTGTTCTTTTCGGTCAACAGGCTGGCGAGCATGCGCGCCTAACCTTTCCAAGAGCGTATCGATGCTTCCCTCTCGAATCAGAACCAGAACCGCATGACCTTCGTACTCCGATAACTGGCGCATAGCGTGCCAAATCATGCCTGATCTCGGACTATTTTCGTGCAAAATATCACCGGCAAAATCGATTTTGTGAACCCGCACCAGCGTTTCCTTACCGGGAATAGGTTCACCCTTTGACAGCGCGACATGTTCAAGATCGTCTAGATAATTACGATAAACGTGGATATTAAAATCATGCCCAGCCTGATCCGTAAAAGACGATGACGCAACGTGTTTCACAAAATGGTCTTTCTGCATCCGATAGGCAACAAGGTCTTCTATCGTTCCTATTTTAAGACCGTGAAACTGAGCAAATTTTACAAGGTCCGGTAACCGGGCCATCGTTCCATCGTCATTCATAATTTCACAAATTACGGCCGATGGATTCAGGCCAGCCATTCGTGAAATATCAACAGAGGCTTCTGTATGACCTGTTCTCACAAGGACTCCACCGTCCTTAGCTATGATCGGGAACATATGCCCAGGTGAAACAATATCATACTCCACAGATTCTGGATCGATTGCCACTTGTATGGTTCGCGAACGATCTCCTGCACTAATACCCGTTGTGACACCGTCTCGAGCTTCAATCGATTGCGTGAATGCCGTTTCAAAGCGCGATCGATTTTCTGCAGACATATTTCGAAGTCCAAGAGCATCTGCACGGCTTTGCTCGATCGCGAGGCAAATAAGGCCCCGGCCATATTTGGCCATAAAGTTCACAGCGTCAGGAGTCGCGAACTGAGCCGGTATGATCAAATCACCTTCGTTTTCGCGATTTTCCGCATCGACTAAAATATACATCCGCCCATTACGAGCATCTTCGATGATCTCTTCAGGTGTAGCGAGATTATAAACTTCTTCTTTAGTAGCTTTATTGAGTTCAGCCATGACCATCTTTCATATGCGACAAGTAACGAGCGACATAGCGCGCTATCAGGTCAATTTCCAGATTTACTTTGTCATCCACCTGAAGTTTTCCAAGCGTCGTAACATCGGCAGTATGCGGAATGATATTGACCTCAAACCAATCTTTACCCACATCATTGACGGTCAGCGAAACTCCGTCGACGCAAATTGACCCTTTGGGCGCAATCCCAAACATAATTTCGGACGGGGCTTCAAATCGCATTCTCTTTGACCCCGCTATTTCTTCTATCTCCAGCACGAAACCCACATTATCGACATGTCCTGTAACCAAGTGACCGCCAAGCTCATCTTTGGCCGTCATGGCCCTCTCTAGGTTGACCGCCCGACCTTCAATCCATGACCCCATGGTGGTTTTGCTTAGACTTTCATCTGATACATCAAAGGCATACCATCCTGCATACTGACCTGAATTCAGAGTGCCTTTATCGATCACTGTCATACAGGCGCCCGAATGCGAGATTGACGCCCCAATATCTATGCCATCAACATCATACGAGGTATGAACAGTCATGCGGGTATCACCCCACTCTCCGCCGGCCTCACGAGTGATGGAAACAATTTTACCAATATCGGTGATTATTCCTGTAAACATTAAGGCACTCGCTTGAAAACTTCATAGGTATCAGACCCCAGACGCTCATTCGAAAAACAGCTATATTCTGGAATATCGCCGATATCACTTATCAGTAAATTGCCTATACCATTTCGCCCGTCACCACCAATTATCTTTGGGGCGCGAAACCAGTGTATTTCATCAACAATTCCTAGTCTCAGAAAGCTGGCTGCTAGGGTCCCACCGCCCTCAATCAATATCGAGCTAATGTTTCTGAAAATCAAATAATCTAGGCTTTCCATGATGTTTAATCCGCGTGAATATCCGATATCTCGGACCTCAACGCCCTTGTTTATCAGATGCTTAGCGGTATTTTCCTCAGGTGAATTACAGAAAACAATAACCGGCACGTCTTTGGCCGTTTGAACAAGATTAGAATTGTCGTCTAAACGCAAACGACTATCGTATACTATTCGAACGGGATCTGCCTCTCCATCAATACGGGTCGTTAGGTTTGGATTGTCAGCAATCGCCGTGTTTGACCCGATAGCAATTCCATTATGCATGCCACGAAGTTCACGGCCTTTGGCACGTGCAGCTTCGTCTGTTATCCATTTGGATTGTCCATTAGCAAGAGCTATCTTCCCGTCCAGAGACGTTGCTAGTTTTAAGCTAATTGAAGGACGATCCACGCCGTTACTCTTCCTCATCTTTATGAGAAACGAGCTTTTCTTCTTCAATGAATGCTTCAAAGTCTTCAGTTGCTCTGAAATCCCGATAGACGCTCGCATAACGAACATAAGCAACCTTATCAAGGCCTGCTAGCCCTTCCATTACGAGTTCTCCGATTTGGTCTGACGTAACATCAGAGTTCCCGCCGCTTTCGAGTTGACGAATGATTCCGCTGATCATTTGTTCAACACGATCAGTTTCTACAGGGCGTTTTTGCATAGCAATATGAATCGATCGGGCCAATTTATTGCGATCAAAAGGAACGCGCTGGCCTGTCTTTTTAACGACATACAGCTCACGCAATTGAACACGTTCAAAGGTCGTAAAGCGGCCCGCACAAGCATTACAAAGCCTGCGGCGACGGACGGCAGTCCCGTCCTCGGCCTGTCGACTATCCTTTACCTGCGTATCTTCACTATTACAAAACGGGCATCTCATGATCCGTCACTATAACAGTGAACTAGCCGCGGTAAATAGGAAAGCGAGCCGTCAACGCCTTCACCTCTTCCCTTACAGCCGCTTCAACCTCGGGATCCCCCTTTGGGTTTTCAGCAAGGGCATCTAAAACTTTCGCCATCATCTGACCGATTTCTCTAAACTCAGCAGGGCCAAATCCACGCGTTGTACCCGCCGGCGAGCCAACACGTATCCCGGATGTTATTGTGAATTTTTCTGTATCAAATGGAATGCCATTTTTATTGCAAGTGATATAAGCTCGTCCCAGAGCTTTCTCTGCTGCATTGCCTTTGACGCCTTTTGGAGAGAGGTCGATTAAAGCCAAATGCGTATCTGTCCCGCCAGATACGACCGCATAGCCCGCCTCCACCAATGCTTCGGACATAGCCTTACAATTATCAATCACGAGCTGACTATAAGCCTTAAATTCAGGCTTGAGTGCATCGCCAAATGCAACAGCCTTGGCGGCAATAACGTGCATTAAGGGGCCGCCTTGTAGACCCGGAAAAATCGCTGAATTGATTTTTTTAGCAATAGTTTCGTCATTGGTCAGGATCATACCGCCCCGTGGCCCGCGCAAAGTTTTATGAGTAGTTGTCGTTGCGACATGAGCATGCGGGAATGGACTTGGATGTGTCCCTCCAGCAACAAGACCTGCAAAATGGGCCATGTCTACGTGCAGATAGGCACCGACTTTGTCTGCGATTTCTCGGAAACGTTTAAAGTCAATTATGCGAGCATAGGCCGAACCGCCGCAAATAATAAGTTTAGGCTTATGCTTGATCGCTTGGGCTTCAACCTGATCATAATCAATCAGGTGCGTATCTCTTGTAACCCCATAAGATACAGCATTGAACCATTTTCCAGACATATTGGGCGGCGCCCCGTGGGTTAAATGTCCACCTGAAGCCAAATCCATTCCCAATATTGTATCCCCTGGCTTTAACAGCGCCAGAAAAACACCTTGGTTGGCCTGAGACCCGGAGTTAGGCTGAACATTGGCAAATCCACAATCGAACAGCTTACACGCGCGCTCTATAGCCAAGTTTTCCGCCACGTCGACATGTTGGCATCCGCCGTAATATCGTTTCCCCGGATAGCCCTCGGCGTATTTGTTGGTCAGAACAGACCCCTGTGCCTCCATTACAGCCTGTGAGACAATATTTTCAGATGCGATCAACTCAATCTCGTCCTGCTGACGCTGAAGTTCGTGTTGCATGCTTTCATAAAGCTCGGGATCGCGATCTTTTACCCCCTGCGAGAAGTAATCAGAAAGATGAGCTAATGCCTGGGACGGGGCTTCGGTGGTCATAGTAGACTCCTGAGAAAAATCGAAGGTCGGTTATGGGAATTTGCGGTGTGTCGCAATATGCAATGCGACAAAAAACATGATTTATGCGACTTTTACACGCTCAAGCTCAAACTCATCCCAAATATTGTGCAAAGCTTCAATTAATTGTTCCATCATGGCATTGGTATGGAACGGGCTTGGCGTAAAACGAAGCCTCTCAGTACCTCTGGGAACAGTTGGATAATTTATGGGTTGAACATAAATTCCATACTCATGGATCAAACGGTCCGACAAAGCTTTGCACTTGACGGGATCGCCAACCATCAACGGCACAATATGTGTCTCGCCATCTATAAATGGAAATCCTGCAGCTCTAAATCGTGATTTCAGTGCATTAGCCCGTTCTTTGTGTTGCGCTCGCACTTCAGGCGTAATTTTCAATATCTTGACACTGCGCAGCGCACCCGCTGCGGTACTTGGCGGAATAGAAGTTGTGAAAATGAAACCCGACGCCATTGACCGCACCGCATCGATAATAACTTCTGATGCTGCGATGTAACCGCCAATCATGCCGAATGCCTTTGCGAGCGTGCCCTGGATGATATCAACTCGGTGCATCAGTCCGCGTTCTTCGCAAACTCCGCCTCCCTTTTCACCGTACATGCCAACAGCGTGCACTTCGTCA
This sequence comes from Hellea sp., assembly GCA_020629545.1. Taxonomy (GTDB): domain Bacteria; phylum Pseudomonadota; class Alphaproteobacteria; order Caulobacterales; family Maricaulaceae; genus JACOMS01. The sequence continues at coordinate 6,892 of JAHDDC010000014.1, forward strand.
ATATAGGTCAATGCATTATATTTTTCGGCAAGATCACAAATTTCCTGAATCGGTGCTATATCAGCATCCATCGAATACACGCTTTCAAAAGCGATTAACTTGGGCTGGTTTTCTGGAACCGATTTAAGCTTCTCTTCGAGGTCATCTAAATCATTGTGTCTGAATATGTGTTTCTCACATCGCGCGCGCTGAATTCCGGAAATCATGGATGCGTGGTTTTTCTCATCGGAGAAAATAACAAGACCGGGGAGAATACGGCTCATGACGCCGAGTGTTGCCTCGTTGGCAACATAGCCAGATGTAAACACGAGCGCCCGATCTTTAGCATGCAGGTCGGCGAGCTCGCGCTCAAGCTGAACATGGTAATGCGTTGTTCCGGCAATATTTCGGGTCCCGCCAGACCCGGTACCCGCCGCATCCACGGCTGACTTCACCGCTTCAACGACACATTCGTTCTGCCCCATGCCAAGATAATCGTTTGAACACCAAACCGTAATATCCTGTTCAGAAAAGTCGTCCTTGTACCATTTCGCCATTGGGAAATGGCCTTTAATCCGACGGATATCCTGAAATATCCGATAACGGCCTTCTCCGTGTACACCCTCAAGGGCTTTCTCAAAAAATTTATCGTAATCCATGGTCACAATCACTGTTTTAGCACTTTTTTGGCAACGAAGCGCTAATAAAATTAGACGTAGATCAAAAATAACTAACTATATCTAAAAATTCTATTGCCGAAACGACGCACTCAGCCATAATATTTACAAATTGGAGTACAAATGCCGTCTTTTCCCGAAACCCGTATGCGTCGCCCTCGTCAATTCGACTGGTCCCGCCGACTTGTACAAGAATCAGTTCTAACTCCGAATGATCTGATTTGGACCATTATCATTTCCGACGGATCAAAACCGCGTGACCCAGTTCAAAGCCTACCTGGCGTTGATCGTGTGAGTTTAAGCGAAGTTGTTGAAGATGCAAAACGCGCAAGAGATCTCGGCATTCCAGCGATTGCATTATTTCCGCACGTTAATCCTAGTCTGAAAGATGCGGTGGGAAGTGAAGCGCTCAATCCGGATGGACTCGTCCCAAATGCCATTAAAGCTATCAAGCAAGCCGTTCCTGAGATCGGAGTAATAGTAGATGTCGCGCTAGACCCATTTACAGATCACGGACATGATGGCGTACTTGTCGGCGATGAAATTATAAATGATATCTCAGTAGATGCATTGACGGACGGAGCAATTGTCTTAGCTAATGCCGGCGCAGACATTGTGGCGCCTTCCGATATGATGGATGGCCGTATCGGCGCAATCCGCAAAAAACTGGATCGACACGGGCACCATAATGTAATGATAATGTCCTACGCCGCAAAATATGCATCCGGTTTTTATGGCCCCTATCGCGACGCCATTGGGACATCATCTGCATTGCGCGGCGACAAGAGAACCTATCAAATGAACTCTGCAAATACAGATGTCGCGATACGTGAAGTCGCTTTAGACATCGAAGAAGGCGCGGACATGATTATGGTAAAACCTGGCTTGCCTTACCTGGATATCATTCACCGCCTTAAACGGACATATCAAATGCCGACATTTGCCTTTCAGGTTAGCGGGGAGTGCGCAATGATTATGGCCGCCGCTCAAAATGGATGGGTAGATGAAAAGCGGGTAATAATGGAGAGTTTGACAAGTTTAAAACGTGCGGGATGTGACGGGGTTTTAACATATTTTGCGCCCAAGGCAGCCGAGTGGTTAAGCTGACGCGTTAGTCTGAATTCATGAGCAAGTGCTTTTTGGGTGAAACTCCGTGCCAAGATTTATAAGCCCGCGTGAATGCACTCTGATCACTATACCATAGTCTTTGGGCGATTTCAGTCAATCCGATCCCATCCGCCATTAAGTTAGAACAAATCTGCTTTTTGGTCTTCTCAAGTATCAACTTGAAACTGGTCTCTTGTTTGCTGAGATGACGTTTTAACGAGCGCGGACTCATTCCTATATCTTCTGCAACAGCAGCCAGAGTTGGTTTTTGATCAAGAATTATCTCGCGGATCGCTTGTTCTGTGCGTAACGACAAATTGTTCTGTTCGTTAAAAGACGCTAAAATCCGTTCCTGGCGGGCTCTGAGGAGAGATAGTTGATGGGCATTCGCCGTTGGCAAAGGCTTATTGAGGATGCCATCTTCCAAAATGACAGCATATTCATCAGCTCCAAACTCTGTGTCACAACCAAGAACTTGTGTATAAACATCATCTGGCTCTTGCATGTTGTGCATGAACTTTACTTTTCTGACGCCCCTCCCAAAGCCCCACGCCAACCAGTTGATGGACATGACATAGTTCGTCAACACATACTCACTTATATGTCGAAATTGCTCATTTTGGATAGGTTCATAAGCTGGAACCCAAACGAACTTCGCTGTGCTTTCCGATTTATTGTTTACGGACTTTTGTAATCGTGGTGTTCCTAGCGTATGGACCAAGCAAGCGAAACGATGATTAATGAAAGCAGCTTCTTCAAGATCTTTACAAAACGCCATTGTATTTCCAAGACCGGAATAAGTTGAAACTCTAAACCTATGCCCTATGTGCAAACCAATATGAGGGTTTTTTAACTCCTTCGAAGCATAAACTAGCAGACTATTAAATCGGTCCTTACTATATCGTGTCTTGGGACTGGGATTTACAGATAAATCGATCGCTAGATCTTTTGCGATTACCGCCTTATTCAACCCCATGCCGGATATGATTTCCAATACATGTGAGTAATACAGATGTGATACAGTGGGCAAACTGAAAAATCCTTACAATGTGTTGTAAAATTTAGGAAAATTTGGCCCGAAATGACAACTTTTTATGACATTCTTATCAAGATTTATCATATGTAACAGGATAACTTATGACTACCATTGCTGAGGGGCGGTAGTGGAATGGTCGAAACCTTGGGCAACGGGTTTCGGCCTTTATCGTTTTATCAATACTACTTTATTGCCCAATGCCGAAAATTAGAATCCTGATCTGAACTGGAATTTGAGGAAACAGATAATTTCCATTTGTCTAGCGGCTTCACTCCAAAAGTAATTGTGATCGGCTGAATTTTTCCTCTACGCGCAATCAACAATTCAGCAGTTTCGCCTGGTAATCTTGTTTTCATATAAGTCGCCAAATGACCTTTGTTTACACGCACTCCATCAATGGCGATGATTTCATCGTTCTTGTTTAACCCAGCATCAAAAGCAGGCGTGCCTCTCACAACTCTGGACAATACAAGGTTTGAATCATGACTGTTCAGGTTTAACCCCAGATCAGCAGGTGCAGTGCCATCATTCTGCACTTCGACTTTATCTGAAAGTATCAATCCAAAATAATTATAAACATGAGATAGATCCAGATATTCAGGTGTTTCAACACGGTTTTTCAACCACTTAGACACACCCTCTCCAGCTATATTTTTGGCTATTTCATAGATATCCGCATTCGTAAATCCCGTTTTACCAGAATATCTTTTATTCGCGATCAGCATTAAATCATCTAAGCTCTTCTCTCCGTTGGTGGCTTCTCGGATTTTAACATCAAGCCCCAGACCTACCATCGCGCCTTTGCCGTAATAGCTGACATTGGCGTTTCGAGAATTTTCATCTGGACGATAAGCTCTAATCCAAGCGTCGTAAGAAGCTTTCGCAACAGACCTGATTTCCTGGCCTGGCGTACCGCCAAGATATTGCAAATCAGACGCGATATCGGCCAAAAACTCATCTTGAGATATGAGACCTGCACGATGATTGAGTAAATTTGAATAATAGGTTGTAAAACCTTCGGCAAACCACAACTCGGATGTGTAATTTTCAGTTTCATAATCAAAAGGTCCCAATGCTTTTGGGCGCATCCGCTTGACATTCCAACTGTGAAAATACTCATGGCCAACCAGATTCATCCAGTCGATCCAATCCTTTCGACTTTGCATCGCAAAACGTCGATGCATAAGTGCAGTGCTGTGCTTATGCTCAAGTCCACCACGGGCATCAGCTATAATATTTAAAAAGTAATAGGGCTTATCAAATGGGTCAGATCCCCAAAACTCCTGTTGAACCTTTATGATCTTCGCGACTGCGTCGACAGCCTTATCATTGTCCCAATGAGTCGTGTCTCCGACCTGCACAAGAAAGTGCGGATATTCGGTTTCCGTAGGAATAGACAAGATGTCAAGATTTCCGGCTACAATTGGGCTGTCAACTAACTCATCCCAATCACTGGCTATATATACGTTTTTCCTGAACCTTACCGGACTGAGCGACGTGGCGCTATTCCGCCAATCTTGAGGTAAAACCAATTCAACGCGGTGCTGTTCAGCCTCTTGACCATCAGGGCGCATAAAAGTGGGTGCGCCATTAAGCGATGCAAATTCGCTATCAACCCAATTCGTACGAACCGTCATCTCGCGAGCGTAAAGGTCATACTCTATGGATACTGTACCCCCTTCAATACCCGTAATGAGCCAACGATTTTTTTCGATTTTTTCAATTCGGGCATTAGGCGAGGATATATTCTCAACGTGACGCGCATAATCGCGGATCAAATAAGAACCCGGCGTCCACCCCGCCATAACAAGTTCCATTTCAGTAGCGCCGTCCGGCACCGGGAACTCGCTTTCAATTTTCATGTAATGATTAGATTTTCCATCAAAACTAACCCTGTGAGAAATATCTGCGAACGCGTGCTCTGAAACACAAAGAAGAACGAGCACAAAAATCCAAAAAAAGCGTTGCATGACTTTCTCCAATAAAAAGGACCGAGAATGTGACATATCCGATGACATTCGACCAATGTGTTCTATCGCGAGGGGAATTACGAATCTAACCGTTTTAATAAACTGGACGTATCCCAGCGGTTCCCCCCCATTGCCTGAACCTCTCCATAATAGTCATTGACCAATTTTGCTAAAGTTAAGTCAGCACCGATTTCATCCGCTGTCCGAATCGCAATCCCCAGATCTTTTCGCATCCAATCTACCGCGAACCCGAAATCATACTCATCTTTGCTCATTGTAACCGCACGATTGTCCATTTGCCAGCTTTGAGCCGCACCCTTCCCAATCGCATCCACAACGTCTACCATATCAAGCCCTGCCTTTTGCGCAAAGTGTACGCCTTCAGCAAGTCCCTGCAAAATTCCCGCAATGCAAATTTGATTGACCATTTTAGTCAACTGGCCCGATCCGCTTGGACCCATAAGCTTCACGGCCTTTGCAAAGGACTTAATTACCGGGGCGGCTCGCTCAAAGATAGCAGGCTCCCCGCCGCACATGACAGTCAGCTTTCCAGTTTGCGCGCCTACCTCCCCGCCTGATATTGGAGCGTCTATAAAACCTATTCCCAATGCTTTTGCATCGTCAAAACATTGCCTTGCGCATTCAGCGGAAGCGGTCGTATGGTCTACCAATATTGAACCCGAGCGCATTGCCGGCAAAGCTTCCCCAACAACCGCATATACATCCGGGTCATCGCCGACACAGGTAAAAACAATGTCCGCATCGTTGACGGCTTCTTTTATACTGCTGGCTGCATTCCCAGTATGGGCCTTCGCCCAATCTGTGACTTTCTGGCGATTTCTATTCCAAACTGAAACATCATATCCAGCGCCAACCAGATGCCCAGCCATTGGGAATCCCATTACACCCAAACCTAAAAAAGCGCATTTTTTCATAAACGAAATCCATCCCAAGTTTTTCTTGTGAAATATCCTATGAAATCCATAGCTTGCATGATAGCCCTAATCTTCGAATGAGGGAGCATTCTAATGACGGCTGATATAGCTGTTACATGGCAGATGTGGGCAACTATGGCTGTCATAGCCGTAGCAGTATTCCTATATTTTCGCGAAAAATTCTCTATCGAAAGCATTTCCGTTGGAATTATTGTTGTTTTCCTCATTTTCTTTCATTTCTTTGCGCCCGAAAACGCTGAAAATCTAGATAGTCGTTCCCTGTTGGCGGGCTTTGCGGCACCGGCATTAATCGCAATTATGGCCTTGCTGGTTGTTGGCCAAGGCATGTATCACACTGGGGCACTTGAAGGGCCTATTCTGCGGATCAATAACGCATTAGAAAAACACCCACGGCGGACAATGGGACTCGTTTTTCTGGTCGCATTTGCTGTTTCAATGTTCATGAACAATACGCCGGTCGTTGTGATGTTTATTCCTGTTTTAACGGCTATGGCGCTGCGAATGCGCAGTACGGCCTCGAACTTCATGATGCCGTTAAGTTTTATTTGCATCTTGGCCGGCATGACTACGCTAATCGGCTCATCAACCAATCTTCTCGTTAATGGCGAAACCGGAGAAATGTTAAGCTTTTTCACCCAGCTTAAACCCGGACTTATTCTTGCTGCTGTCGGTGCGATTTATATCATTTTTATGGCGCCAATCTTATTACCAAATCGGATCAGCCTTGAGAATGAAGTCAGCGAAGCAGGCCGCCAATATATTGCACAAATCGCGATTAGTCCGACCCACCCTCTAAACGGAGCGAAGCCCATTGCCGGGCTCTACCCTGCTTTAAAAAACGTGACTGTCCGGATGATCCAACGCGGCGAGATCAGTTTGCTTCCGCCCTTTGAAAACGCATTAGAAACCGATGATATTTTGATCGTAGCGGCTACTCGTAAATCACTTTCAACATTGCTTGCGACTGACAAACAATATCTTCGCGGAATGCTGAACATTGCAGGCTTTCACGATGGCAAGCAATCTGACAACGGGTCTGAAACCATAGTCATCAGCGAAGCTGTTATCGCTCCAGGTTCACGAATGGTGGGACGCAACATTGAACAAATAGGATTTAGGCGGCAGACGGGCTGCCTCGTATTAGGGATTCAACGCCGCACACGTATGATTAGAAGCCGCATGCTCGATATCCGACTAGAAGCCGGTGACGTATTGCTCTTATTTGGATATGAGAACAGCATGAGAGATCTCAGGACCAATCGAGACCTCTTGCTCCTCGAATGGTCAACCACAGAGCTGCCAGATATCCGAAAGTCCATGGCCGCTCGTCTGATTTTTGCGGGGACTATTTTTACCGCGGCGACAGGCATTTTACCTATAGAAATTGCCGCTCTTTCAGGGGCCATTGCCATGCTTGCAGCGGGATGTTTGAATATTCGCCAGGCAACGCGTGCTCTAGACATGAAAATCTTTTTACTCATCGGGGCCGCGTTTACGATGAGCGTCGCACTCAAAAATACTGGAGGAGCAGCCTATCTTGCCCAGAAAACCGTAGACGCATTTCTTCCGTTTGGAAATTTGGCGCTGATTGCCGCATTCTTCCTGATGATCGCAATCATGACAAATATCATTTCGAATACAGCAACAGCACTGATTTTTGCGCCAATAGCTTTGTCGGTCGCCGATCAAACCAACATAGATCCAATGGTTATGGTTCTGACCGTGATTTTTGCGGCCAATTGTTCATTTGCAACGCCAATCGCTTATCAGACCAATCTGCTTGTAATGGGGCCAGGCCGCTACAAATTCGCAGATTTCGTCAAATTCGGTGTCCCATTGGTGTTAGTCATTTGGATAACCTATTGTATAATGCTACCGCTAATGTTTGACATCTAAGACTATGACAAGGCCAGTTGATACTCAAAAACTGCAGTTTTACATGACGATCCCGTCCCCCTGCCCGTATTTACCAGGGAGAATGGAGCGCAAAATTTTTGCACAGCTCGATCCAATTACCGGACCGTATCTAAATAATTACCTTACGCATTCGGGGTTCAGGCGCTCACAGAATGTCCTCTATCGACCGGCCTGTGAAAACTGTCAGGCCTGCAAATCTCTCCGCGTGGAGACTGAGAATTTCGTTCCGACAAAATCAATGCGACGTATTATTTCTCGAAATCGAGATTTGTCGTCACAAATAGTTTATGCCTTTGCAAGCGATGAGCAATTCGCTCTTTTATCCAAATATCTTGATAGCCGACACAAAGGCGGCGGCATGAGCGATATGGATTATTCGCGTTACGAGATGATGGTTGAAGAATGCGCCGCCGAAACACAAATCGTCGAATACCGGAATTCTGACGATGAATTGATAGCTTGCGTTCTTATTGACGTACTCATGGACGGATACTCCATGGTTTATAGTTTTTTTGATCCGGATGAATCCAAACGGAGTCTGGGACATTATATGATCCTTGATCATTTAAGACGCTGTAAGGCCGAAGATCTTCCGTGGCTATATTTGGGATATTGGGTCAAAGAAAGCCCCAAAATGGACTATAAAGCGCGGTTCAAACCCTGTCAGATTCTCGGGGTTTACGGATGGAAAAACATGGGGGAAGCCGATGAAGCGTAGGGATATTTTGTTGGCCGGAGCCGCATTGGCGACAGGCGGCGGAGTTACTGGTATACTCGCCAAAGGAAAGCCTAAAACCTCGTCCGATAAAAGAAGCGATCTTGCGTCCCCTTGTATCAATAAAGGCATCAAAGAGTTTAGGATGGCAACATCATGGCCCAAAGACTTTCCGGGGCTTGGTATTATGCCAGTACGATTTGCAAAAGCCTTAAACGACATGAGTGATGGCCGGTTACAGGTTAAGGTGTTCGCTGCAGGGGAACTGGTCGGCGCCCTACAGTGTTTTGATGCGACGTCTTCTGGTGCTGCAGACATGTATCACGCGGCGGAGTATTATTGGCAAGGTAAGTCCAAAGCATTCTCATTTTTCACTGCGGTGCCCATCGGGATGACAGCATCGGAAATCATGGGATGGGTGGAGTTTGGCGGCGGCCAAGAACTATGGGATGAGTTATCGGCTAAATACAACATCAAAGCATTTCATGCGGGAAATACAGGTCACCAAACTGGTGGGTGGTTCAAAAAAGAAATGAACTCACTCGAAGATTTCAAAGGGCTGAGCATGCGTATGCCAGGACTTGGCGGTGAGGTCATACGACGACTAGGTGGAAATGCTCGCGGTCTACCAGGCGGTGAAATCTATCAAGCCCTGCAATCAGGCGTAATTCAAGCTACAGAATGGGTGGGCCCCTGGAATGACCTGGCTTTTGGGTTCTATCGTGAGGCGCCAGATTATTACGCACCTGGTTTCCCCGAACCTGGCGCAGCGCTTGCCGTAGGCAGTAATCTTGATGTTTGGAACAATATGTCCACATCGGAACAATCGATGGTGAAAACGGCCTGCAAAGCTGCAAATGACAGCAGCCTCGGAGAATATACCCATGAGAACGCGAAAGCGCTTGCGACGCTAAAGAATAAGCATGGAATTTCACCTCGCTTTTTCTCTGACGAAATCATGACTAAGATCGGCAAAATTAGTAACGATGTCGTCAAAGAATTTGGTAGTGGCCCTGATGCAGACGAACTTACCCGCCGAATTTACTCAAGCTATAAAGCAGCTCACGACAATTATCGTCGCTGGACAGATATGGGCGACGGGCAGTTTATCCGAGCGCGTCAATCAGCACTGGGCGATTAAAATGAGTTGGGTCGAATTCGTCTGGATTGCAGGAGCATTTTTAAAGGGCGTTGGTTGGGTCGCTCTTCCGATATTGGCTTTACCTGCTCTTCGATTGTTAACCCCAAACAATAAGGCGATAATATCTATTTCAGACCAAGTCATCACTTTGACAGATGGGTTTTGCAACACAATTGGAGAGTGGATTAAATGGGCCCTTCCGCTTCTTGTTCTTACGGTTGCATTTGGCGTATTTGCAGATTCTATATTTGGTCTGTCCTGGACCAAGCTAGACGAAAGCGCAAAATATTTACATGCGGGAACGATTATGCTCGGAGCAGCTGCTGCACTCCTAGCTGGACAACATGTAAGAGTAGACATTTTTCATTCACGGATGTCTCCACATCAAAAGGCTCGTATTGATCTTTGGGGATTTTTTGTTCTTCTAATGCCAGTTTGCTTAGTTCTCCTCTGGAGCGCTCAAGGCAACACCCGCGGTGCTTGGAGCAATTTTGAAGGCTCCGCAGAAGCCGATGGTATCCGAGGTGTATTTTTACTGAAGTCTCTCATTCCAGCATTTTGCCTGATGATGCTTATTCAAGGATTAGCGATTGCACTTCGCGCTGCGGCTCTCTTATCCGGACAAACTCTCCCGGAACGCCCACCTCTCATAGAGCCTTTGTTTTACTCGAGCGAGGTAAAGCATGAGCCCTGATGTCCTCGCTATGGCCATGTTTGCCTTTGCATGCGCTGGGCTTATGGCCGGCTACAATGTCGCCTTCACTCTGGGCGGAGTATCACTCATTTTTGCCGCGATTGGCACCGCTACAGGCGTATTCGATCCCACCTTCTTATTGTCGGTTCCAAGTCGGGTTTATCCTATTATTACACGAGAAATATTGATCGCTGTTCCACTATTTGTGTTCATGGGTGTCATGCTTGAGAAATCTCGAATAGCTGAGGACCTTCTTGAAAGTATGGGCGATCTTCTTGGACCTATAAAAGGTGGTTTGGGTATTTCAGTTGTTATGGTGGGCGCTCTACTCGCTGCGTCAACCGGTATCGTTGGCGCAACAGTCGTCACTATGGGGCTTTTATCTTTGCCGACAATGTTAAAACGCAAATACTCTCCGTCCTTAGCCTCCGGTTCAATAGCAGCGTCTGGAACACTTGGCCAAATCATACCGCCTTCAATTGTACTGGTCATCCTTGGCGATCAAATGTCAAATGCCTATCAAGAGGCCATCAGAAGTCATGGATTAGAAGGCGGCGGCGTCGTATCAGTTGGTGATCTGTTCGCTGGAGCCCTATTGCCTGGTTTAATTTTAGTTGGTTTTTATGCACTCTATATTGCTGTAACTGCCTATTTGAAACCAACCCTTGCGCCGGCTCAGGATTGGCCAGAAGACGTCAATCCTTGGGCATTTATTCGCAGAACGCTAAAGGCAATGTTACCGCCGATATTCTTGATCGTCGCGGTTTTAGGATCGATTCTCGCGGGTTACGCAACCCCAACAAGAGGCGCAGCTTTGGGCGCCCTGGGAGCGATTCTGCTCGCCACATATAAAACGTCAGACAGACTATGGGCGAAACGCGCGGCAGTTATTGCCGCGTCGTGTCTTGTCCTTCTCGTAATTCTCGACCTATCCGGTATCGACATGCGGTTTGAACAGGATAGCTGGGAACGTTATGAACGTTTTGTTTTTGCTCTCGCTTTGTTTTTATTCAGTATAGCTATCCTTGCTGTTTTAGCTGCGATCAAGCCATTGCTGTCAAATGGAAAACTCGCCGAAGTCTCGCGCACGACGCTCTACATAACCTGTATGGTTTTTGTTATTTTGATTGGCGCAACGATTTTCAGTCTTATCTTTCGTGGGTTTGGCGGAGACGAGCTTGTTGCGAGTTGGCTAGACGCTGCTCCCGGCGGAAAATGGGGCGCTTTTATTTTAGTTATGATCGTTATGTTCGTACTTGGATTTTTCCTCGACTTTATTGAGATCACATTTGTTGTTGTCCCTTTAGTCGCTCCGCCCCTTCTTGCGGCAGGTATGGACCCTATTTGGCTAGGTGTTATTATGGCTCTAAACCTTCAGACCAGCTTTCTGACACCGCCTTTTGGGTTTGCACTGTTTTATTTGCGTGGTGTTGCACCGCCCGAAGTTACAACGCCTGCTCTCTATCGCGGCGTCATTCCCTTTATTTTAATTCAGTTCGTCGTGATCGCTATGGTCATTAAATGGCCAGAACTCGCAACGTCCCTACCCGCTAAAATGTTGAATTGATTATGATGAAAATTGCTACATGGAATGTAAATTCCATCCGAACCCGCATGCATGCCGTTACGAAATGGCTGTCCGAAGCCAGTCCGGACGTCGTTTGTCTGCAAGAAATAAAGGCGACTGAGGAGAATTTTCCGTTCATGGAAATAGAAGCTCTGGGCTACAATGTCGAAATCGTCGGACAAAAATCCTATAATGGTGTGGCTGTCCTTTCCAAACGCCCTTTCGAGGAAATAAGAAAAGGATTGCCAGGCGACGATAATGATGAACAAGCCCGATATATCGAAGCCGTCATTACGGGTGATCGCTTGCCCTTCCGGGTCGCGTCTATATATCTCCCCAATGGCAATCCTGCCCCAGGGCCTAAATATGACTATAAACTAGACTGGATGGACCGGCTAGAATCCCACGCCCGAGGCCTACTAAAATTTGAGGAGGCCCTCGTTTTAGCTGGGGACTACAACGTTATCCCCGAGGCCAAAGACGTTTATGCTCCAAGTGAATGGCTTACAGAAGCTCTCTACATGCCACAAACACGTGCCAAGTTTCGAACATTGTTAGGACTGGGTCTGACGGAAGCTTTCGAACAAATGGACGGACGCGCCGGACAATATACGTTTTGGGATTATCAGCGCGGCGCTTGGCAAAACAATGAAGGTATTCGTATCGATCATCTATTATTATCGCCCCAGGCCGCCGATAATATCGTAAAATTTGAAATCCATAAACACACACGAGACGGAATCAAACCATCGGATCATGTGCCAGTTATGGGAACCTTCGACTTTTAACATGCAGAAACTGGACGTTGTTATTGGTCGGATAATTCGGCCAATCCGTATATTTCAAATTTTGTTTTTTGCTTTGTTCGTCGCCGGATCATTATTTGGCTGGAACGTTCATTCTGTTTACAGAATGGCTGTTGCGTCTAGTCCGATAGGTGAACCCTGGTTCGAACGCGAGCTTTTGGAAAAATATGGCGAATCCATTATTTCCCATCTTGCCGAAAATAATGTCAAAGCCGCGATCGTCTCTCGTTCGGGTCAGAAGCGCAGCAAACTTCCACCCGGAGTAGCTTTTACACATAGTGCATTTTGGCTCTACGAACCCAATGCAGATGGCACGCCGCATTACGCGGTGTATAATCTGTATCATGGAGAGGAAAATCGTCTAGTTTCGTCACTGGTTAAAGACAGCCCAGCCGACTTTCTGCGACTGACCCGCGAACATGATGTCGGCATAATCATCCCAACCCAAATCGTTCAGAACAAGATTTTGGATTACATAGGTTCGAGCCGCTACGGCGAGGTTCATCAGGTTAACTATTCTCTGATTTCAAACCCGTTCGATAGCCGATATCAAAACTGCAATGAGTTTATGCTAGATAGTTTGGCGGCCATGTTCTGGGAGACGCCTAACACGGCTTTGATCAAAACACGCCTTAAAAAGGTTTTAAAACCAACTGAGCTAAAGGCGTCGATAATCCGCAGGAAGGTCGGACCTGTGGTCGATGAACGTCTTATCATGACGGACCATGACGGCCCTATCCTGACGACAACCCGTCAAACCTTAGCCCAGTTTCTGGACAGCCAAAACGGCCTGAAACAAGATTATGTACTGGACCTGGACTGAGGCTTCATCAAACCATCAACGAGATTATAAACGGCCCCAATTTCATTAAGAATATCTTGTGTCCGCTTTGGATCCGTTAGGGGAACGCTCATACTCCCAGCCTCAAATCGATTGAGTGTTTCAACCGCAATCAATAATAACTCATCCAAAAATGCAAATCTGATATTCTTGCCATCAACCGACGTTTCCAAATCAACAAGCCGCTGCATAAAGTCCGGCGTAAGCAGATACCGAGCTTCAACCTGATCGGTCCCATAGGCCTGAAATATCTTTTCAAACTTCGGGTCAACAAGTCCGACGCGTTTCATCCCCGATTTTTCCTTGCGATTGAAAATACCTTTATCGCGGAGAACAACTGTACGTCCGAGAAACTTTCGATGAAAATCAAGTGCCATTAGCGAGCCGCGAAATACTGTTACCCATGATGTGTCACCGTCGCTATCTCGATCTTCCCGTTCCATATGACATTCTAGCGCCTCAAAATCTGCGCCATGGGCATTTCCAACCATTTTGTCCTCGAATTTCACGCGATCATATCGCTTAGGGAGCAAACCATTATCTATCAGAGGTTCAAGTAACGGTCCCTCCAAAACTTCTTCGATAAACTCCCAACCAATATATTGGCAAATTCCGGAGACCAGATGGTTCTTGGTTCTGGACCTAACGTCTTTGAGAAAGTGCTGGCGCAATCCAGCATAAGCTGCAGCAGACCCGACTCCTCCAAAGACCAACCCCATTGGATGCCCCGTTTTATAGAAAAAGAATCCTGCGATCGCTAAAATCACAAGAATGAGAGCCGGCGCGGTTCGGTGGAGTTTTTGAAACGCATTTATTCGATCCCCTTCTTTAGCCTGAAGGGCAGGCAAAAGTTCTCGTTCGAAATATTTGGAAAACCCGGAAAATTCTGGGTGGTTTTCATTAAATTGAAAATTCATAGCCGCGGATATAGCAAGCCTTTTAGGCTGTCACAAAACAAATATCGCGCGGGTTCCATTCCACTTGGAACATCTGCGTCCCTTATAATTTGTGGCCTTAGAGTACTTAGTATTTTTGCCAGGCGATCGAGTTCAGACAAATAGAATGCTTTTCGTTTTTGATCCGCGCCTGAACTCCCATCTCGACCAATCACAGACTGAAGCGCTTGAAGTTTCTCCAAAAGAATGCACACAGTACCAGCCTCGGACAGAAAGATATTTTTTGTTCGTTCGAAATGTGGCGGATTATAATCGTGCGAAAATTCAAATGTGTCATCGATATCTAAGGCCAAATGCATCTGTTTTCCTAGGAAAACACATTGTAACCTATGCCCCAAGAGCTCTTGGCTAAATCCAATCATTCTTTCCATCAGGTCCGGTGAAATAAGCGCCCTCGCCTCAACCTGATCATCTGAATAGACTTCAAAAATGCGTTCAAACTCGCTTGATGCAAAGCCAACGCGTTTCATGCGGTCAACGGTCGTCGGATTGAAAACGCCCTTGTCCTGCATGATGATTGTGCGACCGGCGAACTGCACGGGATGTGACAGGCTGACGACGACGCCTCTAAACCCGTAATTCTCGGTGAGCGCGCTTTCCTCAGTTTTTATATAATCGGCGTCTCTTTGTTTGGCCGTAACATCAACAATTGAAAAACTCTGCCCATTGTAACCTGTGCCGGTCAAAGATCCGCGACATTTGAACATTCCGGAACGGCTCGTAATCATTCGCCATGCCTGCAATGGCATTAAGGCATTTGGCGGCAAACTTGGGGCGCGATACTCCCAGCCTAAAGCCCCGTATACCGCGTGCCTGAACGCATGCAGATCGTCGATCCGCTGGTGTCTATTTAGTTGATGCGCCAATCTCATCCTGACAACGTAAACGAGATTGGTAAATTTTCTCTTGGATATCTGAAATTAGCTATTTCGTCTGAGGAATCGCTCAAGATATTCGTCCGAATAATCAGTTCTGATTTCCACCCAAATGGGCAAATGATCTGACATTTCAAAGCTCGCAAAATGCGCTTGATAAGATTTATTCCAATCCGAATACATGTCCTTGCCCTGTTCTTTTCGCATCTTCTTGGCAATTTTTTTATAGGCAGCTTTATCTACGTCACCGTAAACGTCGCCGCGCCAATCAAACGTTCCTGAATTTACCAAAGATGTTTTTACACGTTCCCCAGTAAAGGCGATTTGATCGTAAAACTTATTACCCCCTAAGTTCGTGGGCCCAAATACGGGAACCGTTAAGCCATGATCTGATAGACCTCTGTAAATGCTGTCACCACGCTCTTCGATATTCATGTCACCGATCAGAACATAGACTTCATTCTCGTCTTTGGCGCGTTTAACTATCCGTTCTGCAATGCTTGAAATTTCTTTTCGACGGCGCGTTTTGTCTTTGCCAAATATTATGTGAACGCTAACAAGCGTGAACCGAAACCATCCTGCTTGGAAAGATGCAAAATATGGCGTCCGCGCTATTTGCTCTCCGTCTATCAATGCATCTCGAGGCAGAGTAATTTCACCAACCAGATTTCGAAACCTGACCTTGTTTGTATTAAATAAAAACGCTTGTCGTTCACGATTGCCAGGTCCGCCCTCTGTCACATCAGTTACAAAGTAGTCCCAACTAGGGCCCAACAGCCTAACCAGTCGCTTCAACGGTTCCAAATCGGATTTGACTTCCTGTACTGCACAAATATCGAAATGATCTATGATTTCCGCGATGTAATGGAAGCTTTCATCGCGGCGCGGCGTACCCTCATCAAACGCCCGGATGTTCCAAGATCCAATGACTAGGTTTTTGCTATCGCGCCGACCAAGTTCTGAGGCTCGCATTGTTTCTCGCAGCTTTATAAGGCGGTCGGAAATCCAGTCTGCCTTTTCATCGTCATATGATTTAAGTTTTTTGTAAAAGGCCATGTGTTACCCCTTATTGCGCCGTCAGAGGCGCAAAGGATAACACTTTGAAACTAGATCAAGCGTGAGCTAGGTCACGAGTTCGAAAGATTCTCGATCGCACTCTTTAACTTGCTAAGTTCAAGTTCATAAGCTTCCAGTCGACTTTTCTGCTCATTCACGACAGCTTCTGGTGCTTTCTCAACAAAATTCGGATTCGATAATTTCTTATTGATCTTGTCAATTTCCTGCTGAACCTTCTCAATCTCTCTTAATAGCCGCGTTTTTTCAGCATCACGATCAATAAGTTCAGCCAGCGGCAGAGCGATGGTTGCTTCACCGACAACACATTGAAGCGCGCCTTGCGGGGCTGCTGCGCCCTTGGACCAGCCATTGACGCGGGCCATAAGCTCAAAATTCTCTGTATATTGTTCGATACGTTCTGATGTTTGTGAAGAAGCCCCAATCACGACCATGGCGCCCTTTTTGGATGGCGGAATATTCATTTCGGATCTAACTGAGCGAATTTCAGTAATAGCCTGCATAAGCCAGTCTATTTCTGCGCTCGCATTTTCATCAATAAGGTCATCGGATAAACCTGGCCATTCGGCCAAAATCAACATTTCGTCACGCGGCGCTATTTTTTGCCAAAGCTCTTCGGTGATAAACGGCATGAAAGGATGAAGCAGCTTGATGATTTGGTCGAGCACATAGGCAATTGAGGCCCGCGTTTCGTCTTTTTCTGCTCCATCGTCCCCCATGAGCGTAGGTTTAGCGAGTTCGATATACCAATCGCAAAAAGTTCCCCAGGCGAATTTATAGATCGCGTCCGCCGCCTCGTTAAACCGATAGCCCTCAACCGCTTTGGTTAGATCATTCTGGGTTTTCACGAGCTCGGAAATGGCCCATTTGTTGAGAGCGAGCTTACATGAAGCGGGGTCAAAATCCTCGACGGGCTGACATTCTCTCAATTGAGCAAAACTGGCTGCATTCCAAAGCTTTGTGCCAAAATTGCGATACCCTGCGACACGTTCAACCGAAAGGCGGATATCCCGTCCGGCTGCTGCTTGTGCCGCCAAAGTAAACCGGAGTGCATCCGCGCCGTAAGCTTCGAACCCATCTGGATATCTTTTACGCGTTGCCTTTTCCACTTTCGGAGCTTTTTCTGGTTGACGAAGACCTGTGGTTCTCTTGTTGACCAAACTATCGATATCTATGCCCTGAATCAGATCGACTGGATCTATCACATTACCTTCAGATTTTGACATTTTTGAACCGTCTTCATCGCGTACAATCGCGTGGATATAAATATCGGTGAACGGAACTTCATCCATAAACTTCAGGCCTGCCATCATCATTCGTGCAACCCAGAAGAAGATAATATCAAAAGCCGTGACTAGAACTGATGTCGGATAAAACCGTTCTAATTCAGGCGTTTGATTAGGCCACCCTAATGTTGAGAACGGCCAAAGAGCCGAAGAAAACCAAGTATCAAGGACATCTTCATCGCGCCTAATTTTAACACCTGCGCCAGCCTTATCTTGCGCTGTTTTTTCATCTGCGGCTACATAAATATTTCCGGCATCATCAAACCACGCCGGGATCCTGTGCCCCCACCACAATTGGCGAGAGATACACCAGGGCTGGATGTCTTTCATCCAGACGTCGTAAGTATTTTTCCAGCCTTCCGGGAAGAATTTGGTATCGCCCTGTTTTGATGATCCCTTCCCATTGCCGTGGCCCCGCTCGACCGCTGCAATGGCATCTTTAGCCAGTGTCTCAGCGTCAACGAACCATTGGTCGGCCAGCATAGGTTCAATGACAACTTTGGAGCGGTCACCGATTGGCTGTTGTATGACTTTGTCTTCAACCCGGATCATAAGGCCTTCAGCATCGATGTCAGCGACGACCGCTTTACGTGCGTCGAAGCGATCCATCCCGACATATTTGTCTGGCATTACGTTTTCACCGTCTTTATCCGGTGTTTGAATCATTCGGGCTTGCTCATCCATAAGCGGATACATTGGAATATTGTTGCGCTTGGCGACATCATAATCGTTAAAGTCATGCGCTCCGGTAATTTTGACCGCGCCTGATCCAAAGTCAGGATCAGGATATTCGTCCGTAATGATCGGGATCAGACGATTAGCGAGAGGCAATCGTACTAATTTCCCGACGATCGGCGCATAACGCTCGTCATCCGGATGAACAGCAACGGCACCATCTCCGAGCATTGTTTCTGGCCGAGTTGTAGCGATCGAAATATAGTCACGCGTTTCTCGCAGCGTAACCTTTCCGTCTTCGTCTTTCTCAACATACTCGTAAGTTTCACCGCCTGCGAGCGGATACTTAAAGTGCCAGAAATGTCCATTGACCTCTTTATTCTCGACTTCAAGATTTGAAACAGCCGTTTGAAAATGAGGATCCCAGTTTACCAGGCGCTTGTCACGATAAATCAGTCCCTCATTATAGAGCTCGACAAATACCTTGGTTACAGCTTCAGATAGTCCGTCATCCAAGGTAAATCGTTCACGCGACCAGTCACAGGAGGATCCCAGCCGTTTGAGCTGATTGATAATCGTGCCGCCGCTTTCCTCTTTCCATTCCCAGATTTTTTCAACAAAAGCCTCACGGCCAAGTTCTGCGCGTCCCTGATTACCGGTCGCAGCCAGCTTGCGTTCAACAACCATTTGAGTCGCGATACCGGCGTGATCCATTCCCGGTTGCCACAGCACATCTTTGCCCCGCATGCGTTCAAACCGGATCAGGATATCTTGGATCGTATTGTTCACCGCATGCCCCATATGGAGCGAACCCGTTACGTTGGGAGGCGGAATAACGATCGAATAAGCTTCGCGCGACGTATCCATACGCGGTTTGAACGCACCGCTATCTTCCCACATCTTATAGATGCGACCCTCGGCCTCTGACGGACTAAATTTTTTCTCTAGCATAGCTAATTTTCTAATAGTTTTGGCGACAAAAAAATCCCGCCCCCTCGCGAGGGCGGGGTTATTTTATGGCTTCTAAACTGCTCCGCTGTTTAAAACAAGGCGCGGTTTACGGCGTTATTTGCCTGATGAAATCCGCTTAACTTCTTTGGCAACAGCACGCTCAACGATTGACTTCAAATTATCATCAAGCCATTCTTTTAGCATAGGCCGAAGCGCTTCTTGAACTAGATCCCCAATACGTGGGCCTGATTCTGTAAATATCGCATTTTCTTCGACGGCTTGATTTAGCGACGCGAATGCATCAGCTGCAGCTGTTTCTGTAACTTCATCCAAAATCGCATCTTTACGTGCTGTCTTTGCCATATCTTCGGCCTCCTGGTTTTCAATAAATAGATCCACGTTCTTGGCAACATCAGCCTCGACCTCGATCTCTTCGGATTTTATTTCGAGCGAATGCTCTTCTGTTTCTTCTTCGGCTTCAACTACCGAGTTTTCAAATTCCGGTTCTTTTACGATGCTCTGCGTTTCATCGTCAACAGCGTCTGCCAGAACTTGATCAAGCTCGTTCAATATATCTTCGGTACTTTCGCCTTCTTCCAAGCTAGCGCCAACGTTTTCAGTTTGCTGATTCAATGCATCAGCTTCGGCTTTTTCTGCAATCTGTAACAACGCATTTCCAACTACCGGAGCAGCCATTTCGGAATCGACTGTCAAATCTAAATTTTCGAGGGCGTTATTATCCTCTTCGCTCTGGATTGCCATATCCAAAATATCATTCAAAATTTGCTCTTGCTCTTCGATATTGTCTTCCGGCGTAGCCAACAAATTATCTAAATCGTCATTGTCGACAGTTGGCGTCTCAGCTTCGACCAAATTCTGTTCCAGATCATTTAGAAGAAGATCAATATCGTCACTGATTTCATTTGAGCTTGCCGCCGATTCAACAGCTTCAGGTGCGACGATATCGACTTCATCAGTTTCTGCATCCGCAGATATTTCAGTCGCCGGCTCGAAATCATCAGAAACAAAGGAAGTATCAGTCAACTCTGCCATGAGAGATTTAACCAGATCGAGATCCGAGTCACCCGTTGAACTTGTACTCCTTGAGGCTTCGAAATTTGTGGCTGCTTCCGGCTCTACAGTTTCGATTTCCATTTCGGGTTCAAGAGTTAGCCCTGTTTCTTCGGCTTGGAACCCCGGAAGCTCAACATCTGACGCCTCAAGCGTGAGCTCCAAGTCCTCAAAATCATTTTCCTCGGATTGTTCTAAATTATCAGTTGATTCAGAAAGTGAAAGTTTCTCTTCTAGGCTCGACATCACATTCGAAACCGGATTAAACTCGTGTTCTGAAATCGCATCTTCAATTGAAAGATTCGAAACATCGACAACTTCTGTAGCGTTATCCATTGTTTCTACGGTGTCCTCTAGAACTAGAACATCATCAAACTCGGTCGAATTATCACTCAAAACAGGATTTTCATCAAACGAATTAAACTCATCAGAGGGGCTACCCGCTATCGCAGCGGCAACAGGGACATCGACATGTCCATCATCAGCCGTGTCATCTTCGGCAATTATACGCCTGATGGAAGCAAGTATATCTTCCATACTCGGCTCCGCCAAACCGTCATCTATTCCGGTTGGTGTATCAGACGAATTATCTGACATAATTTTCCCTCACCCCGATGGAGTTAGTCCCTATTCCCTTAAACAGCTATCTAGTTAAGACAAGCCGCTCTGATTGTCTAGACTTGGACCGATTCTATTGTGAAGAGAATTTTCTTATTAAAAATGCTGAATTTATCGCCATTTTTCTGGAATAATGTCTTCGACGATACCAATAATTCCATCATCAGCGAACTCTCTCAAGTTTTTTTCCGGGTCATAATATTCTGTGGACAGACTTAGGCTTAAAGCATCGAAGCCGCCCATCAGAGCCAAAAGTCTGAAACCGGCTTTCTGGACCTCTGTTTCGCTATTGATAACCGCCAGTTTCGCGTCCAGTAGCTCTTGCTCTGCATTTAAGACGTCGAGTGCGTTTCTCGTTCCCACTTCGCGTTCGAGCTCTACGCCTTCCAACGCGAGCTCAGCCGCCTGCACCTGAACCTCGCTATTTGCGAGCGCAGCCTTCGCGGCACTCAGACCTGCCCAACTTTGCATTAAAGCTGATTCAATTTGACGCTCCGCATCTCTTGTTTCAAGCATTAAGCGAGTACGGGCATTTTCTGCCGCTCGAACCCGTGACCGATTCAGCCCCCCAGATGTTAGAGGAATTGAAACCTGAGCGCCGATGCTCGCACTTTCCGCTCGTTCTGGAAATCCGGCCTGCCCGCGACGAGCGCCTAAACTTCCAGTAAGGGATACGGTGGGCTTGCGAACCGCCTTGGCCGCTTTGATAGCCGCATCGCCCGCTGCCTCATTATATTGTGACGCCAAAAGTTTCGGATTATTATTTCGAGCTATTTCTTTCGCTTCTGATTCCGATACGGGTAAAACGAATGGAAGCGGCGTCTGAAGGCTTTCTGGCATATGCCCCGTGGCTTGACGATAGTTAGCTCTGGCGACTTGCAGGGCTGAATCAGCCTGCGCCAAACCTGTTTTGGCGCCAGCGAGCCTCGCCTCTGCTAATGCCACATCGGTTCGTGTTCCAGCTCCGAGCTCAAAACGGCTATCCGCGGCATCTTTTTGTCGCATCAAAACTTGAACATTGTTTCGACGAATCCGCGACGTTTCCTCTGATTTTAATACTTCAACATATGCATTTGCGACCTCAACAAACAAATCGGTTTCGCTCGACCGCAGAATTTCGCGTGCAGCCATAATTCCGGATCTAGCCTGCGATTTCATCGCGGAAATACGCCCGCCTTGGTAAATCGGCTGGATAGCCTGCAATTGCAACCCAATGGGTGACGAGGCTGTTGTCCCACTCGTGATGAAATCGTCAAACCCTGCAATGGGAATTGACAAAGATGGCGTCCGGGCAACATCTACGGTTGCTGTGCCATTGATACTGGACGTTAATCCACCTTGAGCACGAGCTTGGACATAAGTTTCATCGAGTTCTCTTAACCGAGCACGCTCTGCCTGCAATCTTGGATGATTTTGGTAGGCAGAAATCAGAGCTTCTTGCAAAGTTTCTGACTTTGCTTCTGGTGAAAACGAAATGCAGACCGCACCAAAAACCGCTACTAAGAGGCTAATACGAATATTTACAGTCCTCTTTTGAAGTTTGGAAGCACAAGTTTTAGAAAGAAAAAGCAGGCTTCTTCTCCGTTCCTGCCAGCATTGGCACATTGGCGTCAAACACAATGCGATCGCCCACTGTATCACCACTTTTAGTGAACAGTGTCGCCCGCCCTACACCTTGATCTTCGACAACAGCTACAAGCCGTCCGTTATTGGCGAGTTGCTCAAACCAAGTCTTTGGCAAGTCTTGAACGGAACCGTTGACAAAAATGACGTCAAATGGTCCATGTTCTTTAGCGCCAGCCTTCAAATCACCCTTCACGACAACGGCATTATTTGCTTCGACCGCTGACAAATTACTCGACGCGCGTTCTACGGCCTCGTCTGTGTCTTCCAAAGCCACAACAGTTTCGGCCAATTGCGCTAAAATAGCCGATGAATATCCCCGGCCACATGCGATATCCAGTACTATATCTGTCGATTGAATTTCCGCGGCCTGTATGAGTTTCGAAATATCCCGTGGTTTCATCATTACCCGACCGTCTTCGGTTTGAATACTGGTATCTGAGTAGGATAAGGGCGTCGAAGCTTTTGGAACAAATTTCTCACGAGGCACAGCTCTAAACGCTTTTAGAATAGCATAGTCTGTCACGTCACTCGTTCTAATTTGACAGTCAATCATATGTTCGCGGGCTGCAGAGAAATCAAACATTAAAGTCACTTTCAGATATGGATACGTCACAGACTCATCTATCAGATCAGTCTTCCACGATATAAACCGAGGCGGATATTCGACGCAATGCCGGATTTTCGAATAAGACACAAACGAAATTGAACAAATCAACGTAAATCCCATTGCAACACATCTCGCTCTCAGATATACGGCGCCTCTCGGATGGCACCATGGCGGAGTGGTGACGCAGCGGATTGCAAATCCGTGTACCCCGGTTCGATTCCGGGTGGTGCCTCCAGGATTCCCTGATAATTCTTTCGATTTATTTTATCGCCATTCAATTTCCAAAGAAAGGGAATGGTAGTCCAATATTTATATCATGTGTAAAGAATATGGACTTTAAACTAACAAGCTCTCTGTGGGGCGCTTTTGCCAATAGTTTATTATCGGAGTTTGAATTACGTTAAGTTCGGCACCTGTTTAAGAACCTGAAAAACCTAACGAAATATTGTGAAAAACTGCTTCTAATCCATAGTTACGGCGATGTTTCCGACGTGTTTCTTATCAATGAATGCCTGCTGAGCTTTGTGTAGGTCTGATAGCGGATAAGTTGCCGCAAGCGCCGGGGTTATCTCTTGATCTTCGATATATTTTACAATGTCGGCAAATGTTCCTAGCGGCACTACGGTTGATCCCAATAGCGTAAGATCATGCAAGTAAAGGGTTCTAATGTCGAGGTCGACTTTTGGGCCAGCGATCGCACCGGATGCAACGTAGCGGCCACCGCGCTCTAACGAATCAATTAGACTTGGGAAAATTTGACCCGCAACGACATCCGCGACGACTGTAACCTTTTGTTCTCCTAGCGCCTTGGGGTCCCGCCCTATAATTTGGTCAGGGCCAAGAGCTTCAACCTGTTTTCTTTTGGCTGGCGAGGTCATTGCAATGGTTTTGGCGCCGCGCCTTTTGGCTAAAGCAATCAAAGCAGAACCAACGCCGCCTGAAGCGCCCGTTATTAAAACGCTGTCGCCCTCTCCAACGTCAGCGCGATTTAACATACCCTCTGCTGTCATCCAGCTTGTGGCAAAAGTTGCAAGCTCTGCATGGGATAGCTCGCTATTCACGGCATGGACGTTTCTATAGTCAACGGCAACATAATCTGCAAAACCGCCGTCACATTCTGATCCAAAATAACCTGTTTTGTTTTTATTGTGTGGATCATTCCAATCCCGCAACCAGCAATCAACCAAAACGCGCTTGTCTAGCAAACTCTGATCGGCATTCTTACCGACTTGCACCACTGTACCGCAAACATCGGCTCCCTGTATGCGTGGAAAATGCAACGGCGTCCCACCCCAAGCCGCATCATCCTCGCTGGCATCAGTTGCACTGCCCGTTGTCCCATCTTCAACAGATTTGGAATACCAACCGGTTCGCGTGTTAACATCAGTGTTGTTAAGTCCGCAGGCATGAACTTTGATGAGGACATCATGAGTTCCACATTTTGGGACAGGCCAGTCCGTATGATGGACCAAAACATCCATATCGCCATGTCCTGTAAGAACAAAGGCACTCATTGTTTCAGGAATCGATGTCATAAGTGAAGCTCCAATTTCGATCAGTCTGCATTTAGTCGTTTTTCTGCGCAAGCTTGTAATGGAGTTGAGCGTGAATATAAGCGAATCTTATACAGGACTTTCTCCACGTTTTCGCTAATCATTATCTGATAAAGGATCAGATTATGCAGGCTCAAGACTTAAAACCTTATTGGAAAAACTACATCAATGGGAAATTCGTTGATGGCGGCGCAGGTCGACTGGATGTGGACAATCCCGGAAATGGTTTAAAACTGGCAGAGCAGGCCTTGGCCAATGCAAATGATGTCGACCAGGCGGTCGCAGCCGCCAGAGATTGCTATGACAGCCATGTTCTTGCGGATATGCGGCCGGTTGAACGTGGTAGACTTGTTAAAAAAATTGGTGACTACCTACTCGATAATATCGATGAAATATCGTCGGTATTATGCCTGGAGGCGGGCAAGCCTTACTGGGAAGCATATGAGGAAATTGCAAATTCCGCCCGCTATTTCGAATATTATGGCAATCAAGCCGAAACACTTGAGGGGCGCTCTATTCCGCTTGGAAAGAATTATTACGATTTCACAGTCTACGAGCCGCGCGGTGTCTCCGCTCAGATTATTCCTTGGAACTATCCTATGGAAATGACGGCACGGGGTTTGGCCGCTGCGCTTACAACTGCCAATGCTGTTGTTATCAAAACGCCTGAACTAGATCCTCTAACCCATTACTATTATGCCAAGGCGGTTGAGTATGCGGGTCTCCCCGATGGGGCCGTCAATATTATTTGCGGTATCGGACATGATGCCGGTGCTGCCTTGGCTGCGCACCCCGGTGTGGATCAAATAGTATTTACAGGCTCCGTACCGACAGGAATAGCAATTGCGCGAGCTGCGGCCCAAAATATAGTACCCTGCATTCTAGAACTTGGAGGAAAATCTGCGGCAATCGTCCATGCTGATGCCAATATTGATAATTTGATCGAAAGTGTACGTTGGGGCATTTATTATAACGCAGGACAGGTGTGTTCGGCGATGTCACGAATGATTGTCCATGATGACATTCATGATCAAGTCGTCGAGCGCGTTGTTAGCCTTGCAAAATCATTAACCGTGAGCCCCGGAATCGAACAGCGAGAAGCCGGCCTAAATATGGGCGCAATGATATCCGAAAAACAAAGAGACCGAGCTGAAAGGCTTGTTGCCGAAGCCAGAAGCAATGGCGCCAAGATTGCGACCGGTGGGCATAGACTTAACAATAATGGCTATTTTCTCGAACCAACGGTTCTGACGGGCATACAGCGCAACATGAATATAGCTCAGACTGAAATCTTTGGTCCCGTGCTTTCGGTCATGAAATATTCGAAAGATCAAGATGCCATCGATATCGCCAATCATAGCGATTATGGATTAGTCGGAGGCGTTTTCACTCAAGACATCGACAAAGCCATGCAAATGGCACGGCAAGTCAGATCCGGGCAGATTTTTGTTAATGAATGGTATGCCGGCGGCGTTGAAACACCTTTTGGAGGTTATAAGAAATCAGGTTACGGTCGAGAGAAAGGCCGCGAAGCTTTGATGAATTATGTACAAACTAAAAATATTGCGATCAGAATTCAACATTGAGCAGGCCTCCAAAATCTAAGCATTAGAAATGCTCATATCACTCCCTCTGTAAACTTTCGATAATGACAAAATAGATTGTATTTGCGAAAGAGCCTGCACACATGAAATGCCCAAAATCACAGAATGGATAACATTATGAGCGCTTCAATTATTGACGGAAAAGCATATGCAGCCGGACTCCGTGGCCGAATTTCGGATGCTGTCTCGGCCCTTCCAGGACAACCTACCCTTGCCGTCGTACTTGTCGGCGAAGATCCAGCCAGCAAAGTTTACGTTAAAAACAAAATCAAGTTTACGATTGAAACCGGAATGCGTTCGGTTGAACACAAATTGCCCGCTAATGTCTCTGAAGATGAAGTCGTCGAAGTTGTAAGAGCTCTAAACACTGATGATGAGGTCGACGGAATTCTCGTTCAGTTGCCCCTCCCAAAGCATTTAAATGAAAATCGAGTTATCGAAGAAATTCACCCAGATAAAGATGTCGATGGATTAACAGAAACCTCGGCCGGCCGCCTATCGCTAGGAAAAGACGGGCTGCGTCCTTGTACACCCACTGGCTCTGTTATGCTGGCAAAAGATGCATTGGGAGATCTAACCGGTAAAAACTGTGTAATTCTTGGCCGTTCAATTCTAGTCGGAAAGCCGGCCGCAATGCTATTCCTCGAACAAAATTGTACAGTCACCATTGCACATTCGCGCACTGAAAACCTATCTGATGTCATTGGCGGCGCCGACATTCTGGTTGCAGCGGTAGGCAGGCCTCAAATGGTACAAGCCGAGTGGCTTAAACCCGGCGCATGCGTCATTGATGTTGGCATAAACCGGATTCCGCACCCCGACAAACCTGGGAAGACCTATCTGGTAGGTGACGTGGACTACAAGCCGAGCCTAGATACAGCCGGGTCGATCACGCCTGTCCCAGGCGGCGTTGGCCCTATGACAATTGCGTGCTTGCTTCGAAACACCGTTTTAGCTGCTTGCATGCGCCGTGGCTGGAAAGCACCCGACAACCTAAGCTTCTAGGATTTTTCCTAATCGGTGCAAATTAGATAATTTGATATCAGGCTTTAAGAGTAGACGCGCCCAGATCGACTGACCTAGGCTTTGATCTATGACAGATCAAGCATTCAAAAACCATGCTCAGGTTGTCGTTATTGGCGGCGGACTCATTGGATGTTCTATCCTTTATCATTTGACCAAACTCGGATGGTCGGATGTCGTATTGCTAGAACGCGATGAATTAACGTCAGGATCAACCTGGCACGCGGCTGCTAATATTCACGGCCTTCACGACAGCAATAACATCTCTAAGCTACAATATTATACAATGAAATTGTATAAGGAACTGGAGGCCGAGACTGGTCAGGGCTGTGGTGTTTTTCAGCCGGGTTCCCTTTATTTGGCTCAAACAAAAGACCGTGAACATCAGCTTCGTATTCAAGCGGCCAAAGCCCGGTATTTCGGCGTCGAATTCCATGAATTATCTCGCAAGGAAGCGGAAGAGATGAATCCAATCGTAGATTACGATGGAATTCGTTGTATCATGTTCGAGCCCGACGGAGGGAATGTTGATCCGTCCGGAGTGACCCAAGCCTACGCGATAGGCGCAAGACAAAACGGAGCAAAAATCTACCGATTTACTCCTGCTTTGGAAACCAATCCTCGGCCAGACGGGAGTTGGGATGTTGTCACCCCAAAAGGGTCAATACATGCGCAAATTGTCGTGAATGCGGCTGGTCTATGGGGGCGCGAAGTCGCTGGGCTTGCCGGTTATCAGTTGCCACTCATGACAATGGAACACCAATATTTAGTAACTGAGGACATTCCTGAAATTGCCGCGCTTGGACGTCGCCTTCCTTCTGTATCGGATCGTGATGGCGAGTATTATATGCGCCAGGAACTCAACGGACTCCTTGTAGGGGCTTATGAGAAGGACGGACGCTTTTGGGCAGAAAATGGAACGCCTCTAGATTTTGGCCACGAACTGTTTTCCGATGATCTGGATCGTATAGAACCCAATATTATGCGGGCCTGTGAGCGCGTTCCCGCCATGGCAAATGCCGGAATCAAGAAAGTCATTAATGGTCCAATGATTTGGACCCCCGATGCTGCTGCCCTTTACGGGCCTGTTCCGGAACTTAAAAACTACTTTGTTTGCAATGGCATCATCCCCGGGTTTAGTCAATCAGGCGGCCTCGGGATGATGATGGCCCAATGGATTGTTGAGGGCGAACCTGAGCTCGATATGTTCCCATGGGACATGGCACGATATGGTATTGATTGGACTCCCAAAACATTTGTTAAAGCCCGGGCACTGGACTGTTATTCCAATCGTTTCAAAATTCATTTCCCTTACGAGGAACGTGATGCGGGGCGCCCGGTTCGAACGCGCCCAATCTACGAGAAACAAAAATCTATGGGTGCGATCTTCGGGCTTAACGCATCATGGGAACACCCACTCTGGTATGCACAAGACGGTCAAGAGCCTGTAGAAACTTACGGATTTGAACGCCAACAATGGTGGGACGGGGTTCGCGCCGAATGCAAGAACCTTCGAGAAGCCGTTGGAATCATTGATGTTTCTAATTTCGCTAAGTATGAAATCAAAGGAACAGGTTCCAAGGCTTGGCTGAATTCCATTCTTGCTAATACAGTACCCTTCAAAACGGGAAGATCATGTTTGTCGCCCTTATTAGGGGTTCGAGGCGGGATTGCCGGAGATTTCACCGTTACGATGGTTGGCGAAGATCATTATTATATGTTTGGCTCCGCAAGTGCTGAACGCTATCACAGCCGCTTCTTTAATTCAGATAACAAACCCGATACTGTTGAATTTAATAGCCGAACTCAAGCGTGGTGTGGTTTTAACGTCGCAGGCCCTAGATCTCGTGATCTATTGGCAAAAATTACGGACGCTGACTTGTCGACAGAAGCTTTCCCATTCATGCGATCACAAAACATCATCATCGCAGGTATCAATGCTTTTGCACTTCGCGTCTCTTTTACTGGGGATCTGGGATGGGAGCTTTATGTGGATGAACAGGACCAAGCGGCTCTTTTTGATGCCTTGTTAGAAGCCGGCAAGGAGTTTGGCGTGAAACCTGTTGGAAGTCGTTCCCTTCTCTCTTTGCGCGTTGAAAAAGGTTACGGGTCATGGGGACGGGAATATTCTCCGGAATATTGGCCACAAGAAGTTGACTTTAACCGCCTCGTGAAAATGAAAAAATCCGTATTTTCCGGACGCGACGCCTATGAAAAAATTATGGATGAAAAACCGCGCTTGCGACTGGTTCAGTTCTCAGTAGAAACCCCGCACAATGCCGATGCCTCGGGCGGCGAAGCTATATTTTTAACAGATGGAACGCCGGTCGGCTATGTTACAACGGGAGCATATAGCCATACGACGGAACAATCTCTCGCGTTGGGATTTGTAAAAACAGAAATTGTAGGCGATGCGACCGAATTTGACATAGCAATTTTGGGAAAACCGCACCGTGCAAAATTGTTACAGGAACCCCCATTTGACCCTAAAGGCCTCAGGCTAAGGGCCTAATAAGTTAAATTATTTGCGCCGGCGACTTCGTCGTTGTCTGGCAGCGGCCTTCTTCTCTTCGCTAGCTGGCGGAGCTACCAGTGGGCCGATAACATCAATGATTTGTTCTAGGTTTGGCCGTTGACCCGCATTATATGCGTCCATAGACTTTCGCATGGCCGCAATATGTTCAGGTCGAGTTCCACAGCACCCCCCAATTATCCTAACACCCGCATCGCCAGCAAGCTGAACATAATCTCCCATAAGCTGCGGCGTCCCTGTATAAACCGTTTCTTTGCCCTGTATGACAGGTATTCCGCAATTGGCCTTGCCGATAATTACGGCGTCAGGGTTTCTCTCGGTCATATCGAGCATTGAAGACATCAAATCCGAAGCGCCCACACCGCAATTAGCACCATACGCTACGGGAGGCCTTGCCAGACCGTTTGCAATTTCATCCAAACCACATGGCGCGATTCCCATCATGGTTTTACCCGCTGTATCGAAACTGGCCGTAAAAACATAAGGCATGCCAAGGTCTATGGCGGCGTTGGCTGCCGCCTCAATTTCTTCGCAGGCCGACATGGTTTCTATCCAAATCACATCCGCGCCGCCATCTTTGAGCCCGCGTATTTGCTCAATGAAAAAGGCCTTGCAGCTCTCTGGCGTTAGCGCCCCCATTGGCTCAAACAACTCACCTGTTGGTCCAACAGAACCGGCAACAACGACGGGTCGCTCCGCGCGTTCGGCAACCTTTCCTGCAACTTCCGCCCCAGCCTTATTGATGGCATAGGTTTCGTCAGCCGCGTTATGGAGTTTCAGCCTCGGCGCGTTGGCGCCAAACGTATTGGTCAAAATTATGTCAGACCCCGCTTCGACAAATAATTGATGCAAAGCATCAGGCTTTTCGGGATGTGAAACGTTCCATAGGTCAGGTGGGAAACCGGGCTCGAGCCCCATATCCATAAAGTTAGTTCCTGTTGCGCCATCAGCCAGAACCAGCTGCTTCTGTTCTAGTAGCTTTTCTAATGAAATACGCATATTGGCTCTCAAGCAAAATTCTTGGTCCACTTACACTATAAATATAAGAATATAAAGTTTTATTTATATCTTATACATGTCCACATCTATCTTGTAACATCGTTCTTTAAACTCCAGTCATGACAGCCACATTTTCTCGGAGTTCTTGGCAACCTCTACGTTCTCATCTTACCACCATTAGCATCGTACAGGGCATGTAAAATAAGACGAGCTGAACGCATTTCACCATTAATTTCGATGTCAAACAAATCACCGTCCTTGGCCATTTCCACTGGTACATATCCCAAGGCTACACTTTCTTTGACATGGTGGGCATAACCCCCTGATGATACATAGCCGATAGCCTTACCGCCTTTGAGAATTGCTTCATCCCCGACGACATCTTGATCATCAGCATCAACCACAAAGGATACAAGTTTTTGCCTTGGTCCATTTTCCTTTTCAGCCAAAGCAGCTGTTTTTCCAATAAAATCGGACTTCCACGAGATGAAATAATCTAGCCCGCTCTCAGCAGCGGTAAAATCTGGTCTGAAATCGGTACCCCAAACTCCCCAATTCTTTTCAAGCCTCAGTGACATTAACGCACGATTTCCATACCATTTTAGACCTAAGTTCGCTCCAGCTTTCTCTACCGCTTGAGCCAGTTTTTTCTGAAATTGCGGCTTTACATATATTTCATAACCGTGCTCACCTGAAAAAGAGATCCGGTTTAAAACTGCCGGAACCCCGGCAACAAATGTCAAATGGCAATCCATGAACTCTATCGCATCAACGTCGCCGCGATAGATTTTCGACAATAATTCTTTGGAATTGGGCCCAGATAGAGCGATACCATGATAATCATCTGAGATGTTTTTGTACAAAACTCCAGTATTCGGTAGGTATTTTTCAAACCAGCGCCGGTGAGCTTCCTGCATGGTTCCAGAGCCAAAAAGCATGAAATGATCTTTGGCAAAACGGGCTATCGTCAGATCTCCATAGAGCTTGCCATTCGGTGTCAACATTGGCGTTAAAGCCATACGCCCAATTTTTGGCATTCGCCCAGCGAGAATTTTACGCAAGAAGTCTCGGGCCCCTGCCCCTTTGAATTCATGTTTGCCGAAATTTGCAATTTCAATTGCGCCAACAGCTTCCCGAACGGCTTTAACTTCGCTTGCCACATAATCATGTGCCCTAGATCGTCCAAATGAGGGCTCTTCGTGAGCATCATTTATGTCATCTGCAAACCATAGCGCGTGTTCCAAACCAAAGCTTTGGTCCATGACCGCGCCTTTTGAAACAAGATCGTCATATATGGCCGTTGTCTTTTGCTGCCGTCCCTTTGGTAAAGTCTCATTAGGGAACGTCATCACAAATCGGCGCTCGTAATTCTCAGTCGATTTTATCGTACCCCATTCCGGAGACGCCCAGCTCCCCCAAGAACAATCGCCAAACCGCGCAATATCCATCGCCCAGACATCTATCGATGGCTCTCCATCCATCATCCACTCTGCCATGCAAAGTCCAACGCCGCCGGCTTGACAAAATCCGGCCATAACACCAACGGCGGCCCAGTAATTTCGAATCCCCGGCACAGGGCCAATCATTGGATTGCCATCGGGACCAAATGTAAAAGGTCCGTTTATCCAATTTTTAATCCCAGCATCCTGTAAAGCCGGAATCCGTTCAAATCCGATTTCCAGCCGGTCAGCAATGTTTTCTAATTTTGGCTCGAGCAATTCATGCCCGAAATCCCAAGGCGTTCCGCCAACCATCCACGGCGTTGCAACTGGCTCATAGGTCCCCAATAAGAGCCCGTCGCGTTCCTGCCTAAAATAGATATTGCCTTCGTAATCAATGCCGGCTGGCAACCTGTTATCTCGATCGCGCGCTGCGATCTCCGGAATCGTGTCCGTTATCAGATAGTGATGCTCCATCGGCTGTACAGGAATATGCAAGCCTGACATATGGCCCAGCTCCCGAGCCCAAAGGCCGGCTGCATTGACAATCATATCGGCATGCACAGTCCCGTTCTTTGTTACAACGTCCCAGGTGCCATCGGGTCGCTGTATTGTTTCGACAACTGGAGTATGAGTGAAAAAATCAGCGCCATAGTGTTTGGCAGATTTCGCATAAGCATATGTGACGCCCGATGGGTCAACATCTCCATCGAGAGGGTCCCAAAGAGCCGCAACGTAATGTTTGGGGTCAATCAGAGGATGGCGTTCGGCAGCCTCTTTGACGGAAATAAACTCCTGATCAAGACCCATATATCTGGCCTTGGATCGTTCTCTCTTCAGATAGTCATACCAGACATCATTAGATGCTAGATAAAACCCTCCTGTCTTATGTAACCCGACGGAATGCCCCGAAGTTTTCTCAATCTCGTCATAAAGATTAATCGTATAACCTTGCAGGCGGGATATATTAGGATCGGAAGAAATCGTATGAATTTGACCTGCTGCATGCCAACTTGAGCCGGATGTAAGCTCGTCTCGCTCCAGCAGAATGACATCTTTCCAGCCAAACTTAGCCAAATGAAACAGAATTGAACATCCGACCACGCCGCCGCCAATAATACAAACACGCGTATGTTCAGGGAGCTGTTTGTTCATTAGTACCACCGCTCTTCAATGTCCATTTTTCGGCGAGCGATAAAATCCAGAAGCGCGCCATCAATATCGGCGTCCAGTTCGGGCTTCACCGTTTCATAATCCTCTAACAGCTTGTTCCAACGTTCAAAGGCGCGTTGCTCAGTATCCTGAGAGCCATCCTCTTCCCATTGCTCACAGCTTTTACTGTCGGACATTTCAGCATCATAATAGGCCGTCGAATAGTTCTGCATCGTATGAGCAGACCCCAAGAAATGCCCGCCTGGCTCTACATCATCATAGGCCGCTTTTCCGAGACTATTGTCATCCATCGGCAGGCCTTCCAGCATTACTTTATACCCCCCGAGGCGGTCTGCATCGACAATAAGCTTCTCATACCCAGCGCATAATCCTCCCTCGAGCCAACCCGCAGCATGGACGACAATATTTGCGCCCCCTAGGACGGTTGATAACATTGAGTCAGCGCTTTCTGCGGCGGATTGGGCGTCTGTTACTTTAGATGCTGTCAATGAACCGCCGCACCGCATAGGCACACCTAAACGACGTGCCAATTGTCCAATCACATAATTTGACATAACTGGCTCAGGCGTACCAAAAGTCGGAGCGCCGGATTTCAAACTCATCGAGGAAAGAAAATTTCCTAGAACAAAGGGCGCTCCAGGCCGGACTAACTGTGAGAATGCGCCGCACATCATAGCTTCCGCAAATGCTTGAGCAATTGAAGCGGCCGTCGTGACCGGGCCCATTGCGCCGCCGAGAATAAATGGAGCGACGATAATCCCTTGGTTGGCGCCGCAATAAACCTGAATAGCTTCTGTAACGACACGATCAACAAGCAAAGGAGAATTTGTATTGACATTACCCATGATCACACAGTTATTTTCCATGAATTCACTGCCATAAAGAATTCGGGCCATATCAACACTGTCTTGGGCTCGAGACTTCTCGGTAATTGAGCCAAAGAAAGGCTTATCCGAATATTTCATATGGGCGTAGACGATATCCAAATGCCGATGCGTCACAGGAATATCACAAGGTTCGCAAGGTACATGGCCGCCGTGATGCAAGCTCGGTAGCATATAAGTGAGCTTCACCAGCTTCTGCAGATCCTCTATCGTTCCATAGCGCCGACCTTTTTCCAGATCCCGAACAAATGGAGGTCCGTAAACGGTTGTGAAGACGACATTTTTACCCCCAATCCGTACGGATCGAGCGGGATTACGCGAATGTTGCGTAAACTCTGTGGGTGCGGTTTGGCAAAGCTCCCGGATCATGCCTTTAGGCGCTCTGACCCGCGTTCCCTTGACATCCGCCCCTGCTTTTTTCCATATTTCAAGAGCGACTGGGTCTTCTCGAAACTCAAGACCGACTTCTTGGATTATCCAGTCGGCTTGCTCCTCTATTTTTACAAGATTTTCTTCGCCCAGAAATTCATAAAACGGAATTTGACGCGTTATATAAGCTGGCGCAGCTAGAGCAGAAGCCTTGCTTCGACCACGCGATGATCTGCGCCGAGATGCTCGTTCCGACATATCATTCCCCTTATTTTTTCTAAGTCTAAAACCTAATAATAACTAGGTCACGCTTGAAAATATTTAGCCATGGCATAATAAATACTTATGCGTAAACTCATTGAAAGTGTAAACTCACTCAATCATCTGGTCGCTTTTGAAGCATCCAGTCGATTACTGTCGTTCACTGAGGCGGCGAAGGAACTCAACGTCTCTCAGCCGGCTGTGAGTCAATCGGTTCGCAAATTAGAGCAGAGCTTAGGCGTAGAGCTATTTCAAAGACATCATCGAAAGATTTCTCTAACCGATGCCGGGGAAAGGCTGTGTTATGGTGTTAAGGATGGATTTTCACGCATCCAAGATTCAGTAGAGCAAATTCAACAGACCAATTTAGGCAAACATGTCACGCTTTCTGTTTCTACGGCTTTCGCAAATTATTGGATGGTTCCTCGCTTGGGGGCATTTCACAAACTCAACCCACACATTGATTTGCGCCTTCAAACGACGGATAAAGATGTCGACTTGATTGGCGAAGGCCTGAGCTTGGGGGTAAGGCGCGGATATGGAGACTTCCCCGGATATGATCACGCCTTGATCGCACGGGAAATCTTATTCCCGATTGGAAGCCCAACAATTAACCAATCCAGTAAAGCCAATATCTCTCCGCAAGAGCTGTCCCAATGTGAGCTTATTCACCTGGAGGAACCTTTTCGACCAAGACCCACTTGGAAAGATTGGTTTTCCGCTTTCGATATTAAGGTTCCGGGCACAGATCGCGGACTCAGACTCAATGATTACGCACTCGTTATTCAAGCCGCGATGGCCGGCGAAGGAATCGCGATTGGTTGGGAGCACACGGTTTCTAAACTCATAGAACAAGGGCTACTTGTCA
This sequence comes from Hellea sp., assembly GCA_020629545.1. Lineage (GTDB taxonomy): Bacteria > Pseudomonadota > Alphaproteobacteria > Caulobacterales > Maricaulaceae > JACOMS01. The sequence continues at coordinate 42,743 of JAHDDC010000014.1, forward strand.
GAATTGGTCAGAATGTCTGGGAGACAGGGGCAAATTTTTATCTGATCTGGAGAAACACCGGCGATCTTTCAGACGATGCCCGAATCGTCAGGGATTGGATCATTGGTACGGCGAACGCCTAGGATCTATCTCCATCTCGCATCAGATTTTATATAGTTTTGAAATAAAGAAATCTAATCATGTGAAGCTTAGGCTTTCACTTGAGTATAAAGGCAAATAAAAACGCGATGAAATAAAACATGCCGGAGAACGTTTATGACGATTTCAGCAACCGAAATAGTTCCCGACGCGGAAACCGGAGGATTAAGGCTTGCGGGCAAGCCCATTCACCCTCTTTGGCTTAGAGAGCGGGTCACTGAACCCGAAAGCTACGATCATCACAATCACCAACGTCTTTATGAACATTCGGAACTGAAAGAAGATTTGGCAATAAAAACGGTGGCTTTAGGCAGCAATAGCCAAAGCTTAAAAATTGAATTCTCAGACGGGTATAAGGCAGTTTTCGATTTGAACGCCTTAGCCAAAGAGCTCGGCATGACCGATAATCCTGAGTCGATCCCACTGCCCAAAAGCTGGGACTCCGGTTTAAAGTTCAAACGGTTTAGCTGGAATGATTTAGAAGACCCAGCCGAGATGAAGGCTCTTCTCAAAGCCTATTTTGAGAATGCATTTTGCATAATGGACGATACACCGATTGACCGAGACAGCTTAAAAGCCCATGCGAAACGCTTTGGATTTCTTCGCGAAACTAACTTTGGAGAGATTTTTAACGTCGAGACAAAGCCCAATCCGTCTGACCTAGCCTATACAGATGTAGCGCTAGCATCGCATACTGATAATCCTTATCGAGAACCTGTTCCGGGCATTCAATATCTTCATTGTCTTCGCAATGAAGTAGCAGGCGGTCTTTCAACGCTGGTTGATGGAATGGCCGTCGCTGAAGCCATTGGCGACGAAAACCCTGACTGGCTAGATATACTCGAAACTATACCTGTTAGATTTCGCTATGAAGGCCCTTCTGGCGTGTACGAGAGCGTAGGTCCCTTGATCAGCCGGGATCACCGCGGATATATCTCCCATATACGCTTTAGCTCTCGTGTCGATTTTGTACCAGCATTAGACCCATCCGTACTAGACCTTTTCTATTCAGCCAGACGCCGCATGCATAAATTGTCCAATGACCTAGCGTTCCAAATCCAATTTCCTTTCAAACCTGGTACGCTTTTGATGATGAATAATTATCGTTTATTTCATGGACGTACTGCTTTCGACGGTGCTTTGGGTTACCGCCACTTACAGGGGTGTTATATTGATCACGACGGACCGCAAGCTTTGTATAGAGCTCTTGCAGTTGGCAGAACAGAAACCTATCTTCCTCGCGAAACATAAGAGCATGTAATGACTATGGACACAGTATCATTCACCAAAATGTCTGAAGGCACAAAAGAAGACTACGCCTTTTTAGCGAAACATGAAGCCGAGTTCGTCGCACAATTGCCGGACCGTATCATGGCCGCTTTAGAAGACCTCAGAAATTCACTATCCGGCTACAAAATTGACCGCCTAGACCACAGCCTGCAATCCGCAACGCGCGCTGAACGCGACGGTGCCGATGTCGATTGGATTGTTTCGGCGCTAGTACATGATCTTGGCGATGATCTTGCCCCGCTAAACCATGACAGCCTGGCCGCGAATATTTTACGCCCCTATGTGCGCGAAGAATGTGCGTGGGTTGTACAGCATCACGGGATTTTTCAATACAAATATTATGCTGATAAAGTTGGCCTCGACCCTGATGCTCGAGAAAAATTTAAAGATAGCCCCCACTATGATGCAGCCGTTAAATTTTGCGAACGCTGGGACCAAACTTCATTCGATCCTGAATATGACACTTATGACCTTGAACATTTCCGACCAATGGTAACGGAGGTTTTCGGTCGTAAAGCTTGGGACCCTGCTATAACCGGAGCTTAGTTCAGGAAACTGCCTGTTGAGCCATCGTTGCAACCAATAGCAATATGCCATTGTGAGCCGAATGCAACCCGACGCAAGTCAGGAAACCGAAACGCATACGTGAATACCCAAATACGAATCCAGAAACGGTTTGCGGCAATACTTTCAGGAATGCCAAAAACCCAGCATCTTCGGCCGAAAAGTTGGATAAATGTATTAGTCCGAAGATTGAAGCCGTAAACCAAAAAACAATCGGGAAAAACCTGCCGATTAAACGATCAAGCTTCTCATGATTGAGTCTCTCGCGCCAGACCGAAACACAATAAAACCAGATTGCGATCAAGGTTGGAACAACAAGTAAGAAATGAAGTCCATTTGTTTTTTGCATTACAACCATCAAGATGGTGATGATGGCGACCGGAAGTAAAATAAGAATTCCAAGGCGAAACCCTAACCATGAACGAAAGAGTAATTCTTCGATAAATGGCACTAACATCGCAATTACAAAAAAGTTTTCAATTCGGATATATTTCCTGAAACTATCTGTCACTTCCGGGTCTGGAACATTTAAAATTCCATATACGATTGCGCCAAATATACCGGCTGAAAATGCAAGGAAAAAGTTTAAGCCTATCAGGTTCACAAAAAGCGATATTGAAATAGGATCACGCTTTCGCCTGTACTCAGGCCTAGCCACATAACGTGCAATGTCGCTCAGCAATCCCACTTAGGCGAAGACCCTAAATCCAGTCGTGATATATCATCATCGACAAAGATCTAGCTTAGCGACTTTGCAGTTTCCCGCAATTGTTTTTTCTGAATCTTGCCCGTTGCTGTTTTGGGTAGTTCTCCAAACACAACTTTCTTAGGACGTTTAAATCCCGCCATGTTTGATTTGCAAAACGCAATGATCTCAGCTTCCGTCGCGCTTTCTCCCGCCGTCAGTTCTACAAAAGCACACGGCACCTCACCCCATTTTTCGTCCGGCATAGCAACGACAGCGGCAACGTCAATTGCGGGATGCTTATAGAGCGTGTTCTCAACTTCCACAGAAGAGATATTCTCGCCGCCTGATATGATGATGTCTTTGGCTCGATCTTTGAGCTGAATATATCCATCAGGGTAAATCACTCCCAAATCGCCTGAACGAAACCAGCCATTTTCAAATGCATTCTGCGTTTCAGCTTTGTCCTTCAAATACCCTTTCATAACCACGTTACCGCGGATCATAATTTCTCCGATGGTTTCACCATCATGAGGAACAGACTGACCTTGCTCATCTAACACCGAAACATCTTCAGTATTTGTGAATCTTACGCCCTGCCGCGCTTGGAGATCAGCTTGCTCCTCAATAGTTTTGCCAGCCCAATCATCTTGGGCCGCTGCTTGAAGGACATGGCCATAGGTTTCTGTCAGGCCATAAACATGCATAACATCAAACCCTGCTTCCGCCATGGCTTTGAGCACGCTGGCAGGCGGCGGCGCGCCGGCTGTCATCGCTTTAACGCTATGCGTAAATGTTGGCTTGATACTATCGTCTGCGCCGGCCAGCATATTTAAAATAATTGGCGCACCACCAAAATGAGTGATGTTATGTTCGCCAGCTAAACGAAAAAAAGCCTCTGGAGAAAAAGCTCGTAAGCAAATAATCGTTCCAGCCATCAAAGTCATTGTCCAAGCATGGCCCCAACCATTACAATGGAACATTGGGACAGTGTAAAGATAACGTGGGTGCATGGAGATCGCCCAACTTGCAACCGTTCCCATCGACATCAGGTAAGATCCTCGATGATGATAAACGACACCTTTGGGGCGCCCTGTCGTTCCTGACGTATAGTTCAGCGCAATCGCTTGCCATTCGTCTTCTGGATGTTCGCCTGGAAATTTAGGATCAGCGTCGTTTAAAAAGGCCTCATACTCGATTACATCTTCCCAATTGACATCGGGCTGAGTGTCTGCGCTTTTATCATCAATTACGATGACTTCAGGCTTCAACTTACTTTTTTCCAGTGCTGATCGAGCAGTGGAATATAGCTCCCGATCAACAAGGAATAAGCGGCTTTCACCGTGATCAATAATGTATGCGATAGTATCAGCATCTAAACGGGTATTGATTGTATTCAAGACACAGCCGGCCATAGGAACGCCGTAGTGGCATTCAAACATTTCTGGGGTATTATGTAATAATACAGAAACAGTATCGTTTCTTCCTAGACCTTTATTTTTAATTGCTGAAGCCAATCTGCGACAGCGGGTTCGAACTTCACCCCAACTATACTGCCGATCATTATATACGACCGCTAAACGATCAGGAAAGATGTCGGCGGTCCGATTTAAGAAGCTAATCGGGGACAAAGGCACATAATTCGCTTTAGTCTTAGCAAAATCATCATAGGCTATCATAAATTTCCCCTTTAGCGCCCGAGTTAACAGTAGCTTTTTCAGGAAGCAATCCGCGCGTGCAAATTTTGTGTTAAAAATAACAAGGGCTTATGTGGTCTCCAGACAAGACAACATGTTTAGTCAATCTGGCCCTAGCCCCTTCTTGATCTCCAGGACAGAATAATTACTGCTAATTACATGGGGTAAATAATCGTAATTAGCATTCGGCTTTATTGTTTAATCAGGATATGCCGATAAGCTGACCGCGATGCGATATTCTGCTTTCAACATTTTTAAACAGGCAATTACAGGCCATAAAGGGTGGAAACCTGCTTGGCGTAAACCAGATCCTCAACCAGAGTACGACATAATTATCGTTGGCGGCGGCGGGCATGGATTAGCCACGGCATATTATCTGGCCGAAAAATTTCAACAAAAGCGAGTAGCTGTTTTGGAAAAAGGTTGGATTGGCGGCGGGAATGTGGGTCGAAATACGACAATTATTCGCTCCAATTATATGCTTCATCAGAATGAGGGTTTTTACGAGTTTTCCCTGAAGTTATGGGAAAAGCAAGAAAGCGACCTAAATTACAATACGATGGTATCCCAGCGCGGTATTCTGAACTTAGCACATTCCGACCCCCAGCGCGATGCCTATGCCAGACGCGGAAATGCCATGGTTTTAAATGGCGCAGATGCCAAGCTCATGACACCTGATGAAATTCGCGGAATGTGTCCGTTTTTAAACTTTGATAATGCACGCTTTCCAATTCGCGGAGGCCTGTGGCAGAAACGCGGCGGTACTGTACGCCATGACGCTGTAGCTTGGGGCTATGCAAGGGCAGCCGATATGCGCGGGGTCGACATCATAGAAAACTGTGAAGTCACCGGTTTTAAAATTGAAAATGGCGTTTGCTCCGGAGTCGAGACTAATCGGGGCTCAATTAGAGCTAAAAAGATTGGTGTCGCGGTTGCCGGCTCATCATCTCGCGTAATGGCAATGGCAGGTATGCGCCTACCTTTAGAAAGTCATGTTTTGCAGGCATTCGTTTCCGAAGGTCTCAAGCCCCTGATCCCGGGTGTCATAACCTATGGCGCCGGACACTTTTATGTCAGCCAGTCAGACAAAGGCGGACTGGTTTTTGGCGGGGATATTGATGGCTATAACTCTTACGCTCAGCGCGGCAATCTTCCGGTCGTTGAAGATGTGTGCGAAGGAGGCATTTCTCTCATGCCCATGATTGGCAAAGCCCGCCTGCTTCGCATGTGGGGCGGCATTATGGATATGTCGATGGACGGCTCTCCCATCATCGACAAAACCGATATCGACGGCCTCTTTTTCAATGGCGGCTGGTGCTATGGCGGTTTTAAAGCAACACCAGCCTCTGGGTATTGTTTTGCCGAACTTATGGCAACCGGCAGCCCTAGCTCTACGGCAAAACATTTGAGATTAGACCGCTTTTCTCGCGGATTGATGATTGATGAGAAAGGACAAGGCGCTCAGCCTAATTTGCACTAATGATTATCAATCACCCACTCCTTGGCCCGCGTGACGCCGCAGAATTCGTCTATCTCGGCGATGCCAGCTTGATGAACCGCCCAAATCCAAAATCAGAGACGGCATCAGACGACTTTTATGAGTATATGTATCTGCGCGAAAATATAGCCGGACAACACCGTGAACTATGGTTCCATGAACAAGGCGACCGATCATGGCTCATCGTTACGCGCAACACGCTAACCCACGAAATTCTGGGTGTTGAACTAGCCCGCAAAATGGCGGATCGACCATGAGCTGGGTTGATAAAAACATATCCTTAAACTTCAGTTTTGATGGTAAGTCACTAACAGGTTTTGAAGGCGATACCCTAGCCTCAGCCTTGCTCAGAAATGGAGTTCGCCTTGTCGGTCGATCTTTTAAATATCACAGGCCGCGGGGTATCATGGGCGCTGGAAGTGAAGAGCCCAACGCATTGGTCGAGATTCATGGATGCGGAGTAGCAGAACCCAATCGCCGGGCTACGATGATCAAATTATTCGACGGCTTAATAGTCAAAAGCCAAAACCGAACACCTAGCCTTGGACTTGATGTATTCGCGATTAATGACGTCCTCTCTCCCTTTTTATCGGCTGGTTTCTATTATAAAACGTTTATGTGGCCACGAGCTTTCTGGGAAAAGCTTTACGAGCCTGCTATAAGGCGCGCTGCAGGTCTGGGGAGAATTATTCAGAAGCCTGATCCGGATCGGTACGACAAGGGATTTCTACATTGCGACTTACTGGTGATTGGGGGTGGCCCTGCTGGACTAATGTCTGCCCTTATAGCCGGAAGAGCCGGCTCAAAAGTGATCATTGCGGACGAAGACTTTCAGATGGGCGGACGCTTACTATCCGATCCGCAGGATATTAACGGTCAGGCAGCGTCAGAGTGGATTAAGCAAACCCAAGAAGAACTCTCTTCGCTACCCAATGTGCGTATATTGCCGCGAACAACCGTATTTGGAAACTACGATCATGGGATTTTTGGCGCTCTCGAAACAAAAACTGACGCTATCGGATCTGCTGGCGCACGTCAGATATTATGGCGAATCTACAGCAAAAACAGCATTCTGGCCGCTGGAGCGACGGAACGCCCTATCGCATTTGCCAATAATGATCGCCCGGGAATCATGCTCGCGAGCGCGCTGCGGACATATCAATATCGTTTTGGGATTGATTTTGAAAGCTTGGCAATTTTTACGAATAATAACAGCACTGAACTCAACCTCGCAGATCAAATTATTGACAGTCGACAAGGCGATTGGATCACAGATACGACTGGACGCAAAGGTCTTTCTAGCATCTCGCTTGCTTCGGGGAAAAAGCTAAAACCCAGATGGCTCGGCATGAGCGGCGGCTGGAACCCAAATGTGCATCTGACATGTCATAAACGAGGTCGTCCAAAATGGAATCATGATTTGGCCTGCTTTGTCCCTGATAGCAAAACCTTACCGTCGAATATGCAGGTAATAGGTGCTGCAAATGGCACATTCAATACTCAAGGGGCATTCAATGATGCGCGAAACGCCTGTGTCAACTTAGGTTATGAGAGCAAAAACCTGCCAACAGCTTCTGCCGAAACTTACAAAATCTCAGCCTTTTGGCATGTAAAAGGACGTAAGCGCGCCTGGGTGGATTTTCAAAACGATGTAACATCCAAGGACATCACCCTCGCCCACCAAGAAGGTTTCAGTTCAGTCGAACATGCCAAAAGATACACCACACTCGGCATGGCAACCGATCAAGGCCGCACTTCAAACGTAGTTGGCCTCGCCATCCTCGCCGACGCCCAAAACAAATCTATACCAGATACAGGCACAACAATTTTCAGGCCGCCTTATAATCCGGTCCCGATCGGGGCATTTGCTGGCCCTCATAAGGAGCAGCATTTTAAGCCGACCCGAAAAACACCTAGTCATAAATATGTATCAGAATTGGGCGCAACCTTTGTTGAGTCAGGGTATTGGAAGCGTACACAGTGGATTGCCAAAAATGGCGAACAAGGCTGGCGTGACAGTGTTGATCGCGAAGTTCTGACAACCCGCAATTCCGTCGGCATTTGTGATGTCTCAACACTCGGAAAAATCGACATACAGGGCCAAGACGCGGGAAAGTTTTTAAACAAAGTTTACGTCAACACATTCTCGACCCTTAAGCCTGGAAAATGCCGGTATGGCCTGATGCTGCGAGAAGACGGCATAGCCATGGATGACGGAACATCCGCTCGGTTATCCGACACGCATTATGTAATGACGACAACAACAGCTAATGCAGTTCAGGTTTTCAGGCATCTTGAATTCGTTCGCCAATGTGTGTTTCCAAATATGGATGTCCACCTAATATCGACAACTGAACAATGGGCACAATACTCTGTCGCTGGACCTAACGCCCGCAAGCTTTTGGAAAAAATTGTTGATCCAGAATTTGACATTTCAAATGAAGCCCTTCCTTACATGGGATGCAGTAAAATTACTGTTTGCGGCGGGACACGAGCTCGGATATTCCGGCTCTCCTTTTCGGGTGAACTGGCATATGAAATCGCAGTTCCGACCCGCTATGGCGATGCTCTCATTCGGTCCCTGATGGAAGCAGGCAAGGAATTTGGTGCTTGTATTTATGGCACAGAAGCGCTTGGCGTCATGCGAATTGAGAAGGGCCACGCCGCCGGAAATGAACTAAACGGAACAACGACAGCCTTACATTTGGGGCTCGGCGGTTTCGTTTCCAAAAAGAAAGATTGCATTGGGAAGGTATTGTCAGGACGTGAAGGCCTGGTGGCTGAGGATAGCCTAAGGCTTGTTGGGTTTGTGGCTGTGGATCCTAATGATCAAATCACAAATGGGGCTCATTTCATCAATCTAGGGGACCCTAAGGATGCGGAACACGATCAGGGCCATATGAGCTCCGTAGCATACTCACCGGAACTGAAGCGATATGTCGGTTTGGGTTTCATTAAAAACGGAGCCAATCGCAAGGGCGAAGAGGTTTTGGCCGTTGATTTCGTTCGGGATAACCACATCAAAGTTAAAATCGTTAGTCCTCATTTTGTGGACCCAGACGGGGAGCGCCTCCGTGCCTGACCTCAAACACGACACGCCGCTCAACGGGTTTAAGCAGACTTGGAACGGATTGACCCTTGCCGAAGCCAGTAACTTCGAAATCGTTTCAATGGCGATAGCCAATGATCAATCATCCGCTTTTGAAAAGCTTGCAAAGAAAGCGTTGGGATCGATACTCCCCAAACCCAATCAATGGGAAGCAACTTCAAACGGAAAGTTACTTTGGACAGGACAAAATCAATATTTCTTGTTTGAGGAAAGTCGAAATGATCGCCTGGATGAACAACTCTTTGAAAAATTTGGTGACCTAGCATATTTGACATTACAAACTGATGGTTGGGCCGCACTCGATATCTACGGACCCAGAACTCATGTCGTCCTGGAACGGTTTATCCCCTTGGAAATTGACGCAAAGCCTATCGGTTTTGGCGCAAGAACCAATGCCCAACATATGAGCCTGATCATCCTGAAGACTGAAACCGAGACATATCGCCTGCTTACGCCAAGAAGCTCGTCCACTACTTTTGTAGAAGCGCTCACGCATGTCGCTGAAAATGTGATTGGTTCTATTTAATCTCAATCTGCAAAACCGGACTATCCTTGACTTCTTCCATCACTGGAAAACTGGCTGTTTGCAGAACACCAGGCAGCTCCGCGATGATCTCCCCCAATAATTCCCTATAAGCTGTCATATCTGATGAACGGATTTTCAACAGGTAGTCATATCCTCCCGACAACATATGACAGGATAGTATTTCGGGAACCTGTCTCGCAGCTGCGTTAAATTTGTTGAGAGTCTCACTAGTCGTGTTGGCGAGCTTCACCTGCACATAAACCAAATGGCTTTGATTGATCTTGTGGGGATTAAGCCGTGCCTGATAGCCGAGTATGAATCCGTTTTTTTCAAGACGTCTTAATCGATTTAAGCAAGGTGTTTTACTTAGATTGACCTGACGCGCAAGGTCGACAATCGATATTCGCCCGTCACGCTGCATTATATCTAAAATCGCATGATCTATTTTATCTAAAGACTGCATAACCTTCACTTCATAGACGATTAGACCATTTAAGAACTTATTTTATAGTCTGTTTTTAGAAATTTGCAAATTATTCAGCCTCATGGACTATTATTCTTGTGTAGTTTGGGCGGACTGTTTGGAACTTCAGTAAAAGCCGATGCCTCAGGTAAATTTTCATAGCATGTATCTAGCCGACGAAGCGC
>JAHDDC010000014.1:52907-69287 GCA_020629545.1 Hellea sp.
CAATGCCTTGAAGATTTGATTAAAACAGCTGACTTATCGCCGGACACACGGTCACGCATTTCCGAGCGTGCCAAAATACTTGTCGAGGAATGCCGTGCCGCTATCGGGCACGGGTCAGTTTTTGATGCACTCTTGCAAGAATACGGGCTTTCATCAGAGGAAGGCGTTTCTCTTATGCGCCTCGTCGAAGCTCTGATCAGAACACCTGACTCCGAAACAGCCCGCTATCTTATTCGCGACAAGCTTACCGGACGTGACTGGAAATCCCATAGTGGTGATAGCCCGGCATTTCTGGTTAACCGCGCGACTAACGGCCTTATGTTCAGCCATGCCTGGATAAAATCAACTGGCGGTCAAGATGCTCAAAACCTGTTAGCAAAACTCGGCGACAAGGTTCTACATCAGGCCTTAAAAACGGGCATGGGCATAATGAGCCGGCACTTCGTGCTCGGCTCTGACATTGACGAAGCCCAAACACGCGCCAAATCTTTTGCCGCCAAAGGATATGTTTTCTCATATGATATGCTCGGCGAAGCGGCTTATACTTGGGATGACGCTAAAAAGTACAAACAGGCCTATTTAACGGCCCTGGAGCGATTAAAAGCAGAATCGGATCCACAAGCATCTGTTCATGAAAACTCCGGTCTTTCGGTAAAATTATCAGCTCTGCACCCTCGATATGAGTTTACCCAAAAAGAAGATTGCATCCCCTACCTCGTCAATACGCTGAAGGAAATGGCACTCATTGCAAAATCGGCTCGTTTCGGCCTGTCTATCGATGCCGAAGAAGCTGACAAATTGGAATTATCAATCGAAATTGTTGAGCACCTCCTAGCTGATCCAGACCTCGCCCATTGGCCGGGCCTTAGCGTCGTTGTTCAGGCCTATCAAAGACGGGCGGTCATCAATATCGAAAGACTTCTAAAAACGGCCCGTAAGCATAAAAGGCTGTTTTGTATCCGACTGGTCAAAGGCGCATATTGGGATAGTGAAATAAAGCGAGCCCAAGAAATGGGTCTCAAAAGTTACCCTGTATTTACACGCAAAGAGAATACGGATGTCTCCTATTTGGCCTGCGCCAGACTCTTACTTGATGCGGAGGATATTGTTTATCCGCAATTCGCAACACATAATGCTGCTACCATGGCCGCCATTCTGGAAATGGCAGGCAACAATGGACTCCTGGAATTTCAAAGGCTACACGGAATGGGCGAGATCCTTCATGATACCGTTATGAAATCCACCGGTTTGAAGAGCCGAATTTATGCGCCTGTGGGACGACACAAGGAATTGCTGCCATATCTCGTCAGGCGTCTCCTCGAAAACGGCGCCAATAGCTCATTTGTCAATCAGTTCCTTAACCCGGAGATCGCACCAGCTTTGCTAGCCGAAGATCCGATTGCTATATCCACTGGCAATCAATCCATTCCCCATGATCGCATTCCGGCGCCGCGTGATATGTTCTCTGGCTCTCGACTATCCGCCAAAGGGTTTGACCACACTCAGGCCGAAACCGCATCTCGGCTTGAGGGGCTTATTGCAAAATTGAAACCCGTAAAGGCGTACCCGATCATCGATGGAAAGTCCATTCACGGGCCACAGCAGAATGTCACGAACCCTGCTAACCCGTCAGAACATGTTGGAACAATCACCAACGCCAATAATGAAAATCTTGATCAAGCTATAAAATCGGCAAAGCTGTCAAAATGGGGTTCCAAACCCTCTGCTGCAGAACGTGCGGATTGCCTAAGAAAAGCAGCACAAGCCTTTGAAAACAATGCAGATTACTTTCTATCGCTGTGTGTGAGTGAAGCTGGCAAAACGTGGTTAGACGCCATCGCAGAACTTCGGGAAGCCATTGATTTTCTCGAATATTATGCAGATCAGGCAGAGCTCCCGACAATGCAAAATCGCGGGCCTTTGGGCGTTGTAGCCTGTATCTCGCCTTGGAACTTTCCGCTCGCCATATTTCTTGGTCAAGTCAGCGCATCATTAGCTGCCGGAAATACCGTGGTTTGTAAACCTGCCGAACAAACGCCCCTTATTGCATATGAGGCCGTCAAGACATTACATGCGGCGGGTATACCGGTGGACGCCTTACATTATGTGCCGGGCTCTGGCTCGGTTATTGGAGCAGCCCTAACAGCGTCGTCAGATATTGATGGCATATGCTTCACAGGATCAACTGCGACCGCCAAACGCATCGCTAAAAGCCTTGTAGATACAAACAGGGCCATGGTTCCACTAATTGCGGAAACTGGCGGAATAAACGCCATGATCATTGATTCCACTGCTTTATTGGAACAGGCCGTTTCTGACGTCATTGCATCAGGATTTCAGAGCGCGGGGCAACGCTGTTCAGCTTGCAGACTAGTCTGCGTACAAGACGATATTTTTGACGCGTTTGAAACGATGTTAACCGGCGCAATGCAAGCACTTGATGTCGGAAACCCTGCCCTCATAAAAACCGATCTTGGCCCCGTTATTGATGCAATGGCGATGAATAATCTCAAAGCCTATATTGATATGCGAAAATCTGCGGGCAATAAAGTGATCCAAACTTCATCAGTCTCAAGTGACACAGGCTATATTGTTCCCCCTACAGCTATTCACATCACCTCAATTGACGACCTCAAAGATGAACAATTCGGGCCAATCGTACACATATGTAAGTTTAAAGCCGAAACATTTGATAGGCTGATTTCTGATATCAATGCCCTTGGATACGGATTGACCATGGGCATACACACTCGAATTGATGGCCGCGCCGAAAGATTGAGCGAAACTGCACGGGTCGGCAATCTCTATGTGAACCGAAATCAGATCGGTGCTGTCGTAGGCGTTCAGCCCTTTGGCGGCGAAGGCCTTTCCGGTACGGGCCCCAAAGCCGGTGGCCCAAACTACATGAAGAGACTTTCAAAGACTCCTCGGCCTGTGTCTATTTCTGAAACCATTAAATCGGGACAAGCCCCTTTAGAAAACTCGATCACTTTCACTAGCCTGAAAGAAACACTCGAAGGCGCAAAGCTATGTGCAACCATCCTCGAAGCAGCCTTCTTAGAGAACAGAATTTTCAATATGTTCCCAAAAGATTCTGATTTCCAACACATCGCGGAAGAGTTTCGTGAGGCGATTGATTTACCTGGCCCTACAGGAGAAACAAATCAGCTTCGTCATTTCCCTAGGGGCGTTCTTTTATGCGAAGCTGATGATCAGGTTGAAGAGCTTATTCATCAGATAAAAACCTGCCTGGCAACGGGTAACTTTCCTATCATAGTCGCAAGCGACAAAACTGTTGCGAATGTAAAATCAGAGCTGAATACCATTAAACTACCCAAGAAAATTGATCTGCCATTTTTTCAAATTCACCCTAACCAAGTTCAACAATTATTGACCTACGATATTGATGGTCTTGTTTCGGATAGTGCCAACAAATACGAACTAGCCAAAATACTTCTGATCCAAGAGGGCCCCATACGCCCTATCCTGTCCGCGTATGATGATATGTACAGGTTCGGAGTTGAACGAACTCTGACGATCGATATATCTGCGGCTGGTGGCAATGCGACTTTGCTGGCGCTATAAACTTAAACAGGCCAGATAAACAAAACGGCAATTGCAAATATAGCCATAAATATGGTGGTCAAAGACAATGCAATAATCGGCCGGGTTCCGGTATTGATGATCTCTTTCATATTCGTCCGAATACCAATGGCAACGAGTGAAACGATTAAGCAAATTTCTGAGATTTTGCTACCAAATGTAGCAACCGACTCTGGAATTAATCCAAAATACTTTCCAAGTGCTAATACAACAAAAGCAATCAGAAAAGGCGGAAAATAGGTCGTCCATCCGACACCAGTGTCAGGTGCCTGGCGGGCAAAAACCCAGCTAATGACTATGATAACGGGCAATAGCAATGCCACCCGCATAAGCTTGATGAGTGTTGCGATATCTCCTGCTCCGCTAGATACGGAGTACCCGGCACCGACCGCCTGTGATACATTGTGAATTGAGCCCCCAATGAAAAGTCCAGCCTGATCTTCATTTAATCCGAAACTATGTGCAATGATTGGATATAGTATCATCGCGATGGTACTCAAGACAGTTATCCCACCAATCGTTAGAGCAAGCTGACTATTGCGCTTGTCGCATTTTGGCAACGCGCAACAAAGTGCCGCTGCCGCTGAAACGCCACAAACCGCAACCGCTGTAGCAATCAATAGTGCGAAGTGTTTGTCTTTAACCAAACATTTCGAAACTACATAACCAAATAAAAGCGTAAATAATACGAGAGTGACTGCGAGAACAGGTAAAAAAAGGCCGGCCCCTAAAAGCATGGCTAGATCAATACGAAGGCCAAGAAGAGCAACCCCAATATAAAGCAAAGACTTGGCACTCCAGCCGACTCCAGGCTCTAATATTTTAGAGGATGACAAACTATGAAGCGAGAGTCCAAGCAGTATAGCAATCATCATAACGGGCATCCCGTATTGAGCACCCAATGCGATGGACGCAATGCCAATCAAAACTGACAACAGAATGCCAGGATAATGAGATCGCAAAAACCCTATCATTTCGGACATAAACTCCATTCCCGCGACTACGATAAGTTCGTCGCAAAGGTCTTACGTATCAGTCTTTACAAACTTTCCAACAAAAAAGCCCCGGATATCCGGGGCTTTGGTATTTTATTTGCAAGGTACGACCTGCGGAGCTGCTTATCGGTTTCTAGAATTTACCGACAACATTGATTAGCCAGCCAATATCTTCCTCGTCATTGGCAAGGAGGTATTCCTGATCAATTCCGCCGTAACTCAAGCCAACACCAATTTTGGCGTTGTCATTGATATGACGGTAAAGCATGGCCAGTCCGCCTGTACGCTCTATCGTACCATCGCCAATGTTGAGGTAACGTCCTTCAAGAGTTGCATCCCAGCGGTGCGTTAAGTGGTAATCCAGACGGATCACACCAAGGTCAGCAGAAGACTTGAAGAATGTTTCACTTTCGCGGCTATCCGTTACATATCCACTACGGTGACCATATTTGCCGCCCAGCGTCCAGCGAGGGTGGAAATCATAGGAAGCATCTACAGAGTAGATTTCACTCTTCTGACGATATTCTACACGCTCACCATTGAAACGCTGCGTTGATGGTGAAAGATCATATAGATAGACCGCTTTCGCCAGTACATTCAGACGATCATCCCAGATCGGACGATAGGCTGCCGCAAGCGACGCTTCAGTGAACTCGGCTTCGTAGAAGTCAAGCGGCTGATTGAGCGTAAACCCGGTTTCCTGATCAGACTGAGCCATATTTAGCTTACCCTGCAGGCGAAGCTCATCGCTCATCTGATAGAGAGCCGTTGACCGCAGGAGCCATGTCCGGCGACGATCACCTGTTACGGTGTTCTCGTCCTGACGGAACTCGGTTGTTATACCGGCCTGCATACGGTCATCATTAAAGCCAACCGTGGCTGAGATAGCCTCGCGGTCCAGATCGTCGACCTGTCCTAGCTCACCTGATAGACCGAACTTCCAGCGGCCTGGCTTATAGTCAACACCATAAGCATGGGTCAGACCACCTAAGCCGCGTTCATTGAACTGCATGCGCTCTTCGCCGTAAACAGACAGAGCGTCTGAGAAGCGGTGACGAGCACCTAAGTTGAACGTACCGTAATTGGAAGCGACCTGAGACTGCAGAGGCAGATCATAAGCAAGGTAGTACTCATCTCCGTCTTCACGCTGATAGCGGGCAGAGACGCGCGCGCCCAATCCATCTTCACCGCCAGACACTTCGCCGCCAAGGAACATGCTTTGACCCAGGCGGAACTCCGTTCCGACACCGGCACGGTCTGACGTACGGCGATTATCACCATCTACATTCGCCTGTCCAAAGACATAGACTTTGCTATCATCGTTAAAGGCATATTCCGCGCGGGCACCGACCGATGTTCCCTCATTTCCACGGCCATCATCATTATATGATGCACCCGCAGAAAGCTTAACATTGTCGCTGACCTCATAATCGACGCTGGCTTCAGCAAAGCTATTGGTTCCAACATTCTGATCATCGATGATGTCGGCACGGGCGTTCAGGCTCATCTCATCAAACAGATTTAGACTGATTCCGCCGCCATATTGTTCATTGGCCTGGTTAGTGCTTTCGGCATAACCAGCAAAGCCAGCATCGCGTTTGCGCCAGTAGGCATAGAGACGACCATCTTTGTTGAAGAAGTCATTCAGATCGGTCGCAGCCTCGACAGCGTAAGCCATAGCTTCATTGTCATTGGCCAAACCGCCACGATCTTGCGGATTATAGGTAAAGCCACCATCGATAGAGCGGAAAGTTTCAACACCTTGGCCTGTCGATTGAGCCAGCTCACCCTTAATGTAGGTTCCAGCTGCGAGTTGCAATGTCAGGTCGGCTTCAAGCAGATCGCTTTCGGCACCACCATCTTCACCATGATTATACGTCACGCCCAGCTTGACCAAGTCACCGAGCCAGCGGCTGGCGCGAGCGCCGTAAATCGCTGAGTCGTCGCCGCTTCCAAGAACCGGTGTGTACTCATAATCAACAACCAGAAGCTCTTCATTGCCTGACTGGCTACCATCACGGAACAAGCGGCCATCATTAGAGCTGCTCGATAGAGGACGGTTCAGGATAATACGGCCTTGGATGAAGTCCATGTCGTAATCTGTACCATAAGTCAGACGACGGCTCTCAAGGACCAGACCAGAGATCGCGTCACGGGTTTCTACACGTAGGATTTCTGAACCGATAGAGATATCGCCATGACGCAAGTAGTAGACACTTCCACCTGTACCGCGAAGCTCGTCACGACCCTGACGGCTACCGCCTTCTGCTAGGAAAGCAGTTACCTGTGTCCGGGCGTCGCCATATTTTGTGGCTTCGTTCTCGTCCCAATGCAGTTTGGCACCGTAAAGCGTTCTCTGAATACGGCCAAATTCCGTATCTGAGAAATTGGTCTGATAGTTACCCCAAAGCAGGTAGTCATCATCACGCTCAAGACGGGCATAAACACGTCCAGATGTCGGTGCATCCTGCTCAATCGTGCTATCGTCTCCATAAACAGGATAATACTTGTCTGGATCGAGACGACGCAGAAGTTGCGAAACATCCTTGTCATCAAGACCTTTCAGCAGATCTTCGATAGCTGCTTCTCCGGTATCAGCTGTCGCTGTGAAGGCCCATTTGTCATTAAGACGCGAACGGACATAGAATGCTAGACGACCTTCAGTGAACGTATCATCGTCGCTTTGGCGTGAACCGATAGTGGCTTCAGCCTGCGCGACATAGAATGTATCGCGAGATTTGACATCAACCATACGCACAACGCGTTTCTGAGAACCCTCACCTGGCAACCACAGTTCAACCTGCTGCTCACCTTTTGGCAGAAGCTGCTCTGATACAAAGCGGCCGCTTTCGTCGATACGAACCTTTTGGCCCATAACGGTTACCGCATCACCAGCGATATTGCGTCCGAAGACCCGTACCGCGCCGCCGCGTATAGTTACATTACTCTTGACCAGTGTGTTCTGACCGAAAGCTGTGTAGGCATCTTCATTCCAGTCTTCCGGCGTCATATCATATTCCGGATCGCCGATGTGAAGGTGCTTAGGCGCAGTTTCATCGAAGTCGCCATCAGTTCCATAAGCCCGCAGGACATACACCATATCTTGTGGCCACTCTGGATTAACAGCGATTGATGCAACACCATCGGCAACAGGCATGATCGCCATTGGTTCACCGCGAACTGTTCGATCAGCGTCAAACAAACGGATCTCCAGACCTTTCGTGAAGGCGTTGTAGTTATGATAGGCTTCGGCCATCACAACCCGGCCCTCAGGCATGGTTACAACATTGGCCTGGGCGTTCAGACGCTTCACCGGATCAAGAGAATCAACAGTTGTTTCGATTTCAGGACCTTCAGCATAAGACGACTTGGTATTCGCCCAGCCAATCCAGCGCTGCAAGCGTCCCGGACGAGCTGTCTGTTCATCTTTATGAGCCGAACGGCCAGCCAAACGAATTGACGGACGGCGAATTTCATCTGACAACGTCTTAGAGCCCTTACCGCCTCTTAAAGAAGGCTTGACTTCAATATCATCTGGCTGAATACCGCCGCGCTCATCGGAGATGAACAATACACGATCTTCCGGCGTATGCGTGTAAGCTGTTGAAGCATAACGGATACCCGTTCCGCCATCACGGCTTTCCTGCACATCATCCCAACTCGCTTCCAAAGCGACGTCTTTGAGGTTGCGCGGAGCAAGCTCTTCTACAACTTTAAGAGCGATTGTCAGGTGATCCTGAGCACCGTTCACATCTTCTGTCTCGCCAGCATGATAGACAATCAATGCCCGCTCAGCTGTCTGCGCCGCAGACAGTACTGTTTTGATTCGATTAGCCGCCTCTGGCTTCATAAGTCCGCGATCATAATCCTGTGCGAACAAGTCAACCCGTAGCTTAGGACGGAAGGCAGCACCGAAGTTCAGCTTCACGAACTTACCACGCGTGGCCCGCACAACACGCGGATTTTCAGTGGTAGGCGTAAAGCCAAGCGGAAGCGTACGAACATCTGTCTTCAGCAGGAAGTTAGACCCATGCTCGCTATCGGCAATGATAGCACAAGGGATGTGGTAACGACCATGGTGGTCTGTCGTGATAATGTCGCCATTCACGGTCACCAGACGAACACCTGGAAGACCCGGTTCACCATCATCTGGGTACCCATTATGGTTCACATCGTCATAGACGCGGCCCAGAACCGGCGTACAATCAAATGTTGGCTCAGGGATATAATCCACACTTGCCGTCGCGATTGATGAACGCTCGCCATTTTCATTAGACGCATAAGCCTGGTTCTCATGAGTTCCAAATTCAACATTTGGACCCGCAATCAAACGCAAGTTTACAGAAATTGTCTCTCCAGGCATCAGATAATCAAGCGGAGCCGCCTGCATATTATCAAGGCTCCAGCTCAAGCTACCTGCACTTGTGACTTGCGGCTCAAGCGCAACAGATGTTGTCGCATCAGCCAGGGTCGCCGAGTTCGGTACATAAGCAAAGCCAGCCGGAATATTATCAACAATATCGATATCCGAGATTGTTCCCACGCCTCTATTGGTGACGTCGATCGTATATAGAACCGGGTCACCGATCTGTACTGTGCGTGGACGCGCAGCCTTGCGAACAATTAGGTCATTGACCTTAGCGGCCGGGATTAGATCAACCGAAGCCGTATCATCTGCTTGAACAGGTTCACCATTAAGTGGGTTAGCACCGTTCACACTCGCCTTGTTGATAAAGGTTGACGCTGCTTCTGGCGTTACCAGGGCTTGGACCTGAACGGTTAGGGTTTCACCTGATTCAAGAGAACCCAGACCATCGAGAAGGTTCGTATCGTTCACACCATCAAAACTTGCATTCTCGTCACCTGCAAAACCGTTTGGCTCTGCCGTGATTTCGTTTTGATTGATGACAACATTACTCGCGCCGTAAACATCACCCAGATCATCAACGAGTTGGATATTGTCAACCTGGCTCTCACCGGTGTTCTCTACGTTAAAGGCGTAAGTCACGAGCTGACGACCATCATCTTGTGTGACAGGCTCGCCAACGACTGTTTTGGCCAGGGCTAGTTCGGTCGTACCGCAATGCTGCATCGGGATATTGTTCATCAGAATAGATGGGTCACCAGCCGCAAAGTCAAACTCGAAGTAGAACGGTGTGTTCTCAGCTTCTGAGAAATCATTAAGGACACCTGTGTCACCAAATTCTGATCCGCCCAGAACAGCTGGATTTTCAGGAAGAAGTGATGTCACATCTAAAGCTGTAGTGGACACCAAACGATCCGTGCTCGGCGCGCCAGACGTAGGATAAGTTGGCGTTAGCGTATATGTACCCGCCGCTGTGACGTAGAACTGGTAGTAACCCGTTGTACCGTCTTCGACGATCACGATATCATTCGCGGCACCGATGGATGAGTTAGACCCATTTGGACCGGTGATTGTGATACCACCACCAGAGAGTATCTGACCATTTTCTTCACAATAGAAGTAACCTGTTGGATCATAGTCTTCGCTATCTGGAATACCATCACCATCACGATCTTCAGCATTGCTTTCCATATCATCAGGAACGCCATCACCATCAGTGTCTTTAATCAGGACAGGAGCTGGGTTCACGTCTCCATCATCGCCTGGCGTAACCGTCGGGTCATCAGATGGAACTGGATTTGTCAGGACGGGAGATGAACCAATAGCTGTGTTCCCATTAACAGGCCCCCCAGCTGTAGTATCGATACGCACATCAATTGTGATTGTGCCTGTTCCGCCAACTGGAAGAGCCGTTGTTCCGTCCAGTAGATCGATATCGGCTACGCCATCAAACTCACTATTCAACACAGCGCCATTGAGGCCAGTCAAAGACACGACGGGCGCTTGTGTCATTACAGACGGAGCCAGAGCACTCGCGAGATCATCTTCAAGCTGGATATTCGTCAACGTCACATTGCCGTTATTGGTCATCGTGATTTCGTAAGTCACGTCATAGATCGGGCCAAAAGCCTGAACTGTTGCCGTTGTCGACTTATTCACCAGCAAACTTGGCGCGGTTGTTGCATCAACTGTAACTGTATCTGTCGGCGATGTGATATCACCTGCAGACGCTGACGCTATATTGGTCACAGAACCAGCGTCAACATCAGCCTGCGTGACCGAATAATCGGCCGTACAGGTAACAGATGCGCTCGGCGCTAAACCACCGGCCGGTAAGGCAGGACAGGATACGCTTGCGATTTTGTCATCAGAAACCGTAATTGGATCTGTAATAGTCACATTCCCGGAATTCGTCACGAGATATGTGTAAGACACGACATCACCTGGCATTGTGAAGCTCTCAGTGGTTGAGTTCTTGTCAATCGTCAATGTAGGCGCTTGTGTCCCTTGAACAGTTACTGTGTCCTCTGGTGAAACAATCGTTCCGTCAGTCGCCGATGCAATATTGGTCACAGACCCTGCATCAACATCTGCCTGAGTTAGCGTATAATCTGCCGAACAAGTAATCGATGCTCCCGGAACAAGTCCGTCAGAAGGAACAGCCGGACACGAAACCGAAGCAATCTTATCATCAGACACTGTGATCGCATCTAATATAGTGGTATTACCCGTATTGGTGACAACATAGCTGTATGAGATAGTCTCGCCTGCCAGTGTAAAGTCAGTGGCAGCTGTCGACTTATCGATACCAAGAGCTGGCATCTGATTTGCACCAATTGTGACGGTATCGGTAGGAGACGTCACATTGCCATCTGTTGCAGACGCAATATTGGTTACGCCGCCCGCATCTATATCTGCCTGCGTGACTGTGTAATTACCTGTACAGGTCACAGCCGCGCCGGGGATTAAACCACCTGCTGGCAGTACCGGACATGAGACAGATGGAATTTTGTCATCACTCACGGAGATTGCATTGATGATAGTCGTATTACCCGTATTCGTAACGATATAGTTGTAGCTCAAGACGTCTCCAACAGTGGAGTAATCCGTCGTTGTCGCGACTTTATCGATAGCCAAGGCAGGCGCTTGTTGCGCATTTACTGAGGCATCATCAGTTGGTGAGGTAACCAAACCATCCGTTGCAGATGCAATGTTTGTCACTGATCCGTTATCAATATCGGACTGAGTAACCGTGTACGAAGCCGTGCAAGTTAGGTTGCCACCGGGTACAAGCCCACCAACTGGCAGATCCGGACAGGATACAGCCGGGATACGGTCATCGTTTACCGAAATCGGTAGAACAATGGTTGTGTTACCTGTGTTCGAAACAACATATTCATACTCCAATACATCGCCCACATTGGTGTATTCGGCTGTTATCGCAGTTTTCACGATTCCAATAGCTGGCTCTTGCGACGCATCGATTGTAACGCTATCTGGCGGAGAAACGGTCCGCGGATTCTGAGCATAGGCATCATTCGTGACGCTGCCATTATCAATATCTTCCTGTGTTACGACATATTCTGCGGTACAGGTTTCAATTCCGCCTGGAACAAGATTTCCGCTATAGCAGACAAAGGTTCCAATCTTATTGTCCACGATTTCAGTATCACCTGTCAGTGTCACATTCCCCGTGTTCTCAATTTCGAACGTATAAGTCAGAATTTCACCGACCATATTGAATGTTGTATCAGCCGAAGACTTACGCATTGTAAGCGCTGGATCTGCATCCGCAGGAATAGTTGCTGAGTCTACTGGAGACGTTAGAGATCCGCTAGAAGCTGTAGCTACATTGGTAGCTGATCCCAGATCAAGGTCCGCCTGCGTCGTGACATATTCGCCGGTACAGGTAATAGAAGAACCTGGTTCAAGACCACCAGCAGGAAGTGCCGGACACATCACATCCGAGATCAGATTATCTGCAACAGTAATCGGCTCCGTCAGTGTAGTGTTACCTGTATTCGTTACGACATACTCGTAAGTTGAGATATCTCCTGGTAGTGTGAAGTTAACGTCAACCGCAGTCTTGACCATATCCAAGTCAGGGTTCTGCGTTGCCGGAACTGTTTCTGTTCCATTGGGTGAAGTCACATTCCCATCGGTTGCTGAGGCAATATTTGTGACGCCGCCCGCATCAATATCTGCTTGAGTGACGGTGTATGTCGCCGTGCAAATAATCGATTGCGTCGGCAGAAGACCACCGGCTGGAAGCGCCGGACACGACACTGCCGCAATCTTATCATCTGTCACAGATATAGAATTTACAATCGTCGTGTTACCGACATTGAATACTTCATATTCATAGTCTATGCTGTCTCCTACCGCAGCAAATGTTGGATCCATTGCAGTCTTGATGATATCAAGAGCTGGTGACTGGATCGCATCGACAGTTTCCGTATCTGTTGGAGACGTTGTCGTTCCATCAGTTGCAGACGCGACATTTACGACCTCGCCCGCATCAATATCGGCCTGTGTGACAATATATTGTGCAGAACACGTGATTGAAGCATTGGGTTGCAGACCGCCTACAGGAAGGGCTGGACAGTTAACCGCTGAGATTTTGTCATCAGAAACAGTAATCGCACCTGTCAAAGTAACATTACCAGTATTGGTAACAACATAGTCATACGTCAAGATATCTCCAACCATGTCAAAGTCTGACGTCGTAGCAATTTTATCCATACCAAGTTCAGGAAGCTGCTCGCCTTCGATCGTAACTGTATCAGTCGCCGGGAAGAGAGCACCCTGACTTGGGGTTCCGTCTGCTGTTGCTATATTCGTCACATTGCCAGCATCAATATCGTCCTGTGTGACGGAATATTGTCCCGTACATGTCATGCTAGCGGTTGGAGCTAACGTCGTTACTGGACAACTGATAGATGGAATAAGGTCATCTGTAACAACCACATTATTGATCGTAACATTACCCGTGTTTTCAACAAAGTAAGTGTATTCAAGAACATCACCGACAGATGCATATGTTGTGTCAACGGATGCTTTGTCAATCTCCAGACGTGGCATTGGATCACCATTGACCACAGCGTCATCTGAGCCTGAAGGTCCGGCTTCTCCGCCTGGTAAGCTTGAGCTTATAGTCGCATTATTTGTGACGGATCCAGCATCAATATCTGCCTGAGTAACGGCGTATTGAGCAGTACAAGTCATGCTCTGACCCGGAACCAATGTTGTCAACGGACAGCTAGCTGTTGTCAAACTGTCGTCAATTGCAATATTAGACAATGTGATTGTACCTGTATTTTCAACTAGGAAAGTATAGTCGAGCAAATCTCCGACTTGTGCATAGCTTGTATCAACGGCCGTTTTCACAAAGGTCAGCGAAGGTACAGCCGAACTTTGCACTGTCGCATTATCAGTTTCGGAAAGTCCCGGGCCACTTGGCGGATTAGCATTCGCGGAGGCTGTATTAAGGACTTCACCCGCATCAACATCGGCCTGTGTAACCGTATAGCTTGCTGAACAGACCATAGCTTCTGCTGGGAGCAGTACCGTCTGAGGACAGCTGACAGTCGTCAGGCTATCAGTCAAATTGATATTCGACAGAGTAACGTTACCTGTATTCTGAACATCAAACTCATAGGTCAAAACGTCACCAGCCATTGTAAAGGTCGAACTCGTTGCGCGCTTGACAAAACTCATGCTTGGCGCAGGTGAACCATCAACGGTGACATTGTCCAGAGGCGACACTAATGGTCCGGCGGCGGCATAGGCTTCGTTGAAGATTGAACCGCTGTCGATATCGGCCTGCTTGACAGTATATTCAGCCGTACAGCTTGCCGTTGCGCCCGGCACGAAATTGCCGGTATGGCAAACAATCGTTCCAATCAGACTGTCGACGACTTCTACATCATCAGTAATTGTGATGTTGCCGGAATTGGTTACGGTAAATTCGTAGTCAACGACTTCGCCCGCAGCTGTAAAGTCCGTAAACAATGCAACTTTATCGATTGTCAGAGCTGGGTCCTGATCCGCTGGAATAGTCGCGGAGTCAGATGGCGATGTAACATTACCATCTGTTGCCGAAGCTATATTCGTTACAGAACCTACATCGAGATCAGCCTGTGTAACTATATACTCACCCGTACAAGTAATTGACGCGTTCGGAGCTAGGCCACCAGCCGGAAGAGCCGGACAAAGAACGTTCGGAATACGGTTATCAGTTACTGTGATAGGATCAGTGATTGTTGTGTTACCTGTGTTCGTCACTTCATAGGCGAAGGTAGATATATCACCAGGCAGCGTGAATTGTTCATCAGTAACAGATTTGACCATAGCCAGAGACGGATTCTGATCAGCTGGAACAGACTCTGTCGCTTCAGCCGGTGTTAAGGTTCCGCCTGCTGGATCACCTGATGCTTCAGCAACATTAACGACATCACCGGCGTCAATATCAGCCTGCGTTACGGTATAGGTAGCTGTACAAGTAACCGTCTCGCCGGGATCAAGATTAACATCATTGTTCCCGATAGACTCAACGTCGCAAGCGACAGTGGAAATCTTATCATCTGTGACAGAAATATTCGCGACGTAGACGTTACCCGTATTTTCAACCACATATTCATAGTCTATCGTGTCACCGACCGCTGCGAATGTCGTATCCAGAGCAGTTTTAGTCATTGAAAGCTCAGGAAGCTGTTCAGCGCTTACTGTTTCAGTATCCGTTGGGTTTGTTAGCGCACCACCAGATGGTGTACCTGTGGCAGAGGCGTTGTTGACAACTTCTCCAGCATCCAGGTCAGCCTGGATAATCGTGTAGCTAGCTGTACAGACTACGACCTCGCTTGGATCAAGATTTCCATCCCCATTACCAACAGATGCTACAGGACAAGTGACGGTAGTAATTTTATCGTCTGAGACAACGAGATCAGAAATTAGAACGTTACCTGTGTTCTCAACCGTATACTCGTAGTTCACAACGTCGCCGACAGCGTTGAAGCTCGTATCAACACCCACTTTATCAAGTGTCATGGCCGGTGACTGTGTCCCGCCAACTGTTACTGTATCTGTCGGGGAAGTTACGTTTCCATCTGTCGCATCAGCAATATTCGTAATAGAGCCTGCATCAAGATCTGCCTGCGTTACTGTATAAGTTCCTGTACACAGAAGAGTAGCGTTCGGAACGAGACCACCTGCTGGAAGCGATGGGCAAGTCACAGAAGCAATCTTATCATCCGAAACCGTAATCGGATCCGTAATTGTGACATTCCCTGTATTCGTTACAGTGTAGGTATATTCAATCGTATCACCAACCGCTGCAAAGTCAGAGTCAACGGCCACCTTGTCAATACCAAGAGACGGCGTTTGCGTTCCGAGGACCGTTTCAGTATCGGTCGGATCGATCAATATTCCCGCCGCTGGCGTACCTGTTGCCGATGCGTTATTCGTTACAAATCCTGCATCTAGGTCGTCTTGGGTAACCGTGTAGGTTGCTTCACAAGTCGTAATCTCGCCAGGAATTAAAGTCGTAACAGGGCATGAAACCGTTGCGATTTTGTCATCAGATACAACCAGGTTTGTGATCGTGATATTACCTGTGTTCACAACATCATAGGTATAGTCAATTGTATCTCCAACCATGGTAAAATCAGTTTCAACTGAAACCTTAGCAAGCTCCATAGCCGCCATAGGCGCTATACTCACTATATTTGTATCTGTGGACGGACCTGTTTGTGCGCTATCAGCAGTTGCCTCATTATTGATTGAACCGCTATCGACATCCGCTTGCGTGACGGTGTAAGTACCGGTCAGAATACAAGTAGCGCCAGTCGTAACAGTCGCACAAGTTTCTGAACTTGGGCTGATCAAATTATCAGAGACAACAACATTTGAAAGCGTTGC
>JAHDDC010000015.1:0-65366 GCA_020629545.1 Hellea sp.
TCCACATGGATTGCGGTGGAGTTTCAGATCCCGGCTTCCGGCGCTGATCCTAATGGGGCGATTAGGGCTGCGGGCGTGGCGGCGGAGATTTCCATTGTTTACCGCTATGTGATTGCGGCGCTGTTGATATTTTTGTGGTGCCGTGTGCAGGGCTTGTCGCTGCGGTTTAGCGCGCGGACGCATCTTATCTTTGCGCTGATGGGGCTGCTTATGTTCTGCCTCAATTATATCTGTGTCTATGTGGGGCAGGGCTATATAGCCTCCGCGCTGATGGCGATTATTTTTTCGACCGTGTCCTGGATGAATATTTTAAACGCGCGGATTTTCTTTGGGACGCGCTCGGGTTGGCGGGTGATCTTTGGGGCGGTGCTGGGCATGGCGGGGCTGTGCCTGATGTTCTGGCCGTCTATTCGCGATTTGTCTTTGACGGACGCAACCGTGATCGGCGCAGGGATCGGCCTGCTGGGGGCATATTTTGCCTCGCTGGGGAATATGATCTCGCAAGCCGTGCAGAGCCGCAAGCTCCCCGTTATGGAGACCAATGGCTGGGCCATGTTTTACGGCGCGCTGTTTACGGCGGGGATTGCGCTTATCCGCGGGCAGAGCTTTAGCTTTGATCTGTCTGTGCCTTATGTGGCCTCGCTGCTCTATCTCTCTGTGTTCGGATCAGTGATCGCCTTTTGGGCCTATCTGACATTGCTCGGGCGGATCGGCGCGGCCAAGGCCGGCTATGCGACCATTGCCTTTCCGGTTATCGCTATATTGCTCTCGGTTCTGTTTGAAGGGCTGGAGGTCACTTGGCCATTATTGGCGGGTGTGGCCATGGTGCTTGCGGGGAACCTTTCCATTTTAACGCGGAAGCCAAGCAAGACTTAAATATGGCTATATTTGTGCCGGCGTGATGGTATAAGGACGCGAAGGGGAGGCCATATGCGCAAGACAATTTTATCGGCGGCGTTGACCGGCGCGCTATTCTTATCATCATGCGGGTCAGCGCCAGAGCAGCATCCGGATGTGACCATATTCAGCGCCCAATCCGTGGTGACCATGACAGGCCCAAAAGCGACGGCGAAGGCGATTGCGGTGCGGGACGGCGTGATCGCGGATGTCGGGGCTCTGGCAGATTTAACGGCTCAATATCCCGGCGCGGTTCTGGATGAAAGTTTTGAAGATCAAACGATTGTCCCCGGCCTTGTCGATCCGCATATGCATGTCCTGCTGGGCGGTCTGTTCTACGCGCAGCCTTTCGCGCCGCCTTGGCCGATGGCGATGCCAGAGTCCATGGCGCCGGGGGGCATGACCGAGGGCTATGATACGCCGGAGACATTTCATGCGCGGCTATCTGAAATCGCGTCCCAGACGCCGGAGTCTCAAAAGGTCATAATGGCCTATGGATTTCATAATCTGGTGCAGGGCGATCTGAACCGGCAAATCCTTGACCGAATTTCTCCGGACCGGCCCATGGTCGTCTGGCATTATTCCGGCCATGATTTTTATCTCAATAGCAAAGCCATCGAATTTGTCGGCGCGACGCCGGCGCTAAAGGAGACGTTCCACGGGGTTGACCTGGACGGAAGCGGAGAGCTGACAGGGCGTATCTACGAAGACGCCGTCATGAGCATTTATGCCAAGCTTGCGCCAGAGGTTTTCCGCCCGCGGGACATTGCACGCGGGCTCGGCATATATTTCTCCATCATGCGCAGTTCTGGCATTACGACGACGGCGGATCTGGGCTATGGCATTTTTGGCCGCGGTAATGAAAATGCCACAATCGGCGCGCTCTGGTCCAAGGAAAAGAACGCTTTTAATCTCTATCTCATTCCCGAGCATCGGGCCTTTAGCGCAGAGTTTGGCGCCGATGCACCGCAGGTCATTACAGAGCTCGTCTCAGGCGAGCGGGCCGCTCCGGCCCCGGTTCTGCCCCGCGTGAAATTCTTTACGGACGGGGCCTTTTACTCCCAGACGATGCGTCTATCGCCGCCGGGCTATCTTGCCGGGCAATCCAAAGGCACAAAAGGTCTGTGGGTGACACAGCCAGGGCAGCTCTATGACACGATGAAGCCATATCTGGAGGCGGGACTGGCGGCTCATGTTCATTCTAATGGCGATGCGGCGCAGACCCAAACGCTCAAAGCGTTTCAAACGGCGCGCGCGAGCGGCCTTAACAATGATCTGGTGATCGAGCACGGGGCTCTGTTTAACTCGGCCCATGTCAAGATGGCGCAAAAATCTGGCGCCATGCTTTCCGCCGCGAGTCACTACGTGCATTATATGGGCGAGACCTATGAAGACGCGCTCGGCGCGGGGCGCGCGGACCGCATTCATCCCATGGACTCGCTCGGAAATGCGCCCGGAGATATAGCCGGCATTACTGTGACGCTGCATTCCGATGCGCCTTTGGCCCCGCCCGATCCTTTGCTCGCGGCCTCGCGTCACGTCACCCGCATGACGCGGGAGGGTAACGCCTATGAGGCGGCGCAGGCCATGACGCCCTATGCTGCGCTCGAGGCGATTACAATTGACGGCGCCGCTGCGCTCGGCCTCGATGAGAGCATAGGTTCCATAGAAATTGGTAAGACCGCAGATTTTACAATCCTGGGCGCGAACCCGCTTGAGATGGATGCCAAAGACTGGCCCGATATCCCGATCTGGGGCGTGGTTCTAAACGGAGACAAACGCCCGGTGAAAGAGTAGGAGAGGCGGCCTAGGAATTCCGCGAAACCTCTACGGTCCAGCATTGCCGGCCGTTTTGCGTTAGCTGTATATCAACATCTAGAAAACGACGGATAATGTCTATGTTAGTCTGTGTGTGCTGCGTGATGTCAGTCGTCGTAAAAACACCGCCGCCCAACAATGCCATCGGCAGTAATAATTGATCTGCCAAATGCTCCCCAACAGCCGTGGAGACATCATCCGTCGCGCTTTTGGCCTGCAGATATTTTTGGGCGTCCCGCGCAACGGTTTTACCAATCGCTTCGGCCCGAACGCCGTGTTGCCCAAGACCCATAAAAACTTCGGTGACATTTTCATGTTCCAAAAATAAGGAGCTTTGCTCCAATGCGAATAAATCATTGGTGGTTCCTTCTGACAGAGGATTATTAAAATGAATACTTGTTGTCTTGTGTAAGACGTTGGTTTCCAGGCATGCTCGTGGGAGCAGTCCGGTATGGTATCTATTAAGGAACGAAAGGTGGGTTAGATCAGGGAGTGATAGCTGTTACTGGAGCTATTGTGTTACTGCAAAACAGACGAGAAAATTCTTTGCAGTTTTCTATTCTCGTGGTTTGAGAGAGCACGCCGATTATCTGGAGAACTCCAGAATCATCTTCAAAAAATATTGGTGCTCCTGATAATCCGCTAAATGCGTCTAAATCAGAAGCCAATTGATTCTGAATTTCAAACATACCGTCCACAAAGATTTGAAACGAAGACTGGGAAAACTTCAAAAACTGCCCTTCGAAGATTGTTGAGCCAATGCTCAATAGTTTTCCAGATTTTAGATCTTCACTCAAACTGATTGAGGCTGGCTTTAGTTTCCAATTTTCGAGGTTTGAATGAATTTGAAAACTTACATTGTCTCGCTGTTTAATTGGGACCAATAAAAAATCTCGCTGGAAGTCGTCACGGCTAACTTTTTCTGGCAAGCTTGCTAAGTCCAGCTGTGCCTGCGCTTTGGAAATTGGATCCAGCCCAATAAATCCAAATTGACTCCTTAAGAGAAGGGTTTTCGGATCGTAAATGACATGTTTGGCCGTTAATACAAACTTGGTGTCCAAACCGTCAAAACCCACAATAATACCATTACCTTTGCTCAAGGGCTTTCCTTGCGCTTCGTATAGCTGAATAAACCCAGTAGCCCTCCATGCTTCGGAGTGTAGTTCGGATAATGACAGATCGAAATTGAAATTAGGATCGCCTATAACCCCTGGATGTCCATTTAACGAATCCAAATATTTGAGTTGTAGCGGGTCTGAGACGGGAGTTGACTGCGACGAGCTGCAGCTGAAAGCCAATAGAATTGCGCATGAGAGCAGTGATTTTGTAATCGACCCACGAAAAGTTCTAATCAACACGTTTTCCTCAAAAAGTTGGCGAAAACTACCAGTTCTCCCGGGGTATGAGCAATACTTTATATTTGGATTTTTTGAATCCAGAGGAGAGACTCCTCTGGACCAGAATTTTGAGGATCAATAGTCCTTATCAGTTGTAATCAGGATTGAACTCATTGGAATTGCTCCAGAGTGGGTCCTCGACCTCCGGAGTGGGGCCGAAAATTCGACCAAAGAAGTCAGCTGGATCTTCATTCGCTTCGTTTGCATATTGCCTGACATATGCTGCAAATGTCTGGTATTGGTTTACAACATCCGCAATTCCCAATGCCGCTTCGATTGTTGCCGATGCTAAAAACTCAGCAACGGTCTGAATCACTTCCGCGCCTACAGTGTTTTCTGTCGCAAGAATGTCGACAAGTGCACCAATCACGATACCAACAGCAGTGCCATGTGGAGAACCGCCCCCCAAAGCCGTGCCAACTGCTCCACTGAACGCTGTTAAGCCTGCAGAAGAAAGTTGGTTAATCACAAGGGAGTATGCGGAGGTCAACAGATCGTGAGCACCGGAGGCGTTTAAAACTACTCCAGAATTGTAGCCAGATTAAGACGATCTAGCGCCTGGGAAAATTGCTCCAGTGCGCGCCTGTCCGAAGCAGACGGTGCCACTCGTTTTTTCGGCCTACATTCTGCGTAATCAAGTCGGAATTTTCTCGGATGCGGTTGGACAAGGTCTTATCCTGTTTAAAGCGTGTAAGTTTACTTTTAAATCTCACTGGAATGGCCTTATCCCCTTCCTCAGATTTGCTTATCGTGAACGTATCATGAGTCACGACCTTTCGACTTTGGTAATTTCCATCAAGAAAAAAAGGCGATCTAAAAAATACTTAAAAGCCGATGAATTGAGAAAGTTCTTGCGGTTGTAGACCGAAACTATGCGAAGTAGCACTCCAAGAAGCTGAGCTTGTTTGAAAAGCCTTGGCCAGGAGCACGCTCATCAGTAGTCAAAAGCTTGTTGACTTGTACCTTCGGCTATTTGTCGAAGCAGGTAGAAACCCAAAGGTTACGCGCCGCAGTTAACCTGTTTCGTAAAGTATTGCGCCGAAGTTCATTCGAGCATAATCGACTATCAAGCAGCGCTGGAATGGCTGAAAATCAGGGAAAGAACTCTGAATCCGAAGCGCGAAAATCAACGAATGATTCAGATCGGCTCAAAAAATATTTGGCTAAGTTTGGATTGAGTTGGAAGGCGATTGTCTAGAACATTTTTCGCGTCACTATAAAAATAGCCGAATGTGCAAAAAGTTTCATAGCTTTTTATTTGTTAGTTTGTTACACACTATTGCATAAAAACCACAATAAATGGGGATAGCATGGCGATAGCAGCTAATGACTGGGTGGCGTATCACGCCAAAGTAAAAAAAGATCATCCGGCGATGATCGATCTGCATAGCGGTCGACGTTTTAGCTATAGTGATATGCATGAACGTGTAGCCCGTACCGCGGGCATGCTTCGGGCCAAGGGCGTGAAGCCGGGGGACCGGGTCGCGTTTTTAATGCTGAACTCTTCGGATTTGATGGAGGTGATTTTTGCCTGCTGGCGCATGGGCGCGATCTGTGTTGCACTGAACTTTCGGCTGACCGCCAGTGAACTGACCTTTATTTTGAATAACTCCGAAACAGAGACCTTGATCTTTGATTCCGCCTTTGCGCCCATGATGGATGCGCTGCGAAAAAGTACTGAGGTCAAAAATTATATTGAGACACTCTGTACGGGCGGAACGAGTGATTATGAGGACGGGCTCGCGGCCGCCGAACCTGTCTATGATTACCACCCGCAAACTCTCGATGATATTTGCATGCTGATGTATTCATCAGGAACGACAGGCACACCTAAAGGCGTGATCATAACACATGGCATGATGTATTTCGCGCCGGCGTCCGCTGTGCGGGCTGGCGGGATGAGCCCGGATAATGTGGCGCTCGCGAATATGCCGCTCTTTCATATCGGCGCGCTAAATGTTTCAGGGTCACCTTCGATCTGGTTGGGGGCGACAGTTGTGATTATGCGGTTGTTTGATCCGGCGGAAACATTAGCGGTTATTGATGACGCCGAGCTGGGCGTCACATCGCTCTTTATGGTGCCTGCAGCTTATAATGTTTTGCGGACTCTTCCCAATATCGAGGCGATTGATTTTTCACGCATACAAAACGCCATTACCGGGGCAGAGACCGTACCGACGGATATGGTCAATTGGTATTATGACAAAGGCATTATCATCCAGGAAGGTTACGGTATGACCGAGACGGCCGCTGCGGGCTGTATCCTGCTTAAGGATGATATCCCGGAAAAAGTCGGCTCTGCGGGACGGCACTTAATGCATTCGGAAATTCGGGTTGTGGATCAAAACGGACAGACCTGCGCCCCTAATGTGCAGGGGGAGTTATGGTTTCGCGGGGCCACGATCACGCCTGGATATTGGCGTCGGCCTGCGGCCAATAAGGAAAGCTTTGTCGATGGTTGGTTTCGGTCTGGCGATATTGGGCGCATGGATGAAGACGGCTATATTTATATCGATGACAGGATCAAAGATATGTATATTTCCGGGGGCGAGAATGTTTACCCGGCCGAGATAGAAAACCTGCTATATCAAATGCCGCAAATCGCCGAGGTCGCCGTGATCGGTGTGAAGGATGATAAATGGGGCGAGACAGGCTGTGTGGTGGCTGTTGTCAAACCGGATCACGACCTGAGCCTGTCCGATATCGAGGCGCATATTGGCGATCAGATCGCGAAGTTTAAACGCCCGCAGCATTTACATCTGATAGAAGCCTTGCCGCGAAATGCGACAGGAAAAGTTCTGAAGTTTGAGCTGCGGAAATCCATACCGGACCTATTGGGGCTATAGTTATGACAGATTTTGAGAATAAGACTGCCTTTGTAACAGGGGCGGCTTCCGGTATTGGATTGGCGCTGAGCCAGGCACTGGTCGCCCACGGCGCGAAGGTGATGATGGCCGATATTGATGCGGAAAATCTCGCAGAAGCTGCCAGTAAAATCGGGGCGCCAGACAAAGTCGAAACGATTATATGTAATGCGGCGGAGCAGGCATCTGTGGAGGCAGCAGCCAAGGCTACTCGGGATAGATTTGGCTCTGTGCATTTCGTATTTAATAATGCCGGGGTGAGCCTGGCCGGTCGATCCGGCAATATTGCCATCAAAGACTGGCAGTGGATTGTCGATATAAATCTGTTGGGTGTAGTCTACGGCGTCGAAGCTTTTCTGCCGGCCATGCAGGCGCATGGTGAAGGCGGCCATATTATCAATACGGCGTCAATGGCGGGCCATTTTGCGACTGGATATATGCCGCCCTATCATGCCACGAAATTTGCTGTCGTTGGCTATAGCGAAGCGCTGGCCATGGAACTCAAGGGTAGTGATATTGGCGTGTCGGTTTTGTGCCCGACATGGGTAAAATCTAAAATATATGATGCCGCAGTGGGCCGGCCGTCAGTGGACGGAAAGCCAGATGAAAGTTCCAAAACTAATCCGGTGTATGAAAGCACAAAAGCCCTGGTCGATAACGGCATGAGCGCGGAGCGATTTGCTGAGCTGGTCCTGATATCTGTGGCGAAAAAGCGGTTTTATGTTTTTAATGATCCAGAGGCCCGGGGCGCGATTGATATGCGCCGCGATCTGATCCTTGCGGATTACGATGCCTGTCTGGATGATCTGAAAGACATTACCTAAGGTCGGTTCCGGCCATGCTTATCATGGCTTTCAACCCATTCATTCGCGACCACGGCAGCGGATAGAGATATTTCGCCTGCGAGCACTGTTCCGGCGAGGATTTCAATAAACTTCTCAACTTTGCCAGAGCCGTAACAGCCCATGATTTCCAGGCATTCACGCTGCGTCGCCAGCCCGGTTCCGCCGCCATAGGTCGCGGCGATAATGGAGGGCAAGGTAAGGGACCAATAAAGATCGTCATTCTCCAGAAGTTCGACATAGGTCAGCCCGGCCTGGCTTTCCGCGACATTGGCCTCGTCTTGCCCGGTCGCAAGAAAGAGGGACGCGATCCCATTGGCCGCATGGACGCCGTTATTGGTGGTTCCGGCTAGCATCCCGCCCAGCATAGAAACCTGCCGAGCCCGATACATATCGCGGGTCTCGGCGCGGGTCATGGACTTAATCAAATCACGCGGCAGGACCGCTTCGACGACAACGCGCGCGCCGCGGGAGTGCAGCGTATTCAGATGCGAGTGTTTCTTATCCGTGTCGATCGCGCCCGACAAAGTATAGGTGATCTTACCAAGATCTGCCGGAAGATTTTTCATGATCCAGCGGCAGGCGGCGTCGGCCGCTTTCCCGCACATATTTTGCCCGGCGGCATCGCCTGTCGTAAAGTTGAACCGTGTGTACCACATGCGCGAGACGCCATATTCTTCGATATGAGACAGCTTGCCGACCGAGGTTGTCGTCTCGGCGGCCGCTTTGATAGACGCGAAATTAGCGCGCAGCCATTCGCCGAGACCCCGGGCCTTTCGGGCGTCCTCGCAGTGAAAGACAGGGGCGCGCTGCATATAGCGTTCAATAATGGTCGTCTTGGGTCCGCCGATCTGCGAGAGGATGCGCATGCCGCGCGAATAGCTCGCGACCAATGTTCCTTCTGTTGTGGCCATGGGGACATAAAAATGCCCCTTGGCATGTTCCCCGTTCATGAGCAGGGGGCCCGCCAAACCAATCGGTATTTGCGCCGCGCCAATAGGGTTTTCAACATTGCCTTTTAAGGTCGACGGATCAATCGTGGTGGCGGAAAGATGCGGAACGGACGTGCCCGTTTCAGCGGTGATAAAATCCTGCCGGGCTTTGATGATCTCGGGCTGAAAGTTATTCCCGGAAATGCGGGGAATGGATTTGGGTGTGTCGGACATAATTAGGCTTTGGTTTCGAGTTGAGTTTGAATATCGGCATGACGCGCGCGTGACAAAGGATAGCGCGAGAAACAATAGAGTGTCAGCACGCCAAAGATAAGCGCGTTGACGAGCGAGACGACGGCCAGGCCATCAATCAGATTTTGTGCAACATCGCTGCGCTCTTTTTGCTGCGGGAAATTGATGATCATGAGAGAGATTATCGCGATCATGGTCCCGAGGGCGAATGTCATTTTTTGCGCGAATGAAAAGGCTGCATAGAGAATGCCTTCCTGACGTTTGGACGTGGCGAGTTCCATTTCATCGGCGACATCGGCGAGCATAGAATGGGCGACCACGATCATGCCGGTCAGTCCCATGAACCCGGCGGCGTTCAAGATACAAATTGAAAGGACAAGACTTTGTGAACCAAGCTCGGGCATCATCCCTAACAGGTAAAGTGCATAGGGCAGGACACCACATAAAAGATAGATCACGCCAAATAATAAAGCTGTCGGTTTCTTATCGATCTTGGCGGATAGAACCGCGGCTAGGATAACAGCCGGAATAAGGGTGAGCAGCGGGGTCATGGCAACCCAGAACTTTTCCATTTGCGTGAACTGCCAGAGATACACGCCGAGATAAAAGCTAAGCGCGCTTCCAATCCCGTAAAGAACAAGCGCCGCGCCATATCCCAGGCTAACCCAGACAAAGGATGAGAGCCTGGTCGCCTTGCGCATTTCCTTAAATGTATCCTGCCAGCGCGCCCTCGGGCCGTGATCTCGGGCGTTAAGGTGCGGGATTTTTTTGCGTGTGCCAATGACGGCCATGAAGGCTCCGACTGCGCCAACAATCGCAAAGGTTATGGCGAGCGGTTTATACCCTGCCGCGTTCATCATGCCGTCTTCAAATTGATCAGTCTTTTTAAGGAAGACTGCCAGGCCGAAAAAGAAAACGGATAGATTGATGACCGTATTAAAAAACTCCCGAACAGAGATAATATTGGTTCGCTCATTATAGTCGGTCGAGAGCTCGGCCCCGAGAGAGTAATAAGGGACGCCGTAAACGGTCAGGCCAAGCCTGACGGCAAGCAGGAAGAACAGCATC
The DNA here is from genome assembly GCA_020629545.1 of Hellea sp. Classification (GTDB taxonomy): domain Bacteria; phylum Pseudomonadota; class Alphaproteobacteria; order Caulobacterales; family Maricaulaceae; genus JACOMS01. The sequence continues at coordinate 10,071 of JAHDDC010000015.1, forward strand.
CAGAAAAACAGGCCAACCTGCCCCATGCCGGCCGGCGGCATGAATAAAAGCGCGAGAGAAACGGCTGTGGGGATAATGGCCCAGAGCATAAATTTGTGACGCCGCCCCCATTTCTCGGAACGGTAATTATCAGAAATCTGTCCCATGATCGGGTCTGAAAATGCGTCAACGAAAATTGCGATCATAGTCGCCAGAAGCACAAGTCCTTCGGATATGCCAAGTACATTTGAAAAATAAAACAGGAAGAAAAAGTGGAACAACATGTTCTTCACACTCAGAAGGCTGTGACCAATTCCGTAATTGATCTTCGTCCCAATACTGACCTGCCGCCCAGCCATATTTTCCCCTTATTGTTTGGCGATAGGCTAACCCCAAACCCTTCTACAAAGTAAGAAGTATAGCATAGGATTGGAGTTATAAACTATTCAATTTTAATTGTTGTAATTTGGCTGTTGTTAAGTTTAGTGTCCGATCATAAACTATCAACTCATGGGGGAGTGATATATGTGGGCCAATATTTCCGTATTTCGTATCGTTCTATCAATTATTTTTTGCGTAGGCTTTTTTTTCGGGGCTGGGCTTAGCTTTGCTCAAAATGATTTTGAAGAGTCGCCAGGGGGCGGCGATCCAATTGAATATACGAAAGATTGGATTGTTCAACAATCATCGGATGAGCGCCTGACGGTCTATGGGACAAATTTGTTAGGTGATAGTGTAGATCCAGATACAGGTGCGCTTACATTCGCGCATTCGGACGTATCGATTCCAGGTAATTCTAATCTTGATGTCGCAATTAGGCGGCGCTTATCCCAAAGCCAGTCCTATCACGGGTCTGTGCAGTCTGGTTTTGGGGATTGGGTCTTGCAAGTTCCAATGATTAGAGAAATCTATGCAAGGCCAGCTTATCCTTCAGCTGATCATTGTTCTATGACACAGCCACCGCCTGTGGCAGAGGTGGGTGAGCTGAGCTTCATTAAATATAAAGATTATTCAAACGGCCTTAATATGGAAATTCCTGGGCGCGGAACGCAAGCTATTGCGCGTTATGTTAACGGCCCGCAATGGCCGTCCGGTGTTGAAATGGCTACCAAAGATAATTGGAAAATTACATGCTTGCCGATTATAAGTAATATATCCTTAGAAGGGATGTTAGCAACAGCACCTGATGGAACCTCTTATCGGTTTGACAAGGGACTGATGCGACGTGCGCATGATTCTAAGTCATATGAATCTCCGTTGATTCGTGATTACGTTGTGTGGCTGGCGACTGAAGTAAAAGATGTAAACGGGAATTGGGTTCGATATAACTATGATGGCGAATACCGCCTGACATCTATTACATCGAGTGATGGGCGACGCATTGATCTGACTTATTCTGGAGATTTAATTAGCTCTGTTACAGCCAATGGTCGACTTTGGACATATCAATACGATAACGTTGGCCGGCTCATTAAAGTTACACGTCCAGATAATTTGTCTTGGTCATTTGATCTTTCTGCAATGAGTATTTCTCCGCGTCCGGGGGCTGAATGCGATAATGAGTCTACTGATAATATTCATTCCATGTCCATATTGCATCCGAATGGTGTTACCGTCGAATTTACAATAAATGAAATTAGACATTTTAAGAAAGACAGCGGCGAAGAGAATCTTGCAGGGCGATGCAGAGAGGAGACCACGCGATACAACAAAGATCACCCTAGAGCTGGAGAATATGCTTCTCAACCGAGGCATCCATTCTTTGAAACGATGTCAGTTATCGGGAAGTCATTATCTGGTCAGGGGTATCCGTCGGCCAAATGGACTTGGAATTATGAAGGATATGTCAACGGAGTTAATTACGGCGATTTGAAATGGACCGAGATGACGGACCCGGTTGGGAACAAGACCAAATGGTATCATGATCGGAATTCCGAGTCTCAGGAAGGTTTGTTGATTAAAACAGAGCAACGCCGTGGAAATAGCGTTCTTAAGACGGTTCAGAACCAATATACGAATGAAACCAAGATTGGTAGTAGCTGGTTGACAGGGAATGCCGATGTCAAACAATTGACGGCTCGCCATATCGCGTCGGTAGTGACAAACCAAGACGGGGATACATATACAAAAACCTACAATTATAATACGAACCAATCTTCGTCATATTATTCGTTCGGCCAGCCAACCTCGGTTTCTGTTAAAAGCAATGTAAACACAACTCCTCGCGAGACTGTGACAGAGTACGAACATAACACGTCAAAATGGATATTGGGCCTCCCAAAAACTGTGACAGTTAATGACCGGGAAACGGTTAGCTACATTTATAATGATTTTGGTCAAAAGACTGAAGAGAAGCGCTATGGCAAGCGTTACGCAACCTATGGCTACCATACGAATGCGGCCTTTAAGGGCGCGCCCTATTGGGTCCGAGACGCCAATAACCGTCAGACAGCGGCTTATGGCTGGAAGCGCGGAACACCCCAGGATATCTGGCGCCCAGACGGGAAACATATCTATCAATATGTTGACAATAATGGCTGGATGACATCATCCAAAGACGCGCTGGGCCGCACCACAATCTATACCCGTGATAATATGGGGCGGTTGACCAAGTATGACCCGCCCGGCGATTATTTCGCCCATACGGATATCAGCTATGACTTTAGCGGGGGCGGGGCAGTGCAGACCATAACCAAGGCCGACGCCAAAACCGTTGTGACCTATGATTCCATGTTTCGGCCTACCCTGGAGGAAACCCGCGATATGATCCGCGGCGAGTCAACGTTTGTAAACACCAAATATGATGCTTTGGGCCGCGTTAGCTTCAAGTCTCAACCGTCAACGAACTATGCTCACAATCAGGGCATTGCTTATAAATATGATGGCTTGGGCCGTATAACCCATGAGACTGAAACCGCCTCAGGGGGTGTGACTTGGCATCAATATCTGAACAGTCATAGACATCGTGTGAGAGACCCTGAAAACCGCGATACAATGTATTATTCCTATGGCTATGAGGGGCCGGGAAATACGGATTACCGCGCGATTTATCAGTCAGCGTCCGGAAAGTGGTTACGCTACACAAATATCTATAAAAATATCTGGGGCGAAGTTACCTGGACACGCCAGCGTGATCCGGGCGATTTGAATAAAGACCAAAGGCAGTATTTCTTTTATAATTCGGATCGTCGTTTATGCGGATATCGTGATGAAGAAGGTGGCGATACTTTGTATCATTACGACCCGGCTGGGCAAATGATAGCTTATGCAAAAGGGCAATCCAATGCTTCAAATAACTGCCCTTTGCCGTCTGGCACCGCGAAAGTCAGCCTCACATATGACAAGCTGGGTCAACTCACAAAAACCGATTTCACAGACCCGAACACGCCTGACATTTACCGCACTTATGACGCAGTTGGTAACCTGAAAACCAATAATCGCGGCGGGGCGAATTGGTCTTATACCTACAAAGAGGATTCTGACCTTCTCGTCTATGAAACCTTGAAGATTGACGGCCGCACTTATCGGTCGACTCATTGGAATAGTGCGGCGGGTCATCGATATATTCACCGCACACCGAGTAACCGTTTGGTGGTCCTAAGTCCCGATGGTCTTGGCCGTAATCAAACTGCCGGTGAGTGGATCGGCGGCGGGCAGGGATGGGGCGAATTTTACGGCCGCTATTTGCGCTATCACCCCTCTGGTCAGGTTAAATCCATGAAACTGGGCAATGGTCACGATTATAATCATTATCTTAATGATCGACAGCTGACCTCTCGGATCACCACGGAAAATGGATCGACCAAGGCCCTGGACCTGTCCTTTACCTATACGCGAGCCGGCCAGATTCAAACGATAAATGACGCCGCAATCGCCGACAACAACCGGTCCTTCACTTACGATGGTCTGGGACAGCTTGAAACGGCAAATGGGCCGTGGGGCAGCGGCGTGTTTAAATATGACGGGATCGGCAATATTCTGGAAAAGAACCTGGGTAACCGCAAAGTCGTACTCAGCTATGATAGCCGGAACCGCGTCAACAAATCCGTGGATACGGGAAATTGGGGGACTAACCCTAATTCCGGCACGCGGACAATTGCCTATGATGAACGGGGCAATGTCACCACATTGGGCGATATGACCTTTGTCTATGATTATAATGATCAACCCGTCCACGTATCGGGCAAAGCAAGCGGAACCTATCAATATGATGGCCATGGCAAGCGGGTGAAATCCGTTGTCGATGGCAAGACAATATACAATGTCTACGACTCCGCTGGGCGTCTGATCCATATTGATAATGTGACCGATAGCGAAAAGACCGATTATATCTTTGCGGGCGGGATGACGATTGCGCGGGTGAAGAACGGCGTCACGACCTATCTGCATAATGATCAGCTCGGCTCACCCCTGCGCGGCACAAGCTCAGACGGCAGTGTCACCTTTACCGAGCTCTACACCCCGTTTGGCATCCCCTATTACGGTAGCGACCTCAATAAAGACCAAGCGGGCTTTACCGGCCACATCCGCGACGGCGCCACGGATTTGAACTACATGCAGGCAAGGTATTACGATCCGGTGATCGGGCGGTTCTTGAGTGTGGATCCTGTCGATTTTGTTAGTAGTGGTTACAATCCAGGTATGTTCAATCGTTATGCCTATACGATGAATGACCCAATCAATCTTATCGACCCGGACGGGCGAGCATGCACGAAGACTACCGGAAGCAATCTGTGCAACAGAAACTATAAGACTAAAATAAAATCTGGGCGACAGGCTGAGAAAGCTGAACGCAATCATTTGCGAACAAATGACAAAGAACGTATTGTGTCTGGACGAGTTAGCGCAAGTTACGAAAAAGACGACTCTTATAAACGCGGACGTGAGTATGATATTGTATCTCAAACAAAAGATGGTCATTATAATTTGACTGAAGTGAAGTTCAGAAAGACTAAATCAAAAGATATTAAATCTGGTATCAAACCCCTAGAGGGAGGTCAGCTTGTTTGGAGAATATATCAAGGGGTAGTTACTGCACAACAAGCTAGTTTTGATTTAAATTCATCAGGAGAAGATATTACCCTAAAAGGAAAAGGTATTCCTGGAGGAGAACTTACACTTTCACCTGATCAGTACACCATAACTTGGGTGCTTGCTAACCAGCACGGTAAGGCTATTGGTGCCAATATCGATGCTAGTAATACGCGTGGAATTCAAGAAATTTTAGATAAGTTTGTAGTCCCGGATTGATAATGAAAACTAATTTCATAGATACCCTGTTAGCCTTTAACTTCGTTAGAAAGAAGGAAGTGTTCTACAAGTCAGTATTTGGAACTGTTGAATTAGCGTTCGCAGAGGGTGACGATAACTATTCAGAAGATTGTTTTGGTGATGAATGGTTTGTATATTTAAATGACGCACCGTTCTCGGCGACTATGGAGTCTGCTTTTAAGAATGATAGTGCTTTTTTTAACGCCTATATGAAAAGGAAGCTTCGAAAGGATAAATCAGGAAACTTAGGAATGGTGATGGCTTCGTTGTCTAATGATGAAAATAGAAAGTTATGCTTACAATCAGGAAACATGGAAATATCTGCCGACGATTTTTTTGAAATTCCATCTGAAACTACAGATTATCAAAGCCTGATCCTTCATATGCTTGCAGGGTTAGGATTTGGAACGTTCTTCACATTCACTGAGGGCTACTACGTTTATTTGTATCTCTGCAAAAAGGCAGGGTGGTCGATTGAAAAGACACATAAAACCCTGCACGAGCAAATCGATACAGCCCCATTCTTGGCGGAATATATGTCAAAGAGGAACATCGAAATGATTGATGAACTTTTTGTCGAGCGTTTCTTTTCTCATGTTAATTAGGAATGAGTTTGATAGAAAAGGGTCAGAAAGTGGGTAGAGCAAGATAAAGCGAAGGGGCCATTGTGGCCCACCACGCCACTGCCGTGGCCTTTTACGGTTATAATCAATCCACTGGATTGATTATTGGCTTCGCCATCACCTCCAAAGCGCTTAAGCTCTGTTTTGGAACCTGCACCCGCGACGGCGGGAGACTTATTTTATGGGCCAAAGTGACTCCACTTTATCGCCGCCTTTTGCCTCGGCCACGCGCTCCGTTTTTGACGTCGGCCCCGAACCGGGCTAACATCTTCCTATGTGCGCTGCGCTTTCCATTTATTGTGATGACCGTCTTTGGGCGGCGAATGATAATGGCGCGATAAGTGAAAATGGGGCAGGGGAGACAACCGATTATATCTTTGCGGGCGGGATGACGATTGCGCGGGTGAAGAACGGTGTGACGACCTATCTGCATAATGATCAGCTCGGCTCGCCCGTGCGCGGCACAAGCTCGGATGGCAGCGTCACCTTTACCGAGCTCTACACCCCGTTTGGCATCCCCTATTACGGTAGCGACCTCAATAAAGACCAAGCGGGCTTTACCGGCCACATCCGCGACGGCGCCACGGATTTGAACTACATGCAGGCAAGGTATTACGATCCGGTGATCGGGCGGTTCTTGAGTGTGGATCCGGTGGGGTTTTTGGATACGGGAGAGCCGGGGCAATTTAATCGCTACGCCTATACTTGGAATGACCCGATTAACGCAACCGATCCCAACGGTGAGTTTCTGAAAATCATCAAATCCGTGTATAACGTTGGCAAACGAACTTACAAAAACGGCGGAAACCTAAAGGGGGCTTTGAAGGATGAAGCGCTTAGCTACGTCGAAAATGGTGCGACATTACTAAGTAAGGACGCGTCCTTAGGTGATAAAGCCTTCGCAATCTTTGACCTCGCGACTGGTTTTGGAGATGAAGCTAAGGGAGCGAAGCGGTTACTGGGTGGAGGCAAATGCTGCTTTGTCGCAGGAACGCTAGTTGAAACAGAATTTGGTTTGCGTCCAATTGAAGATATTGAATTAGGCGACCGCGTTCTAGCTCGAAATACTGAAACAGGCGAGACAACCCTCAAAGCTGTTACTGACCTCATCCGTTTAAACGAACGAATGATTTGGGAAGTCTCTCTTTCAGGCGAAAACAACACGTTCGAATTCTTTGAGACAACGGACGACCACCCTTGGTGGATTGTTGATGCGGACGGAAACGGGAGTTGGAAAACAACCGCTGAATTATCTGACGGCATGATTGTCACGACTGCGGACAATCAGACTATGGTCATTACAAAGATTGCCCAAACCGACCGAGTTGATGCTACATATAATCTGACCGTTGCTGACTTTGAGACATACTTCGTTGGTGAAAACAAAGTTCTGGTGCATAACTGCCCAACGGGTTCTTATACTAATACCCATGCATCAGGAAAGACTTATGATGGGAAAGGTGACCCATCTCGCGCAGCTAAATCGGGCAACCGTATTGCGAAAGAGCATAATGATCCTGTTGTAAACACCGAAACACGAACGGCTAGTTCTGATAGGGAGTCATTTAAACAAGAGTCGAGAAGTCTAGATGCAAATGGCGGCCCAAAAAGTGACAACAATTATAATAGAATTGAGTCGCCTGGTAAAAGGTATCGCGAGGAAGATGGGTTTTAAGATGACTAACTTTCCAAACGATGCAGATGGAGATGTTCTGCGAAGCCTTGCCAGCAAAGGTGTGGATTTATCCAAACCAAGAAAAATTGAATTTTATTGTTATGCTGCCGATTACCAAACAGCTTTAAAAATTGTTGAAGAGGTATCAGAACTTGGTTTTACGCCGGACATTTTTGACGATAGAGAAGGGTCTGATAAATCAAAACGATTTTCAGTATATAGTGCTAAAACTATTATCCCCTCATATGATAATATTATTGAGGAACAAAGGGTTTTAAATGAACTTCTCGAAAAGTATCAGACAGAGTGTGATGGGTGGGGAACAATGTCAAATGGGACAGAAAAAGGGTCAGATTAGGTGAGAAACAAGATAATGCTCGCACATCTAAGGCGGCAGCGCCTCCAACCGATAATCAATCAGGCCCTAGGCATTCTAGCGGAAGGACAACTTCTGTCGTGATGGCCTAGAGCAGGAGGTCTGCGAGCTTTCTTTTGTGATATAGCGCGTCTCCATATTGGGAGGCCTGAAAAATTGCGCGGCGGCGATAGAGCTGGGCGTCGCAGTCATAGGTAAAGCCAAACCCGCCATGGAACTGGATCGACCGGTCGGCGGCATAGGCCAAGGCGGTCTCCGACTGTACAGCCGCAATCCGGGTCGCGACTTCGCCTTCGCCCTGTTTGTCAAAGGAATAGGCGGCGGCATATAGCAAAGAGCGAGCTTTTTGATAGTCCACAAAGGCGTCTACGGTTGGGTGTTTCAAGGCCTGAAATGCCCCGATCCGTTTGCCGAATTGCTTGCGCGTATTGAGATATTCGACCGTGTAAGCGATGACGGCTTGGCAGCTTCCAGTCATTTCGGCGGCGCGGAGTAAATTTGCGGCCAGGTGAATATGATGGAAGGCCTCGCTCGACTTCCCCCTATCCATTACGGCATCGGCCCCGATCACAATGCCGTCCAACTTGACTTCGTGAGAGCGTTTGGTTTCATCGATCAAGACTTCGCGCCGGGCGGCGCCGTCCGGGATCTGATCTTTGTTCACGATGACAAGCGCCGGTTTCCCGTCCAGCAAAACGGATATGATGATGGTCTCCGCGGCGTCAAAATCCATCACAAAGGTTTTCGTGCCGGATAGGGCATAGCCGTCTGTATGGGGCGCGGCGGCCGCCTCGATATTCGCCATATCCCAATCGCCATTATTCTCAGACAAGGCCAGGGTTGCGGCTTCGCCTTTGGCCATTCTGGGCAGCAGGATTTGTTTTTGGGCTTCGGTTCCGCCCGCCATAATGGCCTGCGATGCGAGCGTGGTCGACATGAAGGGCGTGGTCAGCATATAGCGTCCCATTTGTTCGGCGACCGGGACGACTTCGGTCAGGGTTAGGCCGACGCCGTCATATTCTTCGGGGATAGCGATGGCGAGCCAGCCGAGCTGACCCATCTCGGCCCAAATATCAGGGTCAAATCCGCGCTCATCTTCGATCAAGGCGCGGACTTTATTGATGGGGGATTTCTCCCGGCAGAAATTCTCGGCAACGCCCAGAAGATCAATTTGTTCTTCGGTAAATCCTATCTGTCCTAATTCCATGACGGCCTACCGTGTTTTGGGCAAGCCAAGGGCATGCTCACCAATAATATTGCGCTGTATTTGGGAGGTTCCGCCGCCAATCGTGGCGGAGAAGGCGTTGAGATATCCGCGGTGCCAATAGCCGTCATCAACAGCATTGTCCTCACCGACATAATAACCGCTTTTCGTCCCTTGAAGAGAGAGGGCGAATTCATTTATGCGCCGCGTATATTCTGTCATCATCAATTTGGACATCAGCGGAATAGCTTGCGGACAGTCCCGGTTGAGCGGCGGAATTTTCGCTCGGGCTGCATTTTGCCGAAAAGCTTGCGTCTCGATGATGAAGTCCACGAGTTTGTCGCGAATAATCGGATCATCCATGACGGGTTCACCGCTGCGTTTGGCGCCGCGGGCCAGATCCAGAATTTCCAGCGGATCAACCTCTGTGATCGAAAGTCCGCCCGCTTGTCCGCCCTTGGCATTTCGCTCATACATCAGGGTCTGCATGGCGACTTTCCAGCCTTCGCCTTCCTTGCCCATCAACCCATCAGCGGGGACGCGGGCATCCGTAAAGAATGTCTGCGTAAAGCCGTGTTCGCCGGTGAGTTTACGAATTTTCGTCGTCTCTATCCCCGGCACACGCATCGGGATGAGCATAAAGGACAGGCCGGCATATTTATTCGGCGCGTCCGGATCGGTTCGCGCCAATAAAATCATATATTTGGCGTGATGGCCGAGGGTCGTCCAGATTTTTGAACCGTTTAAAACATAATCATCGCCGTCGCGGACAGCGCGAAGCTGCGCATTGCCAAGGTCTGATCCATTATCCGGTTCAGAGAAGCCCTGGCACCAAACATCTTCGGCGTTCAAAATACCCTTAATGTGCTTTTTCTTTTGGGCTTCAGTGCCGATATCGAGGATGAGAGGCCCGGCCCAGCCCAGCCCGATTGTATTAAACATGATCGGGGTTTTATATTTGCGCATGACCTTGGTCGCTGCGTCCTGATGTGCCTGGCTTAATCCGCCGCCGCCATATTCCGCCGGCCAGGCCGCGCCCAGGAAGCCGGCCTCATAAACTTTGCGCTGCCAATCCCGCAAAAACTCAAATTGTTGATCTGTGCCAACTTCCATAAAGGTGAGAGGCAGCATGAAATCCTGCGGACCCGGCGTGTGCTCGGCGAACCAAGCCTCGGCTTCTTTGGCAAATTCTTCGACATCTTTAGACATATTTATCGGTCCGTATTTTCATATGGCCGCATAAGGCGGCGTTCCCTGATAGCTTTATGGAGCGCAGCGGCGCTAAAAACTGAGGCATATTCATTAATACTGAATATTGTTCAACATCTCGGCAGAGTCAAATGTTTTGGGGTATGAACCCGGGCGCTAGGCTATGGTTTATCCATCCATTTGGATTGTCACAGATTGGCGTAGATTCATTCAAATTATCCGACCATTTGCATGGCGAGCCATTCAGCGATTAAAGCTGGTTTTTCCTGCCCGTCAATTTCGACGCTGACATCATAGGTCAGCAGGAATTGTCCTGGTCTTTTTTCTTCATAGCCCTTGAGGTTGAAATGTCCGCGCACTTTGGACCCTGATGGGACGGGCGCTAGAAAGCGCATTTTGTCAAAGCCGTAATTAACCCCCATTTTGACACCTTCGAGGACAATGCCGGTCTGCTCAGAGAATTGTGACAAGAGCGACATGGTTAAAAACCCATGGGCGATCGTACCCCCAAAGGGCGTCATCTTTGCGGCGTCTGGATTAACATGGATAAATTGATGATCTTCTGTCACATCCGCAAATGTATTGATCCGGTCCTGATCTATCGTGATCCAATCACTCACCCCGAGGCTTTTTCCGATCATATCGTCTAATTGGCTTGGCGCGACAGTTTTCATGGGGGTCTCTCCTGTATTGAGGGAGTAATATTCACGTCCGCCAAAATAGAGTCAAGCCAGCGGCGAGACCCGCGTTAATTTCACTTGCGATGGGTTCATATTGGCGTGATAGTTAGGTTTTACAAAATGATATTGAGGCATTTGATGAAAAGCCCATTTGAAACCGAAGAACGCGCCGCTTTTCGCGAAACCATTCGCAGCTTTGTCGAAAAAGAAATCATACCCTTTGCCCATGAATGGGATGAGGCAGGCAGCGTGCCTTGGTCGCTTCATGAAAAGCTCGGGGCGCTCGGCATATTCGGTTTTGGCATTGATGAAGACTATGGCGGGCTCGGATTTGACTGTCCGTTTATGCGCGCAATTGTTTCCGAAGAAATGGGGAAATGCGGATTTGGCGGTGTGCCGGCCGCTATTGGGGGTCGCGGGATATCTCTTGATCCTATTCAAAAAATGGCTGCCCCGGAAATTCGAGACCGCGTTCTCAAGGATATTGTTGAAGGGCGTAAAGGTTCCAGTCTTTGCATTACGGAACCCGGCGGCGGATCTGATGTTGCGCGTCTAAAAACAACAGCCAAGCGCGATGGCAATCATTTTGTGATCAATGGTTCCAAGACTTTTATAACGGGCGGAATGGAATCCGACTATTTCGTGGTTGGAGCAAGGACAGGCGGGCCGGGCCTGACTGGGATATCGCTGTTTTTCGTGGAGGCAGATACGCCTGGGTTTTCACGGACGGCCCTTAAGAAGAAAATGGGATGGTGGGCTTCCAATCAGGCTACCCTTTATTTTGATGATGTCCGGGTGCCGGCAACGAATTTGATGGGGCAGGAAGATTACGGCTTTATTGCGATTATGAATAATTTCAACAATGAACGCCTGACAATCATTGCCTGGTGCCTGGGTATGATGAAGGCTGCACTTGAGGACTCGATCGATTGGGCAAAGGAGCGTGAGACCTTCGGCAAACCGCTGATTAAACATCAGGTCATCCGTCATAAAATCGCTGATATGTCTGCCAAGATTGATGCAGTTGAATCCTATATGAATATGATTTGCTGGAATATGGAACAGGGCGATGTCCCGATTGCCGAACTTTCCAAAGCTAAGTTTTTCTCGACCAAGGCTCTGGAATTTGTCGCATCTGAAGCCATGCAGATTTTAGGCGGGGCAGGGTATCTACGCGGCTGCCGCGTTGAATGCATCTACCGGGAGGTTAAAGTCTTGGCGATTGGCGGCGGCTCAGAGGAAATCATGCGAGATTTGGCCGTTCGTCAAATGGGATTGTAAGCGCTTAGAGGGTGATATGCGGGCCGCTTCACCTGATTTTGAGGGTCGCATTTGGTTAACCCAACGCATTCGGTAACGTCATAAACATTCATAGGTAGCGTCGATCAGGGTTTGGCCCCGATCGTTCAAAAGAATGCCGCCGCCCATTTGGTTCATAGAATAACCATAAGCCAGGCCCATTTCTGGATCCGCAATACACAGGCTCCCTCCTGCGCCAACATGGCCAAAAGCTGTGTCCGGAATGATCAAGGAATTGCCTTCTCCGGATATATGTCGGTTATCCATGGACAACATAAACCCTTGCCCGAAATGACTGGGTATCAACAGGGTTCTATCGCGATCGGTTTTGGCCGCGGTTCGGCGCATGTCGTCTATGCGCGCGCCAGATAAAATCGTATTCTTGCCCACCAGCGCATTCATCATTTTGGCCAGTGATCGTGCATTAGATATGCCGCCGGATCCGCCTAACTCGGCCCGCCACGCCTCTGGTTTGTCATGATAATGCGAACCGGAATTTAAAAGGCTTAGATGCGGTATGCTTGTCCGATCTCCAAAGAGCTGCGCGTAAAATTCAGACAATGGTTCATCTGGCGCGCGTTCATAGGGTATCATTTTGGTGGTTCGCTCAAACTCTCGGTCCGGGAGGCCAATATAAAATTCGAGCCCAAGCGGTCCGGCAATATTGTCCTTGAAAAACTTCCCTAGTGATTGCCCTGACACACGCCGTATCAACTCGCCAACTGTCCAGCCAAAGCTGATCATATGATATCCATTATCTGTGCCCGGTTCCCAGAACGGAGTCTCCGCGGCAAGACGCTTGGTCATATAGTCAAAATCATAAAACCCGTCCGTCCGCACGGGATCACGCAGGGCCGGCACACCGCTTTGATGCCCCAGCATCATGCGAACGGTGACATTGTCTTTGCCTGCCGCGCCAAATTCCGGCCAATATTTTATGACCCTCGCATCCAGATCAAGTTTGCCCTGATCAATCAATAAATGCGCGCATATAGCCGTCGCGGCCTTGGTGCATGAAAATACAAGAGATAGCGTGTCTTCGGACCAGAGTGTGGTTTTAGCCTTATCCTGATGACCGCCCCAAATATCAACTACGGTCTGGCCATCAATAATTACAGAACAGGTTGCCCCGATTTCACCGCGCACAGCGAAGTTCTCCGCGAAGCTATCTTTGACCCTCGTAAAAGCTGGGTCGCAATACCCAAAAATGTCAGTCATGTTCGGACGGCCTGTTTAAATTCTCGTTTAAGGTATCTCTGACGGCGTGGGTCGGCTTGGGACGGCGCGGGTGATCAGCCAAAATCCAGCCAATAAAAACCGATAGTCGTTTCATCACGTAAGATTTTGCAATTCGGCCCGCATTTGATCCGTTAGCTTTGAAGGTCGTCTTGTCTTTTCGTTGACATAGACATGGACAAAATGGCCTTTGGCCGCGCAAGTGGGGTCTTCATTGGCGAAGAGACCGATTTCATATGTGACCGAACTACTGCCGATTTTTGAAACCCGCAGGCCGCCATGAATAATATCTGGATAGGTAATCGGCGCGAAGAAATTACAACTCGTTTGAACGACCAGACCAACGGTCTCGCTCTTGCCAATCTCCAACAGGCCTTGATTGATGAGCCACTCATTCACCAGTGTATCGAAGAAGAAATAATATACCGAATTATTGACGTGTCCGTAAACATCATTGTCGGCCCAGCGCGTCGGCATGGCCTGAAAATGTTTATAGGCGTTGCGAGACTCAGGGGTCGGGCGGGTTTCAGGGGCTGGACGTGTCAAAGAATTGTCTCGTAAATTTTGATGGTCGCGTCCAAGGTCATTTCTCTAGCGTTATTCATGAGTAACCGCGTCTTGGTCATGGCGTCATCGGCCATCATGGGAATGGCATCGCCGGGGATTTTCACATCCGTCAGAGTCTGCGGGACCTTAGTGGCGTCTTTGATGCGCAACATTTCATCGACCAGGTCTGTACCTGTTTGCCCGACCCCAAGGTCGGCTGCGATTTCGCCGTACCAGTGATCGGCTTTAGGCTGATTATATTTCATGACTTCGGTCAGGACGAGCGCATTAGAGAGTCCGTGCGGGACATGGAAAAATCCGCCGAGCGGATAGGCAAGCGCGTGAACTGCTGCGCAGGGTGCATTTGAAAATGCCTGTCCGGCCAGCATGGCCCCGATAAGCATATCATTGCGGGAGTCAACATCAGTGCCATCCTCACAGGCGCGTATAATCGCGCCGCGCAGTTTTCGCAGCGCTGAGAGTGCCAGCGCGTCGGAGAGCGGATTTTTCTGCAATATTGACGTATAGGCTTCAATGGCATGAACCATAGCATCTATGCCGGTTGAGGCTGTGATAGATTTAGGCAAGCCGAGGGTCAGATTAGCGTCTAGCAATACACGGTCTGCATAAAGGCTATCGGCCACCACACCTTTTTTGGCAGTTTTTCCAGTGGTGATAATAGCAACATTGGTAACTTCGCTTCCGGTTCCCGACGTCGTCGGAATGAGTAATAGTGGAAGGGTCGGGCCTTTGGCTAAGCCAACACCATACATTGTATCCAGCGGTTGATCACAGCCAGCTAAATGCGCGATGACTTTTGCCGTATCCATGGGCGATCCGCCGCCAAACCCAATGACCAGACCAGCATTAAAAGCTTTGATCGCTTCTGCGCCTTTGACGACGATCTCTTCGGGCGGATCAGCGACCACTTCGTCAAACACCATTACATCATAGCCAGCATCTTCAAGGGACGTGACCCCCGCATCTATCAAGCCCAGTCCGCGTACGCCCTTATCGGTAATTATGGCGATACGTTTATTACGCGACAAGCCGTCAACATAATGATCCAGCTTAGCCGCCCCGCCGGGTTCTATGCGAATATCTGAAACTGTTTGAAAGCTGTGCATTTTGGTTCCTATTCTAAACCGCTTATCTCCACGAAGGAATTAATTTCCCATCGTTAAAACTACTTTGCCCATGACGCGGCGTTCTTCAAGGGCGCGCATGGCATCCGCATAATTCTCCAGCTTGTGTGTACCGCTGACCCTTGGTTTGATCTTGCCCTCATTATACATCTGCATGAGCTCCATCATATTCGTCATATGGCCTTTAGGGTTACTCGGGATCCAGGCGCCCCAGTGTATACCGCGAACATCGAGCTCTTTGAGGAGCATCCAGTTAAAGGCCACTTTTGGAATTTCCCCGCCGGCAAACCCAATGACCAGATAGCGCCCGCCCCATTTCAGTGATCGTAGTGCTGGTTCCGCGAATTTGTCGCCAACCGGATCGTAGCAAATATCGGCCCCTTTGCCGGTAATCTCACGGACACGGGCTTTAAGGTCTTCCTCGGTGTAAAGAATGCCGTGATCCGCGCCATATTCTTTGCAGATATCCAGTTTCTCCTGGGTCGAGGCCGCTGCTATCACCTTTAGACCCATTTGTTTACCAAGCTCAACCGCTGTTAAGCCCACGCCGCCGGCCGCGCCGAGCACCAACATGGTTTCGCCCTCTTTGATATCTGAACGGTCTTTGAGAGCGTGATAGCTGGTGGCGTAAACCATGACAAAACCAGCCGCTTCTTCATAAGACATTTTATCCGATATCGGCGCACAAATCTCAGCCGGGACTACCGCTTCTTCGGCAAAACAACCTACGCCGGGCAGGGCCGCAACGCGCATCCCAACCTTGAGGTGTTTGACGCCTTCACCCACTTCGATGATATCGCCTGCACACTCCGCCCCGGCAATAAACGGGAAGGGGGGTTTGACCTGATATTGGCCTTGGACCATGAGGATATCCGGGAAGTTGACACCGGCCGCCCGGACGCGGAGTTTGACATGGCCGGGCTTAAGGGCGGGGCTTTCCACCTCCACAACTTTATGCGACGCGTAAGGCGCGAACTCTGTAACTTGTAAGGCTTTCATGATGTGTCCTCATTTCTGTTTGGGGTAGTCTAACCAGACGAGGAGTAGCTGTCAGCCAAAATCATATGCAATTTATTGGATATATCCAATAGTGCTCTGGCTGTAGCCAAATTGATAGGCTTTATGTGGCTTTTCGACGAACCCCTTTGGCTGGCGGGGTTTCTTTTCCGCCGGCAAAAGCTTGCGCAATTGACATCCATTCTTTGGCTGTTTCGCCCGTGAGTTCTAATGACGTGTCTTCGATATTTCGGCATTGTGTGACGACTTGTGAAAACTCTGTGGCAGAGCCTTCGACCTTGTTGCCCTCTTGGGGGTCATTCCATTCCCAGATGGCGCCGGAAGGCGCCGTTAGACGCACATAGGGTTTGGGCTTGATCGGTTCGCGGCCATTGACTTTGAATGACCAGCTATAAGTTGTCACGCCGATATGGGCGACATTTTTGAGGCGGTCGCCATTGACTCGATCTTCGCCGAGCACATCGAATATCGCCTGAGCGTGAGCCCAGTGCTCCATTTGCCGCGCGATGATACAGGATTTGACTGACATATCCGGCCCCGCCCATTTCACGCGTTGGTCGGCATCTGCCAAGTGGAACCGCTCCGCCATATCCGGGTAATAGGCTTTCCATTCGTCGTAAATCTGGCGACTGGTTTTATTGCCGAAATATTCATCCTGCAATGCCTGATGGGAGCCGCCTTTCATCAGGCCTGTCATGGCCATGGTGATGAATTCCTGAAATTTTTCGGGCGCATTTAATGTTTCATCGGCGGCAATATTCCACAGATGTAAATGGCCCATAATATCGTGAATGGTCCATCCTTTAAATAAGGTCGCCTTAGCAAAAACATCATCATCTCTGCCATCAAGCAGGGCGGCGATGGAGTCGCATTCTTCTTTGAACTGCAGGGCTTCGGGTGTCATTCGCTTTCCTCAATCTCAAACATCAGGGCATCAGCTGCGATTTGATTTCCGGCCACAGCATTGACGCAGATAATTGTACCGTCAATATCCGCCAGGATTTCGTGTTGCATCTTCATGGCTTCTAAAATGGCTAGTCTCTGCCCGGTTTTAACATGATCGCCAGGCGATACAAATAAATCGATCACCGCCCCGTGCATCGGGGCTGTAATGATACCGGCTCCGCCCTCATCAGCCGCGCTGCTATAAATTTCGTTTGCGTTGGTCAGATCAAATGACAGGGTTTCTGTGCTCAGACTGATATACGGGCCATTGGTCAAATAGGTTGCCTTAATCCGCGTATTATCAACGTTGAGCGAAGCCGAATTAAGGTCTCTGGATAGAACCGAAATCGAGAGTGATGAGTTGTCGACTTTAACGTCATAGGCTGAAGCGCTAGGCGACACTGTCACGCCTATATCACCATATTGATAAGGTGTTGCGATTTGGTGGGCACTAGTCCAACCTAATAAGTCGCATGATATAGGCAGAGCCTGCTCAAGTGCGGCATCCCTTGCTGTCTCATATTGCAGGACGGCAGCAATAGCTACAGTGCGATTATCCAGCTCAGCTTCGGCCAGATCATCCGAGCTGAAATTTTCCGCTATGAACGCTGTCGTCGCGTCTCCAGATTTAAACGCATCTTTTTCAAGCGCATCAATAAGAAAAGCCCGGTTTGTTTTAACGCCAAAAATGGTCGCATTTTTTAGCGCCTTTACGAGCCTCGCGCGGGCATCTTCTCGCGTCTCCCCATAGCTCATGATTTTGGCGATCATTGGATCATAAAAAGGGGAAATTTCGCTGCCGGTTTCAATACCGCTATCGACCCGGATATTTGCCCCATGCGGCGATAGAAATAGCTCGGCTTTACCCGTCGCAGGAAGAAAGTCATTCGCTGGATCTTCGGCGTAAAGCCTGGCTTCAATCGCATGACCGATCAGCTTCACATCACTTTGCGTTACTGGCAGGTTTTCGCCCCTAGCGACGCGGATCTGCATCTCGACCAAATCAAGTCCGGTCACGAGTTCGGTCACAGGATGTTCGACTTGTAGACGTGTATTCATTTCTAGGAAATAAAACACGCCGGATGCGTCCAGCATAAATTCAACCGTACCAGCGCCGACATATCCAATATCTTTGGCGGCTTTGACGGCCGCTTCGCCCATAGCGGCGCGGAGCTTATCCGTCATGACCGGGCAGGGCGCTTCCTCTATGACTTTTTGGTGGCGGCGCTGCACGGAACAGTCACGTTCACCTAGATGGATTGTATTTCCAGCTTTATCCGCGAAGACCTGTATTTCGACATGCCGCGGATTTTGTATAGCTTTCTCGACAATCAGAACGTCAGACCCAAATGAGCTCAGAGCTTCTGAGCGGGCGTCTTTGATTGCATTAGGTAGCGATTTCGCCTCGTCGACAAACCGCATGCCGCGACCGCCGCCCCCAGCCGCCGCTTTGACCATGACAGGAAGGCCTATCGTCGATGCTTCTTTGATCAAGGTTTCATCGTCCTGTTTCTCGCCTTGATAACCGGGCACGCAAGGTACGCCGGCCTTGATCATACGTCGTTTGGATTTGGCTTTGTCGCCCATAATGTCAATCGCCTCAACATTGGGTCCGATAAATATGATACCGGCCTTATCGCAAGCGTCGGCGAAGTCGGCGTTTTCGGACAAGAATCCATAACCGGGATGAATCGCATCTGCGCCGGATGTTTTCGCTGCGGCTATTATTTTATCGATCACAAGATAAGAATCCGTAGCCGGGGATGGACCGATATGCACGGCTTCATCAGCCATTTTGACATGCAGGGCATCGCAATCTGCGTCGGAGTAAACAGCGATCGTTCGAATGCCCATTTGACGGGAAGTGCGCATGACACGGCAAGCAATTTCCCCGCGATTGGCAATTAAGATGGAGTGGATATCAGACATCTTCGCTCCATTTTGGCTTTCGTTTTTCTACAAAACTGGCAATGCCTTCACGGCCTTCCTCCGACGTAATCGCGTCCGCAAATTTCCCGGCCGCGAATTCCTTTTGCCCTTCGCGGTCAAGATAGGCTGTGGCGAGTAAAATGTCTTTGGTCAGGCCTACCGCACCCGGCGCGCATTTATAAATGCCATTTTTGAGGGATTTAAGAACTTCATCATATTCGGCTTCATCAGCGACGACGTAATCTGAGAGATTATAATTCGGTGTGTCTTCGCCCAAAAAACGAGCGCCTGTCAGCATGATGCGGCGGGCAATCGGCAGTCCTGTTCGGCTCACGACGATTGGGGCGATTTGTGCCGGCGCTATGCCGATCATTGTTTCGGTCAGCGAGAACTTGGCGGTTTTTTCGACAATAATTACATCAGCGCAACACATAAGTCCGAGTCCGCCCGCAATGGCGGCGCCTTGAACATAGGCAACGACCACTTGAGGCAGGCCCATGACAAGATCGAAAAGCTCTCCGGCTTCGTAATTCATTTTTTTGAAATCGGCGTGTGGGTTGCCGCCACTGGATTGACCGGCAGAAAAACTTTTCAGATCTCCGCCAGCACAGAATACGCCGCCTTTGCCGCGCAGGGTCACCCCGCGAATAGTCCGGTCATCATGGATAGCGCGCATGATAGACATGAATTCTTGGGTCAATTGGGCGGAGAGAGCATTGCGGTTCTCGGGGGAATTAAACCAGACGGTAAGCCAACCGCCGTCGCGCTCGCAAATTATCTTTTCGGTTGCGGGTAATTCAGTCATTACATTCTCGCTATTCCAAATGAGTTTTCGCGGACTGTGCGTTTACGGCCTTCCCAAACCGTGGCGAGTAAAAAGCCTAGCACTTTGCGAGTATCGCGGGGGTCGATCATACCGTCATCCATACAATGACCAGAGGTGTAAAAGGCTCCTGACTGGCCATCAAAAAGCTGAGTCAGCATGGCCTTTTGCATGGCCGCTTTTTCTTTGTCGATTTCCACACCGGCTCTTTTGGCTTGGGCGGTCGCTACGATGTCCATGACCGTTGCGGCTTGTTCGCCGCCCATGACACCCGTGGCCGCATTGGGCCAAGTCAGCAGAAAATCTGGGTCATATCCCCGTCCGCACATGCCATAATTCCCGGCTCCGAAGCTGGCTCCAATCATGAGGGTCAGGCGCGGCACGTCGGCATTTGTCACAGCTTGAATCATCTTGGATCCGTGCTTAATCATACCTGCCTGCTCATAGGCTTTGCCGACCATATAGCCCGTTGTGTTTTGCAGGAAAATCAGTGGTGTATCGGATTGGTCCATGAGCTGGATAAACTGTGCGGCTTTGGTGGCGCCGTTTGGATCGATGGGACCATTATTCCCGATCAGTCCGCATTTATAGCCCATGATATTCGCCTGTAGGCAAACGGTAGATACGCCGTAACCCGGTTTAAAATCCGTGAAGTCAGACCCGTCCACGATACGCGCGACCACTTCGCGGACATCATAAGGCTTGCGATAATTTGTCGGCACAATCCCGGCTAACTCATCAATATCATAGATGGGTTCGTCATATGGTGTCTGGGTGCGCTTCGGGCAGTTTTCGTTCCAGCCAAGACGGCCCACAATTTCGCGCATCATCAGGACAGCTTCGCCGTCATTTTCAGCCAAATATTCAACGACGCCTGAAATTGTGGCGTGCATTTCAGCTCCGCCAAGTTCTTCATCTGTAGCAATTTCGCCAGTGGCCGCTTTCAGGAGCGGCGGGCCCGCAAGATAAGCTTTGCCGCCGCCTTTGACTCCGACGACATAATCAGAAAGTCCGGGCATGTAAGCTCCGCCCGCTGTCGATGATCCGTGGAGTATAGAGAGCACAGGGACGCCGGCTTTTGACAGTTTTGCCAGATTTCCAAATAGCCGCCCGCCTTCCGTGAAATGATCAACTTTGTAATTGATAAGATCACCGCCAGCGCTTTCGACCAGATGCACAAAAGGGATTTTTTGCTCTAGCGCAATTTCTTGACCCCGTTGCAGTCTATAGCCGCCCGCAACAGTTAAGGCTCCAGCCTTGATGCCGCTGTCATCTGTGACAATCACGCATTTAACGCCGTTGATAAAACCTATCCCGCACATAATCGTGCCTCCAGGAATAGAGCGTTCTTCTTTTTTCGTATCTTGCAGATAACCCGCCAGATTTCCAATTTCGAGATAAGGCATTCCCGGATCAAGGAGTCGGGCCAGTCGTTCACGAGGTAGAAGCTGACCGCGTTTATCAAATTTCGGTTTTTTACTGGCCGAAATGGCTGGCGCCCGAGCGTTAAGTTCGTTGAGCTTGTCGACAAGCGTCAGCATATCTTTGCGGTTTTCCGCGTAAGCCTCGCTATTGGTGTTTATACGGGATTTGAAAATGGGCATTTTAACCTCACTCATCCCGCCGGAGGGCGGGATCCAAGATCAGATTTGAGACCGGGAATAATTTATTCATCCCACTTCCTCCGCAATATCTTTGGAAACCTTAATAGTCTTAGCGAGGAGTATCTGCGCGTAGCCTTTGGCCTGCGCATCATTTCGCAAGGATGCTGCGCCGCCGCCGCCAAGCACATTGTCGATCAGAATGTTCATGGAATGCGAGCCGGGCAAATAAAATCTTTCAATGCCTGTTGGTTCAAAATGGGCATAGGTTTCGCGAATGCAGTCTTCGGTCAAACCGGCCCAGATATAATTCATATATTCCGGCTTGCGGGCGATGATTCCGATATTGGCTTTATTGCCTTTATCTCCGGACCGGCCCCAGGCAAGTTTGATGAGCGGAACTTCGGCTGTCATGTCTGATATTGCGCTAGGCTCGGCAGGTCGTTCAGGCGCGTTGGCCTGGCCTAGGACGACATCTTCATAACTAATATTCTTTGATCCCATATCAATGGTGATGGTGACGTCCTCTTTGGGCGTTAGATATGAGAAAAGCCTGACAACAGGCGAGGGGCGCGCGCGTCCGGCCCCTGTAAATCCTGATAACCCCGGAGGTGTTGCAAGGCCTAGTCCGGCAAGTTCTTTGAGGAAAATACCGACTCCTTTGACGTCTGGATGTTTTACGGCGACTTTTAAAACGACCTCATCTGTATCCTGATATTCACCTTTCTGGCTTCCGGCTCCCAATATCTCGATACTGGTTTCGGAGAATTCGCCTAGATTGAACATGCGCAAGGTTTTGGCTGCGCGTTCAAATCCCGCATCCGCCAGTTTCGCGGCTTTGGCCGTCGCTCTTTCACCGTATAGCGTCATGAAAGTTCCGGCTCGAAATCCGTCTCGATAGGTCAGACAGGTTTTATAGTTTGCGGGTGGTGGGAATCCGCGAGCATTGCTTACGGATATTCGGTTCTCCCCGATATATTCGATCGAAACGTCTGAGAAATCACAGGTTACATCCGGCAAAATATAAGCCTGCGGGTCTCCGATTTCATAAAGCATTTGCTCTGATACCGTGCCGACATTGACAACCCCGCCAGTGCCTTCTGGTTTTGTGGTGACAAAAGAGCCGTCTGCGGAAATTTCACAAATCGGATAGCCAATATTGACGATATCCCCTGTATTTTCCCAATCTGTAAAATTGCCGCCAGTGGCTTGCGGGCCGCATTCCAAAATATGCCCTGCCAAGGAACCGCTGGCGAGCTGATTCAGATCAGACGGGTTCCATCCAAATTCATGTATACAGGGGCCGAGCGTCACAGCGCTATCGACACAGCGCCCTGTAATCACAATGTCCGCGCCTTCATCCAAGGCTTTGGCAATCGGGAAAGCGCCGAGATAGGAATTGATACTCATGATTTTATCGGCTTCGGGGAAAGGTTCGCCGGAAAACATGTCGGTGTAACCCTTTTGAGCGATCCCATCTTTGTCCCCGACGAGATTATCTCCTCTAATGACTGCTACTGTCAGATCGAGACCTTTATCGGCGATCAAAGCTCTCGCCGCGGCTCCGCAACTTTCGGGGTTAACACCGCCGGCATTGGCAATGACCTTGACGCCTTTGGCGGCGATTTGGGGCAAAAAAGGCTTGAGGACAAAATCAATAAAATCCGTAGCAAAACCCTTTTCAGGGTCTTTTGCTTTTTGCCGTGCCATGATCGACATCGTGATCTCGGCCAGGTAATCATAGACCAGATAGTCTAAGTTGGGATGCGCTAAAAGCTGCGGCGTCGCCATGGCAGATTCGCCCCAATATCCGCTGGCGCCGCCGATCGAAATGGTTTGCCTCACAATAGGCTCCGCTTGACAAAAGGCATAAAATGAGTAATCTTCATTTTAACTGAATATCATTCATTTTTAGTAAAAGTCAATGCCGAACACTAAATCCAAACCTGGGGAAATTAAGACACGGCGCGAAAAAGTCGCCGATCGGGAGATCGCAATTCTCAAGGCCGCTGCGTCGGTGTTTAACGAGAAGGGCTATGCTAAAGCCTCTATGGCCGAAATTGCCCGCAAGGCTGGTGTGGCCGATGGTACGGTCTATCTTTATTTCAAAAATAAGGATGATTTAATTCGTGGAGTGTTGGCCCGGTTTTATGCTCGACTGACAGAGACCGCCCAACAAGGCGTTGACAAGCGGGCTGATACGAAATCCAAGCTAAAGTTCCTGGCCCGGCATCACATGCGCCAAGTCATGGATAGCTGGCGACTGCTCGAAATCGCGCCCATGATTGACCGCTCTTCTGCGCAATATAAGCAAAGTGATCTTTACCGTCTTAACCGGGAATATGTTGCCGTGTTTGACAGGGTTGCTAAATCGGCTATTTCGGAAGGTCTCATCAGCGCTGAGGCCGAGCTATGGGTCCTTCGGGATATGTTCTTTGGTGCGATGGAATATTCAGCCAGAACCATGCTGTTTGTGCGCCGAGATGATGATATTAATAGCTTTGTTGATAATCTGTTGGGTCTGCTTATTGGCGGTATAACACCTTCACCTGAAGCTGATATTTTGAGCCGGCTCGAAGCTGTTGCTGACCGGCTTGAGGGACGAGGTGGCGTCTGAAGCGAACCTTTACAATCCCTGCAGTGTCGCGAAACTAATTCCGCTGCGATAGACATATATAAACACGAACAGCGCAGACATTTGCAAAAATCCGGCGAACCAAGCGCGGGGCCAGCTATCATTCCATGTTCGACGATTTGCCAAGGCAAAATAGACGTAGCAACCGCCAAAACTCAGTATTCGCATGAACCAGTCCGGCGTTAAGTCTTGGGGCACTTTAAACGCAATAAACAGAAGAATAAAAAACCAAAGCGTAAAAAAACTCAAATTATGGGTCGCAAAAATTAGATGCTTGCCAATTTGCGGTACTGTTTTGGGCCGAGACAAATAGCTCCCGAGAGCAAGGAAAGGAATGCCAAGGAATAAAAAGGCCTTGGAGTGATTTCTAACCGTCACATCATATTTGAGAGCCAATTCAGCGCGGCTAAGATCAAGCGCGGTCATTTTCTCCATAGCGAGATGATTGGCGAGGTATGGGCTGTCCGCTGTTAAGCCGGCGAAAAACCATTTTGCCGGAATATAGAATATATCAAAGTCCGGGGCGAAAACAAAAAAAACAACCGTTACAATCAGGAAAGTCTGAATGGGCGACAAATAGGGTTTTCTCAGGCCAGCAAAATAGTCACGCGATAATTGTCCGGGCCGTTTTACAAAAGCCCCGAGCGTCCGATAAAACTTTGTATCGACATTTGTGAGACCTGATACGAAACTGCTAATATAACGGCTGATATAGAAATCTTCCGGTGCGACGACTTTCTCACCGCAATTCTGGCAATAGGTCCCCGAAATATTAGCACTGCAATTTTTACAAAGCCCGTCCATAGAATTACGTTATCCGAGGGGCGATGAATTGCAACCCTTCTCGGTTTTGGGGTTGAAAGGACCTTCTTAGATCTAACGAGAAGTTCAGCCGTCTAAATACTCAAATCCATTAGATTGTAATCTTTGAGAGTAGCCTGTGTGTCCGGCGTCCAGCGAAACTCATCCTGTCGTTTGGCAAAGGGCGCATAGTCATAGGGTGTTTCGTCCGGGAAGCGCTGACGCCTGGCGTCGATAGCAAAACCAATCAGCCGCGAACGTGTGTCGATGAAATCAGAATCCATGACGGCGGCTTCCGCGTGCATGCCTGCACCGCGAACGTCCAATACAGATGAGCGTTTGTGAAATCCAAAATTGACCGAGACCCTTGGCTCAAATCCCGTATTGGCAAAAGAACCATGAATGATCTGGCGGCTATTGATGACCACATCGCCAGGATTACAAATCAGAGGAACCGCCTCAGGCAAGCGCTCATTGCCGTGGTCTTCAACCATTTTAGCGATATTGGCCCGGCCGATCTTATGGCTACCGGGAATAACCCAGACACCGTTGACGGCTGTGCTGCCATAGACTTGGCCCATAAAGTTAAAACCGTGAATATCTGCGTCATGGTCAGGACTATCCCAATGGGTATCGCCGTCTTGATGCCAGGATACGGCAGGTCCCACGCCGGCGTCCTTGATGAACAGACCTTCGGTAAAGGGCGTGAAATCCGGGCCGTTAATGGCCTCAGTTAGTTTGAGCAGGCCAGGATGGCCGTAAACCCGAAGGCAGGCCGGGGAGAATTGCAATGAGCCGCTAAGATAAAGGGGAACGGCCGGCGGGGCATCATCCGCGGCTTTGGGCTCAAAAAGTTTGACTTGATGCCGGCCATTGAAAATTTGTGTTCCGCCCAAAGGGTCAGACAAGGGCGGTGCCCATTGCAAGTTCGGGGCTTTATTATCGGCGCCTAATGCCGGTCGTCCGTGTTTGTCTGTCAGCGCGCCCATATGGACGGGGAAGTTCTCCCGCATGGCGGCTAAATCTGCTTTGATGTCGGCAAGTTCTTCCTCGGATAATACGCCCTCGATGATATAAAAACCATATTCGGAATAGGCCTCAAGAATATCACTATGGATATTGCCATCTGCATCATATTTTAGAGGGCCGCGATTAGGGAGCGCGAGCGCCTTGGCCTGTCCTTCGATCAGATAAGTTTTCATAGCTTCGGCCTCGTCCCCGTAATGGGCTGCGCAGGCTTCGATCGAACGGCTGATATCCTGATACATTGATACCTCTTTTGGTGGCCACAGTTTTTATGATTGATAAAATTTTATATAGATGCAAATCTGTGAGTCAATCCGCAGCGAGTTCATTTTCTATGACAGTCACCACCAAGTCTGAAAATCCAGCGAAAAACATGGCAAGGGGCAGCGCCACCCGCGCCGCCAATAAACGTCTGCGCAAAGAACGTATTTTGACTTGCGCAGGGCAAATTATCGCCGAGCAAGGCTATGATGCGCTGACCCTTTCGCAGCTAGCTCGACGAGCCGAAGTCACCGTGCCAACCATTCATAACCTTCTGGGCAAAAAGTCAGAGATTTTTAAAAACCTGGTCGATGAAGTTGTCGCGCGCATTGGCGAAGTTTTAGCTCGTCAATCCGAAGCTGATCCGATTGTGGCCGTTCGGGCGTTCACGAATGAACTGATTTCGCTCTATGCCAAGGACGAGGCGCTTTATAAGGCCGCCTTTCTGGCCGGGGAACGGGAACAATTATTTGAGCAAAAATCCGCCCAAGGCATTTTTATGCGTTCGTTAGCGCTCGCTCGTCAGGTCTGTGAGCAGGCCAAATCCGGCGGATATTTGCTGGGCGATATCGAGACGAATGTATTAGCCGAACAACTCTTCGGTGCCCAGCGCCTAGCCCGTCAAGACTGGATCCACGGCTATATCGACATTCCCAGCTATAAGAACCGAGTATTGATCGGCATGTTCACCGTCTTTGCTTCCGATGCTAATTCAGAATTCAAAACCCGCCTGATCCAAGAGATCAAATCACTTAGATAATAACTGCCCTAAAACCCGATAAATTTGGCAAAGCCGTCGACGGGTTCTCGTTCTGTGCGTAGCGTATTGACGGGTGCGTCCGGTTCGGCTTTGCCGAGCGCCAGACCCGCATAGATGACGTGGTTTCTCATCTAGCCCGAGTGGTTTGTGAACGCTGCCTCGAACTTGCGCCCAAATGTCCTGCATACAAGTCCCGTAGCCTTTGGCCTGGGCCATGAGGCAGACGGCCTGCATGAACATGTCGAGCGACGCCCATTGATTGCGACCATGTAAGTGGTCAATGGTGTGGGGGTCCTAAGAATGTGAAGGGGAGTATAATCTAAAGGGTCGAATTTTTACATCTTGATACCAGGTCTCTTTGAAGATTGTTCAATGCCTTTGCGGTTTCATCAGATATAAATAAAAATGTTGAAGCCTGTCCGTTGTCAACATACCAAAAATGTTTCCCATTATTTGCGGTTTCTTCGATGTCGGACAAGATGGTTTGAACTATTTTCTCATCTGCCCAATCACCGTCAAACTTCGGCTTTAATTCTCGGAAAAATTCACCAATCCTGTAAGTTAACGAGACTGATTGGTTTTCAAAATCTACTCTATTCTTTACTTTTTTAAGACTGGGTTCTTGTAGAGCTAATTTTACGAGCTCTTTGACGATAGTTTCATAAACATCTTCGTCATCAACTGCAGATACCATCTAAATTGACTCCTTGTTCCAATTAGAAGTGACTCTTTATTCTGAAGTACACTGACAACTAGGGTGGCACAAAAATCCCCATTGCGGACCTTAGCTTGATTGCTGTTAGGTTTTTACAGCCTGATGGAACAATATTACCCAGTTCTGGTCTTTATGCTGCCAAACTGATGAACGCTGAATCTCACCATTTCTTGTTGTATATTCAATCAAGACTAATTCTGATCCCAATTGCTTGGCGTTTAAATTATAGTTCTCACTTAAGTCTTCATGGTCATTAGAAAGCACAGCTTGAATTGCCGATGTTTTATCATAAATTCGTCCTGAGCTACCAATTTCAATAAAGTCATCTGCGATAAGCTCATTTAGTTCTTTTTCTGAACATCGAACACTCGGTTGCAGTAACCTCAATTCTAAGGAACATATTTGCTGTAATTGCTTAGAGCTGACTGTCATAATTTAATACCTACATGTCTTCTCGTATCTCGCAAATATAAACTATTCCGATGTCCGCTTTGCCCCCATAGTAGAAACTATTCTTCTTCTGAGTTCTTTCGTTCCACTTTATGAGCCTTAACGACCGACAACTCCGAAGATAGTATTGCGATTTGACGTTTCTGACGCAGATCAGAATACCCCTGCACCCATAAGAACAACGAGTCACTATAGCCTGGAACACTCTGTCAATTCTTCTGGAATCTGCACATCAACGCACTCATAATCGAAATTCCATGCAGATGGAGAGGTCCTTCTTCGGTGTTTCTTTCTCTGAACGTCCGAACCCATGAAGGCGATAAGAAGCGCATAAGGAGACTTTTCATATTCCTCGAGGCTACCGAAGCTCAGTAAATCTTTGCGGGAAATGCCCCTATTCAGTCGAAGGTTTAGGTCTTTCAATTCCAGTAATTGAGCCTCGAGAGGAATTTTCTTCGAGCCTCTATTTTTATATTCATAGAAAATTAGAGCGAACCCCCCAATCATAGAGACGGGTAAAAGTAGAGCTTCTGGAAGTAATAGGATTAACAGAATAAACGGTGCGGCTAAAAGGAATATAAATAGAAAAAAACTAATTATAATCCCTACGAAAGTCCAGACGATGCCAAAATCGTCGAGCCGAAACAGAGCTATGAATTTGACAATGAAGACATCAAACAGTTTTTCCATAACCTTGCTATAGAGGATTGGAGCTACGCTTTCATTAACGGGAGTGTTTTCTCAAAATATCAACTGCTCCCTGCTAAAATATTCTAAAATATGCTCACGCCATTGTGTACGCAATGACCGAAAAATAGCTTGAAGAGTTCCTGACACTAACATATGCAACAAAGCGCATATAGTGACGGACCTCCCCATGTAAACCGTCACGTTACTACAGGAGATTATCATGAGAGAAGCAGTTATTGTATCAACGGCGCGGACGCCAATTGGTCGAGCTTACCGCGGAGCATTTAACGCAACGGGATCGCCGACACTGGCCGGGCATTGTATTGACGAAGCTGTCAAGCGGGCCGGGATTGATGGAGCCGAGGTAGATGATGTGGTCATGGGCTGCGCTCTGCAACAAGGCGTACAGGTCACAATGGGCCGTAATGCGGTTCTCGCCTCAAGCCTGCCTGTAACGGTTCCCGCCATGAGTATTGACCGTCAATGCTCCTCCGGCATGATCGCTATTGGCATGGCTGCCAAGCAGATCATCAGCG
The DNA here is from genome assembly GCA_020629545.1 of Hellea sp. GTDB lineage: Bacteria > Pseudomonadota > Alphaproteobacteria > Caulobacterales > Maricaulaceae > JACOMS01. Next base: position 39,503 of record JAHDDC010000015.1, read on the forward strand.
ATGGCCATACGGTTGCTATTGGCGGAGGTGTGGAGAGCATTTCTATGGTGCAAACGGCAGAAATGCGGGTTGCGCCTGATCAGACCGTTCTCAAAAACCACCCTAAAGCCTATATACAAATGATTGATACGGCCGAGATCGTGGCTAATCGCTACGGCGTCTCCCGCGAAGCGCAGGACGAATATGCATTGCAGAGCCAGCAACGTACGCACGCCGCGCAACAAGCCGGTGCTTTTGATGATGAAATCGTCCCTATGCCGTCAACCATGATGGTAAAAAACAAAGAAACTGGCGAAATTTCGCAAATGGAGACCAAGCTTGAAAAAGATGAGGGCAATCGCCCGTCGACAACGCTTGAAGGTCTGGCGGGTCTCAAGCCGGTGCGTGGACCGGAAGCGTTTATTACGGCCGGCAACGCCTCGCAGCTCTCTGACGGCGCATCTGTTTCCGTCTTGATGGAAGCCAAAGAAGCCTCCAAGCGTAATTTGGACCCGCTTGGAATATATCGCGGCATGGCCGTAGCCGGACTAGAGCCGGATGAAATGGGTATCGGTCCTGTTTATGCCATTCCAAAACTCTTAAAAGCCAATGGTCTGACTATGGACGATATTGATCTTTGGGAGCTCAACGAAGCGTTTGCCGTTCAAGTCATTTATTGCCGGGATAAGCTTGGCATTCCGAATGAGAAACTGAACGTTAATGGCGGCGCAATTTCTATAGGCCACCCTTATGGAATGTCAGGCGCGCGTATGGTTGCGCATGCTTTGATTGAGGGTAAACGCCGCGGCGCAAAATATGTTGTCTCGACCATGTGTATTGGCGGCGGTATGGGCGCCGCTGGATTATTCGAAGTCGCTTAAGGGTTAAAACGATGAGTAGTGTTGAATTTAAAGACCGCGTTGCCATTGTGACAGGCGCGGGCGGAGGTTTGGGCCGTAGCCATGCGCTGGAGCTAGCCCGGCGCGGCGTCAAAGTTGTTGTCAATGATCTGGGCGGTTCGGTTGATGGCTCCGGCGGCTCAGCCACAATGGCGGAACAAGTTGTAGCCGAAATCAAGGCCGCTGGCGGCGATGCTATGGCCAACGGGGCCAATGTCACCAAAGAAGATGAAGTGCAGGCCATGGTCGATGCGGCAATCGCGAGATGGGGCAAGATTGATATCCTGGTCAATAATGCCGGTATCTTGCGGGATAAGTCATTTTCCAAAATGGAGATGGATAATTTTCGTCTTGTACTGGATGTCCACCTTGTCGGCTCGGCCATCTGTACCAAAGCCGTCTGGAACCATATGAAAGAAAACCAATATGGCCGGATCGTTATGACAACGTCATCTTCGGGCAATTATGGAAATTTTGGGCAGACCAATTATGGTGCAGCCAAGGCCGGTCTGATCGGCTTTATGAATACGCTCTGCATTGAGGGCGGAAAATATGATATTCGCGTGAACGCGCTGTCGCCAACGGCCGCAACGCGAATGACCGAAGGACTGATCCCTGAAGATGCGTTCAAACTCCTAACCGTTGAAAGCGTGACAGCAGGACTTATTCCGCTGGTCTGTGATGACGCGCCAAACCGTATGATCATGTGTGCAGGCGCTGGCGGTTTCGCGGCTACTAAAGTCTACGAAACCAAAGGCGTTCATTTGCCAGTCGGAGAACAGACGGCCGAAAATGTCATGGCCAATATGGATAAAATCCTGGATCCAGCCGGTCAGGAAGAATTCACCCAGGGCGGCCAGCAGACCATGAAGTTTGTAACCAATGCCATGGGCGGATCTTAATTCTGTTTAAAAATATTTGAGTAAAGGCCCGGGTATTACCCGGGCTTTTCTATGTCTGTCTCGCCTGCAAAACTCTGAGCTTGCTTTCAAACTCTGCCATGCTCAGATAGCATCCATAGAAGCGGCGTTTGCCTACATATCCCATGCGGCCATGGAGATTTCGCCAGTTATCAAATATCAGGGTTCGTCCCGGTGTAAGAGGTATCTTTAGCCAATTATCTTGATCATTCGCATGTTCATGGAACAGACTATAGGCGCGGTGAAAAGCCTTTAGCTCTGGCTCCGAGAGGATAAAGGGAGCGCGGTCATAATTGTTAAATGAGACTTGCAAGAGATTGCCTGTCGATCCGGTTCGTATGACAGGACGCTCCGCTCGCAAATGGACTCCGGGTTCAATATAATGACCTGGCACGGCAGTCTTGCTCAGAATGTCAAAAGCTTCTGAATCCTCAGCTTTCAGGCGGCGCGCGATTGAAAATCCATCGACCTGAATGCTTTCGCCTCCTTTACCGTCGAATTCAATGCAGTTGAATAATTGAAGCCCAGCGGCTTCGTTATAATATGTTCCGTCCGTATGGGGCTCAAGATAGTCTGTCGTATAGGCCGTATCCCCGTGATCTACGAGATCGGCAGATAAAGGCCAGCTCCGGCCAAAGACAGTTTCATGCAAATGCCCAATCCGTTCTGCTAAAGAAATGGTGGCCTCTGGCGTGGATGGGACATTCTCGACCATGGAAAACCCGTATATCCAAATGTTCTCCAGCCAGTTTTTCAGACCATTATCGCTGTCCATTACCGCATCATATTCAACGCTCGGTAGGTCGTTCAGAGGATCGTCTTTATCCCAGTAACGGCGGCGTTTTTGCGGTGTTAGATCGTGGCGCCCGGGTATGACCCCTTTGACGCTGGCCAGCATATAGGCCGAAATCATGGTCGTAGGACCGTCCGGCCAGGATACTCGGATCAATTGTTGATTCGTATCAAAGTCTATTGATGTCGCCATTTCTTCCGGTGATAGATCGAAGCTATTGGTTTGGCGTTGAAGCGTCGCCGGATTGAGACTGTTCGCGTCAATTCCGTGGTCTCGAACCCAAAACCATGGATAGATATGAGTTTTGTTTTGACCCATAAATGTAATAACAAGCCCTGAAGGTGAGTGAGCTGCCGCTTTAATCTGTACGGTCCCAGGCTGACCAAGATAAAATGCCGGTGGTAATTCTGTTGATTGAGAATTTGTTTTTTGCATAAGGACACAGCCTAATTGAATAGGTGTTTACTTGTAATTCCGGGTGTGTTTTTGTCAATTAAGCCGAAAGAAAATGAAAAAATACTGTGAGTTTCAAATCGGATAATATGAGCGGGGTTCACCCTAAAGTATTGGCGGCCATAGCGGACGCCAATATGGGTAGTGCATTGCCTTACGGGGATGATGATCTTTCGAAACTTTTAAATGATCGCTTTTCTGAAATGTTTGAAACTTCTGTCAGTGTCATTCCTTGCCTGACGGGAACCGCGGCAAATTCTCTGGCGTTATCTCTCATGGCAGGACCAATTAATTCTGTCTGCGTCCATGAAAAATCACATGCTTATCTGGACGAATGCAACGGACCTGAATTTTATTCGGGTGCTAAGCTAAAGCCCATACCTGGTGAGAATGGGAAGTTGTCTCCGCAGTCTCTTGGGCCATTTATGGCTGCTATTGGTGAACGTCATTCGGCGCAGCCCAGCGCAATCAGTATCACGCAAACAACTGAATTTGGGTCTGTCTATAGTCTGGAGCAAATCAAAACCCTAAGCAGCTTTGCCGGAAATAACGAACTGTCGCTCCATATGGATGGGGCTCGGTTTTCAAATGCAGTGGCGGCTCTCGGATGCGGCGCGGCGGATATGAGCTGGAAAGCCGGCGTGATGGCGGTCTCACTTGGTTTTACTAAGAACGGATGTATGGCCGCCGAAGCCGTGATCCTGTTTGATCAGACCAGGGCCGAAGAGGGTTTTTATCGCCAGAAACGGGCTGGGCAGCTTTTATCCAAACAACGTTTTTTGGCCGCGCAGTTGTTGGCGATGCTCGATAATAATCTCTGGCTTGAAAATGCCCGTCGCGCCAATCGCCAGAATGAGGCGTTATTATCACGACTCAAAGGCATTAAAGGTGTGAAGGTTCCTGACGACCACTGCGGTAATATGGCCTTCGTTAGGTTCACGCCAGACCAAATTGCTCGGCTGCAATCCAGCAAAATGGCAGGTTATGTCTATGACAACAATCAGATGCGATTATGCTGCTCATGGGAGACGACCGATGATCAAATCAACGCATTTATCGATGTGGTGACAGGCTAAGCGCTAGGCAATAATTTTTTCCACCGGGCGACCTGCTTCTCAACCTCACTGGGTGCCGTCCCGCCATAGCTGGTACGCGAACTGGCGGAGGCCAGCGGCGATAGAACTGAGAAAACATCATCGGTGATCCGAGGCTCAACCGTTTGCATATCGGTTAGCGCCAAAGCGTCGAGTGTCTTACCTTGTTTTTCCGCGAGGGCCACAATCGTTCCGGTCACATGATGGGCATCGCGAAACGGCATGTTTAGTTTTCGGACAAGCCAGTCAGCAAGGTCTGTCGCCGTAGAATATGCAGCCGACGCACTATCGGCGAGACGCGCTTTATTCGGCGTCATGTCAGCGACCATACCGGCCATAGCGGCAAGCCCGAGCGAGAGCGCATCAAAGGCGTCAAAGACCGGTTCTTTGTCTTCCTGCATGTCTTTGGAATAGGCCAGCGGCAAGCCTTTCATGACAATCGTCAATGCGGTGAGCGCGCCCATGATCCGCCCGACTTTGGCGCGGATGAGCTCTGCGGCGTCGGGATTACGTTTTTGCGGCATAATCGAGCTGCCCGTTGTGAAAGCATCAGACAGGCTAACGAATTGAAACTGCGCTGATGTCCAGATCACGATCTCCTCGGATAGGCGAGATAAATGGGTTGCACATATCGCGGCGCAAGACAGCGCTTCGAGTGCAAAGTCACGTGCTGAAACAGCATCAAGAGAATTGGCAAGCGGACGATCAAAACCTAGGGCTGCCGCGGTCATGTCCCGGTCAATAGGATAGGGCGTTCCGGCCAGAGCCGCCGCGCCAAGCGGACTTTCATTCATGCGTTTTCGGCAATCTTCAAAACGACTTTTGTCCCTTGCAAACATTTCAAGATAGGCCAGCATATGATGGCCAAAGGTTACGGGTTGCGCGTTTTGGAGGTGGGTAAAGCCCGGCATAATCGTATCTGTATGGGCAGCGGCCTGCGCCAATAGCGCGCCTTGCAAGCTCTCCAGTTGCGCACCGAAATGATCTAAATAATCTCTGACCCATAGCCGGAAATCCGTTGCAACCTGATCATTACGCGAACGGCCCGTATGTAATCGACCCGCGGCCTCACCGATATTTTCACGCAGACGCCCTTCGATATTCAAGTGAATATCCTCGAGGTCATCACTGAAAGGGAAAACACCCTCTGCGATCTCACCCTTTACCTGGGCCAGACCTTTCTTGATATCGGCGTGATCCTGCTCGGAAATAATACCTTGCTGCGCGAGCATGGCGGCATGGGCGAGCGATCCGCGTATATCCTGATCGGCCAAACGCTGATCAAATCCGATGGACACATTGATCGCCTGCATAAGCTCGCTAGGCGCGGCAGAAAAGCGCCCACCCCACATTTTCTGTTTGGCGCTCTTATTCCCTGTGTTAGGTTTTTTCGTCATGAAAATTTTATCCCTGTCCAATGCCATCAAGCTGATGATCGTGATCGGCCTTGTAGCCGTAATGTCGGTTGTCGTGCAATCCTGTCAATCGCCGAAATCTGGTTTGGAGATATATCGCACAAAGTCTTTAAATAAGCTTCACATAATGGATGGCGCGCCTATTCAGCCGCGCTCGACATTCAAAACAGCAGCAGGTCAAGAGATGGCGCTTTCGGATTACCATGGAAAATATGTTCTGCTGAATGTCTGGGCGACATGGTGTCCGCCCTGTGTTGCGGAAATGCCGTCGCTGGATAAATTGGCTGAGTTGCGCGGCGGGGACAGGTTTGAAGTCGTCACGATCAGCATGGATCGCAAAGCCGAAGATGCAGAAGTATTCTTTGAGCGATATAATCTTGAAAATCTAACGGCCTGGCATGACCCGAGTTATGGGCTCAGCGCACGGGTTCGGACACGGGGTTTGCCCATATCCATTATATACGACACAAAGGGAAGAGAATTGGCCCGCGTCTCCGGCGAAGCCGATTGGGCCAGTGAAGAAGCGTTGGAACTGATTGATCACCTATTAGATAGGCCGCAATAGGATTTTGCCAATGGAAAAATTTTCAACCATTCTACACCGCGCAGCCGGTCGGCATGGAGGCGAAGAGGCCGTCATAGCAAAAGTCAAAGAAGGCCTTGAAAATTATTCCCATAACCAAATCAATATGAGTGATGATCGCTGGCTTGCCGAATTTACCAAACGGGTTTTTCAGGCTGGATTTAGCTGGAAAGTTATCGAGGCGAAATGGGACGGATTTGAAAAGGCATTCTGGAATTTCAAACCATCTCGATGTGCGCGCATGGACCTTGATGATATGGAAAAGCTCACCACTGATAAAGCAATTGTCCGTAACCCCATCAAAATCAAAACTGTTCAGAAAAACGCTCAGATGATTTTGGATATGGCCAAACAAAAGGGCTCCGCAGATGATTTTATTCGCGGCTGGCCGAGCACGGATTATATCGGGTTGTTGGATTATCTGCAAAAGCACGGCTCGCATTTGGGAGCAAACACGACGAGCTATGCGCTGCGTTTTTCGGGTGTTCCGGCTTTTATCCTGTCCCGAGATGTCACGGCGGCTTTGATCCATGCCGACATTATCGACAAACCTGCAACGTCGAAAAAAGCCAAACGCGCCGTGCAAGACGCCTTCAACCAATGGGCCGAAGAATCCGGTGAGAATATTTCATATGTCAGCCGGGTCCTGGCCCTCAGTCTGGATGCTTAAGCCAGATTGAACTGGAATAGACTACCCCACCATCATCTTGATCGGCATGAAGCTGCGGCGGTGAATAGGACAAGGCCCGAGCTCTTGAATCTTGGCGCGGTGGACTTCGGTAGCGTAGCCTTTGTGGGTCGCAAAATCATAGCCAGGATAGCGCCGATCTGCGTCTAGCATCAGGCGGTCGCGGGTGACTTTCGCGAGAATGGAAGCGGCCGCGATTGAGAGACAACGGGCGTCGCCTTTAATCAAAGTCTGTGCCGGGCAAGGTAGAGGTGGGGCTTTATTCCCATCAATCAAAGCGGCCGCTGGAACAATCGGGAGCGCGGCGACGGCGCGCTGCATGGCAATCATGGTCGCGCCCAGAATATTAGCCCGATCGATCTCTTCAGGCTCGGCGATACCAATACCTATCTGGGAGGTTACCAAAATGTCATTCATGAGGTATTCACGGATGTCATGGGATAAGACTTTGCTGTCATTAAGACCTGCTGGCAAATTGTCGGGATTAAGGATGACCGCTGCGGCGACGACCGGACCGGCCAAAGGGCCACGACCGGCTTCATCAACACCGCAAACGGGGCCTTCAATCCGAGACTCGAATGAGAAGTCTGGCGTTTTGGCGATTAAGGTTTTTTTTGACATGTGAGTATTCTGGCCTGATTCCTGCACTTTTTGCAGTTAGAGGCTTTGTAAACATGAAAAAGGTCTGTTAAAAGGCCGCAGAAAAGTTTTTGTTAGGAGTAAGACATGGCTAAACTTCTTTTAGGCGCAATGGCGACAACAATCGCCGCGACGGCCATTTTCGCGACGTCGGCGCATGCGATCACGAATTCTTCGGAGTGCGAAAATGAGGGTGGTTCTTGGATGACACTATCCGGTGGTGATTACTGCCTCGTGCCGATCCGTGACGAAGAATATAGTGACGAAATTTATGACGGTAATGGTCTCGGTGTTTCTGAATGCCCAGGCGAAACCCGTCACAACGGCGTATACTGCATGTATCCGGTTAATCTTCGTCCAAAGGTAGAGCCTATCGCGACACCGGTTGACGCTGCCGTAACTGCCACGGATAGCGGGAACGGGGTCGTAGACGATGCTGTCAATACAGTGGTCGATACGGCCGTAGATAAAGCCATGGACGCTGTTGAAGAAAAAGCGGGCCTTTAGGCTTTTAAAAATTTCAAGAAAGCCCGCCGCTTATGGCGGGTTTTTTTATGTCTGACGCTCTGCTATCTTTCCTGAAAGTGACGTGAATGTCATTTTCAGCTATCGTTCAAGATTAATGCGATAGACAAAAAGCATGATGAAATTCGGGCGAAACACAAAAATTCTTTCCATGACAATTATGGCGGCTGGGCTCCTTGGTATCCAGGGCTGCGCAACAGTGTCCGAGGACACATGTCAATCCGGAAATTGGGAAGCGGTTGGTTTCAAAGATGGAGCCAATGGCAAATCCGCTGACCGTCTCGCGAAAATTGCTGAAACGTGCACCAAGCACGGGGTATCAGTTGACAATCAGTCCTATCTTGACGGTTATGAGCAAGGGCTTACAAAATACTGCACTTATGAGCGCGGCTATGAACGGGGTGAGTCGGGCAGTAAATTTAATGTGGTTTGTTCCGGTGATCTGGCCGAAGAATATGGACCGGGTTATGAAGAAGGCCGAAAGCGCTATGTCATCGTTCAAAAATATGAAGAGCTCGTTCAGAGATATGAATATAGTCGTCAGCGTCTGTATGATTATCGTCGCCGTTTGCAAAACCCGGATCTAAGCGAACGCGACCGTGATCGTTTGCGCTACGAAATTCGCCGGCTTGAGCGTAACGTCGACGAACTACGTTACCAAATCAAAGAGTTCCAACGCCGCTACAATATACGGCGTAGCGACCGAAATATTGGATATTAATTCTTCATTACCCAAATCACATAACCGATAACTAACGTTAAATCCCAACCTTATGACAATGATAATCTGCTAGGGTGCAATCATTATGGTTATGGGAAAATTTATTCAGCGGGGCGCTGATAGTCTTCAAACCGTTAGATTTGGATTCGGATTGTTTATGTGGTTGTTGAGCCTGTTTGTGGGTTTCATTGGTGGATTATTTCGCCGCTCAACGCCTGAACATACAAATCCATATTGGGCAAAAGAAGGCGACTCAGAAAATATCCGCGCGCTGAAATACTAGACACAAAAAAGGGCGCCTCGCGCCCTTTAAACATTTCGGATTGAGATGAGCTATCTTGGGCCGGGTCCGCGGCCACGCCCGCGACCTTTGTTTTTATGCTGGCCTTTCCCTCGGCCCTTATGTTTGTCTTTAAAACCGCTGCCGCGCCGTTCACCGCGCGTTTCATAAGCGCCTTTGACCCGGCGTTTCAATTCACCGCGTTCGTCTTCATGTTCGCGTTTAAGAGCCTCGCGTTCATCTTCATGTCGTCGCTTGAGGGTTTCCCATTCTCTGTGGTGAGCTTTTTTTAGGGCGTGCCAGGCATGTTTCCCAGCTTCCTTCTCCGCTTTGTCATCATCGTCATCTTCTTCCCAATCATCAAGCTCTGGGTCTTCATACTCGCCTTTGACAGCGCGGACTTCTTCCGGTTCTTCGCTGATCGGCTCATCGGGTTGACCCATAACATCTTTGATTTTCTCAAGAACCGTATCGGGCTCCCCGTCGCCGCCCAATATGGTTTTACCTAATATTTCGCCGACTTTTTTAATTACAAATGGATTGGTTAGCATCGTATTCCCCTGTTTTACCCTGGGTGTATATACAGGTTCAGGCGGGCGAAGACGAGCCATTTTCACATATGGTTGATCAAGCCGGTTTGATATGGAATCTCAGATCGGTTCCAGTTAAGAGCAGATATGCTCGCCGCTATCATACCGACCTGCAATAGTGAAAAAGATCTGGCCATTCTGCTGCCAAATATTCGCGGCGGGGCCATAATGGCTGATGAATCTGTTCGGATAATCATTAGTGATTCAATTTCAGATGATCAAAGCCTGACCCTGGCCGTTCGGTCGGGAGCGTCTATAGCAATCGGCTCTAAATCGCGCGGGGGCCAGCTTCGGCGGGGCGTCGCACTTGCCGGTAAAGCAGACTGGTATTTGTGCCTTCACGCTGATAGCCGCCTGCCGAAAAATTGGCTGGATATCGTGCGCACACATATAAAAACCTATCCGAAACATGCCGGATATTTCCGGCTGAAGTTTGACAGTCGATCGCTCGGAGCCCGAATTGTTGAGATGGGTGTGAGGCTTCGCTGCCGAGCCTGGGCCTTACCCTATGGAGATCAAGGCCTTTTAATCTCGAAGGAATTATATGATGAGATCGGCGGGTATCCCGATTGGTCATTATTTGAAGATGTCAAAATTATTGAAAAATTAGGTCGGGATCGCCTGCGTCAGTTACCGGCTGATCTTATGACTTGCAGCGCAAAATATGAACAGGATGGTTTTATACGTCGCGGTTGGCGGAACTTCAGACTTTTACGGCGGTATAGACGCGGCGCGGATCCTGAAAAGCTCGCTACGGAATATACATGAGTCAAAACCGTTTAGTAATATTCGTCAAAGCGCCGCTTATTGGTCGAGCTAAAACCCGTTTGGCAGCCGATATAGGGCGCGTGCATGCTTGGCGGGTTTACCGGCGCATGACGGCTGAAATCTTGCGCAAGGTCAAATCTGATAAATGGGAAACTATTTTAGCTGTTACGCCGGGACGTTTGGCTTATGCTATACCGTTATGGGATGGGTTCGAGCAATATGCCCAGGTTTCAGGGTCACTTACGCCTCGGCTAGCTCAGGCTTTTGACAGGCCAGGTAAAACGGTGGTGATTGGGAGCGACTGCCCGCAGGTGTCGCGTGTTGATATCGATCAGGCTTTTTCTGCTATCTCGCCGCGCCGGACCGTGTTCGGCCCAGCGACCGATGGAGGTTTCTGGCTAATGGGGGCAATGGGGCCTTTACCGGATTTCGTATTTGAGAACGTCAGGTGGTCAACTGAACATACATTGGCGGATATAACGCGAAACTTCGGAATTCCGCCCGTACGCCTCAGACCACTAACTGATGTAGATAATCTGGCGGCATTAAAGGCCGCAAGGTCTTAGCTATTGCTATTTCTTCTCCGCATTAACAGTTTCCGCCAACAGTTTTAACGAGTGGTCGAGGAGTTCAATACCCGCAGGATTTCCATGAGAGGGCACAACCATTTTGGCATCTTTATAAGTGACCTTGGCCCATTGCAGACTCGTCGGCCATTTGGATAAGTCGGCATCAGCTATATTACCTAAACTTCTATTGTTGGCCGCTCTGACGGCGCATCCGCCAAACAGGAGTTTATGCTCTTTAACCCAGACCATTAGATTATCTTCTGTATGAGCCGGGCCAGGATAGGATATTTCTATTGGACCAAAATTTGTTCGCGCTCCGAGTTTAGCCAGTGCTGAAACGGAGGTGTTTGGGATTGGAGTACCTAGCTTTGCAGACAGCGACGGTGTGAGCGGATGAGTAAATACCTCGGCGCCTTGCGCCTCCAGCCAATCCACTCCGGCCAAACGGTCAAAATGGAAATGAGTAATGACGACTTTACTAATGTCCTTGCCGGTTTCGGCTTTCAGTTTTTGCGCAAGCTGCTGCGTCGCGATCTCGCCCCAGGCTGTATCCACCAGAATGAGACTATCCTTATCCAAAACCGCCAGGCCGTTTGAGGGTACAATCCCCGCGCCGGGTATATTCTGACTTGATGTATGCAGCCAAACCCCATCCGTGATTTTCTTTACGGAAACCAGTGATTTTTCCGCTGTGGTTTCAGCAGTCTGAATCTGAGACGGGTTTTCGCTCGAAGGCTGGCTACAGGACACTAAGGCCATGGTCAAAAAAGCTATAAGAGAATTACGGGTCATTATCACTCCTTTGTTGCGCGGCTGATATAAACATTCTTCGCGAAATTGATAGAGATAGAATTCAGAACAATTCACATATAAGGCGCATATCGGAAAAATACGCCTGATATACGTTTCTCAAGCCGATTGTCGAATGAGTTAAGCCTTTGGTTTATTATTTATTGCTTCTAATCTTACCCTCAAAGCCAGCATGTCATGCCACGTATCTTTCTTCAGAACGGGCTGACGGAGGAGGAAAGCTGGATGGTAAATCGGTAATGCCGGTATAGTTTTCCCAGCAATTGACAGTTCAGTCCATTGGCCCCGATTTTTCATTATGCCGCTGAGCCCGGTCAAGGCACTAAACGATACGCCCCCAACTAATATGATTAATTCTGGATCAATTAGTTCGATATGTTTGTGAATAAAAGGCAAGCACATGGCGATTTCGTCAGGTTTGGGATTTCGATTTCCAGGTGGTCGCCAATTGATCACATTGGTTATGTATAGCCTATCTTCGCTAAGCCCAATTGAGGCAAAAATTTTGTCCAGGAGTTGCCCCGACTTTCCGACAAAAGGTCGCCCCTGGATATCTTCATCCCGTCCAGGAGCTTCGCCAATAACCATTATGTCAGCCTTTGGATTGCCCCGCGCGAAAACGACTTGCCGCGCATGGTCGCTAATTTCGCCAGCGTCAAACTCCGCCAACACTTTTTGAAGGGCATCAAGGGAGTCAACGTCTTTCAGTAGCTCAGTTGCCGCCGGTTTTTCGGGAGCTTCTTCTTTTGCTTTTACAGGATTAGCAGTGAAAGTGTTTTTGGGTGTGTCAGCCAGAACGCGTTTTGGTGCTTGGCGCGCGGTTTTAGGAATATCCGGAGTATCGACGCCTGATAGCTCCCACCACGTTACAAGACTTTCAAAAGCTTTTTCCACTTTCTCTATTATGCCTTTTTGGTTTTCGATTTAGGTTTACGCTTTCGCGGTTGTTTGACGGGCGTATGAAACACTGTCCCGACATTGTTTTCAATACATTCTATGATAGTCGTTGCAATATCGCGGCCCGTGGCCTTTTCAATACCTTCAAGCCCTGGCGAAGAATTGACCTCTAATATTTTTGGACCGGAGTCACTCCGCAAAATGTCCACGCCGGCCACGCCCAAACCCATAGCCTTGGCCGCTTTGATCGCTGCGCGCTTTTCATTTGCGGTTAGTTTGATTTTACGGGCGCTGCCGCCTTGGTGAATATTTGAACGAAATTCACCTTCTTTGGCTGTGCGCATCATCGACCCAACAACCTTTCCGTCGACCACGAAGCAACGTATGTCGCTGCCTTTGGCTTCTTTAACGAACTCTTGAACTAAAAAGTGCGCATCCAGCCCTCTGAAGGCATCAACTAAAGCTGTGGCGGCTTTCCGGGTTTCGGCCAAAATAACGCCTTTACCCTGTGTACTCTCCAGCAGTTTAACGACAACAGGGGATCCTCCGACCAGATCAATGATCCCCTGGGTGTCGCGGGACGAGCGCGCAAAGGCTGTTGTCGGCATCCCCAGTCGATGCTGAGATAATATCTGATGAGCTAGTAATTTGTCGCGTGAATTACCAATTGCACGGGCCGGGTTCAGGCAATAGACGCCCATGCTTTCAAACTGACGAACCACAGCCATGCCATAAAATGTTATCTTGGATCCAATCCTAGGGATTATAGCATCATATCGCGGCAGAGCAGCACCGTCATAAAAGACTTGCGGTTTCTCATTGTCGATCACCATATAACACCGGCTGGTTGTGACAGGTTCGATCACATGACCTCTAGCCTGCGCTGCGGCTATCATGCGGGTGTTTGAATAATTATTGGGTTCCTGAGTTAGAATGCCGATCCGAAGCGGCCGCCTCGGTCCGCCGCCTTTACGCTGTCTTTTTTTATAGAGCGCAAAATCAAGCTGGGGTTGTTGAAACGATTTCCCCGGTGCTACGGTAACGCCTTTTTTGATCGCTGAACGGCCGATCAACATCCGGTAGCCCATAGTCTCGCGATTAGTCAATGATAGCTCGATCGGCCATTTGTGACCGCCGATCTCAATTTCCGTTCTAATGACATAGCGGCTTTCGGCGACCCCATTAGAGGAGGTTACCATTCGCCGGTCGACAACTTTAGCGGAGCAAATGACCTCAATTGTCGGATCATCGGGATCCGGATGCATAATAAAGCGAACTTGTGGATTCTCACCCGTGCCGAAAGGTTCGATAGCAACGGCGTGAAGCGCAGAAGTCCGCGCTCCGGTATCAACTTTGGCTTTGATAGCCGGGAGTGCGAGATCGGGCAGGCTGACCCATTCTTCCCACCCAAGGTTTAAAGTTTCAGTCATATTATATATCTTAATAGAGGCGCGGCAAATGAAACACTTTACCGAAGCTGTGCTAAAGTCTAGTTGAAAGTAAATTAGGCCCGAACTGGCAGTTTGGAAAGAGAATAAAGGTATAAAGAGGTTGATATGTCAGAAGCTGTTACGCGCGAAAGCATGGAATATGACGTTGTCATTGTTGGTGCAGGGCCCGCCGGTTTGTCGGCAGCGATACGGTTGAAGCAGTTAGGCGGCGATGAAATCTCCGTTGTGGTTCTTGAAAAAGGGTCTGAAGTCGGTGCGCACATCCTATCTGGTGCTGTGATTGATCCGTGCGGTCTAGACGCTTTGATGCCGGACTGGAAAGACAAGGGCGCGCCGATTAAGACTAAAGTCAATGTCGATAAATTTTTAATGCTGGGCCCGAGCGGGTCACTGCGGATTCCAAACTTTCTTTTGCCGCCGCTCATGAACAATCACGGGAACTATATTGTCTCTATGGGCAATGTTTGCCGCTGGATGGCCGAGCAGGCGGAAGCTATGGGCGTCGAAATTTTTCCAGGCATGGCCTGCTCCGATATTGTTTATGGCGATAAAGGCGAAGTGAAGGGCGTTGTCGCTGGTGAATTTGGGTTTGAAAAAGACGGAAAAAAAGGCCCAAATTACGAACCTGGCATGGAACTCCACGGTAAATATGTTTTCCTCTCTGAGGGCGCGCGAGGGTCGTTGTCCAAAATGGTGATTAATAAATACGGCCTTGATGAGTATTCGGATGTTCCGAAGTTCGGCCTGGGCATGAAAGAAATTTGGGACGTTAAACCGGAAAACCATAATGAAGGCGAAGTCACGCACACCATGGGTTGGCCGCTCGGCTGGAAAGCCGGGGGTGGTTCTTTCATGTATCATCTTGAAAACAACCAGGTCTATGTCGGCTATATTGTGGATCTGAATTATAAGAACCCACATCTATATCCTTATGGTGAATTCCAGCGCTGGAAACATCATCCTGATATTGCAAAGGTTTTGGAGGGCGGCAAACGTGTCGCATACGGTGCTCGAGTCGTGACTAAAGGTGGATACCAATCTATCCCGCAATCAGCTTTTAAGGGTGGATGCCTGCTCGGATGCTCTGCCGGTCTCGTGAACCTGCCGCGCATCAAAGGGAATCACAATGCCATGTTATCAGGTATTGCTGCCGCCGAAGCGGCACATGTCGCGCTGAAGGCTGGGCGTTCTGGTGATATCCTTGAAGATTATGATCACGAACTGCGTACAGGGCCTATTGGCAAAGATTTGAAAGCGGTCAAAAATGTTGCGCCAATCAATGGTAAATTTGGTCCGCTTGTTGGAATGATGTTAGGCGGTCTCGATATGTGGGTCTCTAGCCTGTTCAAATTCAATATTCTCGGGACCTGGAAACACGGTAAGAATGATGCCGAGTCGACGGGTAAAGCGTCCGATCATAAGAAGATTGAATATCCGAAACCTGACGGCATATTATCCTTTGATCGTCTGACAAATGTCAGCTTTTCTGCGACTAACCACGGGGAAGAACAGCCATCTCATCTCAAGCTTATCGATGATAAAATCCCGGTTGGAAAAAACCTTCCGGAATATGATGAACCGGCCCAACGTTACTGCCCTGCCGGTGTTTATGAGGTTCTAAGAGATGATGACGGGTCTAATCCGCGATTCCAAATCAATGCCCAGAATTGTGTGCATTGCAAAACATGTGACATCAAAGACCCCTCGCAAAATATTGTATGGTGCGTACCTGAAGGTGCGGGTGGCCCTAACTATCCGAATATGTAATAAGGCCGTATGTTTAAACGCTTCCTTCTCGTCGCCAGTGCTGCGGCCACAATAG
Organism: Hellea sp.; assembly: GCA_020629545.1. GTDB lineage: Bacteria > Pseudomonadota > Alphaproteobacteria > Caulobacterales > Maricaulaceae > JACOMS01. The sequence goes on from JAHDDC010000015.1 coordinate 55,399, forward strand.
CCATTTTGAATTCCTGCGCGTCGACAACGAGCGACACGCTGAAAACAACCGAGATGAGCGCCGGCGAAGACGCCAAGCTTTTTGCCGATTACCTGATCGGTAGCTATACAAATTATATTGATGATGCCGAAAACCGGGCCGCGTTTTATAGTAGTGCCTTTGACGCGGATGAAAATGACGTCAACCTTGCCCGGCGCGCTATTACATCGACGATCTCAGCAGGAGACGTCGATGAAACCCGCAAACTTGCCGCGGATGTTCTTTCTTATCATCCAGAAGAACCCATGTCCCGCGCGATTTTAGGATCGGCAGCCTTCGCCCGAGGCGATTATTCGGAAGCCGATGAATATCTTAGCCTGGAAACTAATGACCGAACTGTTAAAATCATGATGGACATGATTTTGGCTTGGTCTAAATCCGCCCAAGGCGATACTGAAAAAGGCTCAGAAATTCTCGCGAGTCTTGGAGGTGGAGCCTATTTCCAAGTCTTGGGACGGGTAATGCAAGCTAATATGCTCGGGGCAGAGGGCGATCTTGAAAAGGCAAAGGAAAGCTATGATCTGGCCGAAGCTTCGGGCGTTGCCGATACTTCCACGGCTCTGTCGAGAGCCCGCATAGTCTCTCGTAGCGGCGATATTTCCGGTGCGCTTGAAAAACTAGAAGAGTTCGCTTCGCAAGCCGGTGGCTTTGAGTTGGGACCGGTTAAGTCCTATCTGGACGACTTGCAAGGTGGTCAACCCGTTTCCGGGGATTTGACCCCTCAGCAAGAAGCGTCCTGGGCTTTGACAGATGCGGCTTATGGCTTTTTTGTCCGCAACCGGGCCTTTGATTTTGCGGAAGTTTATATACGTACCGCGCTGGATATAGATCCAACCAATGATCGCGCCAAAATTTGGTTGGCGGCCCTAATCGAAGATAGCCGGCAAGACGAAGCGTTATCCCTCTTTAGGTCAGTTGGGCCTGATTCTGATTATGCCGTTTCGGCGCGTCTCTCAGAAGCCAATGTATTCTTTGACCGTGATGAAGATGAAACCGCGCTTAAAATACTCGAGGCAGCCAATCGGGATTACCCTAGTCTGACAACGCGCGAAGCTTTGGGCCGTGCCCGTTTGATCCGGGAAAATTACGAAGACGCTTTGCCGATTTATGATGCGCTTGTGAAATCCATGACGGTTGAAGAGATTGAAAACGATATCCAGCCGCTATACTTTCGAGCGGTTTGTTATGAACGGGTGAAGGAGTGGGATAAGTCTGTAGCAGATTTCAAACGTGTCCTCGAAATTGATCCCGAAAATGCCGATGCATTGAACTATTTAGGTTACACTTGGGTTGACCGAAACGAAAACTTGAACGAGGCCTTTGATATGATTGAAAAGGCTGTTGAACTGGAACCACAAAGCGGCGCTATTGTCGATAGTTTAGGTTGGGCGCATTATAAGTTGGGACAATATAGTGAGGCCCGTAAGAACCTTGAAAAAGCTGTTGAGCTCACGCCTAATAGCGCCACGATAATCGATCATCTTGGTGATGTTTATTGGCGATTAGGACGTTACCGCGAAGCTGGGTTTCAATGGGAGCGGGCTCTGGAATTCGACCCTACAGATGAAGAACGTATCTCGATTAATGCCAAGTTAAAAGGCGGATTATCCGCAGGCACGTCCAAGTAATCGCGCATGCCAACAACCTGATATGCATAAAGAGCTGGCGCGCGCGAAAATCAATCTGACTCTGCATGTAGGTCAGGTCGTTACCGATGAGCATCATTCTTATTTTGGCTATCATCCGTTGACGAGTCTGGTCGTCTTTTCGAATTTTGGTGATCAAGTGACCAGTGAGAAAAGCGCAGAAACGTCGTTGACAGTCTCGGGTCCATTTGCCGATGGTGTCCCCGTCGATGACTCGAATTTGATGCTTAAGGCTTACCATGCGGTCAAAGCCCGTACAGCAATCCCGCCCTTGAAATTTCACTTAACGAAGAATCTGCCTATTGCGTCTGGGATTGGTGGCGGTAGCGCTGACGCCGCCGCTGTTTTAAGAATACTCAAAAATTATGCAGGTTTCAGTGACGATACGTGGCGTGAAATTGCATTGGAACTCGGGGCTGATGTGCCCGTGTGTTTGGTGTCAAGAACCAGTTTGATGTCTGGTATTGGTGAAATTGTCGAACCAATTGACGGATTGGGCCAGCTTGCGGCCATTCTCGTTAATCCGGGTGTGCAAGTCAGTACTGGTCAAATATTTATGAGCTTTGATGATGATATTCAAAGAACGGATTTAGGGCAGCCCACGGGAGGCCTTATGGATCGGTTTAAAGCGGGCCGGAACGATCTCCAAATAATCGCAGAAAAGATGTCCCCAAAGATAAGAGATTGCTTGAACGCGCTCGGCGGAGATAGCCAAATGTCAGGATCAGGCGCAACTTGCTTTGGGCTTTATACGGATATGGCCATGGCCAATCTTGCCGCCCAATCTCTAAAGTCGCAATATCCTGATTTCTGGGTCAAGCCCGTCATGTTAGGGGATGAGGAATGACGCTCATAACTATATTGGGAATCGCCTTTCTCGTCTCTCTTGTTATATCCGGGGCCATGATTTTCGCAGGCGTAGGCGATGTGCCCGAGGCCCGTTCAAGCCATAAAACTGTAACGCCAACCAGTGGGGGGCTCGGCATCGTGGCCGCTCTTGGAGCTGCGACATTTCTTATGGTCGGTTCCGGAGCTATTGGGCCTCAGTTTGGGCAGGTCTTGTCGCTGATATGGGCGATTGGGTTTTTGGGTCTTATGGACGATATTCTTAATCTTGCCGCAGGGTTTAAATTTTTCTTTGTGATTGTGATTTCAATAGCTGCCGTTTGGACGGTTGGCCCTGTGACCACGCTCCCTTTTGGGGGGATGGATATAAATCTACCGATCTGGTTTTCCTGGCTTGGCTCTTTTTTGTGGGTGTTTGTTGTTGTCAATATTGTCAACTTTCTTGACGGATCAAATGGGTTAATGATCGTGGTGATGAGTATAGCCAGTGCAGTACTTGCGTCTATTGCTTTTGCTTTTGGGGCAAGTGATGCTGGCATCGTTTTACTTATATTGGTTGCCGGTATTTTGGGCCTAGCGCCCTTTAATTTAAGGCCCAGCGCTAAAATTTTCGCCGGTGATGTCGGCTCTCTGACTATAGGATTTACATATGCGGTCGCTGTTCTTTGGATGTGCAGCGCCGCCAGAGATTTCAGGCCGGTTTATCTGGGACCCGTTCTTATCCTGCCATTTTTAGCTGATAGTTTATTTACGATGGCCCGCAGAGCTCGGCGAGGAGAAAACCTGATGACAGCTCATCGTTCACATCTTTATCAACGAATGATTGCGTTCGGGTACAGTCATATGCGGGTCGCTCTCATTTATGGCGCTATGACATTTGCCATTGCCGGCATATCCCTTTGGACAGCGACCAATGGGATTTATCGTTATCTGAATTTCTTGTTATTTCCGTCGCTGTTGATGCTATCGGTTTATATGTTGGCCGGTCGCAGATTTAGGTAATGCGATCAACGACGAAATTAGCAAGGGCTTTTAGGGTCTGTTTCCAATCGCAGTCGTCAAATTGGTTCAGATTTTTTTGCGCTTTGGCCGCATAGTCTCTGGCCAGATCCAATGTGGATGATAAGGCTCCGCTTTGACGCAATAATGAAACAGCGCGTTCGAGATCTGTGTCCGTTTGTTGATAATCCGACATAACCCGAGTCCAAAACTCTAGGGACTCAGTATCATTTTCAGTTCTAGCCTGAGCGATGGCGCGAATGACGGGCAGGGTCAATTTACCTTCTCTGAAATCGTCGCCAACGGATTTCCCCAATGCGCTTTCCAAACCGCCGTAATCGAGCGCGTCATCGACGAGTTGAAAGGCCAGGCCAAGGTTGATGCCATAGTCTCTCATCGCGGACTGGGTTTCAAGTGGAGCATTCAAGATGACGGGCGAAACTTCGCAGGCCGCCGCGAATAGGGCCGCCGTTTTGGCTCCGATAATATCCATATAGCTCTGCTCGCTAATATCAATCTTACGGAGTGCGGCTAACTGATGGACTTCGCCTTCGGCTATCACAGAACTCGCTGTTGATAAAATATCTAGCGCCTCCAACGAACTGGTCTCAACCATCAAATTGAAAGCACGGGCAAAAAGAAAATCACCAACCAAAATACTAGCAGAATTCCCCCAAATTCTGTTGGCAACTTTACGGCCGCGCCGCAGGTCACTTTCGTCTATGACATCGTCATGCAAAAGCGTCGCGCTATGGATAAACTCGACGGCCGCGGCAAGTTTATGATGATCCGCAGTCGCGCCGCCGCAAAGCTGAGCGCTTGCAATTGTCAGGAGCGGCCTCAGGCGTTTGCCGCCAGCCCCAACCAGATGTTCGGCAAGATCAGGGATCATGCCTATCGGACTTTGCATGCGGTCACGAATAATGTCGTTCACGGCTTGCATTTCGTTTTCGGCCATTACCATCAGGCGTTCGGCCGGGTTAACGACGCGGTCACTGTCCTTAATATGTGCGGGAGCGTTCACGCAGGCCCTTCCATTCTTTCTCTCTTATCCCTAAGATAGGCGTCAAGAAAGCTGCGGGCAAGTTAATTAACGGGCGTGAATCGCCGCAGGTCAGGAGCCATAAATGCGTACGATTATTGCGACTACAAATCCGGCTACACTTAATTTTGCACAGGCTGTTTTAAAGTCCGAAGGTATCGAAACATTCATCATGGACCAAAATATGAGTCTAATGGAAGGTTCGATAGGTATAATTCCGCGGCGTCTATGCGTGATCGATGAAGACTATGATGATGCCGTCGAAGCGTTGACTGCTGCCGAGCTAGGACATGAGATTGAACCCTATAATTAAAGCTCAATAAGGCTTGAAAATATAATCCATCCTTATAGGTTGCGGCCAATTCCAAAGCCGAGCTCACAATGTCTGATACGCGAAAAAAACCTCTGTCTTTTCAGGATCTGATCCTAACACTACAAAATTATTGGTCGAAGCAAGGCTGTGTTATTTTGCAACCGTTTGACCTGGAAGTTGGGGCAGGGACGTTACACCCGGCTACCGTTTTGCGGTCTTTAGGCCCGAAGCCTTGGAATGTGGCCTATGTTCAGCCATCGCGCAGGCCGGCTGATGGCCGCTACGGGGAAAATCCAAACCGCTTACAGCACTATTATCAGTTCCAAGTCATCATAAAGCCTAATCCTAAAAACATGCAGGATCTATATCTGGGGTCGCTTGATGCTATCGGGATTGACCGGGATTTGCACGATATCCGATTTGTCGAAGATGATTGGGAAAACCCAACAGTTGGGGCCTGGGGACTGGGCTGGGAGGTCTGGTGTGATGGAATGGAAGTTTCACAATATACCTATTTCCAGCAGGTCGGAGGTCTTGATCTTGAATTAGTATCAGGCGAGCTAACCTATGGGCTCGAGCGTCTGGCTATGTATGTGCAGGGCGTGGAAAACGTTTATGATTTGGCCTTTAATGATCATGGCGTTCTGTATGGTGACGTGTTTCACCAGAATGAGGTTCAGCAGTCTACCTACAATTTTGAGCACGCCGATACTGACAGATTATTGTGCTGGTTCGAAGATAGTGAACGCGAATGCAATTATCTGTTAGGGCTTGAAAAACCACTTCCGCTTCCGGCCTATGAATATGCACTCAAGGCATCTCATCTGTTTAACCTACTGGATGCGCGGGGAGTCGTCTCGCCCACTCAAAGGCAGGAATATATAAAACGCGTCCGCGATCTAGCTAAAGGCTGCGCCGATAAATATGTGGAGATTGATGCCACTATTCCTGAAAAGGCGTGGAGGTAAGGCAATGGCTGAATTTCTGTTTGAAATCTTCTGTGAAGAAATCCCGGCGCGCATGCAAAAGCGCGCGGGTGAAGATTTGCGAAATCTGTTGGTGGCAGGTCTTGGGAAAGCCGGGCTTACGATTGATAAGGCCCATCACTGGGCGGGGCCGCGGCGTTTAGGATTTACGGCAGATATCCCGCTGAAGAGTCCCGATATATCGGATGAGCGCAAAGGACCGCGTGTTGGTGCACCAGAGCAGGCCTTGGCGGGTTTCATGAAAGCCGCGGGTTTGACTGATATTGCTCAGGCCGAAATTCGCGAGGATAAAAAAGGTCAATTTTACGTCGCCAAAATAGAAAAGCCCGGTAAGGCTTCGGCGGAGATTATTTCCGCAATCATTCCTGATTTAATGAACAATTTTCCGTGGCCTAAATCGATGAAGTCCGGATCCGAGACATTTCGATGGGTTCGGCCCTTGCAAAGTATTATTTGTCTTTTGGATGGTGAAATCGTTCCTGTCGAGGCCGGAGGTCAGATCGCCGGGAACATAACCGAAGGTCATCGTCAGCATGGTCGTGGTCCGTTTAAAGTCAGTTCTTTTGCTGAGTACAAGAAACACCTTGAAGGCAAAGGCCATGTTCTGCTTGATATGGATGTTCGAAAAGACAAAATCGCTGTGGATGCGAGGGCGCTTTGCCAAAAGGCTGGACTCGAACTTGTCGAAGACGAAGGTTTGCTAAACGAAGTCGCCGGTCTAGCCGAATGGCCTGTGGTCATTCTAGGTGATATGGACCCGTCTTTTCTGGAGCTTCCTGGTGAGGTCATTCGCCTATCCATGCGGGATCACCAAAAATATTTCGCTGTTAGAGATCCCAAGACCGGTGAGCTCGCACCGCATTTTATCGTTGTAGCCAATCAGATTGCACCAGATGGCGGGAAAGCGATTGCAGCTGGGAATAGCCGCGTATTATCTGCGCGTTTATCTGATGGCCAATTTTTCCAAAGCGAAGACGCGAAGAAAAAATTGATCGAGTATTACGAAAAGCTCGATACGGTTGTGTTTCATAAGAAGCTAGGTTCGATCAAAGATAAAGCTGAGCGGATCGCAGCTTTATCCCGGGAACTTGCCCCAAAGCTGGGCGCGGATGCTGAAAAGGCCGAGTTGGCCGCGAAACTGTCTAAATGTGATCTTGTGACCCAAACGGTGATCGAGTTCACATCCTTGCAGGGGCAAATTGGACGTTTAATGTTTGAACGCGAGGGAGGCGATACCGATATAGCTCTTGCCATTGAAGATCATTACCGTCCGCAAGGGCCGTCAGATTCAGTCCCCGCATCGCCACTGTCGATGAGCACGGCGCTCGCCGACAAAATTGATACATTGGTGGGATTTTGGGCGATCGATGAACGGCCGACAGGATCAAAAGATCCCTATGGTCTTCGCCGCGCGGCGCTAGGGTTTGTCCGGATCATTCTGGACAATAAACTCCGCCTCGATCTGTCTTCCGAACTGCTCAAGGGCTGGGCTGTGATGGAAATGGAAAATATCGGGGATGGGGAAACCGGACGATTGTCTGATGGTACAATTAGTGGTGATGAAAAGTCGGCGCTTGATAACCTCCTTGGCTTTATCATTGATCGTCTCAAAGTTCATTTGCGAGAGCAAGGCGTGCGGCACGATTTAATCGATGCTGTTTTCGCGCTGGGTGAAGATGATCTGGTGGCTATTGTTAACCGGGTAGAGGCTTTGCAAGCATTCCTGTCAACCGAGGATGGTTCGAATCTACTGGCTGGGTATAAGCGCGCCGCTAATATTCTTAAGGCTGAGTCCAAAAAAGGTGCATTGCCGGATGGTTCGCCCCATAAAGGGACACAAGCCGAAGAGACGGCTCTTTATGAGGCACTAAGTCGCGCCAAGACAAAGATTGATACAGCGCTTGCACGAGAAGCCTATTCAGATGCTATGGCAGCGCTGTCAACGCTCCGAACACCTATCGATAAATTCTTCGATGAGGTGACAGTTAACGATTCGGATCCCGTAAAAAGAGAGAATCGCCTTAGACTTTTGAAAGAAATTCGTGATACGTCGGGTCGTATCGCTGAATTCTCTGCGATCGAAGGTTAATTTTTTAAGGCGATCACATGGCAAAATGGGTCTATGCGTTTGGCGGCGGTAGCGCTGACGGCGATACTTCCATGAAAAACCTCTTAGGAGGCAAAGGCGCTAATTTGGCCGAAATGGCCTCTTTGGGATTACCGGTTCCGCCTGGCTTCACCATGACTACGGATGTCTGCACGTCTTATTATGATAATGGCGAAACTTATCCGGGTGATTTATCAGATCAGGTCGAAAAGGGCCTTGGCCAGATTGAGGCCCTGACTGGGAAAAAATTTGGAGACGCGAACAATCCTCTGCTTGTTTCAGTTCGATCCGGCGCGCGGGCCTCTATGCCCGGCATGATGGATACTGTTCTAAATCTGGGCCTTAATGATGAAACTGTCGAAGGTTTGGCAAATTTATCGGGTGATCGCAGATTTGCACTCGATAGTTATCGCCGCTTCATCACTATGTATGCCGACGTCGTTATGGGTGTGCATCATCATACATTTGATGACATTCTAGAGCAGCACAAAGATAATCAGGGCTTTATGCTCGACACAGAATTATCGGCTGATGACTGGGCTAAATTGATTGAAGAATATAAACATGCGGTCCGTCAAGAACTGGGTCGCGAGTTCCCGCAAGATCCCAAGGATCAGCTTTGGGGCGCGATTGATGCTGTTTTTGGGTCCTGGATGAATGAGCGCGCGATCGTCTATCGTCGGCTCAACGACATCCCCGCCGCCTGGGGCACGGCCGTTAATGTCCAGGCTATGGTTTTTGGAAATATGGGTGACACGTCCGCGACAGGTGTAGCTTTCACGCGAGATCCGTCGACGGGTGACAATAAATATTACGGAGAGTTTCTGATCAATGCACAGGGCGAAGATGTCGTCGCGGGTATTCGCACGCCTCAAACCCTAACCAAAATTGCCCGTGAGGAAATGGGCGAGGATTTGCCCTCTATGGAAGAGGCACTTCCCGAAGTCTATGCAGAGCTTGCAGCCACTTTTGAACGTCTTGAAGCGCATTACCGCGATATGCAGGATATTGAATTTACGGTCGAGCAGGGCAAGTTATGGCTTTTGCAAACCAGAACAGGCAAGCGGACCGCACGAGCGGCCCTGAAGATTGCGGTTGATATGGCTGAAACCGGGCAGATAACTCAGGACGAAGCTGTTATGCGGATTGATCCGATGTCCCTTGACCAACTCCTTCATCCGACGCTGGATGCTGATGCACCCCGAGACCTAGTCGCGATGGGGCTTCCGGCATCACCTGGGGCAGCGATTGGCGAAGTCGTGTTTAGTTCGGACGAAGCTGAGTCGCTCGCCAAAGCGGGCAAGAAAGTCATTTTAGTGAGGATCGAAACGTCTCCCGAAGATATTCACGGCATGCATGCGGCTGAAGCCATTGTTACGGCGCGGGGAGGCATGACCTCACACGCGGCCGTTGTTGCGCGTGGTATGGGAACGCCTTGTGTATCTGGAGCCGGAGAGATTCGGGTCAATTATGAAGAAGAGTCTTTCTCCGTTTTGGGCCGCATTGTCAAAAAAGGCGATATCGTCACGGTCGATGGCGCGAGCGGGCAGGTCTTCGCTGGCGCGGTTGATATGGTTCAGCCTGAACTCTCAGGGGATTTTTCAAAGATTATGAGCTGGGCCGACGAAGCCAGAACACTCAGCGTCAGAACAAATGCGGAGACGCCAACGGATGTGAAAACGGCCCGTGAATTTGGGGCCGAGGGAATTGGACTGTGCCGAACTGAGCACATGTTCTTCGAAGCCGATCGTCTGGGTTATTTCCGGGAAATGATCTTAGCTAGCGACAAAGATGGTCGTAAGGAGGCGCTGGCAAAAATTCTTCCGGTTCAGCGTGATGATTTCGCAGCTATTTTCCGAATCATGGATGACCTGCCATGCACAATAAGATTGCTTGATCCACCTCTTCACGAGTTTTTACCACATACTGAAACAGATATTGAAAACGTCTCGTCGGCGACTGGAATTTCAACATCTGAGCTTATGACCCG
>JAHDDC010000015.1:65466-68643 GCA_020629545.1 Hellea sp.
GGCGGCGTTGAATATACGGTGGGAACAATGATCGAATTACCGCGTGCAGCTCTGAGGGCAGGCGATATCGCTGAACATGCCGCTTTTTTCTCTTTTGGGACCAATGACTTAACGCAAACCACATTTGGCTTATCCCGAGATGATGCCGGCAAATTTCTGCCAGATTATGTATCGCAAGGCATTATGGAGAAAGACCCGTTTGTAACGCTTGATCAAGATGGTGTTGGGGATCTCATTAATATTGCGAAAGATCGAGGCCGGGAGGTGAGAGCCGATATTAAACTGGGAATTTGCGGTGAACATGGCGGTGACCCAGCTTCGGTTTCATTTTGCCATGCAGCAGGTCTCGATTATGTTTCCTGTTCTCCTTATCGCGTTCCAATTGCCAGATTGGCTGCTGCACAAGCAGCGATATCCTTAAAAGAATCGTAATATTGCGTTAACCCTGATTTTAGGTTTGATCCTCATATAGTTCGCCTCACAGCGGGTATTTAGAATAGTATTCTAGACCTGCATGAAAGGACTTGTAATTCATAGAGGATGTCTGTAGACCGCGCCGCCATGAACACACGACGTGCAAATATTACCGCAATCGGTATGGGTTTTGCTACCATTGTCATTGGTGCAAGCGCGTTTCCTTCGATTTCCAGCAGTGCTGCGACGCAGTATGAGCGCGCGCAATCAAAAGCCCAGGTTTTAATTGCCTCTACGCAGCCTGAACAGGCATCGCACGATATCAATTTATGGCTTGATGATCCAAAGAATGTTTCTTCGCAGCCGCATTCTGAAATTAGCGCCAGCGCCAGCCTTTTGGACGAAACACAGTGCATGGCCGAGGCGATTTACTACGAAGCCCGGTCAGAAACTCGTTCAGGCCAAAAGGCTGTGGGCGAGGTTATCTTGAACCGCATTCGCAATAAACATTTCCCGAATACAGTATGCGGTGTGGTTTATGAGGGTTCTGAACGCGCAACCGGATGTCAGTTTACGTTTACCTGTGATGGATCCATGGATATTGAACCAAAAGGTAAAGCTTGGAAACGATCCCAGGACATGGCCGCCCATCTTTTGTCTGGCGGACACACGCCTATGACCCATCTGGCGACACATTATCATACAACAGAAGTCTCGCCGAAATGGTCAGGAACGATGCGCATGACACGCCGCGTGGGTAATCACGTTTTTTACCGTTTCGCCCCGCGCGATTATGTACCAAGCGAACCGACAATACTCGTTGCGCCGCCAATCTAATTCGCTGGATTGAATTTAAACCTGATTAAGTTATTAAAGGTCCGGGAATGCGGGCTTTTTTTATGAGCAGTAACTTATTCAATTTCAGGAATGTGGTAATATTGACGGTTATCGTCCTTTTACCCTGGATCGCTTATGTATTGAAAGTGGACGCCGATACGGTTTTTGCGGATCAGTTCCCTTTAATTCTTGAATTTGAAAAGTTCAGAAACGGAAATTTAAATTTCTCGGAGCTTTGGGCTGCCAAAGCTGGTCATCGCCTTCCGGGTTATAAAATCATGTTTTTCGTTAGCTGTATGCTGTTTGGGTTTTCGGCCAAAGTTGAAACGATTTTGGCTGTTTCTGTTTTTTCATTGGGTGCAGTTTGTTTGGCACTCAAATTTTCCGATAAGTTCGAAACAAAAATCGTAACGAAATGGTTGATCTTTGCGTGCCTATTACTCCTGTTTGTAAATGGCCAAACCTTACGTGTCACAGTATATTCGCTGATTGCCATGCGGCTGGTAAATATTATGGCATTTGGATTTATTGCTTATCAGGCGTTCAAGCTTATCGGTCGCAAGAAAAGCCAAAGTCGATTTGACACTTTGGGATGGAGCTTGCTCGCTATTTTTATATTTCTATTGTTTGGCCGCGGATGGGGCATGGCGGCCGCCCTGGCCATAGTCTTAACATTGGGTATCGAATTTCTGTTGCGCCGCTATCAGGGTGAACCTGTCCAAGGGCGAAAATTCGGTATCATAGTAGGGACTTTGGTAGCGTGTATGCTTGTCTATTTGGCGGGTCTAAATCCCAAAGGGACGGCTATGGGGACGGGATTAGATATGGGGTCTATCCTCTCATTTTTTACCGGAAAAACCGGGCATGCCTATATCAGTTTGATTGGAACAGACATTAGCCGTATTCCGGCGCTGGCTATTGTAATGGCAATTTTTGTTGTCTCTGGTGCGATTTTCTCGACCTATTGGATAGGAAGAGACACAAATAGAACAGCCTTAGATCTACTAGCTTTGTTCTTAATTTATTTCGCAATTTTTTCGACTCTGATGGTTTCGATAGCGCGGCACAATGAGCCGCCATTTTATCAAAGACATAATATCGAAATTGCGCTGGGTGCAATCGGATTGACCTATGTTGTCTTTCGTTTTGTGGCTGATGTGTTTCCAGTTAAATTCAAAGAAATTAGCCTACAAATCTTAAGCGTGGGGTTAATCTTGTTATTGTCAAGAAATCTATGGGTCAATGTTAAGATTGCCGGTTTGCTTCAGTCTGACTACGAAAACAAAGAAACAGCGCAGCAGGCAGCTTATGGTCAAGACGGGGTGTTAAACCCGATGGAATATAGTGAAATGGCCTGTAATATGCCCCCGAAAGCCTGTCAGCGAGCCCTTGTCATCATGCAAAAACACGGAATTTCAAAGTCCCGAATGCAGGAACCATAAGGACCAATCTGTTGCAAGCTTCTAATCCTAAGCCCGGTATTACGCCGATCGCTGTGACAGCGGTATTTTTTGTCGTTTGTCTAAACCTGGTCGGAGCTTGGATTTTGAAGAAAGCGACCGGTTTCCCGCTTTGGTCTATCGGCGCTGCCTTTGCCGTTGGATTTGTTATTGCCGTTAATATTGGACGCTTCTTGATTTGGGGCTGGATGCACCGGCGGATTGATCTATCCAAATCCTATCCGTTGACGGCGATGTTTTTTCCAATGATTACCGTTCTTTCGGTCATAGACGGAGAGATGATCCGTCCCGTACAGTGGTTCGGCATAGCTTTAATAACGATCGGGGTCGTCTGGTTCAGCGTATTTGTGCAAGATCATAATGGGTAGCAATATTTAATGTCAAAAGGGGTCAACTTATTTATGTGATAATTGAACCGCCCCGGGTTTGCTGGAGACTATATTTCTTTAGCTACGCGGCCACGGGA
>JAHDDC010000061.1 GCA_020629545.1 Hellea sp.
CCTGAGGCGTTGTGCCCGCAGGACAATTATCAGGCTTGCCCGGCAATCCCAACGGCGCCATCATTTTGTCTTTTTTCATCATCGAGTCGTCAACCGTGCCCGATCCATAGGATTTCATTTCATCCTTTTTCATCATTGGGTCATCTTTTTTCATCATTGCATCGTCGGCTGTGCCTGAGCCATAGGACTTCATCTCATCCTTCTTCATCATGGCATCATCTTTTTTCATCATCGTATCGTCGTCCGTACCTGAACCATAGGACTTCATTTCGTCCTTCTTTTTCATGGCATCTTCATCCGTACCAGATCCGTAAGACTTCATGTCATCGTTCTGGGCCATCTGTTCTTTGGCCTCAAGCTCACGTTCCATAGCTTCTTTTTTAGCGCGAGCTTCTTCAAGCTTTTTCATAGCTTCATTTTTTTTCTTTGTTTTGGACGATTGGGTTGTCTTGGGTTTGCTATAAGAGGTGCCGCTACCAAATTGTGCATAGGCAGGTACGGCTGAAAAAGACAGGGCCATGGCGGCGCTAAGGATCAGGGTTCTGGTTTTCATAGGAATGGTCTTTCGTGGTTATGTTGGGTGAGCCTGACCTAGCAAAAAAATCGAACAAGGCTTTGCACGATCGTCTCACGGTGCAACACAGTTTCGTGAGCCTTATTGACGAGTGAACGACGGAATTTTGACTTTCAATCGTTTATGATAAGGAGACTAAAAAAGGGACTGCAATACGGTATCAAAAGCCCCTCCTGGCAATATCTTTGGCTGCCCAGCTATCCATATTGGGATCTTGTGAGAAAGATGAAGCCATAGTAGCATTTGACCCAAAACCTGATTCAAGGTCGATAGAACCATCGGACAAACTCAATATTCTTGTCATAATTGCCGATGACATGGGCATCGATACGCTAAGCGTTTATGGTAAAAGCAATGACGTTGTCGCATTTCCCTTCAAACCGTCGGTAACCCAGATCAAGATAGAGCGTTTCCGTGGCGGCGCGGGTTTTTATGCAGGCCCGGCCCAAAGATCACACAGCCGATTTCGGCACTGCCATATTCAGGGCGCAAGCGCATATAGCTGGCCATGCCTTCAGGCTTTTGGCTGTCTTTCGGGATAATGGTCAAAGTCTGCCAGTTTCGCTGGCCGGCCACATAACTGAGCACGCCTTGCGCGGCGGCGCGGTCACGAAACGGCCCGACGGGCACATAGGTCCAGAGATCGGCGTTTTGCTCTGCGAAAATCGCCGGCTCCAGATCGGCACCATGCGCCTCCCAATTCATAGGTTCCAGAGTGACGTAGCGGCCTGTTAACGAGCTCTGCCCCGGCGTTTTGCAGGGCATGAATTTGGAAAGATCGGTCACTCGTCATGTCTAGAACCAATGGCCCAGCCCATCAAATGACAAAGGATTTCATTCTGACGGCAAATCCAAATCAAATTCCTTGGCGCAGTCCCGGGCAATGTCATAGCCCGCATCGGCGTGGCGCATGACGCCGCTGGCCGGGTCGTTCCAGAGCACGCGCCTTAATCGCTCATCGGCTTCCGCGCTGCCGTCCGCGCAAATGACCATGCCCGAATGTTGCGAGTAGCCCATGCCGACACCGCCGCCGTGATGCAGACTCACCCAGGTGGCGCCGGAGGCTGTATTGAGGAGCGCGTTTAACAGCGGCCAGTCCGAGACCGCATCAGAGCCGTCTTTCATGGCTTCGGTTTCGCGATTGGGCGAGGCGACAGAGCCGCTATCCAAATGGTCCCGGCCGATGACAACGGGCGCGGAGAGCTCGCCATTTCGGACCATTTCATTAAAGGCCAGACCGAGCTTATGACGCAGGCCGAGGCCGACCCAGCAAATGCGTGCGGGCAGTCCCTGAAAGCTGATGCGCTCACGGGCCATATCGAGCCAGTTATGCAGATGCGGGTCATCCGGGATGATCTCTTTGACCTTGGCATCGGTTTTATAAATATCTTCCGGATCACCGGACAGCGCGGCCCAGCGAAACGGGCCAATACCGCGACAGAATAGAGGCCGAATGTAAGCGGGCACAAATCCGGGGAAGGCGAAGGCATCGGCAAAGCCCTCATCCAGAGCGACCTGTCTAATGTTATTGCCGTAATCCAGTGTCGGCACGCCGGCCTTGTAATAATCCACCATGGCTTCGACGTGGACGCGCATGCTCTTGCGGGCTTCGCGCTCGACCAGCTTGGGGTCTTTTTCCTGCATCTCTCTCCAGTCCGCCACAGTCCAGCCGATCGGTAGATAGCCATGCACGGGGTCATGAGCGGAGGTTTGATCTGTGAGGATATCAGGCCGCACGCCGCGCTTGTAAAGCTCAGGCACGATCTCGGCCGCATTACCGATCAGGCCGACGGATTTGGCCTCACCGGCCCCTGTCCATTTTTCAATCATAGCCAAGGCTTCGTCTGTGTCGTGGGTGATTTCGTCCACATAGCCCGTGCGTTTTCTGAAATCAGCGCGGGTTTCGTCGCATTCAATGGTGAGGCAGCTCGCCCCCGCCATCACGGCGGCCAGAGGCTGCGCCCCGCCCATGCCGCCCAGCCCGGCGGTCAGCACCCACCGCCCGGTCAGGTCGCCCTCATAATGTTGCCGGCCCGCCTCCACAAAGGTCTCATATGTGCCCTGCACAATGCCCTGCGTCCCAATATAAATCCAGGAGCCAGCGGTCATTTGGCCATACATCATCAGACCTTTTTGATCGAGTTCATTGAAATGACCCCAATTGGCCCAGCCGGGCACAAGATTGGAATTGGCGATCAACACGCGCGGCGCATTGGCGTGGGTTTTAAAAACGCCGACCGGCTTGCCGCTTTGGACTAATAAAGTCTCATCCTCTTCGAGGCGTTTGAGGGTGGCGATAATAGCATCAAAGGCTTCCCAGTTCCGGGCGGCCCGGCCAATGCCGCCGTAAACCACCAGTTCGTGCGGGTTCTCGGCCACATCCGGATGGAGATTATTCATGAGCATGCGAAGGGGCGCTTCGGTGAGCCAGCTCTTACAGGTCAGCTCCGGGCCTGTTGGAGGATAAATGTCTCGCGTATTTTTTCGGGTGAAGGTCATTTACGTCTCCAGATCCGGAAAGGGAATATTGGTAATTTTGATAAGACTGTCGCCGCGGGCAAGGTCGGCTGTTTTCACCAGGTCGCTAGCCATATAGCGATCATGCGTGACAGGCGGCACGACGGCATAAAAGGTCTCGCAGACTTTCTTGAGCGCCGGGCTGGTTTCAACCGGAGCCCGGAAACGCACGCCTTCAGCGCCGCAAAACAGCTCAATGCCTAAAATGTTAAACAGATTATCCGCCATGCGCATAAGTCGCCGCGCGCCGTGGGCGGCCATAGACACATGGTCTTCCTGATTGGCAGAAGTCGGCGTGCTGTCGGTGGAGCAGGGATTGGCGAGATGTTTGTTCTCGCTCATCAGCGCGGCAGACGAAATTTCCGCCACCATCATGCCCGAGTTCAGCCCGGGCTCCTGCGCCAGAAAAGGCGGCAGATCAAATGACAGGGCCGGGTCAACCAGCAGCGCAATACGTCTCTGAGAGATCGCCCCGATTTCTGCCATGGCCAGCGCAATCATATCGGCAGCAAAAGCGACGGGCTCGGCGTGAAAGTTTCCGCCAGAAATGATCCGCCCATCATCCATAACCAATGGATTGTCTGTGGCGGCATTGGCTTCGATCTGTAACGTTTTAGCCGCCTGTCGGAGCAGGCCCATGGCCGCGCCAACCACTTGCGGCTGACAGCGCATGCAATAAGGGTCTTGCACGCGCGGGTCATCTTCACGGTGACTGTCGCGAATAATGGAGCCCTCCAATAAAGCGCGCATAGTCGACGCCGCTTCGATCTGACCGAAATGGCCGCGCAGGCTGTGAATACCCGGATGCAACGGAGCCGTGGACGCCATGGCCGCGTCTATAGAAAGCGCCGAGGTCAGCAGCGACATTTGCGCGGCGCGCCAGGCTTCAAACAAACCTGCTAACGCATAAGCGGTCGAGAATTGCGTACCGTTAATCAGCGCCAGGCCTTCTTTAGGGCCCAATATAATTGGCTTAAGACCGGCCTTTGTAAGAGCGACCCCACCGGGTAAGATCTGATTATCATATTCCGCTTCGCCCTCGCCGATCATGACCGCCGCCATATGGGCCAGCGGCGCCAGGTCGCCTGAGGCCCCGACTGAACCTTGGGCGGGGACGACAGGCGTCACGCCTTTTTCCAGCATGGCTTCGATCAAGGCGGGGGTCTCCGGTTTGACCCCGGAGGCACCCCGGCCAAGAGAGATGAGCTTTAACGCCATCATCAGCCGCGTTATGTTTCGCGGTGTGGCCGCGCCGACACCGGCGCTGTGCGAGAGAATAAGATTGCGTTGCAGAGTTTCCGTATCTTCCGGCGCGATGCGGATCGACGCCAGTTTTCCAAATCCCGTATTAATGCCGTAAACGGCCTCGGCACCGGCGGCGGCGCGAGCGACCATTTCAGCGGATTGCGCGATATGCTGATAGGCGGATTCTGACAGACGGACCGGAACTTCGTCTCGATAGATTTTTTCAAGATCAGGGAGGAATACATTGCCCGGTTCAAGCTCTAACATGGGATACCTCCAAAGATCCGTCTGTGAAGCGGCGCGTCCCCCATGCGATAGGTGAGCTCGGCCGGATGTTCCACATCCCAGACGGCCAGGTCTGCCCGCAGGCCCGGGGCGAGACGCCCGCAATCTGTGAGACCTAAGGCCCAAGCCGCATTGACCGTCACTCCCCGCAGGCACTCTTCGGGCGTCAGGCCAAACAGCGTCGCCGCCATATTCATGGCCAGAAGGATGGAGGTCATGGGGGAGCTGCCGGGATTGCTGTCCGTAGCCACGGCCATGGGTACGCTTGCGGCACGGAATTTTTCAATGGGTGGTTTTTGGGTTTCACCGAGAAAGTAAAATGCGCCCGGCAGAATGCCCGCGACCACGCCCGCCTCGACCATGTCGGCAATGCCTGCGTCCGAAATATATTCCAGATGATCGGCGGAGAGCGCATTATATTTCGCCGCGAGCTGTGCGCCGCCCTGATCGGAAAGCTGCTCGGCATGGAGCTTAATAGGCAGGCCTAAGTCTTTGGCCGCGTCGAAGACGCGCGCGATTTGTGCTGGTGTAAAACCTATCGTTTCGCAAAATCCGTCGACAGCGTCGACCAAGTGCTTTTCATGGGCAGAGCGCAAGGCGGGAATGCAGACGTCGTCGATATAGTCATCCGCCGTCATGCCCTTCGGAATAGCATGGGCCCCCAGATAGGTGGTCTGGATATTGACGAGGCGATTATGCTCCAGCTCCCGCGCCACGGTCAGCATTTTATGTTCAGTGGCTTCGTCGAGCCCGTAGCCGGATTTGACCTCAACGGTTGTGACACCTTCGGCCAGAAGATTATCAAGACGGGCCAGAGTTTGGGTGAGGAGCTCATCTTCACTAGCCGCCCGCGTGGCACTGACCGTATTGACAATGCCGCCGCCGGCTGTGGCAATCTCTGCGTACGATTTGCCCTCAAGGCGCATTTCAAATTCTTTGGCCCGGGAGCCCGCATAAACCAGATGTGTATGGCAATCGATAAGACCGGGCGTGACCAAGCGACCTTCGAGGTCGGTTATCTCTGCGTTCTTAAATTGGTCTGGAATATCTTTGCCGATGTGGAGGATCTGGTCTTCGTCCCAGATGACATAGCCATCAATGAGGCCGTAACCGCTATCGCCCGTCATGGTGGCAAGGCGCGCGTTTCGAAATCCGTATATCTCTTCCCCAAAATCTGACATGGCGCAATAATAGCGCAATTCCGTCTCAATATCCTTGCTTTTTCGCGCGTCTGTCGTCAATATTTGCAATATATGGCACGTATTGACGCGACAAATGAGAGAATATTGTCCGTTCTCGAGCAGGACGGCAAGATCAGCAATGTGGATCTGGCCGATCAAGTGGGCCTCTCGCCCTCCGCTTGCCTGCGCCGGGTGCAAGAGCTGGAGCGCTCCGGCATTATCAAGGGCTACCGGGCCATTATCAATAAAGCCGAGCTCGGCCCGGCCATGACCATTTTCGTTATGGTGGCTTTATCCGGGCAGCTCCGCAAAGACGCCCTTGCCTTTGAGCAGGCCATGGCCGCCGCCAGTGAGGTCAAAGAATGCCACAATGTCACTGGCGATGTGGAATATATGCTGCGCGTCGAAGTCAGCGATCTGTCCGCCTACAAGGATTTCCACTCCAACCGCCTGGGTATCCTGCCGCAAGTAGCGAGTATAACGTCATATATATGTTTGGGGACGTCCAAGGATGAGCGGGGGTGATAATTTTTTCTGCTATCTCTCATCCTCATGCCGCAAAGCAATCTTAACACTCATATAGCTCCTCATCCTGAGGTGCGAAGCGATAGCGAAGCCTCGAAGGGTCTTGCAACAGTGCACATTTCTGGAGGATCCTTCGAGACGCGCTACGCGCTCCTCAGGATGAGGATTTATATGAATTAATGGCCCCCGCCAAACCGGCCCGTGCGGACGCCGTAATCTACGACCAGACCATAAGACGGATCATCGCCTGAATCGATGACCAGCTGCCCAGCCTTAGATAGAAGGGCGTGGCAGTCTTTGGACAAATGCCGCAAATGCAATGTCTTACCTTCGTCGCGATATTTTTGCGCCATATCTTCGATGGCTTGCAGGGCCGATTGATCGACGACGCGGCTGCGCATGAAATCCACCACAACCGTGTCCGGGTCGCCAGACGGATCAAACAGCTCGGCGAAACCATCGGTCGAGCCAAAGAAAAGCGGACCTTCGACCTTATAGACTTTTGCGCCTTCTTCTTCGGCGATCTCGGCCTGAATACGTTTGGCATTATTCCAGGCATAGGCCAACGCTGAGACGATGACGCCGACGATCACGGCAATAGCCAGATCATATTTTACGGTCACGGCGGTCACCAACAAGATAACAAAAGCATCCAATTTCGGGATGCGGGTCATGATGCGGAAGGACTGCCAGGCGAAGGTGCCGATGACGACCATGAACATAACGCCGACCAAAGCGGCCAGTGGGATTTGTTCAATCCATTGTGAGCCGAACAGGATAAATGCTAAAAGCGCCAGCGCTGCCACGATACCCGAAAGACGCGTGCGCGCGCCGGATTTTACATTGATCATGCTCTGGCCGATCATGGCGCAACCACCCATCCCGCCAAAGAAACCTGTGACCACGTTGGCCGCGCCTTGAGCGACGCATTCTTGAGACGCGCCGCCGCGTTTCTTGGTCAACTCGCCGACCAGATTTAATGTCAGCAGGCTTTCAATCAAGCCAATGGCTGCGAGAATAAGGGCGTAGGGCAGAATGATCTGGAGGGTTTCAAAATTCAGAGGGACTTGTGGGATTGCAAATTGTGGAAGACCACCTTTGATGGACGCCATGTCGCCCACGGTTGGAACGTTGAGGCCCAGCGCCAAAACTATACCCACCGTCACCAATATCCCCGCCAGCGGCGCAGGAATGATTTTGGTAAAGCGCGGCAGCAGCCAGATCACCAACATGGTCAGGCCGACCAGGGCCAACATAATGAAGAGTGGCCCGCCTGTGATATATTCGGCGTCAAAAATGGACGGTCCGTGGCCATGGCCGCCGTCTGACGGCGTATGCCCGGCACTGCCGGGGACTTCAAACTGTTTAAGTTGCGCCAGACCAATGATGATCGCCAGTCCATTGACAAAGCCGAGCATGACCGGGTGGGGCACGAGCCGGATAAATTTACCGAGCCGGAATATACCCGCCAGGATCTGCAAAATTCCCATCAATACGACCGTGGCAAAAAGATATTGCACGCCGTGTTGTGCCACCAGCGCCACCATGACAACGGCTAAGGCCCCGGTCGCGCCAGAGATCATGCCGGGGCGTCCGCCGAAACAGGCCGTGATCAATCCAACAATAAAAGCCGCATAGAGCCCAACGAGTGGGTGTACGCCCGCCACAAAAGCGAAAGCGACCGCTTCCGGGATAAGCGCCAGGGCAACCGTGATACCCGCCAGAACTTCAACCTTAATCCGGTGAGGCGTAAAGGTCATGGGCTGACCAGCGCGGCGTCGAGCTGGAATATTGACCTGCTCTAGAAAGCCTGAGAGTGATGTCTTGGGCATGGTAAGTCTTACCTGTTGGGGGGATCGAAAATAAAGGCGCGGCTCTATGCCAGAGCGATAAGAATAGCAAGTCGAATTGCGTGACATTTCCATGACGCAGCGCTAATGCCATTTCATGGCACAATATTTATCCGATAATGACGTCATCGATCGCGTCCTCGCCCATATTAAAGACGGGACGACGGATCGTGGCGACCGGGTACGCCAAGAACCGGTTGATCATTATATTTCTGATGAGAGACTTGCCCAGGAACTGGCCATGTTCCGTAAGCTCCCGACACCAATTTGCCCAAGCGCTGCTATCAAAAATCATGGCGACTTTATCACCTATGCGGCGGCAGGGACGCCGCTAATTATCGTGCGAGGTAAAGATGGTGTTGCGCGGGGCTTTAAAAATGCCTGCAGACATAGAGGGACAAAAGTGGCCAAAGATCATGGCTGTGTCGGCGCCTTTGTCTGTCCTTATCATGGTTGGTCTTATGGTCTGGACGGGGCGCTGCTCGGCGTGCCTCACGAAAATGGTTTTCCGGAACTGGATAAATCCAAGCTCGGCCTGTCCGAAGTCAAAATTATCGAGCGAGGGGGTTTGATCTATGTGGTTCAGGAGGACGGCATAGACAATCCGGAAACACTTCTGGAGGGCCTGCCCGAGTTTTTTACGCCGGAGCAAGAGCTCTTTGCGCAGGCAGATGGTATTGTCGAGTCCAATTGGAAGCTTTTCATGGAGAGCTTTATTGAGGGCTATCATATCAAACCGGCCCACGGAAAAACCTTCTATCCTTTTGGGTTTGATAATCTCAATGTGATTGAGACCTGTGGCCCGCATTCGCGCATCACCTATCCTTTCCGGCGGATCGAGAAACTCGCCAATGTACTACCGGAAAAACGGGAAGCGACCGGCAGCCTGTCCTACCTCTACCAGATGTTCCCCAATGTGATTATCTCGCAACTGACCCATCACACGACGCTGGGCATCTTGGAGCCTATTGGGACGGAGCGGGTGAAGTTCACGACTTATAGCATGACCCACACTCGCGGTCAGGCCGATCAGGTGTCAGCTTTAGAAAATGCCATTCGCGACCGGGAGTTCGTTAGCCAGACGGGTCAGGAAGAAGACATCGCCGTCGTAGAAGCGGCGCAGGAAAGCCTCGCCTCCGGCGCCAATACGCATTTCACTTTTGGGCATTTCGAACCGAATATCGTCCATTTTCATGAACAAATAGACCGCTTCATTACTTAGAATTTTCGCACCTCTTGACATTCTACAATTTTGTAGTATATACCGTTCTACATATTTGGAGAATATCAATGTTACCCCGAGTTTTATTATACCCGGTCTTGACCGGGCTGGTTCTGGCTGGCTGCGAAAAGGTCGAACCGGAACTGATTTCCGAAGGCGAAATTAAATATGTCACCGTTACAGGCGTTGGCGAGGTGGAGGTCATGCCCGACCGTTTTGTGATTTCCGGCGCCGTTATCAAACAAAATGACGACCTGACCCAAGCCATGAATGCTCTGTCCGAAGTGGTCAATGGGGCCGAGGCTAAGCTGAGTGAGGTCCAAGGCCTGAACGTGTCCGGTTTTAATTTTGCCGCCGTCAATACGACGGGTGTAAAAGACCCGGACTGCCTTTTGTTTAATGCTGAGGCTGATCGCCATAACCAGACATTGCGCGAAGGGGAAGAGCGCATCAAACACAAGGTCTGTAAAGATGTTACGCACCAGGCAAGCCTGTCTTTTACCTATACGGGCGCCCCGGTGGACCGGGCGGGTCATGCCATATCCGCCCTGACAGAAGCCGGTGCTGTGCGGGTCAGCCTCAACGGTTTCAAAGTCTCCGATATTGACAATCTGGAACTGGAAGCCGCAGCCCGGGCCATTGATAATGCAAGAGAAAAGGCGGACCGTCTGGCTGAGTCTGGCGGCGCCGTGATTAAGGGCGTCAAGAACCTGGCCGCCTATCAGCCAACCTATCAATATGGCGGTGCCTCCGCGCCCGTTCTGGCGACGGGCGGGGCGGGCGAGACCACGCGCCTGCTCGAAGATGACGGCGAAACGACGACTGTTGCCCCCATGAATCTCAAGCCCGGACCGCAAGTCATTTCGGCCTCTATACAGTTGGAGTTTATCTATGAGTAAGCTTACGACAATTCTTCTTGCCGGGCCAGCGTGCCTGCTGGTCGCCTGCGGGACCCCGGAAAATCAAGGCGAAATCGCAAAAGATACCACAACAGTCATAGCCGAACAGGAGACGGGCAGGCCCTATATTCCCTCCCCTTTGTCCGTCTCCGCTATCGGTCGGGTGGAGGCCGCCCCGGATATCGCCGTGGTGACCGGCCTCATTGAAATTGAGAACAAATCCCATGACGCCGCCTATGCCCGGGTCGCCGATATCATCAACGGGGTTCAAGCCACCGCCGACACGGCCGATACGGAAATGAGTTACACGGATATCAGTGCGGCCAATAAGTGGGACCAAGACTGCCTCGCGGATAATCGCGAGGCCCACACCCGCTACGCCGAGAACCTGACCGCTCAACGACATAATCGTTCGGTGCGTTGGCAGATGAAGTCCCTCGCCGAGCAGAATGAGAAAGCCCGTGAGAGCTATGAAAGCGAGCGGTTGAAAAGACTGGCCACCATCCGAAAGCTGCGGGCCAACCGGGATATTCCCGAGTTCAGGCGGGATCTGTTTGAAAAGGAAGAAGGCCTGGAAGACTTCGAGAGCCGGTTTGAGCAGGCCCAGAAACAACGGGACGATCAAAAGAAACGGCTGGAAAAATCCGTGAAAGAGGTGGAACCACGCTTGTCGCAAAAAAGCTGTGGCGTGCTCAATGTGAAAGCCAGCCTGCGTTTTACGGCCCGGATAAACCCAGCCGAAAAAGCGCCGTAGTTTATGAACGCCTTCACCCGGGCCGGGGTCTCAGAGGTCAATCTCTATGGCTATGATTTTAGCGATTATGACGCGGTCTATCAGACGGCGGCGGAAAAGGCCGTCGCCAATGCCCGCAAAAAAGCGGAGCTGATCGCAAACCGATCAGGCACACGACTAAAGAAGGTGAAAACCTTTTCCGTCTCCCAGCCCACGCGTTTCGGTCGTTTTGGCCCTCAGAGCAAGGCTGTGGTGAGCCAGCCTCGCTATGCCAATTCTATTTCTATTCCGCCGGAATTTGAAACCGTGACGGAAACGGTTGTCGTTCAGGAAGCTTCAACAGAACTTGTTACTGTGCCTTCTACATTTGAAAATGTTACAGAAACGGTAGTCGTTCAACCGCAAAGCGTCGAATATGTCACCATACCGGCGACTTATAGAACTGTAACTGAAACCATCATTGTCCAAGAGGGATATGAATATAATGGTCAGACGATTCCACCTGTGACCAAGAATATTCAACGCCGGGTGATCGACACTCCGGCCAGGACCGTGGAGAAAAACATTCCCGCCGTTACAAAACAGGTAACTCGGCGTGTCGTTAAAACACCCGCCAGCACGCAAGAAAGGGTTATTCCGGCTGTCAAAAAAGAGATCACTCGACGACGCATCAAAACCCCAGCCATGACAGTGGCGCAACCTGTAACAACCCAGCAAACGGGTAAGCAAATCTCGAACAGACAAAGCAATGCTCTGCGCCAGTCTGTGTTGTCAGGCCCGCAAATGGTCGAGGTCTCAGCCCATATGGTGTTCGACTACGCCACGGCTTTGGAGGATGTGCGGATCAGAAACTGATCCGTATTTAATGACTTTAATTACGCGATGGAAATAAACCTGACGTAACAATACAATATTTAATCGCCAAAGTCGGCATGATATTGTTTTGCGCTTGAGGCGAGACTTGACCGCTGCTTTGAACGCTTACCGTGTCCGTGTTCATAAATTTGGTTGTCAAAGTCGCACCGCTGTCGAACTGATTTTGTGAGCTCACGCTGAAACTATTACCCCGAGGTTTATTAGCGTTGCCAACTTCATCAGAATTTGTCTGAATGGCCATACGGTGTGTATGTGACGGCATCTGCGTCATGTTGAGCGTATTGGTTTCCGTACCAAATTTCTGCCCAATAGATCGAGTTGTAAGGCCAGTTCCACTCCCCACATGCACAGCCAGGCGTCCACGCATGTCAGGCAGAGCGAATGTCGTGCGCCCATCACCACCATATTGCGTGCCCAAAATGGAAAACAGTGATTGATTTAAATTGATGGGCAGGAGTTGACCTGCTGCTTCTGCTGTTCCTCTCGGGCAAAAATTAAAACCCACAGGCACCACATCGCCTAAATGTCTGTCGGTCGCATGTGCCTCTTTCCCCAGAGAAGATACTGCGAAGACAATAGAAGAGCTTAAAAGTAATTTAGAAATAATTTGCATATTGTCCTCCTAATTCCGCGATGGATAAATGCCGGTTAAAGCAACACAATAGTTAACTCCTAAATAAGGCTGTTCATTTGAAACAGACAGCGGGCTCGCACTGCCGGCCTGGTCCACAACAACTGTGTCCGTATGCATAAAGGCTGCAGACGGCGCGCCGGTTTGATAGCTATTGCTGACCGTGCTCGCAATTGCATTACCTTTAGGACTGGTGGAATCCGCCGGATCTTCACTGGTGCGAAGTCCCGCTCTATGCGTATGGGTCGGGACTTGTAGCGCATTGAGCGTTTCGGACACAGTTCCCAGTTTTTCACCCTGTTGCCAGCTTCGCAGGCCCGGCTGTTGGCCATGCCCAGTCGCCGATCGACCCCGCAGGTCTGGAAGGCCAAAGGTTGTTCGGCCATCGCCGCCATACATGGTCCCATCGAGTGAAAACAGGGCTTGATACTGGGAAATAGGCAATAACTGCCCATCCGCCGGAGCCCAGCCCCTCGGACAAAAATTATAGCCCGAAGCCCGGATTTCGCCAACCCAGGGTTCGGATTGCGCCTCGGCGGCAGAAACATTTAAGAATAGAGATCCTGAGATCATTGCCGTGGAAAAAACGAGTAACTTTTTTAACATTTTACGCCCCCTTAACTTCGAGATGGAAATACGCCCTGCAAGGCAACACAATGCGTGATCCCCAGAGAGGGCTGCATATTATTGACCGGTTGTCCCCCGCCTGCCGGGTCGGCCACGATAGAATTTAGATTCATAAATTTTCGATCGGGAGCATCGCCAGAATGATAGGTATTGGCCTCTGACGTCGGTGCAAACGCGTTTCTTTTAGCCCGCGTGGAATCCGCATCCGTTCTATGAGTCTGGATGCCCGCACGATGAGAATGTGACGGGTAGTTTGCAATACCAATAGTTGTCTGTTCAGCTCCACCTCTTTGCCCTAAACTCTCATTCGGGAGCCCAGGGCCCACACCTTCACCGACCATTGTCCGGCCACGCAAATCTGGTAAGCCAAATGTAGTCCGACCATCACCGCCAAAGGTGGTCCCATACAAAGAAAATAATGCAGTATTCTGTGCAATCGGAAGGAGTTGGCCATTGGCCTCAGCCCATGATCTTGGACAGAAATTGCCTGCAAAAATCTGTATGTCACCAATATACGGATTCGGCCCTGCCGATGCCGACGGTGATATAGAAAAAGTAAGCGCCGCACCTATTGCAGATGCAGCGAGCAAAGCTTTAAACGTCATAAATAGCCCCTTTTTGCGCCTAAGAGGTCTTTAACACTTTCTTAGCAGTTGAGCAATGGTGCAATATTTCGCTTTGTGGCTGGCTATCCAAGCCATCCCTTTAAGCATTTTTAAACACGCCAGCCTCTCGGTCCTTGACAACTGTCTTCGGGTCAAAGATTTGACCATTCATGGCCAGATAAGTGCCAGGCGGTAAGAGTTGGGCGCTGGCAATGGCAAAGCCCACATTAAAAACCGCATCGGTCGCCCGATGCGAGGCTGGCAACATTGAGCCTGTAAAGACGATTGTTTTATCTTGAATATCAGACACATGGCGTGCCGTGACAGCCATCGTGTCCGTTCCGTGGGTGACCAGAATATTGGAGGCCTTGGCATTCAATATGGCATTGTAAATCAGGTCTCGGTCATCATCAGTCAGTTCCAGGCTGTCCTTCTTCATCAAGGGCGTTATCACATAATCATAGCTGATATTGGCCTCATTGAGCATATTACCAATACCGCTATCACCGACTTGAAAATCAGAGAGGGCGTCAAAATAAACTTTGTCGATCGTGCCACCGGTCGTGAAGATTTGCAATTGTGTCATATGCCGAGCTTAAGTCTTTTCCCGCGCAATAAAAAGGGCCGGAAAAACCGACACAATGGAAGATTAATTCAGATCAGCTTTTAGTGGCCGCCGCCGCCTTTACTACCCATAGCCTTATTCACGGCATCCAAACCATCCGTTTCCGGATGATCACCGCGTATCTCTGCTTCTTTTTGGGCCCAGAGGCGTTTCTGATATTTGCTAGAGATAATATCCGTCACCACGAGAACACCGATGACCAGATAGAAGGTCGGCTTAGACATGGCCTGGATCTCATACCCAAACAGTTTGAGGTGAGCCAGGTGGGCCCCTTCGGAGACCAGCAGAACGCCAACAAGTAACAGGATGAAAAGACCAAGGATTTGATACATGCGGTTTTTCTTGAGGAAGTCCGTTACATAGTCCGCCAACAGGATCATGGCGATACCGGACAGAACGATAGCAATTGCCATGAGCGCTACATGATAGGTGGTCTGGCCGCCTTCAACCTCAGGCGGGACACTGGCAATGGCCATAGCCGACAGGATAGAGTCAAAAGAGAAGACCAGGTTCATCATCACGATAAAGGCAATAGCGCCGCCGACCGTTCTCCGGCCTGAGCCTTCGGAATGCTCAATATGATCTACGGCGAGCATGTGATTAATTTCCTTTATGGCTGTGTAGATAATAAAGGCACCACCCAGCAGCGTGATGATGGACTGAACCGTAAACTTGCCTTTGATGAAACTTCCGAGGTCCACATTGAAATAATATTTCGCCATGACATCAAAGAGCGCTACAATCAGGATCAAAAGCACGATCCGCAAAACCACCGCAATGGCAATCCCCCAGGTTCGGACTTTCTTGGCATCGGCCGGGTCACCGACCTTGTTACTCTCAATGGCGATATAAAGCAGG
>JAHDDC010000016.1:0-4950 GCA_020629545.1 Hellea sp.
GTCTTGCGTGTCTACCAATTCCACCACGCCCGCGATAGAATTTGAAGCGGCTATGTAGACCTCATGCTGTGATTCAACAAGTGATTTCTAGCAATAATTGTCGCACTTTGTGCGAAATCAGTATTTATAGATGACGCCGTCAAGATTTCATGGCAAAAAAATCGAACTGCTAAATGATCCCAAAAAGGAATGACATGAACGACTCTGAAATACCCACGGTTATTGAGCGCTTCTATCATTGGGAGACGACTACGCCAGACAAGGTATTCTTGCGTCAACCTAAGGGAGACGTTTGGAAAGAACTCACATTCGCCCAGGCCGGTCAAGAAGCTCGTAAAATGGTGACCGCCATGACAGAGCTAGGCTTAAAGCCGGGTGACCATATCGGAATTTATTCCAAAAATTGCTATCATTGGATCCTTGCGGATTTGGCTATTCATATGGGCGGATATGTTTCTGTGCCGTTTTACGCCAGTCTCCCTGGGGATCAATTGGCCAATGTCATCCAGCTTGCGGATTTAAAGGGCCTATTTGTCGGGAAGCTGGATAATTGGGATAACGGACATGTTGCCGCCATACCCGACCGGATAAAGACAATTAAGTTTCCACATTATGATGACAATGCTGAGGTGACAATTGGTGAAGATTGGGACGATCTCGTCAGTAGCGCTGCGCCACATACAAAGAATTTTGTTCCCAGACTGGATGATCTTTGGACGATAAAATTCACATCCGGCACAACCGGAACACCCAAGGGCGTGATGCATATTCATCGGTCGCCGGCGATGATGATGGCTAATGAGGAAAGAGAGAACTGGCTTGGGATGTTCAAATACAAAGAACACAAAATGTTCTCTTACCTACCACTTAATCATGTCGGTGAACGCATTGGCGTAGAATTACCGGCCATTTGGATGGGCGGTACGATATCATTCGCCGAAAAACTCGAAACCTTTGTGAAAAACATTCAAGAAACGCAGCCAACAAGCATATTCGCTGTTCCGCGAATTTGGACCAATTTTTACATGGGGGTTACGCAAAAACTTCCAGAGAAAAAACTAAACCGGCTTTTATCGATACCGATCATATCTTCCATTATGAAAAAGAAAATTCGAACAACGCTCGGACTAAGGGATATTAAAATCGCAGGAACCGGCGCTGCCATCACGCCGGCTTTTATCAAAGGCTTCTATAAGAAATTTGATCTGCATTTGATCGAAGCTTACGGTATGACCGAAGTTTGCGGTTCGATGACAAATAGTCCAATGCGCGACGCACCGCTCGATTCCGTTGGGAAAGCCATACCCGGCGGCGAAGTCAAAATTGACCCTGATAGCGGTGAAGTCTTGATGAAGTCGCCCTATATGATGAAGGGGTATTATAAAGCGCCAGAAAAGACGGCCGAAGTCCTAAAAGATGGCTGGCTGCATAGCGGTGACCGCGGCACTATTGATGAAAACGGGTTTTTACGAATAATTGGCCGGGTCAAAGACGCTTTTAAAACATCCAAAGGCAGTTACATAACGCCCAACCCGCTTGAAGAAGTGCTAGCGAAAAATGATTTTGTTGATCAGGTTTGCGTTGTTGGCCTTGGCATTCCGCAGCCTATAGCCTTGTATAATCTATCGCCAATGGGGCTTGCTGCCGATAAGGCCGAAGTGGAAGCATCCCTGACCTCTTCAATTGCAGAGCTCAACGCGACACGTGCCAAGTTCGAACATATATCAACGGCTATCATTCAATCGGATCCGTGGACAATGGAAAACGAGTTGCTGACTCCGACTTTGAAAGTCAAACGGTTTAATTTAGACAAAAACTTTGGAGACAATTATCTCGCCTGGCATGAAGATGATAGCCAGGTCATCTGGCACACTTAGAATAAGCCTCTCATATGATAAATGTCGTTATAATTGGCGTTGGCGAGGTTGTCGAACAGGTTCCAACCGAGTTAGATCAGGCCTCCTCCCCGCTTGACCTTATGGAACAAGCCGCTCGTAAAGCTATCAAGGATACCGGGCTCGAAGAAACCGGGAATTTCATTGATACCATTGCCACTGTACGAACGTTTTCAGAGTCTGGCGTTCAGCTCCGAAGCCCATTTGGAGATCCTGAAAATTTACCCAGGTCAATTTGCAAAAGAGTTGGAATTTCCCCTGAACATGCCGTTTATTCGGCATCTGGCGGTCAAGTCCCGCAACAATTAATCAATGAATTCGCAACAATGATCTGCAATGGAGAGCGAGAGTCCGTTCTCTTGGTCGGCGGAGAAGCGCTAGCTAATCAAAAGGCGTTAAAAAAGGCAAAAGTCAAAGCAGATTGGACAGATGACGCAGATGGTCCTTGCGAACGGCGACATCCAGAAATCACAAATATGTTTGATATCGCCAATCTGCAGAACGAGTTCACGCATATTCCATCCGCATACACGATTATGGAACATGCACGGCGAAAGCGATTGGGGCTGAGCCGGGAAGCCTATGCAAAATCTTGCGGCGAGCTATTTGAAAAATTTGCAAGCGTTGCAGCAAAGCACTCAAACGCTATGTTTTCAGAAACTCAAACCGCGACCCAGATTTCATCCTTATCAGACACTAATAATCCTGTCACAGATGCCTATCCCCGCGCAATGACCGCCAAAGACGGCGTCAATCAAGCTGCGGCTGTTATTCTAATGAGTGAAGACAAGGCGCGAGCGATTGGGATTGACGATAGCCGCTGGATATATGTCTTGTCCGGTAGCGATACAGAAGACCTAAGCCAGCTTTATCGCGAAGATCTAAGCCATTCGATCGCGATGAGAACGGCCTACACAGGCGCGTTAAAAGCCGCGAGCCTTTCCGCAGACGACATATCGTGTTTTGACATTTACAGCTGTTTCCCAATCGCGGTTTTTTCGGCCTGCGACGCGCTGGGTATAAGTGTGGACGATCCCCGTGGGTTAACCCTGACAGGCGGCATGCCATTTTTTGGCGGTCCGGGAAATAATTACGCAATGCACAGTATTGTAAACACGGTTAAACGGCTTCGAAAAGACGGGCGCGGATATGGTCTGGTTGGCGCCAATGGTGGATTTATTACCAAACATTGCGTTGGCATATATGGCACAGAACCCGCAACTGGTGGCTGGCAACACGCGGACAAGTCTGCGCTGCAAACTTTTGTCAATGAACAAAACCAACCGCGCGTCGCCAATTTCGCAGATGGTCGCGCGACCATAGAGGGATACGCGGTTGAGTTTGGACGTAAAGGTCCCAAACGGGCCTACATTATAGGCCGCCTCGAAGATGATCGCCGTTTTATGGGTGTGACAGATCGGGGCGATATGGAAACGGTTCAGGCGCTATTGGATAGCGACCCATTGGACCGCCCGGTTTATGTAACCAGCAAAGGACCGGGAAACCGTTTCACCTTTGACCACGAAAAGACTAGAGCCCTTACTCCGCCGATCGTGAATTCGTTAGAAGACACATTTGAGCATTGTCTTGTATCGAGAAATGGCCATGTCCTTGAAGTTACGATTAACCGGCCAGAAGCGCGCAATAGCCTGACACCAGAAGCTAATTTCGAACTTGAGCAAATTTTCAACCTTTACCAAAAGGACCGAACCCTTTGGGCCGCAATCCTAACGGGCGCTGGAACGAAATCTTTTTCTGCGGGCAACGATCTTAAATATATGGGCACCGGAAAGCCCATCTGGTTTCCAGAAACAGGATTTGCAGGATTAACGCACCGGAAGAAACGACAGAAGCCTGTTATTGCTGCGGTCAACGGGTTCGCGTTCGGTGGCGGGCTGGAAATCGCCCTCGCATGTGACGTCATTGTCGCAGATGAAAACGCTGCCTTTGCTCTGCCCGAAGTCAAAACCGGACTGATCGCGGCGGCCGGAGGGATTTTCCGTCTCCCCAAAATTCTCCCGCCGCATATTGCAAAAGACATGATCCTTACGGGACGAACCATGGAGGTTGACGAAGCCCTTCATTTTGGGATGGTCAACTATAAAGCTGATGCTGGGAAAGCTCTCGAAAAGGCCCGAGAAATAGCAGATCGAATCTGCGCCGCGAGCCCTACGGCTGTGGCGGCCTCTTTGGAAACCATGAATGAAGGCGCCCATATTCTCGATCCCGCCGAGGCTCTGGATCAACCGACCAAAGCCCTCCAAAAAATCGCAGCTTCGGAAGACCTTCAAATTGGTTTGATGGCATTTCTAATGAAACAAAAGCCGAAATGGAAAAACCGCTAATCCGCCAAATGTTTGGCATGCCACCCTATGTGCTCGGATAGAAAGCTCGATATAAAATAATAGGAATGATCATATCCGTCTTGCATACGGATGTTCGCCTTTATTCCGGAATTTTCACAGGCCTTGACCAATCGATTGGTCTTTAACTCGTTTTCCAGAAAATTATCAGACGTACCTTGATCAACCAAAATGTGATCATGTCGGGCGCCGTCTTCGATAAGGGCGCAGGTATCATATTCGCGCCAACTGGATTTATCAGGTCCCAAATACCCTGTCAGAGCTTTGACGCCCCAAGGGCAATCCATCGGATTGACGATCGGTGAAAATGCTGAAATCGACTTAAACCTAGCACTATTGCGTAGACCGATAGTCAAAGCGCCGTGCCCGCCCATAGAATGTCCGGTTATACTCTGACGTGCCATATCTGCCTGCGGAAATTCACTCGCGATCAAGGCCGGCAACTCATCTTCGATATAGGTCCGCATTTGGTAATGCTCAGACCAAGGTTCCTGCGTGGCATTCACATAATGCCCGGCCCCTAGGCCAAAGTCATATTTTTCCTCTGGATCGTCTGGAACACCCTCTCCTCTTGGAGAGGTATCAGGTGCAATGAATATGATACCATGTTCAGCGCAGGCTTTACGGTACTCACCTTTTTCCGTCACATTAGCGTGGGTACAAGTAAGTCCGGATAGATACCAGAGAACGGG
>JAHDDC010000016.1:5050-48111 GCA_020629545.1 Hellea sp.
TTACCCCCGGTGCAAAGCGCAGAGTTTGTTGCCGTCTGGATCACGTAGGTAGGATAAATAAAGTCGCATGCCCGCCCCCTCGCGCCAACCGGGAGGATCTTCTATGGCCATACCTCCGGCCGCAATGCCTGCAGCGTGCCAAGCATCGGCCATTTCAGTTGTTTTGGCGGCAAAGCCCACCGTCATGCCATTGCCGTGACTGGCGGGCTTACCGTCAATGGGCTTAGTCACAAGGAAGACTGCGCCGTTATGCATGTAAACAACGCGGCCTTTTGGGTCCACGACGCCGGGATTTCCGCCTAAAG
This sequence comes from Hellea sp., assembly GCA_020629545.1. GTDB lineage: Bacteria > Pseudomonadota > Alphaproteobacteria > Caulobacterales > Maricaulaceae > JACOMS01. The sequence continues at coordinate 5,356 of JAHDDC010000016.1, forward strand.
CGCCAAACAAGGCATCGTAAAAAACTTTTGATCTCTCCAGATCGTCTGATCCGACCATCATATGACTGAACATATTTCCTCCTATCATTTCCTTCATCACCGAGATCGGCTCGGTAATTTTATTAATCCTAAGCTTCACCCTGGATCGCCGGAATCCATCCGGCAATGACAGATTTTAATAAACGATCACACTGCGAATAGACTCGCCTGCATGCATAAGATCGAAAGCTTTGTTGATATCTTCAAGCTTGAACGTATGCGTGATCATCGGATCGATAGCAATCTTGCCATTCATATACCAGTCAACAATCTTGGGCACATCGGTTCGCCCTTTGGCTCCGCCAAAAGCTGTCCCTTTCCAGACCCGGCCCGTGACCAGTTGGAACGGACGAGTGGAAATTTCTTTACCCGCTTCGGCGACGCCGATAATCGTTGAGACTCCCCAGCCGCGATGACATGCCTCCAGCGCCTGACGCATAACTTCCACATTTCCGGTTGCATCAAAGGTATGATCCGCCCCGCCATCGGTTAATTCAACGAGATGCTGAACTATATCGCCTTTGATGTTCCGAGGATTGACGAAATGGGTCATGCCAAATTTTTCGCCCCAGTGCTTCTTATCATCATTGATATCCACGCCGACAATCATATTGGCCCCGACCATCTTGGCGCCTTGAATAACATTGAGGCCAATACCACCCAGACCAAAGACAATGACATTATCGCCAGGTGCAACTTTGGCCGTATTTGTGACAGCGCCAATACCGGTGGTCACTCCACAGCCCACATAACAACATTTATCAAAGGGCGCATCATCACGGATTTTTGCAAGGGCAATTTCGGGAAGGACTGTGAAATTGGAAAAAGTCGAGCAACCCATATAGTGATATATGGTTTCACCTTTGTAAGAAAAGCGTGACGTCCCATCAGGCATTAGGCCCTTCCCTTGCGTAGCACGGATCGCTGTACAGAGATTAGTTTTTCCAGACAGACAGGATTTACATTGCCGGCATTCCGGTGTGTATAACGGAATAACATGATCGCCGGCTTTCAATGATGTAACGCCTTTACCGACCTCTCTTACAATGCCCGCTCCTTCATGCCCCAAAATACTCGGAAAGAGACCTTCGCTATCAAATCCATCAAGGGTATAGCTGTCAGTGTGGCATACGCCGGTCGCCATAATCTCAACGAGGACTTCTCCGGCTTTGGGGCCTTCCAGATCAACTTCAACAATTTCCAAAGGTTTTTTGGCCTCAAATGCTACGGCGGCGCGTGTTTTCATAATTTTTCTCCCGATATTTCGCAAACATAACAAGCTCGGCTCAAAAGAAAACCCGCGAACATACAATCCTTTTTAGAATAAATTTTCCTAATGCGGGAAATTGGCACGTGGGTTGCAACGGATAGGGGAAATCGTCCTATTGGAGGAAAAAATGAAACAAAAACAAACCTTAATACCCTTGATGGGTTTTCTGTTTTGGGTGGGATTGATTCTCCTGTTCAACCGACATGACCTGGCTTTTTACGCGGTCTGCGGTTTACTATCAGCAACTCTGACGTTGCTGGTTCTGGCTGAAACAACGATAAAGAAGACTGAAGAAATCGAGGTAAAAGTTTACAATGATTAAGTCGTATATATCCAATATCGACGGTGCTGTGACCGTCGAATATAGTATTATGGTCGCCTTGGTTTCACTCGGTTGCATCAAAAGCATGCATTGTATTGCCGTACACTGTATTGCGCCAACATTTGACGCAATATCGGCCTTTATGGGATAGCAAGCCCCTTAGTTTTCCATTATTTTTGCGGATCGCGTTAGATCAACAAACTCTGCCCGATGCCCATAAGGATCTAATCCCTTCGAACCCAAGGCCAAATCTGTTACAGCATCCCAGCTCATTCCATCCATAAAATTATCGCCCCGCAATTTTAGACCGTAAGCGGCGACCGCCACGGCGAATCTTGTCGACCGGGGCGCAATATCAAGCGCATCAAATCTACTTGTGTCAGTGATCGGGGCTGTAATGAGTTTTGATGTTGCGTCACCAGGTTTCTTATATCTGATTTTTAAGAAGCCAAACTCATTGACAAAATTCAGATCCGTTTCCATGGCTTCTTTGCCGTAACGTAGCGGATCCACGAATGCCCTCGAAGACCCCTTGGGGTTTACCTCGTAAATCGCCGTCACAGCATGACCTTGCCCGACATCACCCGCATCGACTTTGTCATTATTAAAGTCTTCACGTTTAAGCGCACGGGTTTCATATCCAAGTAGTCGATATTCCGAAATACGCTCCGGATTAAACTCGACCTGAAGCTTGAGATCATTTGCGATCGGAAGCATGTTCTTGGCCATGTCTTGAGTGTAAAACTTCCTCGCCTCTTTTAAGCTGTCAATATATCCAGCTATCCCATTTCCGTTTTGTGCCAAAGCCTGCATGAGGTGATCTTTGAGATTTCCTCGCCCAAAGCCCAAAACAGATAAGTAAATTCCGCTGTCGCGCTTATCCGATATAAAGGACTTAAGTGCCTCTATATCGGATAGCCCCACATTAAAATCTCCATCGGTCGCCAGAATGACGCGGTTAGTACCCTCGGCATCAAAATTTTTGGCCGCTAGGGCGTAGGCGGTTTGAATTCCCGCCGCGCCGGCCGTACTTCCGCTTGCACCTAATTGATTGATTGCATCCCGAATGGTTTGTTTGTCTCTCCCAGACGTCGGTTCCAGGGCGACGCCAGCATGTCCCGCATAAGTGACAATTGATACCTTGTCGTCTGGCCCTAACTGCTTGATCAATGGCTCGAAGGATTTCTTCAATAAAGGTAATTTATTTGGGCGGTTCATTGACCCCGATACATCGATCAAAAAGACTAGGTTCATATCGGGGCGGGTTTCAGGGGACTGGGCGGACGCATTAAAACCCTGCACACCGATATGAACCAACCGAGTTTCAGCATTCCAAGGCGACGGAACAATCGTGATACTCGGCTTAAATGGGACTTCCTCATTCTCAGGAAGGTCATACTCATAATCAAAATAGTTGACCATTTCCTCGACTCTAATACTGTCTTTTGGAGGCTTTTGCCCGCGTTTAACGAATTGACGCGTGAAGCTATAGCTGGCCGTATCCACATCCGAACTGAATGTAGAAACCGGACTATCGGAAACACGTTTGTAAGGATTGTTCTTAAACTTGGCAAATTCGTCCAAATTTGCAAAGCGTTTTACGATTTGGCCATCTTGATCCCGAACGACATATTCATCTGGCGTTTTAGAGACAACTTCAGTGATTTTTCTATATAATGGCTCGTCGATGGTCTTTTCGATTGTCGATGCCGGTGTTTTAATAACCCGGCGCGTGACTTGTTTTGTTACAGCTGGAATAGTTTTTTCTGTTATTTCAGCAGGCTTGATCGGCATATAAGTTTTGCCGTCTTTTATGATATTAGGGACTACGCGCTCGCGCGTTGCTGCCGGTGTTTTGACGACACGTCTTGATTCCATTTTCGTAACAGATGGAACGGTTCTTTCCATTGTGCGAGCTGGGCTGATGAGGACTCGTTTTCCTTCATACTCCGTATATTGAGCAGGAACTGTGACAAGTTCTGTTGAAGCTTCTTGCACGACGACCGGCTCCACTACGGTTTCGTAGACCGGCGGCGTCGTCAAAAATTCGGTTGTACTCCCGGGAATTTCACCATCGACCCAGCCAAATTCTGCGGGCGTTGTCTCGTAATGGACAGATTGCGGCTGCACAACAACTGTTTCGGTTACAGTTTCATATTGGGGCGGCAAGACAATAAGTTCGGTTGAATGATCACTAACCTTTTCAATACGGGTTTTTGTTTCTGTCTCGCCCGGAATTGTTTCGAAGACAAAGTTTGCCTCTCCTCCCATTGAATGCGGATGGTTTGCATCGGAATTGGGATCAAGAACACGCTGACCATTTGGCAATGTCTTATAACTCGCCGGAATCAAGACGCGGGTTAGTATTTCCCCTGTTTGGGAAACCGTTGCCTGTGAAGACTCTACGACTCGGCTGTTTGTCCCATCAAATACCGTAAATTGCCCTTTTGTATTTGGACTAACAGTCTGATAGGCCTCCATAACCTTCTGCGTGGATTCGTCCTGAACATCAGTTTTAATGTTCGTCTGACATCCGATCAATGCTGTCAGCGCGATGGACATGGTAAAGACTTGTCTCATGATTTATCTCCCCCATTTGCGACAATAGCTGGAATGCGTTTCTCAACAATTTTGGGCTTTTGGATTTGAATGCGAGTTCGGCCTTCTTGAATCTGAAAAGGCACAAGCTTTGCCAGAGGCTGCGCATGGGTGACAACTTTTTGGTGCAGGATATTTCGGACAATAGATGGCGGGATCTGATTAGATATGGGTGTTGTGCGGCCCGAGGCGCGCATGACAGAACGGCTAGCCAAAAACGGCGCTGAAATTTCACGGTTTTTAGGCGTCAGCTCAATGCGCTTCGTTACGGTATCCCATATTGTCGGAAGAATTTCGTATTCAAGAGCAAACCCTGAAATTTCGCCTTCGACCCATTCATATTTACCGGGAATTATCGAAATATCGTAATGCGCATCACGTTCAATAAGATCATGTGATGGTTTTAGCGAAGCCACCGTTTGTACGGCGTTGGGATCACATCGATCTGATGCATTCTCGCATGTTATAGTTTCCGCTTTAACGGCTACTGACCAAAGCGTTAGGACTGCTCCGGTCAAAATAGTTTTGGTTGTAAGACCTCTCACAATTACCTCCTCTACATTTGTGTAGAAGGACAATTACGCTACAATATTGTAGAAATCAAGACAATTCTACATTTTTGTATAAATGCAATATATGAGCCTAACTGATTTTAGAGATTATCTCGGAAAGTTCCGCTTCTATTCTACCAAGCTCGGCATCTTCTGTTCCGCGCAATACGATATTAAGTCCGTATCCATCTCCCTTAAAAAACGGGTAGCTCCCGAACGAGATATGCGGGTAAATTTTGGCAATCTCACTCAAGGGGCCGGCGACATCGCCCTCGCCTTTTCCGCTTACAGAAATGGTCCGCTTAATTATTGTCGTCCCGCCCTCAATACGACGTTCAATATCCTGAAGCATGGCTCGCATAATCTGCGGAACGCCTGCGAGCGTAAAGACATTCCGTGTTTGAAAGCCAGGCGCCAGTGAGACCGGGTTTTTAATCAAGCTAGCCCCATCGGGGATTCTCGCCATGCGCAATCTAGCGGCATTCAGGTCATCAGGTTCATAGCGTTTTAAAAGTTCATCCACTGCGTCTTGGCGCTGTGATATTTCCAGATCAAATGCCGCGGCTATGCAATCGGCTGTAATATCGTCATGGGTTGGTCCGATCCCGCCAGTGGTAAAGACGTAGTCAAACCGGCTCGAAAAATCGCGAACAGCGTCCACAATTAATTCCGCATCATCAGCTAAAATTCGCGCTTCGCCGACTTGCACACCTAGCGGCGCCAGAAACGTCGCTATGTCTCGCAAATTACTATCTTGGGTACGGCCCGAAAGCAGCTCGTCGCCAATGAGCAATATTCCGGCGGTAACAGTCTTCATATCTTTCCTTACGGGGTGAAACCCGAATTGAATCACTTTATAGTATCTAGAATGAGCACAATCTTTGAAATAACGACAAAAGGACCGGGATTATATGACTTCACGCCCCAAGTTATGGATTATGTCGCACGTTCTCAGAAACCGTCTGGCCTTTTGACCCTTTTTGTCCGGCATACATCTTGTTCTCTTTTGATTTCAGAAAACGCTGATCCGGATGTCAGGGCGGATATGAACGCCTTTTTTAAACGGCTCGTCCCAAACTCAGACGATCCATCCATGAGCTGGATCCGTCATACATGCGAAGGTCCGGATGACATGCCCGCTCACATTAAAGCCGCTTTAACACCTGTATCAATCAACATTCCAATTATTGACGGACGTTTAGCCTTGGGTACATGGCAAGGCATATTTTTATTTGAACATCGCGACCGCCCTCACCGCCGGACCGTCGCAACGTATATTTCGGAGTAAATCAATGATCCATTCTGGTTCCTGCCATTGCGGAAATATCAAGTTCACAATTGAGTCAGAGATAAGCAAACTTACAACTTGCGATTGCTCCCTATGTGTGAAAAAGAACGCCCTTATGACCAAGGTCCACGATAGTGCTTTCAATTTAATATCTGGAGAAGAATCCCTTAGCGAGTATCAGTGGAACATGAAAATTGCCCGACACTATTTTTGCAAAAAGTGTGGGATATACACATTTCATAGAAAACGATCTGATCCACAATACTTTGGCGTAAATATTTTTTGCCTCGATAATTTTGACAAAAGCGGCGTCCCTACACGTGCCACTGAAGGTGAAAATATGACCGTGAACACTAAAGATCCCATCGAAACATGGCCGGGACCTCGCGTAACCCAATGAAATTCCCGGCCCCCATTCAAAAAGGTAAATTGATAAAACGCTATAAACGCTTTCTCGCGGATATTGAGCTGGACGGAAAGGTTATCACGGCCCATTGCGCCAATCCCGGCTCTATGATGGGTGTGAAGGAAGAAGGTGCAAATGTTTGGGTCTCTGCTGCGCAGAACACGAATAGAAAACTTAAATGGGATTGGCAGGTCATAGAAGTCGGTGCCGCTCGAATATGCATCAATACAGCCATCGCGAACCCCGTTGTAGAAGCGGCTATTACAGCCGGACAAATTTCGGAACTCAAAGGATATGGCAGCCTTCGGCGCGAGGTTAAGTATGGACAAAACAGCCGGATTGATATCCTTTTAGAGAATCCCAGCAGACCACTTTGTTATGTCGAGGTCAAAAACGTAACCCTGTCAAGGCAAGCGAAACTGGCTGAATTTCCGGACAGCCCAACCGTTCGGGGAACCAAACATTTACGAGAGCTTGGAGATATGGTTCGCGAAGGTCATCGGGCCGTTATGTTTTATCTAGTAAATCGCGATGACTGTGAAGGTTTCGAACTCGCGAGAGACATTGACCCAAATTACGCCGAGGAATTTGCAAAGGCAAAAGATATGGGTGTCGAAATTTTGGTCTATAGAACACAGATAAAGACAGAGGGCATAAATATTTTGCCTACTCCACTTTTGGTGATATAGGCGCTGCTATGAATTACGTTGAAGCTATTGATGCGCCTCTAGAGCGCGACGGTTCGATCAAACTCCACGGTCCAGACGCCTTCGCCGGTATGCGCAAGGCCGGCAAGCTAGCGGCTGAGTGTCTTGATATGCTGGCTCCAATGGTCAAGCCCGGCGTTAGCACAGAAGAGCTCGACCGAGCGGCATTCGAATTCGTTGTCAGTCATGGGGGCGTCCCCGCATGTCTTGGCTATCGCGGCTATCAACACACCACCTGCACCTCGATTAATCATGTAGTTTGTCACGGAATTCCAAACGCAAAACCTCTCAAAAACGGAGATATCGTAAATATTGACGTCACGGTTATTGTGGACGGTTGGCATGGAGATACATCTCGAATGTACCCCGTCGGAGACATAAGTCGGCGCGCCGAGCGCCTTATTCAAATTACCTATGACAGCCTGATGTTGGGAATTGCACAAGTAAAACCAGGCAATACAACCGGCGATATAGGACATGCTATCCAAACATTCGCTGAGGGCGAACGTTGTTCCATTGTTCAGGATTTTTGTGGTCACGGACTCGGTCGTTTATTCCATGACGCCCCTAACATTCTTCATTTTGGACGGCCAGGACAAGGCGATGTCCTAAAAGAAGGTATGTTCTTTACGATCGAGCCAATGATCAATCTTGGCAAGCCTACGGTAAAAATTCTATCAGACGGATGGACGGCCGTTACCAGAGATCGAAAGCTTACAGCACAATTTGAACACTCTATTGGCGTTACCAAAGATGGCTGCGAAATATTTACAACATCCCCAGCCGGGCTCCATAAGCCGCCTTACGCCTAATGGCGGATAAGCCGCATTACCATCACCATAGAGACCGATTACGCGAACGGTTTGAAAACGGCGGCGCAAACGCCCTTCCTGATTACGAACTGCTCGAACTTTATTTATTTAATTCCATCCCCCGTCAGGACGTCAAACCGATCGCGAAACGTCTTATAGAACGATTTGGAAGTTTTGCGGCAGCCATTGCCGCTCCTAAGGATCAGTTGCTTGAGGTAAAAGGAGTCGGTCCCAAAACTGCACTTGATCTCAAAATTATTACTGCGGCCGCCACACGGCTAGGTCAGCAGACTGTAATGGAAAAGCCAGTACTTTCATCATGGACAGCATTGATGAGCTATTGCCGAAGCGCGATGCAATTTGAAGCCAAGGAACAATTTCGTGTATTGTTTCTGGATAAGAAAAATCGTTTGATCAAAGATGAAGTTCTTGGACGCGGGACTGTCGACCGAGCGCCTGTTTATCCCCGAGAAGTTATTAAAAGGGCGCTTGACTTACACTCAACAGCCATCATCCTTGCGCATAATCATCCATCCGGTGATCCGACCCCGAGCCAAAGCGACATAGACATGACGCAAAAAATAATTGATGCTGGGAAAACAATCGGTGTGGTGGTTCACGACCATATAATAATCGGCCGCAATGATATTGTGAGCTTTAAAACTTTGGGGATTATGTAAAATGAAGAACAAAAGAACCTTTGCCCTGATTTTGCTGACCTTGGTTTACGGCTTTAACTTCATTGATCGGCAAATTGTCGGAATTCTCGCGCCTTGGATACAAGCTGATTTAGGGCTAACAAATACGCAGCTTGGCCTATTAGTCGGTCTGGCTTTCGCATCTTTTTATACGATCATGGGAATTCCACTGGCATTTCTTGCCGACAAAATGAACCGCGTAACACTTTTATCGTTAGCTCTTGCCGTTTGGAGTGGATTTACCGCGCTAACAGGAATGGCTCAAAACTTCTTGCACATTGCATTAGCACGTGTGGGTGTCGGAGTAGGTGAAGCAGGTGGTAGCCCGCCGTCACATTCGATGATATCTGACTTCTACGCCAAAGAGGAACGTGCGGGTGCTTTAGGCGTTTATTCGCTTGGAATACCCCTGGGCATCATGGCGGCCTATTTTTTTACAGCTGCTTTGATGGGTGCTGACGCGGAAGCCGTAAACTGGCGTCGTATATTCATTATTTTGGGCGTAACCGGCATTATTCTAGCGATAATTGTCAGAATTGCCATTCGTGAACCCGAGCGCGGAGCCATGGAAAAAGGGGCCGGAAACTCGGCTGGATATATTCCATTAAGGCAGTCATTTGCTGAGTCGAACATTCCGATCCGGGTTTTGATTTTTGGAGCAATGTTCGCCGTTAACTTGGCATGTTGGCACTTTGGCGGGATGAGCCTCGTCTTCTTCATCCCCTTTTGTATTTTTATCGTGACAATGTTTTTACTGAGCCTTCAGCCGGGTGTTATCACGATTTTGTCGATTCCATCCTGGTGGTGGATGGCACTTGGGATCGCATTTGCAAGCTTTGCAAGCTACGCAATATCCGGATTTCAAACCAAGTTCCTGCGGCTACTTGAGCCTGACTTCAGTCCTCGAACATATATTATGTGGATCGGCTTTATAAATGGAACCTTCTATGTTGCTGGAACATATTTTGGAGCCAAACTTGTCGACTGGCGGGCAAAAACTGACATCCGAGCCTATGGAACAATTCCAGCAATTTCGATTTTAGCGGCATTCCCATTGGCGCTCGCAGCTTTCTGGGCTCCTACTATTGCTCTACATTTGATAATCGGCGCGGCACTTCAATTATGTCTTGGCGTTTATCTGGGGCCAAGCTTCGCCATTGCTCAGACCTTAGCCCCAATTAAACTACGGGCGATGTCAACGGCCTTGTTTTTCTTTGTTCTCAACATGATAGCCTTGGGCGGAGGCCCAACCTTTGCGGGCGCTATGATAGATGTATTTATTGAGTCTGGAAAAGATGAACTGAATGCGACTCGCTTTGCTATGTATGTCACCTTTGGGGCCTATGTTCTGGCATTTTTGTTTTATATGTTGGTGCGCATTACGCTGCCAAAGGATTGGGCCGAGGCGGAACGCCGCAATGAGGTTGATTCAGCTGGTTAATTGCGCATAAGGGGCTCACAAATTCAAAAGGTGAGTCCCGATGATTGAGCGCTATACCCGGAAAGAAATGGCAGAGATATGGTCTGCAGCAACCAAATACCGTATCTGGTTTGAAATTGAGGCTCACGGATGTGATGCCCTTGCAGAGTTAGGTGTCATACCTGAATCAGCGGCCAAAAACATTTGGGACAAAGGCGGATCAGCGGAATTTGACGTCGCGAGGATCGATGAGATTGAACGCGAAGTCAAACATGACGTGATTGCATTTTTGACACATCTGGCTGAATTCATCGGAGATGATAGCCGTTTTGTGCATCAGGGATTTACATCCTCAGATGTTCTGGACACCACTCTATCGGTTCAGCTTGCCCGGGCGACCGATTTAATCATGTTAGGTATGGACCGTGTCCTAGCAGCGCTCAAGAAGCGCGCTGAAGAACATAAATACACGGTCACAATTGGACGGTCGCATGGGATCCATGCGGAACCGACAACATTTGGCCTTAAACTCGCCCAGGCCTATGCTGAATTTCAAAGAGGTAAAGAACGTCTCGCAGCAGCTCGAAAAGAGATAGCGGTCTGCGCAATATCCGGTGCCATTGGAACGTTTGCGAATATCGACCCTAAAGTCGAGTCTCATGTCGCGGAAAAAATGGGCTTATCGATTGAACCGGTTTCAACCCAGGTTATTCCAAGAGATCGCCATGCAGCCTATTTCGCAACCCTTGGCGTGATTGCGAGCTCAATTGAAAGGCTCGCTGTCGAAATTAGACATCTTCAACGGACTGAAGTTTTAGAGGCCGAAGAGTTCTTTTCAAAAGGTCAGAAAGGCTCTTCAGCCATGCCGCACAAGCGAAACCCAGTGCTGACAGAAAATTTAACAGGATTGGCTCGCCTAATCCGAATGGCAGTAATGCCCGCAATGGAAAATGTTGCGCTCTGGCACGAGCGAGACATATCGCATAGCTCAGTCGAACGCGGAATCGCACCCGATACGACCATTCATCTGGACTTTGCGCTTCACCGTCTTGCGGGCGTTATTGAGAACCTTGTCGTTTACCCCGACAATATGCTGGCCAATATGAACAAACTTGGCGGACTTCATAATTCTCAACGCATTTTGCTGGCTTTGACACAGGCTGGAGAAAGCCGCGAGAGCGCCTATCGCCTCGTTCAGCGTAACGCTATGCGGACATGGCGAGGCGAAGGGGCTTTCCTCGACTTTCTCAAAACCGACGATGAGGTTAAGAAACACTTAAGCGATAGCGAATTGGAAGCACTTTTTGATATGGAATATCATCTCAAACATGTTGATGATATTTTTTCACGCGTATTTTAAACAATAAAAACAGACACTTAATTGAAAAATTAACCAGGACAGAAACCATTATTAACGAGTAGTTACCAAAAGATTTGCAGAATTTAAACCATTAGGCCCTAAAAACCGAGACACAGACGGACAACACTTCTGCAATTCTTTTAGGGAAACTGAAACATGAAAAAACTCGTTGCATTTTTAAGCGCTACGGCTCTAACTGCAGCTTTTGGCGCAAACGCTTTTGCTTCTTCTCCTGACGTTTATGTTGTTAATTTCCGTAGTGACGACAGTACAGAAAGCTTAAAGCTCGATAGTGAGCTGCTTTCTGCTATGGCTATGGTGGGTGGCAACATCGAACAGGTGACAATCGATACTTCAAATGCTGCAAAATGGGAAAAGAGCGCCCATGAAGCGTTTGATCGGGACATCGTTCCGCTATTTAACAAATGGGTAGGCCTACCCGGCTTCGCGGCCATTGTTGATGCGAAGTCTAAGCGCGTCATCGGATGCGTGAACAGCAAATTTTCATCTTCGGAAATAGCTGATCAAGTCCGTAAGATGTCAGCTCGAGCCTCTGGCTCAGCCTATATGTCGAATGCGTCCACACGATCAAAGACTACGCAGTGCCCAGCAGCACATAATGTCGATCCGGGATACTAATATTCTCCGATTATCGTGATATAAAGCCGGATGGAACCCCATCCGGCTTTTTTTATTCCCTTTTCAAGCGAATAGATGATCTGAGACTAATCAAAAAGATGAAGTTGATGATTAAATCTATGTAACCCGCACATCCGTTCACGTATCTGTTACCAAAAAAGCTGTATAAGCAGGATGAAATACAGTTATTTATTCGTTAAATTCTCGATTGCTGAAAAAAGATAAGGTTACACGTGAAGAAAATTTTGATCGCTTTGGCTGCATTGGTTGCTTCTGCCGCAACATCGAATGCGTACGCGCCAAATTCCGCTGAGATGTATGTCGTCATGTTCCGTGCCGATTGGTGTGGACCCTGCAAGATTGTCGAACCCAATATTGATCGGGCTTTGTCAAATCTCGCTGACCCGGAAATCGAGTATGTTACAATTGATATCACGACACCGGCTCGCTCTGAGCGCAGTGCCCACCTCGCCTTTGATCGCAATATTGTATCCCAATACAACTCATGGATGGGCGTAACGGGATTTGCTGCGATTATCGACGCCGATACCAAGCGAACCCTCGGCTGTGTAAATTTGGTTTACGATGCAGGCGCCATGGCCATGCACATCAAAAACTTGAAAACCTATGCTGTGAGCAATCAAATGACAAACGACGTCACCTGCCCGGCCCCAAACAACGCACGCTAATCTTTATTGGAAAATATTGGCTGTTGGCGAAAGCAGAACTATTCGCCAGCTGCTATCTCTTCTCTCGCTTCCTGCATAAGAGCCTTCATTTTGTTGCGAAGCGCGATATCTGGAACTTCAACGCCTGCCTCGGTAAAATCAGCTTGCAGCTTCCGAAACACATCGTCATCACCAGCTTCTGCCATATCAGCCATTATGACTTCAGTGACATAACTTTTGGTCGCATCTGCGTCCTTATTCATGAGTTCAGCAGCCCAACCAGCAAGCTTTTTATTGCGCCTCGCTTCAGCCTTGAATTCCTCTTCAGCGGCAAGAACAAACTTTTTTTCTGATGCTTTTTCTTTGTCATCAAACGCTTTCATCAATAGCTCCATTTAAGATTCGCTGATTATGACCTTCATGTAGGTATTTCTCTGTGGATTCTCAACGGAGAATCGACAGAATAAGCTGTAAAATATTTGCCGCTAAGGTCACCTTAGGCTATAGCCGCACTTCACCGAGACTCAGCTGAGTCTTTCAGGCTCCAGGGAGGGCTTTATGGGCCGCCGAAAGCAAATCTACGAAGGAAAAGCCAAGATACTTTACGAGGGCCCTGAACCAGGAACCTTGATTCAGTATTTCAAAGATGATGCAACGGCATTCAATGCACAGAAGAAAGCGACTCTCGATGGTAAGGGCGTCTTAAATAACCGTATTTCTGAGTATATGATGCTTCGTCTTGCCGAGATCGGGATCCCAACCCACTTCATAAAGCGCGTAAATATGCGTGAGCAATTGATAAAAAAGGTTGAAATTATTCCGCTTGAAGTGATCTGCCGAAACATCGCAGCCGGAACTATGGCAAAGCGACTCGGTATTGAAGAAGGCGAGAAGCTACCCCGTTCGATTGTCGAATTCTGTCTCAAACGGGATGATTTAGGCGATCCGCTCATCGCCGAAGAACACATACATGCCTTTGGTTGGGCCACTCAAGCCGAGCTGGATGAGATGATTGGTATGACGCTTAGAATCAATGACTATCTACAAGGCGTTTTCGCAGGCGTTGGAATCCGCTTGGTTGATTTCAAAATTGAATTTGGTCGCCTCGCGGTCGATGACGGGCATCAAGTTGTTCTTGCGGATGAGATCAGCCCTGATAGCTGCCGCCTTTGGGATCGCGAGACTGATAAGAAACTCGATAAAGACCGTTTCCGCCGTGATCTTGGCGACGTAACCGAGGCCTATACTGAAGTTGCGACCCGGCTTGGCATTTTAAAGTCTAATCCTCCAAATCTCTCAGTCGTTTCAGAAGACTAGAGCCAGCGTAAAGGAAGTTCCATGAAAGCAATCGTGCATGTTGGGCTAAAGCCCGGAGTACTTGACCCTCAAGGACGAGCCATTGCGCGCTCTCTTAATGATTTGGGTTTTGACGAGGTCTCAGCCGCGCGCCAAGGAAAAGTCATAGAACTCGACCTGACAGATAAAGACACAGAAAAAGCCAAGGCTCGCGTTACCGAAATGTGTGAAAAGCTTCTCGCCAACACGGTGATCGAAAGCTATCGCATAGATATCGAAAGTTAGCCATGAAAACAGCCGTTATCGTTTTTCCGGCCTCCAATTGTGACCGTGATGCCGCTATGGCACTTGAAAAAGTCACCGGGCGCCCTGCGCAAATGATCTGGCATCGCGAAACCGAGATACCCTCCGATATAGATTTCGTCGTTATACCTGGCGGTTTTTCATATGGTGACTATCTACGATGCGGCGCGATCGCTTCTCGCTCTCCCATTGTAAAAGATATGGTAGAGAAAGCCAAAAAGGGATTACCCGTTGCAGGCTTTTGCAATGGCTTTCAGATACTGACTGAAACGGGCTTGCTCCCTGGAGCACTCATGCGCAACAACGGATTGAAATTCGTATGCCGCCCTCAACGTCTCAGAATCAACAATGGCAATAGCCGTTTCACGTCGGCCTATGGCGGAACGCCTGAGGTAACGTTCCCGATCGCACATCACGATGGCAATTATTACGCCGAAGATGCGGTCCTCAACAAGCTGGAAAAAGATGGGCGCGTTTTGTTCAAATATGTCGGCAACCCTAATGGATCTGCCCGAGATATCGCGGGGATATGCAATGAAGACGGCAATGTCTTTGGTATGATGCCCCATCCTGAACGCGCAATCGATCCCCTGCACGGCGGAACCGATGGCATCAATCTTTTCAAATCAATCATTGAGTCAATATAATGGCGCAAGCAACTGAAATTACTCCGGAAATTGTCTCGGAGCATGGATTATCAATAGATGAGTATCAGATCATTCTAGACCGTCTTGGACGGGCTCCTAACCTCAATGAACTTGGTATTTTTTCGGTTATGTGGTCGGAGCATTGCTCTTACAAATCCTCTCGTCGACATCTGGGAAAATTCCTGACGAAAGGCAAACGCGTCATCCAGGGACCGGGCGAAAATGCCGGCGTTATCGATATAGACGATGGTGACGCAATTATATTCAAAATGGAAAGTCATAATCACCCGTCTTATATTGAGCCCTATCAAGGGGCAGCGACGGGAGTTGGCGGCATTATGCGTGACGTCTTCACAATGGGCGCAAGACCAATTGCGTTGATGAATGCGCTACGCTTTGGCGAACCGAACCACAGTAAAACCAAAACGCTCGTTGACGGCGTTGTTGCGGGCATTGGCGGATACGGCAACTGTGTCGGAGTCCCGACCGTTGGCGGCGAAACTAATTTCCACAAAGGTTACAACGGAAATATTCTGGTCAACGCCATGTGCGTCGGCCTCGCCAGAGCCGACAAAGTATTCTATTCGGCGGCCAAAGGCGTGGGTAATCCGATCTTTTATGTTGGTTCGAAAACAGGTCGGGACGGCATTCACGGCGCAACAATGGCCTCTGCTGAATTTGACGATGATAGCGAAGAAAAACGCCCAACCGTGCAGGTCGGCGACCCATTTACGGAAAAGCTATTAATCGAAGCCTGCATGGAGTTAATGGCAACAGATGCTATTATTGCCATTCAGGATATGGGGGCTGCAGGCCTGACGTCCTCATCGGTTGAGATGGCGGATAAGGGCGGTGTGGGAATTGAACTTAATCTTGACGATGTTCCTCAACGAGAGGAAGGAATGACCCCTTATGAAATGATGTTGTCCGAGTCTCAGGAACGAATGCTGATGGTTATTCAACCTGGTAAAGAACAGCTCGCTTTTGACGTATTTCACAAATGGGAACTCGACGTGGCTCAAATCGGCCATACAACGGACACTGGGCGCCTTGTGCTTAATCATAAGGGTAAGGTTGTGTGTGATATTCCAATCGCGCCGCTAGCGGATGATGCCCCGAATTATGATCGCCCGCATACTCCGACTGAAAAGCGTGAACCGATCAACGCCGAAACCATCGCCCTGACCGATGTGAGCACGGCTTTATTGCAAATGGTCGGGTCTCCTGACCTGTCGTCACGCCGGTGGATTTGGGAGCAATATGATCGGCATGTTATGACAGACACCGTTGATAGCAGCCAAAGCGGCGGTGATGCAGCTATTGTACGGATACATGGCACAAATAAGGCTGTTGCAATTACTACAGATGTGACCCCTCGTTATTGTTATGCAGACCCTTACGAAGGGGGAAAACAATGCGTGGCAGAGACATGGCGCAATTTGACATGTGTAGGCGCTGACCCAATTGCAATAACGGATTGCCTGAATTTTGGAAATCCAGAGCGTCCAGAAATTATGGGCCAGTTTGTCGGGTGTATCGATGGCATGAATGAAGCTTGCCGTGCGTTTGATTATCCTGTCGTTTCCGGCAATGTTTCTCTATACAATGAGACAAATGGCGTTGCTATTCCGCCAACGCCAGCTGTTGGCGGCGTCGGGCTTATCCCAAATCTGGATTTTTATACCACCCTTTCAGGCGCAAAAGACGGTGACGCTTTAATCATTATTGGTGAAACCAGCGGATGGCTGGGCTCGTCAATTTACTTACGTGAAGTTGCTGGAAGCGAAGACGGAGCCCCGCCTCCAGTTGATTTATCTAAGGAAAAGCTAAACGGTGATTACGTTCGTCGCCTGATCCGAGATCGTCGCACACACGCTGTCCATGATTGTTCTGATGGCGGTCTTCTTATTGCTGCCACAGAAATGGCATTGGCTGCTGGGATTGGAGTAGACATTCACAGAGCTCCAAATAGTTGTCCTATAAGCGGGTGGTATTTCGGTGAAGATCAAGCTCGCTATTTGCTTGCTGTTGATCCCAACAGTGTGAACCCGATCCTCTCGACTGCTGAGGGCAAAGGCATATTCGCCGCTCAGATCGGCACATTTGGCGGAACAAAAGTCAGCAGTAATGACGGCCTAAACCTTGAACTTTCGAAAATTCGTTCCACTTATGAGGCCTGGTTACCAGGACTTATGGAGAGCTAAATGGCCATGGATGCCGCAGACATCGAAGCTATGATCAAGGCGGCAATGCCTGATGCTGAGATTGAAATCATCGATCTGGCAGGCGATGGAGATCATTATAAAGCTATTGTGGTGAGCGAAGCTTTTGCTGGCAAGTCGCGAGTTGCGCAGCACCAAATGGTATATGCAGCACTCAAGGGCAATATGGGCGGTGTTTTACATGCTCTCGCCCTTGAAACCCGCACCCCTGACGCCTAATTGGAAGGCTACAATACTTAAAGGCTTAGCTATGTCGGAAACAGTCCAAGACAGAATCAAAAAAACCGTCACAGAGAACGATGTCGTTCTTTACATGAAAGGTACTCCGGTATTTCCGCAGTGCGGATTTTCATCGACCGTCGTTCAAATCCTCGATTATCTCGGCGTTACGTATGAATCCGTGAATGTTTTGGATGATCCCGAAATCCGGCAAGGCATCAAAGATTTCAATAACTGGCCCACTATCCCTCAAATTTTTCTAAAAGGTGAATTTGTCGGCGGCTGCGATATCATGCGCGAGATGTTTGAGACCGGAGAGCTCAAAACATTGTTAGCCGAAAAAAGCATTCCTATATCAGCCTAATTTTTTAGGTGATTTAATACAAAAAACCCCGCCGTAAAGCGGGGTTCTTTTTTGCAATGTTGTTTCGCGATTAACGCGAGTAGAATTCGACGACCAGATTTGGTTCCATAACGACACTGTAAGGCACTTCGTCAAAGCTAGGAATACGAACGAAAGTAGCTTTCATGCCTTTCGGGTCTAGATCCACATATTCCGGGACTTCGCGCTCCGGGCTTTCCAGCGCCTCAAGAACCAAGGCCATTGTGCGCGACTTTTCGCGAACTTCGACGACATCGCCGACTTTGCAGCGATAAGATGGGATATTCACTTTCTTACCGTTAACGAGAACATGACCGTGGTTGACGAACTGACGCGCCGCAAAAACGGTAGGGACAAATTTCGCGCGGTAAACGATCGTATCGAGGCGGCGCTCCAGAAGGCCAATCAGGTTTTCAGAGGCATCGCCTTTTTGGCGAGTCGCTTCGGCGTAAATACCGCGGAATTGTTTCTCTGTAATATTTCCGTAATAGCCTTTGAGCTTTTGCTTGGCACGTAGCTGCGTACCGAAATCTGATAATTTCCCTTTACGAGCTGCCCCGTGCTGACCCGGAGGGTAAGGACGCTTATTGACTGGAGACTTGGGACGACCCCAGATATTTTCGCCCATACGACGGTCAATTTTATATTTCGCTGAATGACGCTTAGACATGCGTGAACTCTTTCTTCGACGTGGTCCGGCTCGCCGGGCCTATCCCGACAGCGATTGCAACGGCGGCACCACACCTACCCGTAAATACCCATATAAATGGGATGGCGGGTTTTAACTTGCTAGGTTCGCAAGTCAAGAAAGTTTTTTGGAGCCTAAAGCAAATTTTGACTCGTGCTGCTGCATGCTCTGTGACAAGAGGCATGGAATGAGAGAGACCTTGGATACGCCGCCGGTGAGTGCTGGTTTGTGGGCTGGTATAATGGCTTATACGGTCTGGGGAGTTTTCCCAGTATATTTTAAAGCTACGGAGTCCATTCCTGCATTGGAAATATTGGCCCATCGAATAGCCTGGTCATTTCCCTTTGGATTACTGGTCCTGCTATTCAGACGGCAAATCAAAGACGTATTTCGCGCCCTAAGAGAGCCCAAAACCCTTGTTTTATTGACTATTGCTGCATTTAGCCTGGCGGTAAATTGGGGCTTTTATATATGGGCGGTTCAACAAGATCAGATTTTCCAAGGTAGCTTGGGTTATTACATCAATCCACTCATGTATGTTTTGGTCGGCGTTGTTTTTTTCAATGAAAAGCTATCCAGATGGCAGGCTATATCAGTAGTCCTAGCTGCAATTGGTGTCCTTATACTCACATTTTATGGTGGAGTTTTTCCGGGCATTGCCTTGATTCTCGCTACCAGCTTCACGATTTACGGCGTTATGCGCAAACAGGTCGATATTGGCGCGATGCCAGGACTTTTCATCGAAACCATGATTCTTTTACTGCCAGGTCTTTTCTATATGTATTGGCTCGCTCAAAATGGAGATTTTGAGTTTTTGACGACGACGCGTGACCTCAAAACGCTGTTGGTTTTGGCTGGCCCTATCACAGTTATTCCGCTTATGGCCTTTGCATTTGCGGCCCGGCGTCTCAGTCTCAGCATGCTCGGTTTTTTGCAATATATAGGCCCAACCTTACAATTTGCTTGCGGGTTATATTACGGCGAGCCATTTACATTAGCCCACGCCCTTTGTTTTTGTTTTATTTGGGTCGCCGTTGCGATATATTCATGGGACAGCTGGCGTCACAGGGCCGCTTCTCGAGTATAAATAATGAATTCACTCTGCCAAATTTACCTGATTACGCCGCCCAAGATCGATGACCTAGACGCATTCACAAGCTTGTTGGACGCGGCCTTATCAGCATCTTCAGTCGCATGTCTACAACTTCGCCTAAAAAACATTGACGATTCAAGCCTCATTCAGGCCGCGCTAGCTATTAGGCCCGTATGTCAAAGATACGATACCGCTTTAATTATCAATGATCGTCCTGATCTTGTTGAAGCCTGCCGGGCAGATGGTGTGCATATCGGGCAGGAAGACATGGACTATTTTTCATCTAGAGAGTTGCTTGGCGAGGATGCAATTATCGGAGTCACGTGCCATAATTCAAAAGAATTGGCTTTTCAGGCTGCGAGTGCAGGCGCAAATTATGTGGCCTTTGGTGCATTTTTTGAGACAAGCACGAAAACGCCAAAGGCACGTGCTGAATTGGAGATTTTAACATGGTGGAACGCAACAGTAGAAGTTCCCTGCGTCGCCATAGGAGGCATCAATCCGAGCAACGCCGCAACTATAATCGAGGCGGGCGCGGATTTTATCGCGGTATCCTCCGGCGTATGGCAACACCCGGAAGGGCCGGAAGCCGCGGTTTTAGAATTATCCCGGCTCTGTTCATTGGCACCCTCTTAACCACAACGACTGCCGCAGTGGCACAGACAGACTCAATACTGCCACAGCCACAAATTGTCCAAAGCATCGATAGCGATCAACTTTTTGCTCAGGCGCAATCATTATATGAGTTAGGGCGGTTCTCGGAGGCTTTACAAACTGCCGAACGTGCCAGTGATAAAGGGCATGCTGACTCTCAGGTTATGGCAGGACACATCCTTTTGAGGGGCAACACCGGCGTCATAGATTATACGCGCGCCGCCGAATATTACCGAAAAGCTGCCGCTCAACAAAACTCTGACGCTTATATGGCGCTTGGAGAAATGTCGCTGAAATCTCTGGCAGGCCTCACCCCTTCTGATGCCATGCACTGGTTCTCTTCCGCGTCGCAACTTGGAAGACCGGACGCAATGCGGGCCATTGGTGAAATGTACCAAATAGGCCTAGGCATAACACCCGATCCAAAGAAGGCAGAAGATTGGCTAATGCGTGCCGCCCAGTACGGAGACGGGCTTGCGGATCGAAAAAGAGCGGATAGTTTATTCGCATCCAACCCCGTTGAAGCCCTGAGGCTCTATGAGAAAGCAGCAGCGGCTGGCGACAATGAAGCCGCTTATATCGCAGCCATAATGTACGAAGAGAATTACGAGATCAAACCCGATACGCAAAAGATGGCGAGTCTGATGCGCCAAGCCGCACAAGCCGGCAACGGACCAGCGATGGCGGATTATGGCTTGTTGGTGTTTCAGGGGCGCGGCGTTGCCAGGAATGAAACAGAGGCTGCGCAGTGGTTTCGGAAAGCCGCCCAAGCCGGTGATCAAGAAGGCCAGTTTCTTTATGCTTATTCCCTGGCCAAAGGCGAAGGCGTAACTCAGAATTTCGAAGAGGCTTATTACTGGACCTTAAAAAGCGAGGCGGCAGGCGTCAGCGGTGTTTCCAACTATGACCAATCTCGCATAACGTTGCGCCAGGGTCTCGAAACAAAGATTGATGCGGCATCGAGAGCACGGATAAAATCAAGGCTTGGACAATAAATTTTATACTTTGAAGTATTCAGTTTCTCTAAACACTACGATTTCGCCATTAGCTTGATAAGCTGGTGACAACATATCGACTATGAGCGGCGCGATATCTTGCGGTTGTGGCAAAGTATCTGGATTTTCGCCGGGCTTGGCTTTGGCCCGCATTTTCGTTGCAGTTCCGCCCGGATTTAAAAGGTTGGCCTTGATATTCGTTATTTCGACCTCTTTGGCATAGGTCTGGACAAATGTATCGAGTGCAGCCTTAGACGCAGCATATGCCCCCCAAAATGCCGGGCGGGTTATGGAAACACTAGATGTAACAAAGACTGCCCGAGCCGCGTCTGACATCCGTAGCAACGGATCCAGCGAGCGAATAAGCCGGTAATTTGCTGTCATATTAACAGCGAATACATTGTCAAAAACCTTGGGCTCGACCTGATTGGCAGGTGTTATGTCACCTAAGACGCCTGCATTTCCGAATAATCCATCGAGACGCCCCCAGCGTTCATTGATAATTCCACCGAGCTGATCAATTCCATCATAATTCTTTAAGTCCATCGGAACGAGCGTGCACTCACCTCCAGCGGAGGTGATCGCATCGTCAAGGTCTTCCAGACCGCCTTGCGTCCGCCCGACTGCGATGATTTGCGAGCCTGCCGCTGCGAGAGCAAGAGCGGCATGAAAACCAATGCCGCGTGTTGCCCCGGTTACCAAAGTAACCCGGCCTGATAAGGGTTTATCTGTCATAAGAGACCTTTAGGCGACTTCGACCAGGAATGAGAGTTGTTTGGCAGAGCCGAGCTGACGATCACGATCAATAAGCGGGGTCGGATAATCCCCCGTAAAACAATGATCTGTGTATTGCGGAGACTCACCTTCGCGGTATTTTTCACCCATAGCCCAATACAGCCCCTCTATAGACAAGAAACCAAGTGAATTGACCTCGAGCATCTCTGTCATGGCCTCCAGGGAATAATTCGCCGCAATCAATTTTTGCTTGGTTGGCATGTCAATTCCATAGTGGTCAGGAAACTTAATCGGCGGTGACGCAGATCGGAAATGAACCTCTTTAGCGCCAGCGGCTTTGATCATTCGGACAATTTTAGTCGATGTTGTTCCTCGTACAATGGAGTCGTCAACCAGCAAAACACGTTTGCCTTCAATCATAGCCCGATTGGCAGAATGTTTCAGCCTTACCCCCATATCTCTGATTTGTTGTGTGGGCTGAATAAATGTTCGGCCGACATAGTGATTTCGAATAATACCCAGTTCAAATGGAATTCCCAATTCCTGAGCAAAACCGATTGCGGCCGGAACACCACTATCAGGAACCGGAATAATCACATCGACATCGGCAGGGCTTTCCTGCGCGAGTTTACGACCCATGCGTTTACGCACTTCGTAAACGCTTTTTCCGCCAACGATACTATCGGGACGGGCGAAGTAGACGAATTCAAAAATACATGGCCGCGACTCGGCATTTGGGAATGCCCGAAAGGTGCGTATCCCATCTTTATTAATAGCCACAACTTCGCCGGGTTCAACTTCGCGAATAAATTCGGCCCCAACCATATCGAAGGCACAGGTTTCAGACGCCAAAATATAGCTATCACCCGCGCGACCAATCAATAGAGGTCGGATACCAAATCGGTCCCGCGCGCCAATCAACGTATCGCTATTCATGCAAACAAAAGCATACCCGCCATCAATTTGTCGGATAGCTCCTAAAAATCGATCTATAAACTCTCCAGCACGGGCGCGAGCGACGAGATGGATCAAAACTTCCGTGTCACTGGTACTTTGAAAAATAGCGCCCTTTTCGACTAGACGTTCCCGAAGTGTGTAGGCATTCGTAAGATGTCCGTTATGGGCTATCGCAAACCCGCCAACATTTAGCTCCGAAAATAAGGGCTGAACATTTCTAAGTGTAGTTTGGCCCGCCGTCGAGTACCGTACATGTCCAATTGAAATATGGCCCTTGAGACGCTCCGATGGATCTGATCCTGTAAAATTATCGCCAACTAGCCCTAAGTGACGTTCAGTGTGAAATTTCTCGCCGTCAAAACTGGCTATTCCGCAGGCTTCTTGCCCCCGGTGTTGCAATGCGTGCAATCCTAAAGCTGTCAATGACGCTGCGTTCTCCATCCCGAATATTCCAAAAACACCACACTCCTCGCGGATACGGTCCTCGTCTGGATCTATAAAACAAGATGGATTGGACTGGGACATCTCTATAACTCCTCGATCGCGCCTTCGGGATCACCTTCATATAGCTTTTCGCCAGCGCGTTTCGCTTTGCGAATAACGGCCCTGAGCGGAACCGTTATTTTATCTAAAATAGGGAACAAAGTCGAATTTGCAAATTGCTCTGGTAATTCTGGTTCCGACGGCGCCGGTGTAGACTCTGCGCGCCGGATGCGTTCTTGATAATCCCGGATAATACGCGCATCAGTAACATTTGTGTCCGAAAGAATATCCTTGGCTTCTTCACCCTCTTTGATAATTTCATCATAAGAATTCAACTTACCCTGATATTCACCCATCCCATCATAGTAACTGCCGTTAAAAAACATAATAGCCAAAGAACATACGATTAGCCCGCGCAGTGCCCCGAATCCGCCGCCCAGCAAACGATCAAAAAATGATAGTCCTTTGTCTTTGCCCGATTTAGAAAACATCCCGAGGATAAAAACGACCAGCATATAGGTCACAAAGAACGTACCGGCACCCAAAACGATGTCAGCGAGTTGTTCAGGCTTAAAAAACTCTCTGGCATCTGCCCGAAACCGTCCGAATACATAAAGAGATACAGCGGCACCAACAACCAAGGCAATTATCGACATGAGTTCTCGGAAAAACCCTCGCGACATCGCCATAAATAAAGAAATAAACACGACAATCAAAACAACGATGTCGATGTAGTTAAAGTCCCAGGGGCCGATGCTCATGCTTTAACCTCAAACGATTACGCAGCCCAGGCAGCCTCCGCTTGCGAATCCAGAACCGCTGGGCCATTTGCGCTCGTCTCTACACGGGTTATTAGGTCAGGCAAAGCCTTGATTCTGATTAATGGCAGGATTTGTGGATCTATTTCGCCCGATTTCCGAGAGATCGCAGGACCAATCACTCGCCCAAAGCCAAGTTTCGCGGCTTCTTTCATACGTGCGTCGCTTCTTCCCACAGGCCTGACATCACCTGAGAGACTAATTTCACCAAATACAACAGCGTCCCGCGGGAGCGGTATATCAAATACCGAAGATGCGATTGCAGCTGCCACCGCAAGATCCGCAGCAGGCTCATTGATACGCAACCCCCCTGCCACATTGAGGTATACGTCTTTGCCCGCAAAGCTGACGCCGCAGCGCGCCTCCAAAACAGCAAGCACCATCGCCAGACGCCCACTATCCCAGCCCACCACGGCGCGCCTCGGTGTTCCAAATGCTGCTGGCGCCACCAAGGCCTGTATTTCAGTCAAGACGGGCCGAGTACCTTCCAGACCCGCAAAAACAGCCGCTCCGCTCGAAGCATCATCCCGCCCGTCCAAAAATAAGGCCGACGGATTCGATACTTCAGTCAACCCGCCCTCGCCCATTTCAAACACTCCGATCTCATCGGTTGGTCCAAATCTATTCTTGTGCGCGCGAAGAATACGAAATTGGTGGGATTTCTCTCCCTCAAAATATAAAACGGCATCGACCATATGTTCAACAACCCGAGGACCGGCAATTTGCCCGTCTTTTGTAACATGTCCCACTAATATAACGCAGGCTCCGGTTTTCTTTGCAAACCGAGTTAATTCTTGAGCACAGGCCCGCACTTGCGCAACAGTACCAGGTGCCGCGCCGAGTTGATCGGTCCAAAGGGTTTGAATAGAGTCTATAATAACGACGTCAGGTCTTGATTGCATTAAACCGTCGATAATGGTTCCCAATGAGGTTTCAGCTGCGAGCGAAACCGGATTCTCTGAGAGACCTAATCTACGAGCGCGCCTTTGGACCTGACCGGTGGACTCCTCGCCTGAAATATAGACAACTTTTCGACCACTTGCTGCCAGCCTGCCGGAGCTCTGTAGTAGTAAAGTTGATTTTCCAATCCCCGGATCGCCGCCAACAAGTAATGCGGAGCCCGTCACCAGTCCGCCTCCTGTGACACGGTCAAATTCTTTGATCCCGCTTGCCATACGCGGCGGATCCGCCGTTTCTCCGCCAAGTCCAACTATTTCCATCACGCGACCTTTTTTGCGCCGATTGGATGCTTTGGTAGACAACTGGCCTATTGCCTCCTCTACTAACGCATTCCACTGCCCGCAAGCATCGCAACGCCCCGCCCATTTTCCATGTACGGTTCCGCAGCTTTGACAAACAAAATGAGAAGTTGGCTTAGGCATGGTGACTCCGAAATTTGGTGGCAATCTACGCGAAGTCGCAGACAAGTCAATAATTTGTTCTCTTTATGTTCTTGCTCCTTAGGTTTGCGGTTGAGTGACTGTTTGAAAATTCACCATTTAGAAACCGTAACTTTTAGGCGTGATTTTACCACTATCGGGTACCAATTAGAAAGGTTGTTAGAAGGTAAACAGATAATTGCGCATTATGAATACTCATAAACCATATCCAAGGCTTGCGGAATTCCGCCGCGACGAAGCTGGTGCTACCTCAGTAGTATTCGCGCTCGCTTTGCCAGCCCTAATCGGCGCTTGCGTACTTATTACGGAAGTCGGTTTTTGGCGCATGAAAAAAGCCGACTTGCAAGCCACCGCCGATATGGCTGCCATCGCTGCCGCCTACGAATATACTCATGCTGAAAACAAGCCGAAATCAAAGGTCGCTGCTTATGCTGATGCGCAAGACAATGCGTTTGACCCAACAGCAGGAACTCTAACGACCAACATTCCGCCTGTCTCGGGAAATTTCACTGGGCATGACGCGGTACAGGTCACAATTGAACAGGAAATCCCGACATTTATGTCGAGAGTATTTATGAGTGACCCGATAATTACGACAGTCAACGCCGTGGCTCGGCTGGGCGGCGAAAGTGTGAAGGCTTGTGTCCTGTCTTTGGCAGAGACCGGAACGGGAATAGCGATCGGGGGGTCCGTTTCCGTTTCCACCATTGGGTGTGGCCTTCACGCTAACTCTACTGCGGATCCGGCACTCAACATTTGGGGCGCTGCTGAATTAGAGGCAGCTTGCGTTTCATCATCGGGTGAGACAACCGTATCAGGATCTAAACCGAAAACATTTACGGATTGTCCGCTTCCGCTATCCAATAGAGCTCCCGTCGTCGATCCGTTTGAAAACCTTGATGTGCCGGCTGACTTAGATAATGAACCCTGCCAGTCACCTAGCCAGACCGGGAACGGGAATAATAGTACGATGACTTTTCCAGATGCGGGCGGCGGTGTTGTCAGGATTTGCGATTCTGAGATAGATTTGCGGAATCCAGTCGATTTAGAACCCGGCACCTATGTATTTGATGGAACAGATCTTCAGTTTGGCAATGGCGGATATTTATCCGGCGAGGATGTTACTTTAATTTTTAGAAATGACGCGGAAATTTCAAGCTTCAACGGTAATAATGGCATGGATGTCAGCGCACCAGACTCGGGAGATTACGCTGGTGTAGCGATTTATGCGGATCGTAACACGATGACGACAACTGAGTGGGACTTTAACGGAAACGCGGACCTATCCATTTATGGAACCATATACGCGCCAACATTGAATATGCGATATGCTGGCGGATTTGGAGCGAATGCTACTGCTTGCACCCAGCTTGTCGCCAATCGCGTGACATTTATCGGAAATTCGGGTTTTCAGAACAATTGCGACCCTGTCGGAGCGGCTTCTATTTGGGGGCCCGGCGCATCTAAAGTGGTGCTGGTAGAGTAGATAATTCGATGAACAAATTATTCAAAAAATACCTTCGTCGAAAAGAAGGTGCGATAGCTGTTGAAACAGCGATTATTACACCAATTCTTATCTTTATGATTATTCCTGCTATCGATATTGGCCTTCAGATTTATACAATGCAAAAAATGAAGAAGGCAACAGATAGCGGTGTTGAGTACCTCGTTAATGGAGGACGAACCGAAGGCATTCTTCGCAATATTGTACAGGACTCCTTTGGGGATCAAATTGCTCAGTCGGATCTTCAGGTTATTGCCTATTGCGCCTGTATTGCCTCGAGCAAGAATGGCGAGGACGACGAAGCTAGTAATTTAGATAACGACGATTCGAGCGCCGGGTTTTATATCAAAACCACAACAACCCTTTCAGATGACATGTGTAAAATTGCATGTGATGACGGAACCCTTCCTTCGGCTTTGGTTAGCGTAAACCTTGACAGAGAGGTACAAGGAATCTGGAAAGATAAATGGGTATCATCACGCCTACAAACCCGGATTCAATGATGTATTCGTATCGCCTCATCAGAGAACTAAACAGGTTTCTAAAGGACTCATCAGGGGCCTCTGCAGTCGAAGCCGCTATCTGTTTTCCTATCGTTCTTACCCTAATGTTTGGATGTTTTCAGTACGGCTTGTTCTTCAACAAAACGACTGAACTCAACCACAGCTTCCAGGAAGCCTCGCGCGAAATTAAACTTCTAGACAATCCGTCCAATAGCGAGCTCAAAGCTCTATTCAGCTCAAAGATTAGCGCGAAAGACCAAGATAACGTAACGCTCACGGTAAATCGGGTAAATCGATATGGCGAGAGCTTTGCATCAATCGATATGACTTATAATTACACGATTGATATTCCCTTGATCGAGAAATACCCTTTGACATCATCCTATCAAAACCTGGTAATGTTATCGGATGAGACCTAGGCTACATATTAGTCTAATTTTAACCTCTACTTGCTCCAAAAAATTACAAATTCGATGATTTAGTTATTTGTTAATCACCTCAGAAAAAGAGGTGTTAACATTGCTTATCGGTTCCATTTGAAACTTCCACATTTCTGTGTCTTTCCACACTTCAGGGATAAAACACGAATGCGAGGGACCTCATGAAAGCATCGATAAAAACAATTACGCTCGTCTCATCGGCAATAGCCATGACTTTAGGCGTTTCAACTAGCGCATACTCCAAATCTAAAAATTATGACATCGTTCCAGACAGCTGGATATTTGTCATGCAATCCGACACTGACGTTACGACACTTGAAAGTACAGTCACAAAGAAAGTGGGTAAAGGGAAATTGAAACATGTTTACAAGCATGGGCTCAAAGGTTTCTCAGTAGAAATGAGCGCGCAGCAGGTCAAGAAACTCGCGGATGAAACCGCAGGAGTCGCCTATGTTGTTCCCAATAGCTATGTCGAAGTCGCCGGAAAAATGTCTTTGAAAGGACAGAAAGCAGGCCCAAGCGAACAGACAATACCTTATGGAATAACGCGGGTTAATGGAGGACAATACAAAGGTAACAATATGGCGTGGGTCATCGATTCTGGCGTTGATAGCCGCCATGAAGATCTACGGGTACATAAAGGCAAGAGTACTTCAATCATTGATAACTCGCGCGGACTTACAGATGGCCAAGGCCACGGGACACATGTTGCCGGAATCATTGGCGCAAGAGATAATGGCGTCGGCGTGGTTGGCGTCGCGCCCGGCGTCACGATCGCCAGCGTCAAAGTCCTTGACGATAACGGAAAAGGCACGGTGGACAATATTATCGCGGGATTGGATTATGCCGCTTCACGAGCAAGAGGCGGCGATGTGATCAACCTGTCTCTGAGCGGAGGATATAACAAAGCCTTGAATGACGCAGTTCTACGCGCCAGCGAAACTGCAACCGTCGTCGTTGCGGCCGGAAATTATCGAAACAATGCGACCAACTATTCGCCGGCCAGTACCGAAGGCGCAAATGTTATGACAATATCAGCTATCGACTCAGAGGATGTTTTCAATCAGTCGTCCAACCATGGCAATCCTCCGATTGATTGCGCAGCACCTGGAGTCGACGTATTGTCGACCCTGCCCGGCAATCGTTATGGAACCTTTACGGGGACGTCCATGGCAGCGCCGCACGTAGCCGGCTTGGTTCTAAAGGGAAATGTTTCTTTCGATGGTGTCGCGGCCTATGATCCCGACGGTCGTCCAGATCCGATTTGCGTATTCTAATTATAACTCACCCCTCATATTCTGTCCCCAAGCAGAATATGTTCCGCGATCTCTCTCACGCATTGAAGATCGCACTTTTAACCCGCCAGAAATGGCGGGTTTTTTTGTGATTAAACCAATCGGCTCTGTTTTAGCGCAGCACCAACAAATCCTTTAAACAAGGGGTGCGGATCAAATGGTCGAGATTTAAGTTCAGGATGATATTGTACGCCTACAAACCATGGGTGATCGGGAATTTCGACGATTTCCGGCAATACGCCGTCTGGCGAAAGGCCTGAGAATAACAATCCGGCATCTTCGAGCCGCTTCCGATAGTCGATATTGACTTCATATCGATGACGATGTCGTTCCTCAATTGAGGTTGAACCATATTCCTTGGCTACCAATGATCCTTTGACGAGTGTTGCCGGATAAGCCCCAAGACGCATTGTTCCGCCAAGATCAGTATCTTCCCCGCGTTCAACTTTTTCATTGCCCTTGGTCCACTCGGTCATCAAACCGACAATCGCTGTACCGCCTTCCCCAAACTCAGACGATGTTGCGTCTTTAATACTGGCTAAATTACGAGCAGCTTCAACAACCGCCATCTGCATTCCGAAACAAATTCCGAAATAGGGAACGTTTTCTGTTCTCGCGATATTAGCTGCTTTTATTTTGCCTTCAGCGCCACGTTCACCAAATCCACCAGGAACCAATATACCGTGAACGTTTTTCAAAACAGATTGAACATCTTCGGTATTGTCAAAGTCCTCTGCTTCAAGCCATTTAATATTGACTTTAACTTGATTGGCGATCCCCCCATGGACTAACGCCTCAGTTATAGATTTATAGGCATCTGGAAGCACTGTGTACTTCCCGACAACTGCAATATTGACCATTCCGTCGGGATTTTGCAATTTATGAGAAATTTCATGCCACTGAGACAAATCAGCTTCAGGGGCGTCGTTAATTCCGAAATGCGCCAAAACCTCTGCATCCAGCCCTTCATCGTGATAAGCCAAAGGAACATCGTAAATTGATCGGGCGTCGAGCCCTTGGACCACGGAACTTTCTCGGACATTACAGAACCGGGCGATTTTTCTACATTCGTCGTCAGGAATTCGGCGATCGGCCCGGCACAGTAAGATGTCGGGTTGAATACCGATTGAGCGCAGTTCTTTAACGCTATGCTGAGTTGGCTTGGTCTTCATTTCGCCGGCGGCGTTGATAAACGGCAGAAGCGTTACATGCATGAATAATGTCTGCCCTCGAGGGAGCTCTTGCGATAATTGACGTAAAGCTTCAAAAAACGGGAGCCCCTCGATGTCACCAACAGTCCCACCAACTTCGCACAAGACAAAATCTACATCGCCAGCATCTGACAGCACAAACTCTTTAATTTCGTTTGTGACGTGTGGAATGACTTGAACAGTTGCACCTAGGTAATCCCCGCGTCGTTCCTTTTCAATTATATTGGAATAAATACGACCTGTTGTAATATTGTCGCTTTGGGCAGCTGAAACGCCAGTAAAACGCTCGTAATGCCCAAGGTCAAGGTCGGTTTCCGCTCCGTCATCTGTGACATAAACCTCGCCATGCTGATAAGGCGACATGGTTCCGGGATCGACATTCAGATATGGATCAAGCTTTCGAAGGCGGACCTTATACCCGCGCGCTTGAAGCAGCGCGCCAAGGGCCGCCGATGCCAAACCTTTCCCAAGGGAAGATACGACGCCTCCCGTAATGAAAATATATCTTGGCATAATCCGCCCGCAATTAACGACCAGCTACCTTTATAAGACGCTTATTCGTCCTTAGGGGTCTCGACTGGTTCCGCCGGCATTTCGTCTGATGAATTGTCAGGGGTAGTTCCCGCATCCGCCTCATCATTCGTACCAGCTAACGGGATTGTCGTCTCACCCGAATCGTCACCCGACGTCAAGGGCTCAACTGATAATCCGGGCGTTATTTCTTGTGAATTGTCGATTTGCTGTGAGTCTTCGATTCGATCGATCAGACCTTCTTTGACAGCATCTCGGTTGAAGACGACCGACAAAGCTAATGAACAGATCAAAAATACCGTTCCTAATATCCAGGTCATCCGGCTAACAGAATTCGCTGCACTTCTGCCGCTCATAAATCCACCGCCGCCGCCGCCGCCGCCGCCAATACCCAGAGCGCCACCCTCGGACTGCTGGATCAAAATCAAGCCGGTCATAATAATACTGACGATAAGCAATATAATCAGAAGAACATTTGCCATTGGAAACTCGTAAAAACGTGATTTCGCGGGCCTTAACGTAAAAGCCCGTAAACATAAAGCCCTAAATGGGGCCTATCAGCTATTTTGCAAGAATTAAGCTGACTTTGCGATTTCTGAAAAATCTTCCATATTTAAACTTGCACCGCCGATGAGGGCACCGTCCACGTTCTCTGTCTTGAGAATATCCTTTGCATTTCCGGGTTTTACAGAACCGCCGTAAAGAATTCGGACCGATTTACCCACCGCTTTACGAATATGGTTATGCATGTCTTCAATATCAGAAATTTCAGCGACCTTACCAGTCCCAATTGCCCAGACAGGTTCGTAGGCGACGACGTATTTATCGACGTCTGACGGCACGCTGCCGGCGATTTGCGAGCTGACAACCGATTGCGCGTCGCCTGCCTCTCTTTGAGATAGAGTTTCCCCGACACAAATAATGGGAACCAGGCCGCCCCGGGCCGCTGCGGCAGCCTTGGCTTTCACATCTGCATCGCTTTCACCGCCAGCTCTTCTTTCAGAATGTCCGACAATGACATATTGCGCACCGCAATCAACTAGCATTTCCGCGCTGACCTCCCCTGTATGCGCTCCTGTTGCATTGGCGTGGCAATTTTGTCCACCAATCGCAATCTCAGTTCCTTTGGCGTTTTCAGCTAATCCTGAGATATAGGGAAAAGGCGGACAAATTAAAATTTCGATATGCGACCTCTTGCGACTCGGTAGAAGCTTTTCGAATGACTTTACCTTATCCAACCACTCCTGCGAGCCGTGCATTTTCCAATTTCCAGCGATCAATTTGCGCATATCTTCTCCATTTCCCCCTATCTTGCGATTTTATGTGCTTTTCGCAAGTCAATTGCTTGCAGCACACGAGACGCATAGTTATGTAGGTCAAAATTTTTAGGTAGGTATTAATGGCCGCAACAATTGGTTCCAGAATCCGCGCTGTTTTAGTCGGAATACTCATCGGTTTACTTGTAATCGCTTTTGCGGTCTGGGGCGTGAATGATGTTTTCAGCCGCCAAACCGGAACTTATGTTCTTAAAGTCGGCGACTCAGAGGTGACTGCGAATGAATTCAGTCGTGCCTATCGACAGACAATAACGGATATGGCGGAGGAATCGCAATCGGCCTTGACCGATCAGCAAGCCTATGACCGCGGAATTCACAGACAGATATTATCTGACTTATTAGCCCGGAAGATCATCGAAGTTGATGCTGATGACCTCGGGATCGGTGTCAATACGACGACAGCTCGAGAACTTCTTTCCGAAATCCCTGCATTCAAGGACGAACTCTCAGGTGAATTCAGTAAAGAACGTTTATTAATGGCTCTTAGCGGTTCTAGGTCTGGTCTGACCGTTGAAGCCTATGAGAAAATTCTAGTCACGGATTTACGGCAACAACAGACTTTACCGGCAATTTCCGGCGGCGTTACAGCACCAATTCAATTCGCTGAGCAGCGTTACAAATTCATTACAGAGCAGCGAAAAGTCAAAGTCCTCACATTGACTGAAGCGGCGGTTCCGCCTGCCCCTGAACCCACAGAAGATGATTTGAAAGTTTATATTGAAGCTAACGCCCTGCGATTTACGGCTCCGGAATACCGTAAAGTCACGATGTTGAGAATGGAACCCCACGATTTCGTGTTGATGGATGAACGCTCAACGGCTGGCGTGACCGATAAAAGTAAACTTAAAGATGTATACAACAATATTTATATCACCGAAGATCAAATTCAAGCCTCCTATGATTACAAGGTGGAACTGGGCGAAATGGGTAGTCCGGCCAAACGGTCTTTGGTTCAAATTACGGCCAACAGCGAAGAGCAGGCCAAAGAAGTGGCTGAAAAACTGAAAGAAGGCCTATCACCTAGCGAAGTGACGTCACTTTTAGGTCTGATCGAGCCGATTAGTTATGATGACGTGACGATTGACGCCATATTGGATGAAGAAACAGCCAAAGCCGCTTTTGAAATGAAAGAAGGCGATGTTGATTCAATCCTGAGCGGTTTTGGAAACTGGGTTGCTATACAGGTCACTGCCGCAGAAGAAGCTCAAAAACCCGATATTTCGACCATGAAAGATGAAATCATTCAGGAACTTCTTTCAGCAGAAGCCAGCAATCGTATTTTTGATAAAGTTGGCCAGATACAAGATCAAATAGACGACGGACGCTCTCTCGAAGAGGCCGCTGAGATTGTTGGTATTCCGATAGCAAGTTATCCCTTCATTGATCGTAGTGGGACAACACAGGACGGAGTAAAACTCAGCGGGATCGGAAGTTTTGCTGGCGTCGCTGCCGATGATGAGATTTTGAAGGCCATTTTCACTGCAGATATCGGATTTGAGTCAGACTATTTTGATACATCAACAGGCGGTCAGGCTATCTTGCGACTGGATCAAACAATCGAAAGTACGCGCCGACCATTTGAAACTGTCAAAGACAACGCCACAAGTCTTTGGAAAGCTGAGCAAGTCGAAACGTCGCTCAATGACCTCATGATCGAGCTCGCCGCAAAAGTTAAGGGTGGTGAGACGCTGGAAGCCGTCGCGGCCACTATCGAGAACGGAGCATCAATCGAGGAACTGAGCTTGGTTCGTGTCTCTCCTGAACGCAAATTGGGTCCACAGCTTAACGCCGAACTCTTGGAAGCTGCTGTGGGTGATATTGAACGCGGTGATGGCCCAACGCGTATGACCCGTCAGATCGCAAGGCTCGAAGAGATAAAGTCAAATACAGACACGCTCGGAGGGCAATATGCTGATCTTGTCCAGGATCAAGTCACCGCTGAAATCATTTCTGATCTCAACCTGGCCTATCGTCAGGCTGTTCTGGCTGAGCATCCGTTGCAGGAATCAACAGACCGCGTGAAGCAAATCATGGGTATCGATTTAGATACCGAATAATGACGTCAGATTATGTCTCTAATATCCTGCCGAACTATTCATCTTTCAAAGATGAATATGAACAGGACCAACCGGTTTTAATTTACACCCGTGTCGTCAACGATTTGGACACTCCAGTTTCAGCTTATATGAAAATTGCAAAGGGCAAGCCTTATGCTTTTTTGTTTGAAAGCGTTCTAGGCGGTGAACAGCGCGGGCGGTACTCTTTTATGGGATGTTCGCCCGATTTGGTATGGCGTTGCTTTGGAGACAAAGCCGAATCTGCGGAAGGCCAATCAAACGTAAAATCTCAAAGTTTCAAAGCCTTAGACGGAAAACCTCTTGAAACATTTCGGCGCATTCAAGCAAAGTCCGCGTTTAAACTTCCTGATGGCATGCCGCCAATGGCTGCCGGTTTATTTGGCTATCTCGGCTATGACATGGTGCGTCAGGTTGAAGATATACCAGGCCAGAACCCAGACCCGATCGGCACACCGGATGCCGTGATGGTTCGACCAACAATTATTGCTGTATTTGATCAGATCGCTCAAGAAATACTGATTGCAACTCCTGTATTTCCCTCGAATAAATCAGCGGAAAACGCTTATCAAGACGCATGCAACCGCCTCGAAGCGACAATCAATGACTTGCACCTACCAGCCACCGGACAGTCCAAACCGCAAGCCGCTGCGACGGAGATTACCCCAATACTTGGCACAAGTGCCGAAACCTTTAAATCCCGCGTTGCAAAAGCAAAAGATTATGTCGAGGCTGGCGACGTATTTCAGGTTGTCATTGGCCAAAGACTGCAAGCCCCTATGCCCGCGTCACCCTTTGCTCTTTACCGAGCCCTTCGGCGCATGAACCCCTCCCCTTTTCTTTATTTTCTGGAATTTGATGATCACGCAATTGTGGGTTCAAGTCCCGAAATCCTTGTCCGGCTTCGTGATAACAAGGTCACAATTCGCCCGATAGCAGGAACACGGCCTCGCGGGAAAACCGCAGAAGAAGACATTGCAAATGAGAAGAGCCTGCTGGCCGATAAGAAGGAATGCGCCGAACATCTCATGCTTTTGGATCTCGGACGCAATGATGTAGGACGGGTTTCGAAATCAGGAACGGTATCGGTAACAGAACGCTTTGTTATCGAACGCTACAGCCATGTCATGCACATTGTCTCTAATGTCGAAGGCGAGATCAAAGATGATTATGACGCTCTCTCCGCTTTGTTTGCTGGATTTCCGGCTGGCACGGTGTCAGGCGCACCGAAAATTCGAGCGATGGAAATCATTGATGAACTCGAAGATGAGAAACGCGGCATTTACGGCGGGGCCGTCGGCTACATTTCCTGCGAAGGCGAAATGGATACGGCAATCGTCTTGCGCACAGCAATTGTAAAAGACGGCATTTTACATGTCCGGGCCGGGGCTGGCATAGTCCGGGACAGTGACCCCCAAATGGAATTTGAGGAAACCCTGCATAAATCCAAAGCCCTGTTTAAAGCCGCAGAGCAGAGCATACATTTTGACGGGAATTAGCTCGGCCCCATTTGGAATAATAACTGTTGTTCCTGCGTCATAATAAGGCGTATGATGGCCCAAAAGGGGAAATCGTGGACGCACAGATTATTAAATCAGAGACCTTATCCCGGCGCGGATTAAAACGCATTCGGCGTAATCTTATAGAGGCGGTCTGTGATGCAAGCCGAACACACGGTAAATCCAAGAAGATCATAACTGATGGAGATGGGCGCACGTTTTCATATTCTGAAATCTTGCGTCCGGCTTTTGCGCTTTCGGTTCCTATCAAAAAACTATCCGAAAAACAGGAAAACATAGGTATCTTACTCCCAACGGGAATTGGGGCTGTAATTGCGCTATTATCCGTTCATGCGGCGGGCCGGATACCAGCCATGCTAAATTTTACAGCGGGGGCGAAAAACCTTAAAGCCGCGGCACTCACAGCCCCCCTTACGCTTGTACTCACGGCAAGAAAATTCATCGAAATTGGAGGTCTGGAATCTCTGATTGAGGACTTATCCGATACCGTCAAGTTCATTTATCTTGAAGATCTACGAGAAGAAATTGGTGTCGGCTCTAAAGTTACAGCTCTTTTAGGGCCAATATTTCCAAATTTTTTCACGCCAAATTTTTCATCAAACCATACCGGCGTCATTCTTTTTACGTCAGGCACAGAAGGCAATCCCAAAGGCGTGGTACTAACCCATGCCAACATACTCGCTAATGTTGAACAAATTGATCAGCATGTTGAACTCCAGGAAAGCGATATATTTTTCAACCCGCTTCCGACTTTTCACTGTTATGGCCTTACAGCTGGAACTCTCTGGCCTCTTGTTGGTGGCTATCCCGTCGTGCTTCATCCATCACCGCTTCAAACCAAAACTATCGCGAAACGCATTTTTAAAACAAAGGCAACAGTGCTATTTGCGACTGACACATTCCTTCAGCAATATATGCGTGCCAGCGCAGAAGGCGGACTATCATCGCTTCGCATAGCTGTTTGCGGAGCCGAACGTGTGCGCGATGAGACACGGCGAACCGCCGAGAAACGTTTTTCCTTTGAAGTTCTCGAAGGTTACGGTGTTACAGAAGGCGCTCCAGTCCTCGCCGCAAATCAACCTGGCGACATTCGCGCCGGAACAATCGGAAAACTTCTGCCCGGCCTTGAAGCCAAGTTGGAACCTATCGATGGCATTGACGATGGCGGATGTTTATGGGTTCGAGGCCCCAATATTATGAAAGGCTATATTTCGGCAGATAATCCCGGTGAAGTAACGCCAGTTGCCGATGGTTGGCACAATACGGGTGATGTCGTTACTATTGATGATGAAGGCTATTGTGTCATACGCGGTCGTATAAAACGCTTCGCTAAGATTGGCGGCGAGATGGTATCATTGACCGTTGTTGAAAATTGCGCATCGGCTGTATGGCCGGATTATGTCCATGCCGCAACAATCCTGCCGGATCCCAAGCGCGGCGAACAAATTGTTCTTGTTACAGACCATCCTGACCCAAAACGGCATGAGCTTTTAACCTGGGCTCAAACCCATGGCGTTCCAGAAATATCTGTTCCGAAAAAATTTGTGTCTGTGGAAAATGTGCCAATACTCGGGACCGGAAAAATGGACTATGTTGGCGCTGGAAATCTAGCTCGGCAGTTGTTGAGCGTCAAATGATAACATCAATGCGTTAAATCACGCTCCGTTAAGTCTCTTCATTTCAACGTTATGCGATAGTTTTTCTGGGCAAGTTTTGGACCTTTCTAGATCACATGAAAACCTAAAAACAGACCCTTCACCAACCGTACTTTCAGCAGAAATCTCTCCGCCCATTAGCGCGGCAAAATTACTTGCAATGGATAGTCCGAGCCCTGTGCCGCCATATTCTCGTTTATACCCACTATCCATTTGTTCAAAAGGAGCAAAAATTCTACTGAGCTGAGTTTCCGGAAATCCAATACCAGTATCACTCACCTCAATAAGAACGTGGGAATCTAATTCATTGAGCTGGATGCCAGAGACTCGAATTTTTATCTCGCCGTCATCTGTAAATTTGATTGCATTGCCCACAAGATTGGTAACAATCTGTCGGATCTTCGTTTTGTCGCCATGAAAACTAGCCGCAAATTCTGGTGCACATTGAAATTTGACCTTTAAGCCTTTTCGTTTGGCGAGAGGGTATAAACTTCGTGCAACTTCTAACACAAGCTCTTTCAAATTAAATTCTGAACATTGCAGAGTAACCTTACCGTTCTCGATTCGAGATATATCCAGAACGGAATTTATGACTTCCTTCAAGTTAGTGCCTGAGCTTCGCATTATGTCATTATATTTGCGCTGGATATCAGACAAATTCGTTCGTTCCAGAAGTTCAGACATTCCAAGAATTCCATTTAACGGCGTTCGAATTTCATGACTAATATTGGCTAAAAACTGTGACTTAATTCTGTTGGCTTCGATTGCATCATTCGTAGCTGCTTCTAGTTCAGCTGTTCGCAAGCGAACCTTTCTCTCCAATAAATCATTCGCCTGCTTAAGTGCTAATTCAGCACTTTTTAGATCACTAATATCCTGCATCACGCCAAGATATTCAGTCAAACCTTCACTTGCTGAAAAAGGTTCCCCTTTTTCTCGAACGTGTATGACTTTACCATCGGCTCGACGCATACGATAATCGACCTCATAGGATCCGGTTTTAGTCCCTTGAATTCGGTCATGGATCGGCTGAAGCAAATGCCTGTCTTCCGGAATAACAAGTTCCGTCAGTCGCCTTGGAAACAGACTAAATGTCTCGGCCAACGGGACACCCAAAAAGGCGGCTAGTTGTTCTGAACCAGATATCAAGGCATTTGTTTTCGCAGCCCAACGCCAGCTACAGAGTTTGGCTAACGTTTCTGCTTGCTGCAAAGTTTCTTCGGCAAGACTTCGTTTTGTAATTTCAAACGCAAAGCATCCAAGTCCAATGGGTTGTCCGTCGTTATCTTCGACCACAAATCTGTGCTCTTCATGCATTTCTACTTTGCCCGACGCATCGCAAGGTACGATACGATTAAGATAGCCTTCGGCCATAATTTGAAGGTCAAGCGCTCGTACACGCTCGTAACGTTCACCTTCAAAAATTTCCGCAATAGGTTTGTTTTGCAGCTGGCACTTATCGCGTCCCATATTCGCTGCAAAATGAGGGTTTACATAAGTATAGTTG
This sequence comes from Hellea sp., assembly GCA_020629545.1. GTDB lineage: Bacteria > Pseudomonadota > Alphaproteobacteria > Caulobacterales > Maricaulaceae > JACOMS01. Next base: position 44,604 of record JAHDDC010000016.1, read on the forward strand.
GAGTCCGCATCTTTAAACCAAAAATCAAATTTCGCATATTTATCAATAGCTCGGAACCAAGAGCGGTATTGCGCGAGCTGTGCTTTGAGCGCGTCGAGCTCTTGATCGGTATCTTTTTTCGCCTGCATTGATTTCGATTTACATCACGCTACTTTCCACTGGCCCGAGGATACAATCAAACCCTTGATAATTGATTGAATAGTGTTTTAACCAATATTTACCCTAATATTGGCCATTTCCGAAAAAAGACATCGACATTGGACTGGATGTTTCCGTAACTGTTACATATTAGATCCATTCAATCGTTGGAAATACGTATGCTTCTCGTCATCGACAATTATGACAGTTTTACCTTTAATCTGGTTCATTACGCGGAGGAGATGGGCGCCGATACTCATGTCATCCGAAATGACGATATGAGCGTGAACGAAATTCTGGCTATGAGCCCAGGGGCCGTTTTACTATCGCCTGGTCCCAAGACTCCTAAAGAGGCTGGCGTCTGCGTGCCTCTTTTGCAACAGGCGCCCAAAGACCTACCTATCCTCGGCATTTGCCTTGGCATGCAATCTATGGGCGACGCGTTCGGGGGCAAAGTCATTCGCGCCAAAGAAATCATGCACGGCAAAACTTCACCGATTCATCACGATAATACGGGACTTTTTGCAGGGCTTCCAAATCCATTTACGGCCACACGTTATCACAGCCTGGCTGTCGAAAAGAAAAGCCTACCCGATTGTCTTCACGCCAATGCTTGGACAGAAGATGGAGAGATTATGGGCGTTTATCACAAAGACCAGCCTATACACGGCTTGCAATTTCATCCAGAATCTATTGCCTCTGAGCACGGTCACGCATTGATTGGCGCTTTTTTAGGACTAGCAGGCATTCGGCTACCGGAAACGGCGTGACATGGCCTTTAAAACGGAAATACTAGATATTCTTCAACAGGGCGATCGCCCGGCCACGCCATTGGTCGAGACGGCTTTAATATCAATTCTCAAAGGCGAAGCAGAGAAAAATCAAATCAAAGCTTTTCTAAGCGGACTTGAAGATATCGGCGTGACGGCGGCCGAAGTCTCTGCCGGCACCAAAGTCATGCGCGAGAACATGATCCCGGTTAAGGTTGATCATGACGTCATCGATATTGTGGGCACAGGCGGGACAGGTCTGCATACTTTGTCAATCTCAACTGCGACAGCTATTGTATGCGCTGGCGCCGGCGCTCGGGTCGCTAAACATGGGAACCGGGCGGCCAGTAGCCTGACGGGGACCGCGGATACATTGTCGACACTGGGTGTCAATCTGGCGATCACGCCGGAGAAAGCAGCGGCATGCATCGACGCGGCCGGAATTGGATTTTTGTTCGCGCCTAATCATCATCCAGCTATGCGCCATGTCGGCCCTGCGCGCAAAGAGCTAGGCATAAAAACACTATTCAATCTTCTCGGCCCCCTTTGCAATCCGGCCGGAGCCAAACGCATGCTGCTTGGCGTGGCCGAAGATCGCTGGCGTGAACCCATGGCCAAAGCCCTGCTCGACCGTGGCTGTGATCATGTCTGGGTTGTTCACGGAGAAGACGGGATGGACGAAATTTCCCTGACTGGCAAAACGACTATAAGCGAAGTCAAAGACGGCGCTTACCGCGAATTCGAAATCAATCCTGAAAGCTATGGCTATCAGAAATGCGAAATTAAGTTTTTGCGCGGCGGCAAACCAGAGGAAAACGCCAGACGCTTAAAAATGCTGCTACTCGGTCAGGTTGATCCCTATCGGGATATTGTTTTGTTGAACGCCGGCGCAGCGCTGATGATCGCGGGCATAACGGAGACGATGGAACAAGGTATCATCACTGCCCGCAATGCGCTGGATGACCACAAAGCCTACGCAGCGCTAGAAACACTCATAGAGGTTTCAAATGGGTGACACGCCAAACGTTTTAGCCAAAATCGCTAAGTATAAAACAAATGAAGTCAATGACTTAAAGAAAGTTATTAGCGCAGCCGATTTAAAGTCTCGAGCTTTAAAGACCCCTAAACCCCGCAAATTCAAAGCCGCGCTTGATCGCGCGGGCGCTGTGGGTCCGGCCTTGATTGCTGAGGTTAAAAAGGCCTCGCCATCCAAGGGCATTATCCGCGATGATTTTGATCCTGTTGGTATTGCGAAGGCTTATACTGATGGCGGCGCGACTTGCCTCTCAGTCCTGACGGACACGCCAAGTTTCCAAGGCTCGCTTGATATATTGCGCGAAGTTAGAGCCGCAACGGACTTACCGTTACTGCGCAAGGATTTCATGCTCGACCCTATACAGGTTTACGAGGCTCGGGACGCGGGCGCCGACGCTATATTGATCATCCTCTCCATGACAAATGATAAAACCAATAGACGCTTAATAATGGCGGCTAAAGAGATGGAGCTTGACGTCCTTGTCGAGACGCATGACGCCGATGAAGTCAAACGCGCTATTGCGCTCGGCGCAGACCTCATCGGGATTAATAACCGCAATTTAAAAACCTTTGAAACGACGCTCGAAACATTCACATCACTCGCCCCCCTTGTACCCGGCCATGTAACATTAGTCGCCGAAAGCGGGATATTCACGCCAGACAATATTTTGCGTCTCGCGGGCGATGGCGCGAAAGCCTATCTAGTCGGTGAAAGCCTGATGAGGCAAGAGGATGTGAAATTGGCGACTAAGGTGTTGTTGGGACAACACCGATAAATCCGCACTTGACACCGTAAAGAACAATGGTAGAACAAAATTCGATGTTGCCACTTTGTTCGGAGATGCCTTATGTTGACGGAAAAACAACGAGACCTGCTTTTACTCATTGATAAACGGGTTAAAGTCAATGGCGTCCCGCCCTCCTATGACGAGATGAAGGACCATTTGGGTCTGGCATCAAAATCCGGTATACACCGTCTCATTACCGCCCTTGAAGAACGTGGCTTCATCCGACGCTTGCCAAATAAGGCCCGAGCACTAGAGGTCCTTAAACTTCCGACGGATGGTGGAGATGCCCCTGTCCTCCCCGAGGCAGCCAATGACAGTGTGCAAGTACCATTAATTGGCAAGATTGCCGCTGGTGTTCCTATTGAGGCTATCCAGCAAGACGGCGATATGTTTTCTGTTCCTAACGGTATGATTGGTCGCGGTGATCACTTCGCGCTCGAAGTCGAAGGCGAATCCATGATCGAAGCCGGAATTCTCGATGGAGACGTAGTTATCATTCGCAAAGCCAATACGGCCCGCAATAATGAGATTGTTGTGGCTCTAGTGGATCAGGAAGAGGCTACTCTCAAACGGATATATAAATCCGGAGGTCAAATCGATCTTATTGCCGAGAATAAAGACTTTCCAACTCGTACGTTTGGTCCTGACCGCGTTGAGGTTCAGGGCATTCTGGTCGGACTTATTCGACGCTACCATTAGTCAGCTCAGCAATTTCTGGGCCTGACGAACTGTGTCTGCGCGCATGATAAACGACGCCTTGCGGAAAAGGCGACCAGA
>JAHDDC010000016.1:48211-68324 GCA_020629545.1 Hellea sp.
GGGATAAAAAGTGCTTTGAGTGCGTAGCGTAGCTTAAGCTCACCCCATGTCGGGGTGTTCAGGTAAATATCCCGATCGCCCATCCCAAACACGTAATATTCTGGATCTTGCGGCAATGGAATTTCAGCAAGCGTTTTTTTGGAAAGGGCCTTGGCGGGAATTACAATATCCGCGTGAACAAGACTATGTTGCAGGAAAACTTCCTGTATATTCTCACAAGTCGTCTTTTCTGCCGGCACTGTCACTACAGTACTCCCAAATGCGGTTAGCAAAAACAATCCAGCCAGCGCGAATATTCCGAGCAAACTATTCTTCAACCATTTTAAAATCCGGCGCATTGGGACTTTTTAGCCAAGCCGTTCAACAATGCAGCAAAAATCGGATAAAATTATCAAAAACCATTCTGGCTATTTTAATGCCATGGTCGACTTGGGACTAACGGCCACGACGTCTCGGTTCGAAGGCTACCTGAAACATCGATAAACAGGCTATGAGCTCCCGTATTTTGCAAATCCTTAGCATCAATAATGTAGCTGTCGCACAGACGTTTTGCCCTACTCCCTAATCTCCGTTTGGGGACAATGACAATGTCAGCTGCAAAGCAATCTTCAGCGATCTCGCTAGGATCGCGGATGATTTTGATCACTTTGTTTTTAAAAGACAAAACGCAACCAATCATGTCGCATGAGCCTAATTGTCCCTCAAATGCCTCGGTCTCAACCAAAGACAACCCCATCGCCTCGATAAATTGTTGTCGGCCATACCGATCCGTATTTTTGCGATCGACATATAGCTTCGGTACATCGCCGCTTTGCCAAAAGGCAATCGCTCCATCGCTCGAAATACGAATATCGGGGTGAGGATGCCTCCAGATCATAACCCAGCAAACCAATATAACCACAACCGATATTATGCGAGCTGGTGTGCGCCCCAAGCATAGAGCTGTAAACGCTAAACCAAACAACCCGACAATCCAAGTCGGCCCTGATGCGATATATTGAATTGATCCTGGTAAAGCCTGAACTTTTTCAGAAAGATAAATAATAAGTTCTAGCCCTTGCCCCATAAGCCAAAGCGGGACTGCCTCTATCCCAAAAGGCATGGCCAGATACACCACGATCGCAAGCGGCATAACCCAAAATGTAAAAATTGGCATTGCGGCGATGTTTGTAATGAGACTGTAACTCGCAATCCGATTAAAATGCAGCACGGCAAAACCAGAGGTCACCGTCCCAGCAACCAGACTGGTCACTGTCAGCCCCGTAAAATTATCCCATAAACGCTTGGGAAGTTTACGGGGTCCGTCAAATACGCGGCGTTTATCCCACTCACGATATACGACAACCAGAGCAGTTACGGCTGAAAACGACATTTGAAATCCGGGCTGTACCAGACTTTCCGGATGAAACCACAATGTAATAAAACCAGCCACAGCGACGGACCGTATGGAAATGGCCTGCCGGTTGAGTATGATCGCCAAAAAAACAATTACGGCCATAATATAAGCACGTTGAGTCGCAACGCTAGCGCCGGAAAGAACCAAATATAAAGTGGCGGCTACGATCCCAATCACAGCTGCAGGCTTTCGAATATCTGCGCGGCGTGACCAACGCGTTATACGTACAAACAACAAAACCGCTAAGGAATAAAATCCACCCGCAATAAGCCCCATATGAAGGCCCGATATCGCAAGGATATGTGCGAGCCCGCCGGCCCGTAGAGCGAGAGTATGAGTTTCAGGCACCCAGGTTCTAATACCTGTTAACAGAGCGACCTGAAGTCCCGCTGTCTCCTCTGGCGCTTTGGTTAGAATACGATCCGCGATCCCATAACGTATGCGCGTTATACTTCTGCGCAACCTATCTCTCCGTGACAGCTCAAACAGCGTAGTTTCTGGCGTGGACACCATATAGCCATAGGCTCCCACTTTTTGGAAATAGGCTCGAAATCCGGGATCATAGCCACCTGGGATTGCTGGGCCAGGCGGAGCCGAAAGATTGGCCCGAAAGCTGACCTGATCACCGGCTTTAAAATTTTTATTGAAAGTCGTTACTCGAATGGATTCGGGCAAGTTTTGAGTCTCGAGACGATCAATCGAATTAACGCTAATAACCCAGCGCAAACGTGGTCCCGATTTTTCAATTGCGGAGATCCAGCCCGAAACATCATGATAGCGTTCGGCGGACGAAAAACGCGGCGTATAAGTTTCTGAGGAATGCCAACCCGCACGCCAAACGCCAAACATCACACAAAACAATAGGCCAATAATGAAGCCAGCTCTAGGGAAATATTTACCTACAATGACGGCCGCCAACGCAGACGTCATTAATAAAACTATTAAAAACAAACCATTAGGCTCAAATGGTAAAGCAAAATAAAGCCCAATGCCGATAGCCACAGCAATAACAAATACTTCGAACTTGACCTCGAGCCAGGCTAGTATGTCGTCTAGAACCTGTATTCTAATTCCCCTCGCAACACCCGTAATATTATGCGAAAATCCTTGTTAAATCGCCGCCTTAGGCATAAAGAATGCGCAAACCACCTTAAAGGCCATTCTCCATTATGACCACGGCAAAAGTCGTTACGCGTTTCGCCCCTTCTCCAACGGGCTACTTACACATTGGCGGCGCACGTACCGCATTGTTTTGCTTCCTTTTTGCCAAAAAAATGGGCGGAGAGTTTAAGTTACGCATTGAAGACACAGATCGGGAACGCTCAACACCCGAAGCGACACAGGCAATACTCGACGGCATGGATTGGCTCGGTCTGCATCATGACGGGGAAATTGTTTATCAAAGCCGGAATATGGCTGATCATGTAAAAGCTGCCCAAAGTCTCCTCGATAAAAATGCTGCTTATCGATGCTATTGCAGCCCTGAAGAACTCGAAAGCCTTCGCGCCAAAGCCCGGGAAGACGGACACGCATTCAGATCGCCTTGGCGTGACGGTAACAAAGCCGAGCCAGCTGGAGAGCCTTTTACCATTCGGTTTAAAGTGCCCAATGGAGAAACGAAAATACGTGATCATGTTCAAGGTGATATCACTTGGGACAATAAAAATTTTGACGATCTCGTGCTCCTACGAGCAGATGGTACGCCGACCTATATGTTAGCTGTCGTCGTTGATGACCATAATATGGACGTGACCCATGTTGTCCGCGGCGACGATCATCTGATCAATGCAGGCCGCCAAACGCAAATATATCAGGCTCTTGGGTGGGACGTACCCGAATGGGCTCATGTCCCGTTAATTCATGGACCGGACGGCAAAAAACTATCGAAGCGGCATGGCGCGCAGGCCGTAACAGATTTTCGCGACATGGGATATTTGCCAGCTGGCATGCGCAATTATCTTTTAAAGCTAGGCTGGAGCATTGACGATCAAGAGATCTATACGGACAAAGACGCGCAAGCCGCATTTACTCTCGACGGTATAAATAGTGCCCCCGCGCGGCTCGATTTTGACAAAATGGATCACATTAACGGCGAGCATTTAAAAACTACCGATAATGCGGAACTGTTAAAAAGCCTTACTACTTTTCTCGTTCAAGATATGGATGACGAGAAGGCGCAAAATTTATTGGGTGCGATGGACAGCCTCAAAACACGATCCAAGAACTTTAAAGACATGACTAGCAATGCGGCCTACCTTCTCCTGTCGCGTCCTTTAGAAATAACTGGTAAATCTGCGAAGCCCCTCCGAAAGCCCGAAGCCAAAATCCATTTATCTGCGCTTCTACCACTGTTTGAAGACATTTCAGATTGGGATAGCGATAATATTCAAAACGTATTGGCGAATTACGCCGAAACAAACGAAATTGGATTCGGAAAATTTGGCCAACCCCTAAGAGCAGCCTTAACGGCCGGGAATCCATCCCCGGATTTATCTGATGTTTTGGCATATTTAGGTAAGGACGAATCCATTGGACGCTTGCAAGATGCCTTGCAGACATCCTACAACGAGTAGTAATAGTAACGAGTAGTATAGATAATACGGAAGATCAGCATGGAAAATAAAATCAAAAACACTGGAACAGCTACGGTCACAATCGGTAAGGATAGCTACGATCTACCCATTTATCAGGGCAGTATGGGGGCCCCCGGTATTGATGTACGCTCACTCTACAAGCAGTCTGGGCATTTTACGTTTGATCCAGGTTATACGTCGACATGTTCAACCGAGTCGCAAATCACATTTATCAATGGTGGCGAAGGACAGCTTTTATATCGGGGCTACCCTATTGAGCAATTGGCGGAAAAATCAACCTTCCTTGAAGTGGCTTATCTTTTGATCAATGGAGAATTGCCAAAGCGCGAAGAATTCCAAAACTTTAGCGAATCCATCACCAAGCACACTATGCTGCATGACTCTGTCGAAAACTTCTTCCACGGGTTTCGTCGCGACGCTCACCCAATGGCCATGGTCTGCGGCACTGTCGGCGCTTTGTCAGGCTTTTATCATGATGACGCCCACACGACCAAAGATGAAGCACGAGACATTGCCATTCATAGGCTTATTGCAAAAATGCCGACCATTGCGGCCCGCGCTTACAAATATTCTGTTGGCCAACCCCATGTCTATCCGACAAATTCCATGTCATATGCCGAAAACTTTTTGAATATGTGTTTCTCCGTACCGGCAGAGAAATATACGGTCAGCCCAACAATCATCAGAGCCATGGACAAAATTTTTATTTTGCATGCAGACCATGAGCAAAATGCATCAACTTCAACCGTGCGCTTAGCCGGGTCATCTGGCGCTAATCCTTATGCCTGTATAGCGGCGGGCGTTGCTTGTCTTTGGGGACCATCACATGGCGGCGCGAACGAAGCCTGTCTGAATATGCTGCGCGAAATCGGAACTGTTGACCGTATCCCGGAATTTATTGCCCGCGCCAAGGACAAGTCCGATCCTTTCCGCCTGATGGGTTTTGGGCATAGAGTCTATAAAAATTTCGATCCGCGTTCACGCGTAATGCAAAAAGTCGCCCATGAAGTCCTCGACGAACTTGACCTTAACGATCCAATTCTAGACATTGCCAAGGAACTTGAGAAGATCGCTCTGGAAGATGAGTATTTTGTTTCGAAGAAGCTTTATCCAAATGTCGACTTCTATTCGGGTATTGTTCTTAACGCTCTAGGCTTCCCAACGTCTATGTTTACAGTCTTATTCGCCTTGGCCAGAACCGTGGGCTGGATATCGCAGTGGAATGAAATGCTTGAAGATCCAACGCAGCGTATTGGTCGCCCGCGACAGCTCTACTCGGGCGCAGTTTCCCGTGACTATTTAGACGTGGATGACCGCGCTTAAGACGCTAAAATATCGATGATTGCAAAGGCGGCTCTGCTGGATGCGGGGCCGCCTTTGCCTTTCATGATTACAGCCTGGTTTTTCAAGGCCTTACTGGTTTCTGAACGTAGGTCCGGCGATTCGATATATCGAGATAAAGCCCTGGTCAGATTATTTGGCGTTACGTCCTTTTGAACAAATTCCGGCAAAAGAGCTTCTCCGGCCGAAATATTTACAAGCGAAATGAATTTCGGCTTAAATAGCTGTTTGGCAATCGCAAATGTAACAGGACTGAGTTTATAGGCGACGACACTCGGAACCCCTGTTATTGCCAACTGTGTTGTTACAGTCCCCGAACACGCCAAAGCTATTTCTGCAGCAGAAAACAGATCATATTTTTCGGCCTCGTTTAGTAAAATTAGATTAGACAAACGTGAGTCATATCCAGCTTTTTCCCGTACCAATTTTTCTACGCTATCAGATAGCGGACTAAAGAACTTCCAATCCGGGAAACGGTCTGAAATTTCCGCAAGTGTGCTCGCAAAAGGTTCATATAGCCGTTCAATCTCTGACGACCGGCTACCAAAAAGGATCGCCGCGATATGATGGGAAGAACCAATATTATGACGGGTTCGAAACGAACTTCCATCATCACCAGAAACAAATTTGTCGTCAAACATTGGATTACCAACAAACGTAACCGGTAAACCGTAGCGTTCAAAATATGGTGCATCGAAACTATGGATCGCGAGTAAGTGGTCTACAGCGTCTGCCAAAACTTTGGCCCGACCTTCGCGCATTGCCCAGACCTGCGGGGCGACATATTTTACAATCTTACCCTTATAGTTCGCGCGCCGAAGAGCCTCGGCGAGGCGGATCATAAATCCCCAACTATCAATCAATACAACAATATCTGGTTTTACGGCCATAATCATATGAACGGCCTCTTTGATCTTGCGCCGAACTATTGGATAAGCTTTTAAAGCCTCCGTAAACCCCATGATTGAAAGAGGCGTGATGTCAAAGTCGCTGGATATGCCGGCCTCCGCCATTCTAACGCCGCCAATACCCATTATTTGCAGTTCTGATGAATTAGTTTTTAAACTCCGGATCAAGCCCGCGCCAAGCTGGTCACCGGATGCTTCGGCCGCTACCAAAAATATGGACTGCGCGGCGTTTGTCATGAATTTGCTGGCGGCAGTCCCACAACAAACATACCGTAGCTATCAGCGGCTTCGGCAACGGCAGCTTGATTGATAACAAATGCGCTACCGGCTTCCACCAACACTCCCGCTAATCCTGCTTTAGCCGCAAGTTCAATTGTTGTGGGACCAATTGTCGGAAGATCCACACGCGTTTCCTGACCCGGTTTTACCATCTTGGCCAATACACCTTTTCTAGACTGGGCACTGCCGCGAATGTCATCAGATAGGTCAGCAACACGCTGAAGCATCGCGTCAGTGCCTTCCTGAGCCTCAACAGCTAAAACCAGGCCATTGCAAACCACCGCACCCTGCCCGATATCCAGCTTACCAATTTCAAGCGCTGTTGTGATCGCTTTCTCAGCGTCATCACGATGTCTTTTTGACAAATTTTGCTTCCCCAAACTCCCGATTGGCATCAGCAGATTTTTACAAATATCTTGCGGACCGATGATTTCAAAACCGTCTCGTTCAAACGTGCTAACCACATAGCTGAGCAATGCATCGTCACCCTCTTTAGCAGCCTTCAAAGCACCGGGCAGTTTTGTCAATGTTTTAAAATCAGGGCGTAATTTTTTGAAATCCGGGCGCGAGACATGACCCGCAAAGCAAACATGGGTAATACCATGTTTTTTGAAATCTTTGGTAATTTTGCCAAATTCTCCAAGCGCGTAAACATCTCCCGTTTCGCCTAAACCATGATCGTTTGAGAGATTAGCGACATAAACAGTATTCCCAGCCTCTTTTACAGCTTCAATAACAGCTTTGGGAAGATTGCCGGAACCTGCAAGTAGTCCTAGCTTCATTGCTAGCTCCCTGATTTGGGAAGACAGATATTACGTTTATCTTTGGATTTGATGAACTCAACAATATCCATAACCAGCTCGTGATCTTTATATAGTCGGGCAGTATCATCGAGACGCTCCGCAAAGGTTCCTTCTTGCGCAAACAATAATCTATAAGCTGATCTTAGATCACGTATGGTCTGTTTGCTAAAACCTCGTCGCTTTAATCCAATAACATTGAGGCCCGCCAAATGCGCCGTATTACCCACGACAGATCCATAGGGGATAACATCTGATGTAACCGTAGCCATCCCGCCAATAAAAGCGTGCGCGCCAATACGAGTATATTGGTGGATAGCGCATAGACCCCCTAGAATTGCGTGGTCTCCAATTGTCACACTGCCACCTATTTGCACACCATTCGATACGACCACATTATTACCCATTTGTCCTTCATGGGCCAAATGCGATCCGACCATCATATAGCAGTCATCCCCTATGATCGTATCGCGTTTTCCGGCGTCTGTACCCGGATGAACATTTACAAGTTCACGAAAGATATTTCGCTTCCCTATCGTCAGACGTACATCTCCGCCCTTATGTTTGAAATCCTGAGGTGGATGACCCAAGGATACAAAGGGATAAAGCTCGCAGTCTTCGCCAATTTCCGTATGACCATCAATATTGACTTGGCTAACAAGCTTAACGTTGTCGTGCAAAGTCACCTTCGGCCCAACCACACAAAGTGGCCCGATATAGACCCCTTCGCCTATATTGGCTTTAGGATCGACAAATGAGCTGGGATGAATAAATGTACTCATATCAGTCGTTTCTCTGATCAAAAGACATGTGAGCCGCTGAGAAATCGACACTGGCCACATGCTTGTCGTTAACGGTAACTTTCCCAGAGAACTTATAAAACGGTAATCGTTTGCGGGCAATTTCGAGGTCAACAATCATTGTTTCACCTGGATACACAGGACGTTTAAATTTTGCGCTGTCTATTCCAGAAAATCCCATAAATACGCCTTCGGGTAAATCGTGAGATAACTTGACCAGCAAAGCACCTGCCTGCGCAACAGTCTCAACGATTAGTACTCCAGGCTGGATCGGCATATCAGGAAAATGGCCTTTGAGATATTCTGCATCTGGCTTTACCGTTGACGTAATCGTAATTGCCATCTCAGACAAAGCCGTAACTTGGTCGACAAAAAGCATGGGCGGCCGATGTGGAAGATAGTTCTGAATTTCCTCCAGCCCCATAGGAAGGTCATAATCCATCAGCTTTTCTTTTTCTGTATGAGTTTACGGGTCGCGCTGATCATTCGCATATGATCCCGGATGGGCTGAGCCGGCACACCACTCCAGATTTCGCCAGCCGGCACATCGTGCATAACGCCCGCCGCCGCGGCAAGCTGCGCTCCGTCCCCGACATTAATATGATCTGCGAGGCCGACAGCTCCGCCCATCTTAACATTTTTTCCGACGATACAACTTCCAGAGATACCGGAATGCGCGGCGATCATTGTGCCCTCTCCAATTTTGCAATTATGCGCGATTTGGACGAGGTTATCGAGCTTCACATCATCATGTATTTCGGTATCGCCCAGGAAACCGCGATCAATACAGCTATGAGAGCCAATGCGAACGCGATTCCCCAAAATAGCTCTTCCCATATGCGGCAAGCCAACAATCCCGTTTTCATCTCCGTCCATTCCAAAACCATCACCCCCAATTTGGGCCCCGTATTTTAAAAGACAGTCTTCGCCGATGATAGCGCATTCAACGGTTACGTGCCCCTCCAGGATAGTGCCTTTGCCAATTGAAACGCCTGGCCCAATTATACAATAAGGCCCAATATAGACCCCGGCCCCAATCACGGCTCCTTGCCCAATGATCGCAGTTGCGTGAACATTTGCATTTTCGAAGGCGCTTGAGAGCGTTCCAACTGCGTTCGTCTTTCGGCTAACGAGTTTTTCCGCGACGCGCGCGAAATGTGCCCGGGGTGTTTTTGTAATTATCGGTATAATGCTTTGCTCACTGACCAGCGGCGCGAATTTTTCGGTAACAAAACAGGCCGTTGCTTGGGAGCTTTTGAGTTGATGCTTATACTTGCCGCTAGCCAGAAAACCGATCTGGCCCGGTTTGGCGCTCGCAAGATCGGCAGGTTCGGAGATCATCTCGTCTGCCAATGTGTCGATCAGAATTGGTTCGACGGCGAGGCCGTCGATTATACTTCCCAAAGACAATGGCCCGGCAAGGTCGTAAAATCGCGGGTCTAACATAAAGCCCTCTTACGACAGGCCGAGCCTGAAGAAAAGTGGTAGAAATCTACTGACGCGGTAATCTTTCTCGTGTTACCGATACTGTCTTCATCTGGCTGTTGAGACGGCTCATCACGATGTCCGTCACATCAGCTGGCTTGCCGTATATAACAGCTGAACGATCTATAACAACGTCGGCGTTACGCTCATTAACGACCTGCTCAAGAATTCCGCGTAGCTTTTCATTGACTTTCTGATAGGCTTTGGCTTCGGTCAAAGCGAGTTCGCGCTGTTTAATTGCGGCCTCCATTTGCTGCTTCTGAGACTTTCCAGCAAATGAGTTGATACGGCTCTTTAAATCTGGACGAGAAGATAAGTCTGTGCTTCCCAGAGCCTTAATCTCTGCCTGTAAATTTGCGCCTTCAGACTTCAAAGGCGATGTCGAAGCATCGAGCTCGCTTTTCATTGAAGTTCCTATACTCTGCAACTGGCGCTGAATGTGTTTTCCAACTTCGGAATCACGGAGTAAACGACTCTGATCAACAACCAGAATAGTACTTTGTGCAAACGCAGATGCGCTGATTAAAGCTGTCGCCGCAAAAGCAATCGATGCGCGGTAAACTTTAGACATGATTTTCATAACTAGAACCTTGTTCGTGTTGTAAATTGGAACGACTTGCGTTCATCATATGGGAATTTGCGTAAGGGCTGAGAGAAATCAAATCGTATCGGACCGAAAGGAGACTCCCAAAAAATACTAGCACCCGCGACAGCCCGGACAGACAAATCATCTACGATAAAGAATTGATCTATTTCATCTGCTGTACCTTCGAATAGTACTGGCGTACCTTGAACCTCCTTAAATTCCTCGTCGAGCAAACCAACGCCGCCCGCTTCTGCCCACAAGCTACCCAAAAGACTGCTAATGCCAAGCGGAAAACTCACCTCGGCTGCAGCCAGGCCGTATGCATTGCCCCCTAACGATTGTAGTCGGGTTGTTGATCCATCTATATTGCGGCGCATCAAGCGCGGGCCAATACCGGCTGTGTCATAGCCTCGGAAATCAAAATTACCTTTGAAAAACCGGTCATTAATCTGTACGGGCTCACCACCCCATCCCGTTACATAACCGCCTGAAACTTTAGCACTTGCAATAACACCTTTTGTGAGGCCGCGATAAGCGTTGGCCGTAACATCCGTACGTAAATACTGAACGTCGCCTCCAACCCCTGCAAGATCCTGAGAAAGACGCATATCAAATCCGCGAGATGGCGTAATCGGATCATTTCGCTTATCCCAAGCAAAAGTGTACCCCAGAATAGACGATAAACGATCAGCAAAAGGTTCGTTTGTTGTCGGATCACATAAACTACTACTTAGCGGTTGATTTGCATTTGGAATACAAGTTCCGAACGGGACATCGATACTTTCGTCGCGCAAAGAATACCGACCAACCAAACTCGTGTTTTCTGTTACTGGGAAGGCTAACGTCAGAGCCCCGCCCCGGCGCGATTGCCGGAACCCGGCTTCGTCTAAAAAGTCAATTGTAGTATCGAAGAGCTGTACACCTGCGGCCAAATTACGGCCCAAGAACCTTGGCTCAGTGAAACGCAAATCAATTGTACGGCGGTTGGCACTTGTTTGAACGACAAAGCGCATGAGCTGTCCCCGGCCTCGCAGATTCCGTTCTGTGATCGACAGATCAACAAGAAAGCGATCGGCTGAAGAGAAGCCAGCACTAAAAGAAAGTTCGCCCGTTGGCTGTTCCTTCACATTGACTTTGACGACCGCCCTGTCCGGGGCCGATCCCTGAGTTTCTTCGATTTCAACTTCTTCGAAAAATCTTAGCGAGCGGATCTTATTTCGGGAGCGATCTAGCAGCACTCGGTTAAAAGCATCACCTTCGGCTAGTTCCATTTCACGGCGTATCACATAATCCAAAGTCGTCGTATTACCAACGATATCAATCCGCTCAATATAGACCCTTGGACCTTCAGCGATATTAAAAACTAGATCGACCGTTTTTGTATCTCGGTTACGTTTAATCTCTGGTTGGATGTCAACAAATGCGTATCCGGCCGTTCCTGCAGCAAACGTCAAAGTTTCGATCGCGTCCTCGACTTCGCTGGCTTTGTAAATGTCGCCTTCTTTGACCCGAACAATCCGTTTTAGAAAGTCGTTATCAAGTTCATCAAGTTCGGTATCAACGCTGACATTCCCCCAGCGGTATTCCTCACCCTCGTCAATCGTGAAGGTGATGTAAAAATCTTCTTGGTCAGGAGTTAACTCAGCCACAGCTGAGACTACTCGAAAATCTGCAAACCCTCGATCAGTGTAAAACTTGCGAAGTTGTTCCCGATCATATTCTAAACGGCCGGGATCGTAATTGTCATTTGACGAGAAGAAATTCCACCACGACGACTGCGATGTCGCTATTTCACCGCGTAAGCGTTTGTCGCTAAATTCATTATTACCAATGATATTGATACGTTTAACGCCCGTTACCGGACCTTCCGTGATTTCAAAAATCAGATCAACACGGTTTTGTGGCTGCTGAACAACCTTCGGCTCGACGGTCGCTGCGAAGCGTCCCGATTGACGATACAGTTCTATAATGCGCTGTACATCGCCTTGAACATTAGCACGCGTAAAAATAGCTCTGGGCTCCGCTTCGATCTCGTCGGTGATCTTGTCGGTTTTAAGGGCTTTATTGCCTTCCAAAATGACTCTGTTGATGATCGGGTTTTCAACGACACGGATAAGGACGTTTCCGTCTCGCGGCTCGATCATAACATCAGCAAAGAGGCCCGTGGCGTATAGTGTTTTGACGGATAGATCGATCCGCTCTTCGCTGTACGGGTCCCCCGGAGAAAACAATAGATAAGAGGCAACCGTATTGGCCTCAACGCGTTGATTTCCCTGAACCTGGATTGATCTCACCATTGTCGGCGCTGCCGTCGCCGCTGGTGCAGCTTCTTGAGCGATCGCAGTCGCAGACAACGCGATTGGGGCGCAGCTTAGCAAAAGAACGGATAGCGCTTTTACGATAGTTCGTGTTGTCACTTTAATTCCCATATTTTACGTCTCAGGATGACATACTTCGGACATAACCGAAATCATTTATCGTCAAATAGATAAACAGGGTTAGAATGATAGCAAACCCAATCCTAAATCCGTACTCCTGCTTTTGTTCACTCAACGGCTTCCCCGCGATTGCTTCATAACCGTAGTAGAGCAAATGTCCACCATCCAATGCTGGAATTGGCATTAAATTTGCGACACCTAAACCGATAGAAATCGCGCCCGCCAGCCCAAATAACGTCAAAAACATCCTTTTTAGCTTCTGAGACGCGGTTAAATCATCTTTGACAATATCAACGGCCGACTTCCCGGTAATCGTCGCAATTCGAATCGGCCCACCAAACGCTGTCCCATCTTCTTTGCCTTGAAATATCCGACCTATATAAGCCCCAGTTGTCGATATTGTTCCTGTAAACTGGTTCCAGCCATGTCCAACCGCCGTGATTGGATTGTGATCGATTATTTTGTAGTGATCAGGATGCCCAACCCCGACACCAATTTTTCCAATTCTATTGACGCCGCCAATAAAATCTTTTTCAGCGACCCGCTCTGGCGCCAATGTAAAGCTTTTGTTCTCGCCATTTCGCAAGACTACGGCTTGCATTTCAACTCCGCTACGTACCGAAACATATGAGATCAAATCTGTCACTGTCGAAACATCTTTACCGTTTAATGTCAGAATATGATCCCCGACCTCAATACCGGCCCTATCAGCCGCGCTATCTGGAACAATTGTCGTCACAACGGATTTGGTTTCGCTTGTACCAAACGCCAGTGCCAATCCTGCAAAAATCGCAATGGCTAGAATGAAATTCGCAAGTGGCCCTGCGAGCACAATCAAAGTTCGCTGCCATAAAGGTTTAAAATGAAAACAGTCAGAAATTATTTCGGTCTTTCCATCAGCTTTCAGTTTGGCCTCTATGGACTCTAGTCGTTCTGAGTCCGGGTTACTTGCGGCTCCAGCATCACCCAGAAACTTTACATATCCGCCGAGCGGAAGCCTTCCAATAGACCACTCGGTTCCCGACTTCGCGGTCCAGCGAATAAGCGGCTTACCAAAGCCAATTGAAAATCTCTCGACGGCAGTCCCAAATAGACGCGCAACAGAGTAGTGACCTAATTCATGAAAGAAGACCAGAAACGACAAAACCAGAATAAAACTGGTCATAAATATCAGTGCTGAGAACAAAAACGACAGCATTAAGAACTCACTTTTTCGAGGCTCAAAGGACTCACTTCTTCAGAGGCTAATTCTGCCTGATTATGAACGGGCGCTCAAGCGCTTGATTACGCCGGTTGCAGTTTGGCGAGCCATTGCATCAATGGCAAGAATTTCATCTAAATCCAATTTATTTTCGGTAATGTTTCCGATCTCATTCAATGTGTCTTCAGCGACGATCGGAATATCAAGATATCCAATGCGTCCCTTCAGAAACGACCCAACGGCCAGTTCATTAGCAGCATTTAAAATATTCGTCGCCTGCCCGCCAGCTTCCAAAGCCTCGCGCGCGATCCGGAGCGATCGAAATTTTTCTAGATCCGGTTCAAAAAATGTTAGTTTAGAAATCTTGACCAAATCAAGGGATTCAACTGGCGCCTGCATACGCGCGGGCCAGGCCAAAGAATAAGCAATGGGCGTGCGCATATCTGGACTACCCATTTGTGCCAATACCGAGCCGTCGACATATTCAACCATGGAATGAACGACCGATTGCGGATGAATAATTACATCGATTTCCGAGCTGGGCCGATCAAATAAATAGCTCGCCTCTATCAGCTCCAAGCCTTTATTCATCATGGTCGCCGAGTCTATGGTGATCTTGGCACCCATATCCCAAATCGGGTGGTTCAGCGCGTCTTTTGCTTTCACGTGCCGTAGTTTGGTCATCGATGTATTCAAAAACGGACCACCGCTGGCCGTTAGAATCAATCGTTTTACGCCTTTCGGGCGCTCCGTATCGAGAACCTGAAATATAGCGTTGTGTTCTGAATCGACAGGAAGCAAAACCGCGCCATACGCCTTGACCTGAGACATTACCAAATCGCCCGCACATACGAGACTTTCCTTGTTCGCCAATCCGATATGAGCGCCTTGCTTTACGGCTTCTAGTGTGGGCTCAAGTCCAGCTGCTCCGATGATCGACGCCATAACAAAATCAGCGGGTCGTCGGCTGGCCTCTTTCAGGGCGTCTGGCCCCACGCCAATTTCGCCGCCCCAGCCATTGAGATTGTCAGCCAATATCTTCGCATTGTTTTCAGAGGCTAGCGCTACAAAGTCCGCGCCAAATTCCAAAGCTTGCTTCGCCAGCAATTCCGCATTGTTATTGGCTGTCAATGCAACGACTTCAAATTCACCTGGCTCCGCTCTTCTGATAATATCAAGCGTATTTTGTCCAACTGACCCCGTGGAGCCGAGCACACTAACCCGACGCGCAGTCATTAGACCAAGTCCCAGATCGGATAAATATGACTCACCAACATTGTCGCCAGTACAACAAGAATTAGGGAATCCAATCGATCCAGTAAACCGCCATGTCCCGGCAAAATGTCACCCGTATCTTTGACGTCCATACGGCGTTTAATCATGCTCTCCAGTAGATCCCCAAAAACCGAAATTATAACAATCGGGACCGCAATCAGGCCCGCCTGTAACGGTCCCATTTTCAAAAAAAGCCCAAATAAAGCCCCAAGTATCGAGCCAGACAAAACCCCGAAACCAAATCCCGACCAAGTCTTCTTCGGACTGAGTTTTGGCGCAAGTTTAGGGCCCTGAAAATAGCTGCCGCCGAAATATGCACCAACATCCGCGCCTATAACGACCAGAATCAAATAAGTCATGAGCTTAAAACCGTGGTCATATAAACCCGCATCGCCCCCCCTTAGCGCTAGGATTGCAGCGCAGGGCAGCGCAATATAAAACACCCCAAACGCGGCCCACCTCGCCTCACCTTCTCGGCGTTGGCGTTCAAGAAATGCCAGAAGAGCCGCTGTAAATATTACCGGAAACACAAAACTATATTGTCCTAAATAGGTATATCCTATGACAAAAAACACAGCGATCATGATGATCGCATGGGCAAAGGGGCTGGGGTTAACGTCAGTCATTTTCACCCATTCCCAGGACAACCACCCACCGAGAATAATCACCAAAACTGTCCATAGAACGCCCCCAAAATAGAGCGGCAAGAAACAAATTAAGGCAAAAACAATCGCGGAAATCGCACGGACGCCAAGGTTTTTCCAAGTTTTAGGTCGCGCAGTCGATTGAGTCACTCCGCTATCCTTTAAGCAACTTCAGCGTCGTTAAGCGCACCAAACCGACGATCGCGGCTTTGATAGCTTGCAATCGCCGCCAGCAAATCTTCTTTGCTAAAATCTGGCCATAGAACCGGCGTAAAAAAGAATTCAGAATAGGCTGATTGCCACAGAAGGAAATTACTGGTTCGGTGCTCTCCACTTGTCCGAATTATTAATTCGGGATCTGGGATACCGCGCGAATCCATATACATTCCGAGCCGCTCTTCAGTTAAAGACTGAACATCAACCCCCTGCGATACTGCAAGCTTAATAGCCCTGACGATTTCATCTCGGCCGCCATAATTAAAGGCAATATTTAATCCAAATTCGGCGTTTCCTGCCGTCTCATCTTCAACACGCTGGACGATTTCCAGAATATCACTTGGGAGACCTTTGCGGGACCCCAATATGCGAATGCGAACATTATTTTTGTTCAATCGATCAAGATCTGATTCGACATATTGCTTTAAAAGCCCAAATAAGGCGGAGACCTCCGCTTTTGGGCGAGACCAGTTTTCTGTCGAAAAGCTATACAAGGTTAGGTACTTTATGCCGATGTCGGCCGCATCTTCAACAATACGCCTTACGGTTTTGACACCCGCTTGATGACCAAATACACGCGGTCGGTGCCGGGCTTTGGCCCAGCGCCCATTCCCATCCATAATTATCCCGACATGTTTCGGAATTTGAGATTGATATTCGGAATTAAGTCCCAAACTAGGCTAGACCTGCATAATTTCTGCAGATTTTTCCTCAAGGGCCGTATCTATATTGGCAATGACACTATCCGTTGCCGCCTGGACGTCATCTGAATGGGCCTTTTGTTCATCCTCACTCATGTCGCCGTCTTTCTCCGCTTTCTTTAGAAAGTCCATGGCATCGCGGCGAACATTTCTAACAGCGACCTTAGCATTTTCCGAAAAACTGCCAGCTATTTTCACAAGCTCTTTGCGGCGCTCCTCTGTTAATGGCGGAAGCGGAATACGGAGAGTCTGCCCGTCGACCACAGGATTAATACCTAACCGGGACTCACGAAGAGCTCGTTCAACCGCCCCGACCTGTGACTTGTCCCAGACACTAACCGATAGCATGCGCGGTTCAGGTACACTCACAGCCGCGACCTGATTGAGGGGCATCTCAGATCCATATGCAGAGATCATGATACCATCGAGCAAAGCAGTGTTAGCTCGCCCTGTTCTTAATCCCGCAAAATCGGATTTTAGTGACGACACTGCGCCGTCCATGCGGCGCCTATAATCTGATAAGTCAAATTCCGTAGACATAAGACCTCCTACTTTTTCTCAACACTCAAAATTGGGTCAAATTAAGATGCAATTGTGGTGCAATCGCCTTTACCTTGCAAGACCGCATCGAATCCACCTTTTTCGTGGATTGAGAATACAATAATAGGGATAGAATTGTCCCGCATCAAGGTAACGGCAGCCGCATCCATGACCCGCAGATCATCCGCCAGAACTTTTTGATAGGTTAGGCTGTCATATCTTTTAGCATTCTCGTTAGTTTTAGGGTCACTATCATAAACTCCGTCAACCTGCGTGCCTTTGAGAAGAGCATCACATTGCATTTCTGCAGCCCTGAGAGCCGCCGCAGTATCTGTCGTGAAATAAGGGTTTCCTGTTCCGGCTGCGAAGATAACAACCCGTCCTTTTTCCAAATGACGATCGGCCCGTCGGCGTATGTACGGCTCACATACATTCGTCATGGCGATTGCCGACATGACCCGCGTATCGACGCCTTGATTTTCCAGGGCGCTTTGCAGGCCAAGAGCGTTCATGACCGTTGCTAACATGCCCATATAATCAGCCGTTGCCCGTTCGATACCTGACTTGGAAGCTGAGAGTCCGCGGAAGATATTCCCGCCTCCTACGACCAGGCAAACTTCTATGCCTTTGTCGTGGACAGCTTTAACTTCGGAGGCGATCCGGCTTGTGACTTCAACATCGATACCATAGCTTTGGGAGCCCATAAGAGCTTCGCCTGAAACTTTTAGCAGGACGCGTTTATAGTTTTGTACACCTGACATTGTTTCCCCTAAATATGAAACGACTCACCCCGCTTTATAACGTACAAAGCCCCGCACGCCAGTTCAATGACGCACGGGGCTTTAATAAATACATATATGGTTATTAAGAAGCAGAAACCGCCGCAGCAACTTCAGCTGCAAAGTCTTCTTCCTTTTTCTCGATACCCTCACCGAGTTCCATACGGGAATAGCCTTTTAGGGTAATGTCAGAACCTAGAGCTTTGGCCTCGTCGGCTACGACCTGCGCGATCGAACGCTCCCCGTCCATTACAAAAATCTGTGTCGACAAGACTGATTCCTTAAAAAACTTAGTCATTCGGCCTTCGACCATTTTTTCGATAATGTTCTCAGGTTTTCCTGACTCACGCGCTTCAGCGGCTAGCATCTCACGCTCTTTAGCGACGACAGACTGATCCAAATCTTCAACGTTCAACGCCAGTGGGTTGGTCGCTGCGATATGCATCGCAATCTTCTTGCCGAGCTCTTCCAGTTTTCCAGCATCACCATCTGACTCGAGGGCGACAAGGACACCGATCTTGCCCATATCCGTTGCCACTGAATTGTGGATGTAACCCGAAACAACGCCGTTTGAAACAGATTGAGCGGCAACCCGGCGCAAAGACATGTTTTCGCCAATTTTTCCAACCAATGCGGTCAAATAATCACCAACGGACGTACCCGCTGCTGTTGTTGCAGCATTCAAGCTATCAAAATCTGTATTGTTGATTGCAAGGCCTGCGATTTCCGTAACAGCGCTTTGAAACTCTTCGTTGCGCGCGACAAAATCGGTTTCGGAATTGACCTCTACAAGAGCCCCTTTCGTTCCGGCTAGGTTCAACGCGACAAGTCCTTCAGCAGCCACTCGGCCAGCTTTTTTGTCAGCTTTTGCAATACCTTTTTTACGTAGCCAATCAATCGCGGCTTCCAGGTCACCATCACATTCTGTGAGTGCTTTCTTACAATCCATCATGCCTGCAGATGTTTTATCACGCAGTTCTTTTACGAGCTTAGCTGTAATAGCCATGTTTATCTCCTCATATGACTTTGTTCCCCAGATGGGGACACAAAGTGAAAATTCAATCTAATTAAGCGTCTGCTTTTGCTTTGGCGGCTTCCCACGCTTCCTTATCGGATTTTGCGCGAGGCTCTTTGCCTGAAACCAATTCTTTGGCTTGCTCTACCCACTCTCCTGACGCGATCTTGCCTTTAAGATCGAGCTCTTCATTGAGCTTAGTGATTGTGGCTTCGTCCAGCTCTGCGATTTGAGACACTGTCTTGATTCCGGCCTCTTCAAGTTTTTTCGCATATGTTGGCCCGATACCGTCGATAAATGCGATATCATCGAAGAACTTTGGCGCCGCATCGTCTTTCGGGGCTTCCGGCGTAGCTTCCACGACCGGCGCAGGCTTTGGGGCTGCTTCAACAACTGGAGCAGCAGCAGGTGCAGCGTCCATTGCAAGTTCAACAGGGTTTTCAGACGCACCAAGGTCGACACCGCCGGCCACTTGGGCTTCGGTCATGCCGTCTAGAACCGCATCGGCAATCAAATCACAATAAAGCGAAATGGCGCGGGCTGCGTCATCATTGCCCGGGATCGGGAAGTCAGCTGAGTCTGGATCGCAATTTGTATCTAATATAGCGATAACAGGAATGCCCAGACGACGTGCTTCTTTAATGGCAATACCTTCTTTATTTGTGTCGATCACAAACATTAGGTCTGGCTTACCGCCCATATCCTTAATTCCACCCAGAGCCTTTTCGAGCTTATCGCGCTCACGAGTGAGCTTAAGACCTTCCTTCTTGGTCAAGCCTGCTGCGCCTTCGCCAAGTTTTGTTTCGAGCTCGCGCAAGCGCTTGATTGAATTTGAAATCGTTGACCAATTTGTCAACATACCGCCAAGCCAGCGGTGATTTACGTAATATTGAGCGCAGCGCTGTGCAGCCGCAGCGATTGGCTCGGAAGCAGCACGTTTCGTTCCGACAAATAATACGCGACCACCTTTCGACGCAACCTCGCGGGTTTTAACAAGAGCCTGATGTAAAAGCGGAACAGTTTGTGATAGATCCATGATATGGATGTGTGAACGCGCACCAAAAATATAAGGTGCCATTTTTGGGTTCCAACGATGTGTTTGGTGACCAAAGTGG
>JAHDDC010000062.1 GCA_020629545.1 Hellea sp.
AGCGCACACAAAGCTTTGGCTATGACGCGCTGTCCCGCCTCACATCCGCGGACGGGGCTTATGGGTCCATCCAATATGGCTATAATGCGGGCGGAGATCACACCAGCCGGGATTGGTCCAAAATGGATGGGTCTCTTCTGTCGGAAAATTACACTTATGAGACGGCCACAGCGCGTCTTCTCGGTGTGGCCTCAGATGACGGTTTCGGCAATATGACCCCGATCCGAGACTTTACCTATAATGCCTCTGGACAGGTGGTCTCTGACGCCCGTTCTGGAAATATCTATGACTATGGCATTAATGCCCGCGGGCGCATGACCAGTGTCTCGCTGGGCGGCACTGAAATCGCCACTTACACCTATGATGAGAGCGAGCAGCGCATTATCAAACAAGTGGGCACAAATATCATCCATTACCATTATGATCTGGACGGGCGCTTGATCGCCGAGACGGACGGCACGACCGGTGAAACTCTCCACGAATATGTCTGGCTCGGGCTTATGCCTATTGCGGTGATCGCGCAAACGGAAACAGACCCGGAGGGTGAATGCAACCCGACCCTGATCGAAGCGCTCGAAGCCGAGCTCACGGCCTCGACCGCCGCCGCCACGGCCCTGCAGACGCAGATATTAGACTGGGACGGAAATATCGCTTTCCGCGAAGCCAAAATCGCCGAGATGCGCGCGCAGCTGGATGGATTATCCGGCAAGAAGCGCGAAAAGCTGGAAGAGAAGATTTCCAAATGGGAAAGCCTGATCAGCTCAACGACGGCCAAGGTCACAGAGGCCGAAGCGGAGCTGGCCACGATCAACGCTCAAATCACTGACATACAAACTGCCCTCGAGACAGAACAGGCCATTTGTGACGGTGAGCCTGTAGGCATGGCATCGGGCACATTCTATCTCCACGCCGACCATCTCGGCCGCCCGCAATTTGCCACGGACAGCACAGGGGCCATTGTCTGGGATATGGGAGATCAGGTCACCCCGTTCGGCCAAGGCGTCAACCTGGCCGGCGCTTTCGCGCAACGCCTCATGTTCCCGGGCCAATATGCGGATGAGGAGACTGGTGAGGACGTTGTCCTGTCCCACAACTGGCACCGGACCTATGATCCGACCATTGGGCGCTATTTGCAATCCGACCCGATTGGGCTTGCGGGTGGGTTGAATAGATATGCTTATGTGGGTGGAAATCCGATGACTTATTTTGATGAAATGGGTTTAGAGGCAGGGGCAATTCCTGCCGGCGCCTATTACGCTGAAGCTGGTCGGATGGTCAGAGGGACATTGGTTAAGCCTTCAACCCGTACTCCTTGGGGCGCTGCTTGGTTGGTCGGAACCATTATCGGCGCTTATGGTGGCGCGATCTATTACGAGGAAATTGCCGGAATTTTTGAACACACTCACGATGATGGATGCGGTCACTCAAGACACCCGGATACGCCCATTGACGATATTGAAAAATTACCGATAGCCGCAACTCAAACCTGCCCGGATCCAATGAAAAACGCTTTGCAAAGTTTGAAAAATAGCGCTTGTGGACAACCAAGAAGATGCCATCAGGGATTGTCTGGGGCTGAAATACAGGAGAGAATGAAGAATGGCGCAGCTTGCGCGAATGCGCGACGTTCAATAATGAATCAGTGTTTTGGCGGTGGAGATCAACGTCATGCAAGAGAATTGTCTACCGTTCAAAAAACACTTCTCCGCTGTGCAAGGTTTCAATAGGATTTGCAATGGAACTCAATGGTTCAAGATTTGAAGATATTCTCTTGAGTGTTATGTATCATCGGGCAGACCAAGCACCCGTAGACGCACTTCGTAAGATTTTCCCATTTACGGAAGTTACACCAGATAATGTGTTCTTTTACGAAGAGATAATATTGCACATGTCTCCTAAAGGCTATGCAGAAGTCATGCCCAGGCTCTTCGATTATTTAGAATCGGGGAAAAATGCTCTGGATGCCAACATTGTTGACGTCATTGAGACTTTGTCGAGTGAAGAGCAATCTGGATGGGACAATGCGAGGCAATGGTTGAAGAAATTAAACTCTACTGAGAGAGGCAATTTGCTCTCTAAAGTTTTAGACGTAAGGAAAAGAGCGGAGGTCGAAGCTATAGAAATTCCATTTCTTAAGTTTTGGGAACAAAAGATTTGTAATTAAAGTTGAGGCAATAGTTGAAAATACCGCGCCAAAGATGGCTTCGTCCTGATCAATACGGATTTAACCTATGATCCGGCCAGTGACATTATCGCCATTAATGATAATGCCCGGCCCGAGCGCACACAAAGCTTTGGCTATACACGGAGCGACGGCAATCGATCCTGTGAATCGATTGCAGCGGAGTGCCGAGACCGCGAGGTCACAAGCCAAGAATAATGCTACGAAAGCAAACGCTAAGACTTTAAAACTCGGTTGTGCAAACATTTACTGGTACCATCCTAACTGACACGCTGTTATGTTCTGAAGTGACTGGTTATTCCGTCAAACTCTGATTTTGTGCAATACTGAACCGCCCCTTATGAGCGCCCTTCTTTGGGCGTTTCCTGCCTCCGACCCAAGCGGCCGTAATGAGGCGATTTTAGGCCGCTCGACTTAGGTCTGCTATTTCCCTAAATCAACCAATGTTACGCCCATCAATGCAAAGATTATCAGCAGAATAAAAAGATAAAACGCGCCCAGTCCGTTGCCGCTGCTGTTTCCAACTTTCATATTCGCATTTTGGACAAGTGAAATTAATTCCCGAATTAGGTTCATTGGGATTCTCCATATTTGGTATGTCATGAAACCTTGGACGTCTGTCTTCAGTTCGCCGAGAATGTTCTTTTTTGTTTCCAATCATGAAACTTACAAGAGGGAAATTGAAATAAAGGAAAATCAGAATGCAGCCGTTTTTGGGCGTAATATTTGATTTTATTAATCCAGAGATTTGAGTATGATTCAAAACACATACTTTCAGGACCGTTGGATTGGCTAACTACGTGAAACATATATATCTGATTATTGTATTGTTATTCCTGTTTTCCTGTCAGGAAATCGATAACTCAAATGATGAATTAGCTGAAAATATTGACCAAGAAATCTCAAGTCCAGCTACGCGCTTTTCTAACTTTAAAAAAGATTACAGGAATGATGAATTTAGTCTTGGTTATTTCGAAGAAATTTTCGAAGGTGAGGTAAACGGAGTCAAGAAATGGAGCCGCGCAAGCCGGACAAGACCGATTACAGAATATCAAAACCGGCTAGGCGATGGACTGGAGATGCTGAGCGAGATTAACGCTGCGGAACTAGGCTATTGTGAAGGTTTTGAATATTACAACCTGAAAGCCATATTGGAAAATGACGCAGAGGTATTTGTTTCTGTTACTGAAGATCAAGAACCTGCTGAAGTCTACAGAAAACTTGAAACAGATATCGAGTATTGGGCAAGTTATTATGCAGGGAAGCCTGTTTCAATTGACGAGCTCCTAGAGTTTGCCGATCAGGAAATTTTGGCGATAAATCAAGCCTACCAAGATCTAAAAACGAAGTTTGATATTCCTGACATAAATGAGTTTGCCGAGAGTCCAGAAAGGTTTTTAACGGACACTGAGGAATATTCTAAGCAATTCACAATAGCCTTGCAGCATGCCAAATCGGCAACGGAACATCATTTTTATGACTATGATATTAAGCCCATAGCAATAAAGATTATTCCTAATTGTCATGCCTACTATGCCTATGCCAGCTATAGTTGGCGCGGCTATGTCAATGTTTATGATTGCGGGACATATTTTGATACTAAACGCAATATGTTCCTGGCATCCCACGAATACTTTCCGGGCCACCACTTGCATAGCCAGCTAGGACGGATGTTTAAAACGTGCTCTAGACCCATTAGAAACGACCGCAGTAGCACATTGATTTTTAAAGAGGCCGTTGCCAATTACGGCGAATATCTATCGTATGAGGCCCTATATGAAGATCCAGCACAAATGCTGGGCTGGCTCGATTACCGTCATATAAGAGCCATGCGAATAAAAATAGATATTCTTAGATTAGAACGAGACTTTTCATATCCCGAACTAGAGGCATTCTGGAAGTCTGAAACACCGACTCGACTTCATGATAATATTATTGAAGAATACGTTAGACTTAAAAAGTCATCCCGCTTTCAATATTTGACCTACTTAATGGGAGGTGAGGCGATAGCCACAGCACGCCAAAAAATTGAGGCGGATATGGGAGATGACTTTGATGAACGAAAATTCCATCACGTACTCTATACGGCGCCAATCGGCAACAATAAGTATTTATATGAGCAGTTAAGACACGGTTTGAAACTTATAAATGTTGACCTTGAGTCACAAGGATTCATTCTCCAGGAAACCGCAAATTAATTGAAGACGGAAAGCGTATTCTGTAAGGCGAGTTTAGGACACTCTTTAAATGCCTAGTTTTGGGTGAAACGCGGCCGTTTGGATACGGGCTGCCCTTTTTCATTCAGGTAGGTTATCCGGCTTTTCCCTGTTGCTTAAATGGAAACCCATCAAATGAATGTGCTTATCGGTTTAGGTGTTTTAATGATACTCGCCTCAATTCCACAATTTATTGGGATATTGAGACGAAGAGAAAGCGACCAAGCCACGAAGCTTATCAGACTACTTCTTCTACCCATCACATTTCTGAGTTTAGGCATGATAATCTTGTCTGTTTCGCTAAACCAATAGAAATAACTCTCCAAGCTCAGCGGCCGTTAAGAGGCGAATTTAAGCCGCTCATCTAACATCAGCTTTTGGCCAAAAAAGGCCTAACAATTAGGACTTTGTTACAAGAAATCAAAACCACTATTCCATTCGAAAAGTTTGTCATATAAGCCATCCCCATGCGTTTAAGGCATATAGAAATATTTCATGCAGTTTATATGACAGGGTCCGTTAGCGGCGCCGCGAAATCGCTCAACGTGTCGCAACCCACCGTCAGCAAGATCTTACGTCACGCGGAAGATCAATTGGGGTTTGACCTATTTTACCGAGAGAAAGGTCGCATTTTTCCCACGGAGAAAGCCAATCTATTGTTCACTCAGATTACGCCGGTCTACGATCAAATCAGTGATTTAAGGAAATATGCTGTCATGCTAAAAACAACCAATGTCGGACGATTGCGGATTGCCATGACACCGGCCTTCAGCCTGCAAGCCGTACCGCGTGCATTAGCTGAATTTAACAAACAGCACCCAGACATTCCTATTGAAATAGAAACGCAGCACGCCTCTGAAATTTTTCGGCTATTGCACAATAATACGATTGACCTGGGTATTGTTTTTGAGGCCGTTGAACAACCTGGCTTGGAAATACAGCAATTGGGAATAACTGAATTTGTCTGTGTTTCGCACATCAGTAAAAAAATAAAAGACAAGCAAATTGACTTAAACGATCTCGCTGCTCTCCCCCTTATTCAGCTTAATGCGAAAAGCCCTTTGGGTCATATGCTGAACAAGAAACTTGAAGGGCTTGGCCTCTATCCAAATGGCAGTACAATCGTAGCCGAAACCTATCATCTGGCCAAACGGCTTGTCGAACAAGGAACCGGCGTAGCTGTTATTGATAAAATCACCGCCTATTCCGGAGGCAAAGCAAATTTGAGTTTTCATGAAATACCGGGGCTGGATCCCATCAGAATCGATGTAGTTTCCAGATCAAATGATCCTTTGATTTCCTTCAAACAGGATTTTTTGAATATTTTAAAGGCGGAAATTAAAAGCTACACGCGTGAAAAATAAGCTATTCACTAAAGGAACTGCATAGCCTTTATCTATACCCTCCAAATATATTTGAATTTGCTTTCATTACGGACTGTCGCCCATCTTGCAGAAGATTTCAAAGGGGAGACAAATGAAACAGTCAACAATCATAAAATCACTGTTATTATCGACAGCCTTGGCCGGCGCCGGCGTCACGGCGTCGGCACAAACGCCCGATATCGAAGAAGACGATGAGATCATCACAGTCGGAACGCAAATCAAAGGTGCAGACATTGCCGGAATTCTGCCGGTCACATCATTGAGCGAAATCGATATTGAGATTACCGGAGCTGTTAGCGGCGATGAATTACTCGAATCAATCCCGCAAATTGGAGATGTCACCTTCCGCGAAGGACTCTTTACAGGCGTTAACGGGGCGCGCGGCGATGTCGGCTCTGTCAATCTGCGCGGAGTCGGCGACGGTAATACGCTGGTTCTTCTAAACGGACGGCGCATGGTCAATCACCCGGGAACGCAAGCCGTCAATCAAACACCTGTCGTATCCGTAAACTCAAATGCGATGCCCGTAACCGGCATTAAGCGAGTTGAAGTGCTACGAGATGGAGCATCCGCCGTTTATGGTTCTGATGCGGTCGCAGGTGTCATCAATACCATCCTGGATGATGATTACACAGGCACCCAGATCAATCTTCAATATGGTACATCTGAGGGCACGGCCTTGGATGAAATCTCCGGAACCGCCAAATGGGGCACGGATTTCAATGAAGGTCGTAGTAATTTTTCGGTCTTCGGTAACTTTATGCTGCGCAACGGCATGCCAGCAACGGATCTGATCAACTCTTCCACAGAAGACCTTACCCCGTTTTTTGAAGGAACGGTTTATGAAGGCGACTCTCAGTTCTTTAACCTTTCCGGAGACACGCAATGGGCAGAATTAGAACTTCCGAGCGGTTCAGGTGATTTTTATGTTGGTCCATCGGACGGCTCATGTACAGAATTCGCCCCTGGGCTTTGCACGTTTAGCGGCAGCAATGTTCCAAGTAGTCTTCAGTTGGATCGCGCCGCATATCGCGATCTTGTTGGCGATACCGATCGATATAATCTCATGGCCTTTTTCAATCATGAAATGGACAATGGGATGGAGTTTTTTGGAGAGGCATCCTATTATCACGCTGACTACACAAGAGAGCGGGAAGCAGCGCAAATTCTAGGCGGTAGCGAAATCGGTGTTTCTGCTAACGCCTTTTATAATCCGACAGGAAATGATTTGAGGCTAAAAGATTATCGCCCCATTGATACTGGTCCGCGCATAGTTGATGTCAAAAATGACAGCTTCAGGCTTCTCGGCGGGCTCCGTGGGAAAATGAGCGATTGGGACTGGGAAGCAGCTTTTCTGCATTCTGAGGCCAAGACCAAAGACCGGACAAACCGGGTTAGTAATACGCTTTTCCAGCAGGCCATTAACGGAACGACGGCATCTGCTTATAATGTATTCGCGGGCGGCAATCAGACTGACATTCATGCCCCCAATTTTGCCAATGATCCGGGCATTATTGACGGATTCATGGTCGAAGTCAAAAGAGACGGCACAACCAAATTGACTTTGGCAGATGCTAAAGTTTCAAATGCTTCGCTATTTTCTGTACCGGGCGGAAATGTAGGCATTGCCGCTGGTGTGGAATGGCGTCACGAATCCTATCAGGATGACCGGGATGATCGTCTGGACGGCACTATTGTGTTTAATGACACGGTTCTAGGGAATACTGTTTTATCAGACGTAATGGGGTCTAGCCCTACTCCTGATACTAACGGTGATCGTGATGTCATTGGCGCATTTGTTGAATTAGCTATACCCGTCATCAGTCCTGAGATGGATTTTCCATTAGCGCATTCTTTTGATGTACAACTTGCCGCACGCGCTGAGGACTACTCGGATGTGGGTAGCGTACTTAAGCCAAAAATCGCGGCATCTTGGTTCCCAATCGAGCAGTTCCAGATTAGGGGTGCCTACGCGGAAGGGTTTCGGGCTCCAAACCTAGAGCAAATCAATGCGACTGCCATTCGCCGGGTTAATACCAGTCGCGAAGACTGGATTGTATGTCATGCAATTTCCGGCGGCCCGAATTTTGGCAACGATAATGATTGTGACAATCTTAGCATTGTAAGTGTCCGAGGCGGAGGTCCGGAATTAAAACCAGAAGATAGCAAAAACTATTCTTTAGGTGCGACTTTCGAGCCTACTTCTAATCTGACATTCATGGTTGATTGGTGGAAGATTGAACAGAATAACCTTGTAGGCATTTTTGGTGACCAAAACCAGATTACCTTGGACTATCTCCTAAGATTGCAAGGTTCCTCAAATCCTGGGGTTATTCGTGGAACACCTGATCCTGCTCTTGCGGCAATATTTACCGCAGCAGGACTGGATCCGTCTGGCGCGGGGGACATTATCGAAGTTGAAGATACTTTCCTCAATCTGGATACACGCACAAGCGAGGGTATCGACTTTGGCGCTGTATTTGACTTTGAGCTTGAAGGCGTTGGAGATTTTACGCTTAAAGCCAATGCGGCCCACATTTTGGAATTTTACCAGAACCCAGGACCAGATGCGCAGCTTTTGGCTGACGCGAGAGATGCAGGTACACTTAGCAATTTGATATCCGTGGTTGGACAAGCGGATCTGCGTCGTGAAAACGGTAATCCCGAATGGCGTTATTCGGCGTCATTGAATTGGGACAATGGGCCTTGGGGGGCAAGTGCCTCTTACCGAAGGGTTGGAGATGTATTTGATACCTCTGTGACAGGCGCGGATTTTGACGAGTTCACAATCCCGGCTTGGGACACCGTAAACTTGGCTGCAGATTATACCTTTGAAAACGGTCTGTTTGGCGGAGAAGAAACACGTATCCGGGTCGGCGTCAGAAATATCGCGGACAATAAACCGCCCATCGCCGACGAATTTGCAAGGGGATATTTTGTGAGCCTTCACTCAAATCGCGGTCGTTACTGGCACGCCAGCATTCGCCACGATTTTTAGTCGGTAGTTTGAATTAGTTAGCGGGAGTAATCCCGCTTTCACACTCCTACAGTGAGTGAACGGGACAATTATGTCTAACGGTCTGAAAATATCATGAAAGTCTGCGTTTTGGGCGCAGGCGTGGTCGGGGTGACAACCGCCTATATGCTCACAAGAGCCGGCCATGATGTCGTGCTTATCGATAAGGCTTCCGGTCCGGCAACAGGCACGAGTAAAGCGAACGGCGCGCAACTGGCTTATTCCTATGTGGAGCCCTTTGCCTCTCCTGCGACCGCTAAAAAGCTCGCGGGTTTTTTTCTGGGAACTGACCCGGGTATAAAACTCGGAATGTCCCTCATGCCATCTTACTGGAGATGGGGCGTTCGGTTTTTACGAAATTGTGGAAACGCAGAATATAAATCAAATTTCCAGGACCGCGAGGCCTTGGCAATTCTCAGCCGCGATACACTGGATAAAATAGAGGAGGAAATGCCAGCAGGGACGATTCCTCGAACGGGAAAAGGGAAACTTGTTATTGTCGAGGACGAGAAGTCTTTAAAAGGCCTTCTGGCAGCCCAACAAGTTATGCCCAGTCAAGTTAATCACCTTCAAATATTAGACAGTCATGAATGCGCTGAACTTGTTCCGACGCTTAAAAGCGGTTCAAGGAAAATCTACGGGGGTTTATATTGCGCAACCGATGAGGCTTTGGATACACAAATATACTGCGAGACCCTTTTGTCAGCAAACATCAGGAACCGGAAACCCACGGTAAAATATTCGGAGAGTTTCAAGACCATTGAAATGAGTGGAGGTCGCGTTTCCGCAGTTATAACAGATCGCAATTCTTATGAGTGTGAGGCTGTGATCGCCTGTCTGGGCGGCGATACCAATAAAAGCCTAAATGGATTTATAAGACCCCTGCCCATTTACCCGGTTCAAGGGTATAGTGTGACACTCCCTGCGACATCTGAGGCGCCGGTTTGCAGTATTACAGATCTCAAACATAAGTTCGTCATAGCCAATCTCGGTGACAAAGTCCGAATAGCTGGATTTATGGACACTAACCTGTCACCCAAACGCTCACAGGAGCGTGCAAATGAATTGCTCGAAATGGCGAAACGATTGTGGCCGGGCATTGCTGATTATGATGCGGAACCTAATTTTTGGATCGGCCAGAGACCTATGACGCCCGATGGCCTGCCTGTTATTCGGGAGAGCAAAACACCAGGATTATTTCTTAATGCTGGCCATGGCTCAATGGGTTATACATTTGCTGCGGGGAGTGCGGCCAAAATTCTCGAACTCGTCGGGGCGGCGTGATTTAAAGGAGAGATCAATGAAAATTGCTGTTATCGCCGGATTATCCTTCCTCGCTCTCAGTGCGTGTCAGACTATTGATAGGTCGCATTCAACTCCTCTGGAAAAGGCTATTTCGCCCGCGCTATGCGCCAATGCTGTTGCGGAAATCCGCGTTGATTTTGAAACAGCCCGGGTCAACGGATGTGACATTACCTCTGATACCGCTATCCAGATTTCAATCAGACCTGAGAAAACGACTGACCCACAGGGTCAGCCCATCAATAACAGCGCATGGTATGGATTTAGAGTAGATCCTGTTCAAGCTGGTGCTTTGGATGTCACGCTTCAGTATTTTAATGGCAAACATCGCTACCACCCAAAGATTAGCTATGACGGAACGAATTGGAAATTTCTCGATGAGAGCAAGATAAACAAGATTGCCGAAGACCGCACCCAACTATCTCTGGACATCGATAGTCGCCCATTCTTCATTTCGGCTCAGGAAATTTTCACGCCTCAGGCACATGACAACTGGACGGATGCTTTGGCCGCAAAGGCTTTTATCACCAAGTCCGAGATCGGACGATCGCGTGAAAACCGTCCCATCTACATGCTCGAAATAGAAACCGAACCGTCCAAGAAAAAGCCTTATGTTATGTGGGTCGGCCGTCAACATCCACCTGAATTAACAGGCGCACTGGCTCTCATTCCGTTTTCGGAAAAGGTCCTCGACGGTAGTCGTCTCTCAAATGAATTTCTGGAAAACTTCAATGTTCTAATTGTCCCGATGATCAATCCGGATGGCGTCGTACATGGCAATTGGCGGTTTAATATGGGCGGCATGGATCTGAACCGGGACTGGGGACCTTTCAGCCAGCCGGAAACTCAGGCCGTCCTGGGTGCTCTTGAGCGGTTTAAATCCGGTGAAGAAGATATCGCATTTTTCCTGGATTTTCACTCAACCTGGCGCAATCTGCTTTACACGCAAGCGGACGACGAACCGACCTCCCCGCCTATGTTCGCCAGGGATTGGCTGAAAGCCGTAGATGACCGTCTTGATGACGAGGTGTATCCCTTTTCCCGCGAGGCCCGTCATAACTCAGGTAAGCCAATATCGAAAAACTATATGTATGACACATATGGGATTTCGGCGATTACCTATGAGGTTGGCGATGCGACACCCAGGTCCGCGATCAAAATCTCTGCAGAAGTCTTTGCCGAGGAAATGATGCGGCTTTTGCTGGAGCACTATGAGACAAAGCCGTGAGGTTTATCGCGCTTCTATGGGCTTTGCTTTGTCTCTGCGGATGTCAGCAAACTCGGGAAGCCGATTACCTCATTACGGGCGGTAAAGTCTATTTGGGCGACAACACACCCGGAGACGATTTGGTTGTTGCCATTAAAGACGGTGAAATCGTCTATGTTGGCGTGTCGAGCGAAACGATAGACGCAACACACGCCATTGACGCCAGCGGACTATACGTGCTCCCAGGTTTTATTGATCCCCATACCCATTCCATAGGTGAGCTTCTGGATGAGGACCCGCTGATCCGCCGAAACGTCAACTATCTGACCCAAGGTGTGACAACCGTCGTCAACGGTAATGACGGATATGGGGATCCAGATATAGCCGGACTTAAAGATTCGTTAGAGAGCGAAGGCATAGGCACAAACACGGCTCTGTTTATTGGCCATGGAGCTTTACGGGATAAGGTCATGGGCCGCGAAAAACGCTCGCCCACTGACGCCGAACTGTCAGTTATGAAATCCCGGGTCGACCTCGCTATGGACGACGGCGCGCTTGGACTATCAACCGGTTTGTTCTATGCGCCTGGAAGCTTTTCTGAGACTGACGAGGTGATCGAACTGGCAAAAGTTGCCGCTCTTAAAGGCGGGGTTTTTGACAGCCATATTCGCGATGAAGCCACCTATAATATCGGCCTGGAAGCCGCCGTTCAGGAAGTCATCGATATTGCGCGCGACGCCGATATCCATGCCAATATCGCTCATATCAAAGCCCTGGGCGTGGATGTGTGGGGCAAAAGCAAAAATATCGTTGAAATGGTAGAGAGCGCTCACGCAGAGGGCCTATCCATTTCAGCCGATCAATACCCTTGGCAGGCATCTGGAACGCGCATTTCCAACGCACTCATTCCCCGTTGGGTCAAAGCGGGAGGAGAAACGGAATATATGGCACGGCTCAACAATGCTGAGCTGATTGATCAGATAAAAACCGAAACCCGGGAGAACTTACGTAAGAGAGGCGGCCCCGAAGCTGTTTTGATCACCCAGGACAAATTTGATTGGCAGAATAAAACGCTCGGCCAAATCGCCAAGGCCAATAATTTGGACCCGGTAGACATGGCCAAAGAAATTGCCCGTAAAGGGGATGCCCGGATCGCATCCTTCAACATGAATGCTGACGACATCGAAGCTTTCATGCGCCAGCCCTGGGTGATGACAAGCTCAGATGGCAGTACGGGCCATCCTAGAAAATTTGCCAGCTACCCACAGAAATACCGCGAATATGTTGTTGCTAAATCGATCATGCCCGTTGAAACATTTTTTTATCGCAGCAGTGGGCTGGTCGCAGATAATTTCAATCTTTGCGGTCGGGGCTATCTCAAACCCGGATATGCAGCGGACATCCTTATAATGGATCCCAAGCAGTATGCGCCCAAAGCCGATTTCCAAAACCCTGAAAAGCTTTCGGTTGGCGTGGTTCATCTCTTCGTCAATGGGCAGCCAGCCATTCAGAATGGCGAATTAAAGACAAAGTTATCCGGACAATTTGTGCCGCGGTGTACCAAAGAAAACTAAGGAGCCAGCTATGCTGAATAAAATGATTGCACTCGGCCTCGTCCTTGGGCTTCTCGTTGGCCTTGTTGCTTCTATGACCGGCAATGAAGCGCTGCATACGATAGCCCGAGAGTCCGCGCCGCTCGGTAAGTTGTTTATCAATGCTATAAAAATGGTCGTCCTGCCGCTGGTAGTCACCGTCATTTTCGCCAGTATTGCGAAACTCGGCGATCCGGCGACGCTCGGCAAAATCGGCGGAAAGACCTTGGCCTTTTACTGGGTAACCCTCATCCCGGCGATTATCATTGGCATGGCTGTGATGACGATCGGGCTGAAGTTCACGCCAGATATAACGGTTCCAGATGCTGATCCAGCCCAAGTTCCCCAATTGCAATCTATCACCGATTTCCTGGTAGGCCTGGTTCCGCCCAACCCATTTGAAGCGGCCGCTAAAGGCGCGCTCCTGCCACTTATTGTTTTCACAGCTATTCTGGCGGCGGCCACGGGCACGCTGGAACTTGAAAAGCGAACACGCTTGATAACAGCTGCCGAAGACCTGTCAGAAGCGCTCATCAAAATGGTCTGGTGGATATTATATCTGGCTCCCATAGGTATTTTTGGTCTAATCGCCCCGGCGACGGCAATAATGGGTTGGGGCCTGCTGCAAAGTCTAGGCGTATTCATTGTCTGTGTGTTTATCGGACTAGTCATACTTTTGGTTTTTCTTTTCCTTCCGCTCAATTTGATTGTTGGTAAAATTAAACCGGTAGATTTTCTCAAAGGCATTTGGGGTGCCATTTCCGTCGCCTTTTCAACAACCAGTACCGCTGCCGCCATTCCGGTTTCTCTGCGCGAAACCACTGAAAACCTGAAAGTTTCGGAAACCGTTGCAGATATCCTAGTGCCTTTGGGTGCGTCTCTATACAGGCCGGGGAGCGCACTCTTTCAGGGCGCCGCTATCATATTCCTGGCTCATATATTCAATGTCCCCGTTTCTATGGCCGAAGCCGGTGCAATCATCTTGGCCACCTTCCTTGTATCGCTGACCGTGGCCCCTGTTCCTTCATCCAGTATTGTCACCATGGCGCCGGCGCTTAGTTCCATAGGCGTGCCCGCAACAGGCCTTGGCATATTATTTGGTATCGACAGGATACCGGACATGATGAGAACCTGCGTTAATGTCATCGGACAAATTTCGACGGCCGTTTTGGTCGACCGCACACAATCCAAATCTCAAATGGAAGCACCAGCCAATGACTAACCCCATTGAAACACGCCTTACCGAACTTGGAATAAAACTGGCTGAGCCTGCGGCCCCTGTCGCAAACTATGTGTCGTTTGTCCGAAGTGGCAATCAAGTCTACATCGCCGGTCAGACATCCGTATCGCCTGATGGCTCTATGCTGACAGGTCGTGTCGGTCAGGACCTTGATCTGGAGACCGGACAACTTGCAGCCAGATATTGCGGTATCCGTTTGATTGCACAAATGAAAGCCGCCTGTGATGGTGATCTCACTCGGATCAAGCGCGTCGTTAAGCTTGGCGGATTTGTTTGCGCAATGCCCAAGTCCAGCGGACCTCTAATACCTCAAATCATAAATGGCTGCTCAGACCTTATGGTGGAAGTCTTCGGCGACGTGGGGCGTCACGCCAGATTTGCCGTTGGTTCACCCAGCCTCCCCAGAGACGCCGCTGTGGAAATCGATGCGATTGTTGAGCTTAACGCCTAATAGAGAACCAATTTCGGAATGCCAGCTAAGAACAATTCACTTTGAGAGGAAAGGCGGAAATTTTTTAAGCGGCCTTCTTTGGGCAATACTGTTGAAAAACTCTGGGTGTAACTTGATATTCTGGCTGTGT
>JAHDDC010000017.1 GCA_020629545.1 Hellea sp.
GCTTAAGTGAAGCCTAATGTTATTTTCCATGAAAAATAAAATGCGCCTAGCCTTCGTTCTTGTAGCCGCCGTCGTTGCGATGGCAATCTATCAATCCAGGCAGGCCGGCGATGGATCAATCCGCTTTACGGTCGATGGCAATACAGCCTATGGCTATGGCACAACCCAGTCCAATTCCTATGGTCATGTTAAATCATTTCTGGATGAGAACCCGCAAGTTGAGCATCTGGTCCTTCGCCGCATGCCCGGAACCATTGACAGTTTTACCAATCTGCGGATCGCGCGGCTAATTCGGGAGCGCGGGCTTACGACCCATCTAGAGCGCCGCAGTGTTATCGCATCCGGCGCGGTCGATCTGTTTATCGCGGGCGTAGAACGAACAATGGAATGCGGCGCACTTATTGGCGTCCACAGCTGGAGCGTCGGTAAATTTATCAGTCCCAAAGATATGGGGCGGGATGACAGCCAAAAACTTCATGAAAAATTCTTACGGGATATGGGTGTTGATCCATCCTTTTACGTTTTCACGCGTGAGGCCGCAGAACCCGAAGCCATGCATTATATGACCCAAAGCGAAATCGCGCGTTTTGGCCTACTGACCGAAACCCCGAATTGTGAATAGCGCCTACGCGCAATTGTCGCTGGTATTTTTTAGGAAATATGCTGTATAAGGCCGCGCTATGAGTAAAGATATGTCCAAAAAACCTGTATTAACGGCCGTCGCAGCTTCGCCTCGACCATCGCGCGAAGCCGCTATGGAAGCCGTTCGGACCCTTATCGCCTGGGCTGGTGATAACCCTGAGCGCGAAGGTCTGAAAGATACACCAAAACGCGTCGTGGGCGCCTATGAGGAATGGTTTAAAGGATATAGTCAGGATCCAGCCGACGTCCTTTCCCGTGTTTTTGAAGATGTATCTGGCTATGATGATATGGTCATTCTACGCGAAATAGATGTGGAAAGTCACTGTGAGCACCATATAGCGCCGTTTATCGGCAAAGCTTATGTGGCTTATCTGCCAACGGATAAAGTTGTCGGCATTTCCAAAATTGTCAAAGTGGTCGAAATTTTTGCAAAAAGACTACAAACTCAGGAAACCATGACCGCACAAATTGCTAATGCAATTGATGATGCGCTCAAGCCGCGCGGCACAGCTATCATGATAGATGCCAAGCACGAATGTATGACTACCCGTGGTGTCCATCATCCGGATGTCTCGACAATTACGACGCAATTTACCGGCGAGTTTAAAACCAACCCATCATTGCAGGAACGCTTTATTCGCATGATTGGTCGTTCGGCTTAATCATTTGCCAATTACCGCAACACTAAAGCCCGCAACCAAAGTCACGGGCCCTAAAACGATGTGTGGGGCATCGTTTATCTATGGCGAACTTTTAAAAGATCGAGTGAGCGGTTAAGCCGCCTCAGCCTGCTTTTTCAGCAAATCTTTTTTGATTTTCTTCGCCTTATCCGTGAGTTTAGCATTTTTTGTACCCAAAAGAAAGCCGTCCAGCCCCCCTTTAAAGTCGACTGTGCGTAAAGTTTTGGCGGCGATGCGCATTTTATAGGTTTGACCCAGCGCTTCAGATGAAAGAGAGACCGTGCAAAGATTAACTTCGAAACGACGTTTAGTCTTGATATTCGAGTGGGAAACATTGTGTCCGGACATTGGTCCTGTATTTAAGAGTTCACAACGGCGTGCCATGGTCTTCACCTTTAATCATCAAAAAAGGCCCGCTTTTATGGCGGGCACATCTAATTTGCCGGGACATATAGTTTAGATCTACGCCCGTCAAGCCTTTTTGCGAATTCCAGAACCCACTGAATATAAATAAATTGTCATGAAAAAACGACTGAACATTCAGGTTTAGTCCACATCAAAAACCCTATATAGGCCGGGAACCGACTACCGGAGACGAACATGACATTAAAATATTCAAAGCGACTTTTTATGGGTGTAGGTGGGGCTTTGTTTATAGGCGCAAATGCATTTGGCCAGGCCAGTGATTCCCGTCCTAATATGTACCCGGACGCGAAATACGTCGCCCCCATCACGCCTGCTCCAGGTCAAACGGGATTTGATTTCAAACTGAAAGGTTATGTCTTTGGAATTAAGATGATTTCGGCCCGTTATAAAGGTTTAATGGATGATCGCGAATATAGTGTTTATTCCGATATCAAAACCTCCGGCCTTGGGGCAATGCTGAAGAAAATGCGTATATGGTCGACAACTGAGGGCCGGTATGATCGTAGCGGTGTTTACCCGATCGATCACACCCAGCAAAATCTCGATAAGAAAAGCCGTCGGGTTGAAATGGATTATGATTATTCGGGCCGAAAGGTCGCGGTATCTGTCGTTCCCCCTAATGGATCTCAGGGCATTCCCCCGGCATCACCCAGCGAAAAGTTCAACTCGGACGATGTGATCTCAGCAATTTTAAAGATGATGATGACCGGGCATGCCGTTGATGGCGAAGTGTGCAACGACACAGTCAAAGTTTTTGACAGTAAACAGCATTACGCGCTGCGCATGCAGAAAATTGAGGACATTCGCTATAAATATGATGGCGAACGATATCCCGGGGTCAAATGTCATGTTTATTACGAGCCTATTTCAGGGTTTGATCCGGAAGATTTGCCCGATATGGAAGAAGGCGGAACGCCTGTTGTGGTTTATTTTATCAACCGTCCAGACTACGGGATTTGGATGCCCGCAAAATTCACCTACAAGATTAGTGGATTTAAGGCCGTTATTAAAGTCAAGGATGCACAACTGATCAAGGGCTAACGTTTTCAGAAAATTCGTGACTGAACTGTAACCCGCGTTACGCTATTATTGTTCTGCTCGCAGTAGCCTTGCTCTGTGCCAGAGAACATATATAAAAACGCTCATGATCAGGGTGCAAATAATCGCGAGTCGATGAGACAAAGCCTGCAAGATATCCTTGTCCGGCACTGGCTGTTTGGGACATTACCTGGGCGAGTTATTGCTGATCTTGCCAACCAGTTTTCGGTGAAATCCTATCGTAAGAATCAATATGTTTTTCATCAGGACGATCCGGCAGCGCGGCTCTATGTTGTGCTTGAAGGAGAAGTTTCGATCGAAACCTTAGCGGCGGATGGACAGGTGACCAAAATAGCACACTTGCACGCCGGTGAAATTTTTGGAGAGTTTGCTCTGATTGATGATGGCGGTCGAAGCGCCGGGGCCATAACGATGCACAAAACTGAACTCGCCTCTCTTCCTGGGAAAGTTTTTCACCGCCTGCTTGATGATTATCCGGAATTCTCTCGCCGCATGCTCGAAGTCCTCGTATCCCGCAATCGGCAATCCAACAGCCAGATTGAGAGCCTTGTAACCTTGTCTTTATTACAGCGCACAGCAAGACTCTTGCTACAAATGAGCGAAACCGGGGACACAGTTCTCAATATAACCCAGGAAGAATTTGCCAGCCGCCTCTTTGCCTCGCGCGAAAAAGTCAATGGCAAGCTCAAAGAAATCGAGGCAGCCGGCGCCATCAAAACCGGCCATGGCAAAATAACGATCATCAATAATGTGCGCTTGGGCCGTTACCTTGATCTAGAATGATTGTCAGGCCACAAAAAGCGCGAGAACCGCATAACCACAAAACCCTGTCATCAAAGAACCGCGGCGCGATAAAGGACGGACGTAACGTTCCAGCGCAAAAGCGATCAAACAAGAAAGCCCAAAAAGTGAAACCGGTCCCCAGACAGGCCTGAAAAACATAAGGTCCAAGGCCCAGTAATCCATCCCTCCGGTGCGCATTCCGATGTCAATAACCCCGCCGCAGATAAGGCCTACAAGGATCACAAATTGATGGGTCAAAGCGTAAATATTAAGTCTCATCATAGACCCAGATTCGCATTTTTCTTTGCCCTTGGCTGTTACTTAGGTCATACTAGCGATGAATTGGGGGCAATCCGATATGTCATCGCTTGACATAGAACTAGAGCAGGAAAGTCAAAAACGGCGTCTCACGACGATCGTCGTGGCAGATATATGCGGTTATTCGGCGTTATCGGAAAAAGATCAAGGCTCTGCGATCCGGCTTGCGGACCTACTCTATACTCTTTTCGAAAAGACGACAGACAAACATGGCGGCCGGGTATTCAAACGCATAGCCGACGGTTTTCTGGCCGAGTTTCCCTCCGCTCGCTCCGGTATGGAGGCCGCGCTGGAATTTGGTCGCGAGGTCAATGCCCGCCATAATCTGGCCCCTAACGCCATCGATGCTAAAGTCAGCATGGGCATTCACGTCGGCGATGTGGTCGATCGGATGGACGGCGATATCTTGGGCCATGGCGTGAATATCGCAGCCAGGCTGCAGGCCGAAGCCGCGCCCGGCACAATCCTAGCCTCGTCTAATATCATCAACCTTCTAGGCCCGTCTTTTCCCCATAAAGGCCAAAAGCGCGGTGCACTTCACCTTAAAAATATCGATGAGACCGTCACCGCCTACCAGATCGATCCCGACAAATCCCACCGCGGTATTGGTTTTGGCAGAGGTCTAAAAACCCCCAAATGGATCCGATCCCGCGCTTTACTCTACGCCATAATCGCCAGCGCCGTTTTTTACAGCGCCATGAACATACAGAGTATACGGCAAGCAGAGATATTGGAGGTTAAACTTGACCAAATTGTGGAACAAAATTTCAAGGGCGATAAAAGCACCAATATCGGGGTTTCAGCGCCCTATATTCGCAATGTGCTTGAAAACCTGCATCGCACCAACATCCCATCTCATCAAGCCAGCT
Source organism: Hellea sp. (assembly GCA_020629545.1). Lineage (GTDB taxonomy): Bacteria > Pseudomonadota > Alphaproteobacteria > Caulobacterales > Maricaulaceae > JACOMS01. The sequence continues at coordinate 4,778 of JAHDDC010000017.1, forward strand.
TTGCCCTTTTGGAAGAGGGGCATATCGGATTAGCGATTGAGAGGCTTGAGGAGAGTTTGGAGAGGATGGAATTTGGTGGCAAGAACTATGTGGATACAATGCATCAGATCGCTGCGTTGAATTATCACTACGACACAAATAGCGCGATCGCATGGTATGAAGCGTTATTGAAAACTAATCCAAAAGACAAAGTTGCTCTACAATGGCTGATCCAAGCGTATAATCTGAGTGATAGAAGGGAGGAGGCCTATTTACTTTATGAAAAAGTAATTTCTGAAGAAGACCTAGCTCAAAATGAAAAGCTTATACTCAAAATGAATATGGCGTTTAACAGTTATGTTCGCCAAGAATATGATATCGCTTTGGAACAATTTATTCGAATGAAAAAGGAACTAGAAATCGTAGATGATCCTCGTCTATGGATCACATGGAAGACAAATATGGGCGCAGTTTATGAGCGTTTAGATAAGTTAAATGAAGCCGAGGGATTTCTTGTTGCAGTTCTAACCGAACTCCAAAATACAGGCGCAGATACTAATATGCCTCGCGCCAGTAATGTTTTGGGCCAAATCTACGAAAAAAAAGCAGATATTTATTTGGCAGACCGAGATAAATTTCTGAACAAAGGGCTCGAACAATATTTCAATCAACTCGAATATGGGAAAAAAATAAACAAGAAGACTGAAATCACTGAAGCCTCTCAATACATAGCAGATGTTTATTCGTCACTTGGCAACTTGAAACAGGCCGAAAAGTATTACATTCAGACCATTCGATATTCAAAGTCGTATGGATTTCACCCAACAGACGTGAGAGCCCATCTCGGTTTAGCGTATGTCCAACATTTGTCTGGACAATTAAAATTGAGTTGTAAGAATTATAAGGAAATGCAACGACTTCAAACAAAAAAAACTGTTCTATTTAGATCGTCTGATAAGAAAAAAAATGCAGATTTAATGCAGTTCTGTTCATTATGAATTCTCCGGATAAACAATATTCTCAATATAGTCTGACCAACCAGTTATTTTGTTAAAATCTAAGTTTCGATATTGGCGAATAAATCGATCTCTATTTGACTGATCTAAAGGAATCCAGATAGCTAAACCATTTGTATTGTTTGCCTCTTGTCCACATGCGACTACCCCTACTCGTGTTCTCTCAATCGATACAATGACCTCTTCACAAATGTTTTTAATGCCAATATCGGACGAGATATTTTTTAAATTCTTCAAAAAATCCACCATATCACGAGAGTCCTCATATTGCCCGTAATTAAAGTTCGTTGACTTTTCAGCGGCCTCTCGAACCCAAAGGTCTGCAAACGGATCTTTGCGCCCAAGTTGGGTAACCAGCTTCTTGAATTTGTGGGTAATCTCATTCACTGGATTGAACGCTGATATAGTTACAAGCCGACTTGAGCCCGGCTCGCAATTTTTCTCGCTATAACAAGAAAGTATTTGTTTGGCCCATTCCTGCGCATTTATTGGAGGATTTACCTGCATTGAAGAGAAGAGTGAAGAATAGGGAAAATCAGTCATTTCTATATATTCTTCGGAGGCGACAAAAACACTAAAAGCAGAACCGAATTGTTCGATAACCTCGACCATTCCATTCGCACAAGTATCGCAAAAAACTATATCTAACGGAAATCGGCTCTGAATAGAATTTTCTCGTTCCAAGTTTGAAAATATTTCCTTTATCTCTTCGTTAGAAATAAAGTCCTTAGATGTTTTGTCAGGTCCTATCATGATTAGAGTGTCATGTTGTATCACCTTACGCCAAAAGGGATGAACATTATCCGGATGGATTACACTGACAGAGTTGTAGGTGTTCCAAAACGAGCTTTTTCTTTTCATTTGTAAAGTGTCAGCCCAATCTTCTTCCGAACTTTTCAGTTCGTCTAAATGAACTCTGTTCAGACTTTGTTCAAAATACGAATTTAATTTTTCAAACGCGATGGCGCTTTGGGCGTCATCCATTGCTCCTGTACCATGACTGCGAAAACCAATTGCTGTGTGGGGTATTCCCCTAGTCGCTTGTAAGGCATAGTTTAGAAAATCTTGGATTACTTCTGGATCTCCAGAATTTATTTCTCCGAGTTCTTGTATAGTTCTTATACTGGATTGTGAAATTTCGAGAATTTTTGATTGTCCAGCATACTCCGCGTAGTCAACTAAACATATAACAATGGAGTTATCTTGAATTGTTTCTGCGAACTGAGCTAATGTATCGTTGGTCGAAAAAGACAAATTGTTATCAGCACCGATTACCATAATAAAACAATAAGACTTATTAGAAGTATTGATTTCAAATCTATCCATTTTAATCCTCGAGATCGGAATTAAAGGACTAAAACTAAAATTTTAGCCCTAAATACTATATTTTGAAATCGCCGTATTTTTCGTAAGAACCATAGGGATCAAGCTTTGACATTGCTGAGTCAATCGTGGTTTTAGTATTACAAATAGCATTCTTTGAATAAACCAGCGCGATCAAGTCATTAATTTCAGCTGTATCAAACTCTTCCGGTTTAACCTGATTTCCACCGCCCAATAACGTATTTTTCTTTTTCTCCGGGGGTGCATGGAATGTGCCATCGCCGAAGGTTATTTCTAACTTTACCGTGCATTCTTTTTTTCCCTTTGACCGACTACGATCAGAGTACAAATTTTCTGCTGCACGCAGCATGATCAATTTAAAAATCCCGTTTTTTAATTCCTCAAGATCATCGGCGGTGTTATTGTCTGTTACCTCGTTAAACATCGGAAACCCTACTTCATCCAAGTTATATTGGGTTTTCAAACTATTCTTACGGTCTCGATCGGCTGTCATCGCAAGCGCATAAAAAACCTGAGGTGAGAAATCTGCCATTATTATCCTCCTGTAGAATGACGTTTCGTTATGTTTGGATAGAAAAGAAGCAAATTCGACCCTGTAACCCAAGTCACATATCGGCCAAAATATTCAAAATTTTTTGAATTCGCCCGCATTGCCCCACTTCCCCATTGCTGATCGTAGCAGAATCTCGCATAGGGGGCAAATGGCACCAAATCTAACCCCATCTGCTTATATTGTGCCGGCGTCTTTGCGCGCCATCTTGGCCCCCACCAATACAGGCAAGACCCATTACGCTATTGAGCGTATGCTGGCGCGGGAGAGCGGGGTTATTGGTCTACCATTGCGGCTTTTGGCACGAGAGATTTATGACAAAATCTGCAAGCTAAAGCATCCCAAATTGTGCGCCTTGATTACCGGTGAGGAGAAGATTGTACCCTCTACGGCGCGCTATTTCGTTTGCACAGTTGAGGCGATGCCTGTTAGCCGCCGTTTTGCTTTCTTGGCGATCGACGAAGTTCAGCTGATGGGACATCCCGAACGCGGACACATTTTCACGGACCGGGTGCTGCATGCCCGCGGGACAGAGGAAACTTTGTTCCTTGGCGCGGAAACCTCGCGGGACTTGATCGCTGAACTTTTACCTGATTGCCGGTTTGAAACCCGTGAGCGCTTTTCTACACTGTCCTATTCTGGCCCAAAGAAAATTACGCGCCTCCCCAAAAGGTCCGTTATCGTCGCGTTTTCCGCCCCTGAAGTCTACGCGATAGCCGAGCTAATCCGCCGGTTCAGAGGCGGTGCCGCTATCGTAATGGGAGCCCTCTCGCCCCGCACGCGCAATGCTCAGGCTGAGCTTTATCAATCGGGAGATGTTGATTTTCTAGTAGCTACAGATGCGATTGGGATGGGGCTTAACCTTGACGCGGATCATGTTGCTTTTGCCTCTATGCGCAAATTTGACGGACGCCGCCGCAGGCTTCTCAATCCTATGGAAATTGGCCAGATCGCAGGGCGCGCAGGGCGATTTCGTAATGACGGAACTTTCGGCCCAACAGGCGATTGTCCGGCGTTTGATGATGAACTTGTCCACCGAATTGAAAGTCACGCCTATGATCCTATGCGGTCAGCCGAATGGCGCAGCTCAGACCTCGACCTGTCATCGATAGAAAGCTTACAAAACAGTTTAGCCCAACCGACACCTCACAGGCGTCTAAGACGGATTGCGATGGCTGTCGATGAAGCCAGTTTGGAACGCTTCGCACAAATGCCCGACGTTCAAGCAGAATCACAATCCGCTGCCCATACGCGTTTAATTTGGGACGTTTGCCAAATTCCTGACTTCAGAAACATGACAATTGACAATCATGTTCGACTTATAAGGGAGATTTTCGATCAATTAACCCAAAAACCCGGTATTTTAACTGATGAATTCATGCACAAACAGACACGCGGACTTGACCATACAGACGGAGGCGTAGATATCTTAGCCACCCGGCTCGCCCATATCCGGACATGGACGTTTTGCGCTCATAAAGTGGATTGGCTGGCCGACACAAATCACTGGGTGGCGCAAACCCGCGAGATTGAGGATCGCTTATCAGACGCGCTACACGAAAAACTAACCGCCAAGTTTGTAGATCGGCGGACGCGTGCCTTAATGAGAGGCATCGGATTAGGGGCGGACATGGAAGTTAAAATCAAAGATGACGGCGAAGTCTGGGTTGAAGAGCACAAGATCGGCCGATTAAACGGCCTGACATTTGAGTTCGACGAAAGCCAATCAGAACTCGAAGCCAAAGCCTTACGCGAGGCTGCCGAGAAAGCCGTAGCGCCGGAAATCAACCGAAGGCTGACCAGCATTGTTGGTGGGACGCATGCGATTTTCACCATTTCAAACAATGGACAAATCGTTTGGGGCGGCGCGCCGGTTGGACAAATTTCCAAAGGCGGGTCACTTTCAAATCCCGATGCAACACTTGTCGGCGGTGAGCTCGGACAAGATAATTTGCGCAATCTTGCGGAGGAGCGCATGCGCGACTTCTTGCGTACGGAGGCGAAAGATAAATTGGCTCCGCTGCAAGCCCTGAAAGCTTTGAATGAGAACCCAGATACCCCTGCTGATGTCAAAGGGTTTGCCTACACCCTCTTTGAAAATTTCGGACATCTGGATCGCTCCAAGCACTGGAAACTGGTCAGCAATTTGGATCAAACAGCGCGTAAACCCTTTCGAGAACTCGGCGTAACATTTGGGCAATATGACGTATATATGCGAGAAATGATCCGCCCGAAGCCCGCTACGCTGCTGAGCAATCTCATAGCCTTCGGTGCGGGAGGAGATCGTAAACCGTTTATTCCATTTGCCGGCGTCACTTCGATAGCGAATGAGGGAGACTTATCCTCAGACAATTTTAGTGAAAATGCGATTGCACTCGCCGGTTATCGGAGCTGCGGACCTCGAATTGTCCGATTTGATATCATGAACCGCTTGGCATCGGTCATTCGGCAAGCCCAAAAAGAAGCGGGAACTCGGCGATTTCAAATTATGCAAGAAATGCTCGCCCTTCTCGGCTGCACGTTTGAGGAAATGCAAGGTGTTCTCAAAGCCCTCGGATATGAAAGCGAAACTCTCGCAGAAGGCTCCGAGGCCACACGCCCAGAGCTTGCCGCCGCGGTTCCTGATCGATTTAAAGATGATAAGCCCGTCAATGCAGGGGAAACTTCTAAAGGCAGTACGCCGCCTGCCCCAACCCCGTCTGAGGCCGTTGTGGGTAGTACCACTACGCCGCCAATAGCATCTTCTGAAACGCCGCCGGATACAGTCGATGTCGATAAAGCGATAAGCGTTGATAAGAGTAACCCAGCTGAGAAGAGCGCCCTCGAATCTCAAACACCTAAAAAACGCAAAGAAGTCAAACCTCTCAGCGTCTATAATTTTAGGGTTACAAATGAGGACGGAACTTTCACAGAAACTGAAAATCGGGAATTTTGGTTTATGCCTTTTAAAGGCAAAAAGAAACCGCGGTTTGACGATGTGCGCTCCAAAGGACAGCGTAATGACAGGGGTTTCAAAAACACTAAATTCCGGAAAGAAAAGTCCGCGAAGTCGAAACCTCCAAGATATGGGAAATCGGAACCTCGCAAAGCAGAAGACTCACCTTTTGCGGCACTAGCCGCTCTTAAAAAGGATCTTCCCAATAAAGATGGTCGCTAAGATTGCCTTTAACTGATGATAGCCAGAGATTAGATTTATGGTTATATCGGACACGAATATTGAAAACGCGTGCCTTGGCAACCAAACTTGCCTCTAACGGCAAAGTTCGCATTACGCGTCATAACCATACACTTCGCACCCATAAGGCAGGATTTAAGCTCGCCCCTGATGATGAGCTGTCTTTCATGCGCGGTGCAACGCTATTTCAAATCCGAGTTCTGGGCCTACCTGAACGTCGAGGTCCGGCCGCTGAGGCAAGAACTTTTTATGAGCTTATAAATACACAGAGATGTGACAGCGATGACGGTTGACAAATGATCCGATTAAATCCAAATGCGCTCTGCGCAATTTGAGAAGTGGCCGATGACCTATATTGTCAAAGACGAATGTATCCGATGCAAGTTCATGGACTGCGTAGAAGTCTGTCCGGTCGATTGCTTCTATGAAGGAGAAAACATGCTCGTCATTCATCCTGACGAATGTATTGATTGCGGGGTCTGTGAACCTGAGTGTCCGGTTGATGCGATCGTCCCTGACACGGAAGATGATCCTGATGGCAAATGGCTAGAGATTAACTCCAAATATGCGGAAATTTGGCCTAACATTACTATAAAAGGCGAACCGCCTGCCGATAGCGAAAAATTTGAATCGGAAACAGAAAAGTTTGAAAAATATTTCAGCGAAAAACCTGGAAAAGGCGATTAAAGGGACGAAGTTTCTTTAAATAGCTGAAAATCAAGGCAAATTACGCTAAAAGTCTCGTTTTTTGTGCGTCTGGACTGGATTTTTTGCCATAATTGTGATAAAGTATATCTATAAGCGCGGTTCAGGTGTCCATCTTGCCGCGCTATTTATTTGAGTAAACCTAAGCGGAGCCCCAAATTTTCCGCAAAAGTTAAGGAAAACATCCCGTATGGCGTCCACCAAATCAACCGCTAGTAAAGGCGGAAAGAAGAAAAAAGCGAATGTTAAATTCAAAATTGGTCAACACATTGTGTATCCTGCCCACGGCGTAGGCCACGTCACTGGTATTGAACAAGAAGTCATAGCCGGTTTTGATATCGAGGTTTATGTTGTTTCGTTTGAGCAAGATAAAATGACATTGCGCGTTCCGACTGCAAAAGCAGGCACATCCGGCATGCGCCCACTTTCAAATGAGAATGTCTTGAAAGATGCTTTCACGACGATCAAAGGCCGAGCACGGATCAAACGCACGATGTGGAGTCGCCGAGCACAAGAATATGAAGCCAAAATTAATTCAGGCGATCTCATATTATTGTCAGAAGTTGTTCGTGATTTACACCGCGGTGAAACGCAGCCTGATCAATCCTATTCCGAACGACAGCTTTATGAATGCGCGCTTGACCGAATGGTTCGCGAAGTTGCTTCAATTAAGAAAGTAGATCGCGGCGTAGCCTTAGATGAGGTTCTAGAAACCTTGACGAAAGCCCGTACGCGCCAAGCTGCAAAAGCCGCGAAAGAGGCCGAGAGCGAAAATGATAATGGTGACAGCAAGGACGAAGCCGCCGCCTAACGTTTTCGTTAAGACAGTTCCGAGGCCCCGCTCACGAAGCGGGGTTTTTTTGTGTTTAATCGAGAAGTTCAATCCGTTCAGGATGATCTAAAATCATCATCGGGCCATTTTCTAGTTCAACCCATCCGCGAACCCGAATTCGGGCACCTTCAAGACTTTGCGGATCTAATCCTGACTTTTTAAAATTCTTTTGACCCGCTTTATCAAGAAATAACGTAAAATCTGTACGGTAATCAGCCCCGAAATTCAAAAACACATTGCTCCGAACCTTAGCTACCGAAGTCACTATACCTTCGACAATCTGAAAGCTGTCCATATCCTGAGCTAATGAATTTGGTTCAGGCGAGCGCACGCGATAAAAGTCGTCAGACCAGATTCCACGGTTATTGTCACGAGCGTCAATTTCAGCAGAATATAATTTTGACGAATTTTGCCACGTATCCGGCCAAGTATAGACGCGAGCAAAACCACGCCTTATCATCTCTTCTTGAAGCCAGACGCCCGGCTGGCCATTCTCATCGATCAAAAAAACCTGAGCGAGCGCCCGATCATACCGATCACGCCGCAATCCACCATAAAACAACTGTACACGTTTCCCATTCGCAATGTTTCCCAGTTCCTCTTTGGCTTCTTGGCCCAGTGGCCACGTGGGATAACCGGGCCTCCCTAAAGGAATTTTGGGTGCCTGCATTGCAGACAAGCGCACCTTTAATCCGCTGTCCAGAAATAGTGTATCTCCATCAACAATACTCTCAACATGTCCGATTTCTCCAGCTGTCAGTTTCTTGTCGTCAGCAGATGCCGTTCCAGAAAGCAATGCACCAGCCAGAAGAGTAGCAAATTGACGAACTCGAAATTTACGGATTTTCGGCATGGTAAAACAATGAAGTGTGAATGCGCGACTATCAAGTTGTTTAGGTTGTGAATGACGGAAAAAACCGCGATATTCTCAGATAAACGCTACATGCAACCCAATTCCGCAATGTGATTAGCGGCCATTGACGCGTCTTTCCTATTCGTTATGTATTTTCAGATCGATTTTATAGGTTTTTTGATGGGCTTTTTTGGAACAATTCAGCGCGAGTTTAAATATCTCAAGGGTATATTGCGTATGTTGCGGGCAACCAAACCCGTAAATGCGGATTCGCACGACTTGGTCTGCGACTTCATAGAAACTTGGGTCGATAAATATGGCGCAAACCTGGCTTTCATTGAAGATGATAAACAATACACCTTTGATGAGTTTGAAACCTATGCCAATCGAGTCGCAGGATGGGCATTGCAACAGGACTATAAACCTGGTCAAACAGTGGCGATTTTCGTTCAGAACCGAGCCGAGTATGTAGCCCTGTGGTATGGCCTGACAAAGGTCGGCGTCGTTCCTGCCCTCATTAATTATCAACTCGCGGGGCCTGCGCTCGCGCACTGTATCAACATATCCGATGCACGACACATTGTAATTGACGCTGAATTAATCGAAGCTTTTGAATCAGCGAAAGGTCACATCAAAATCCAAACTCAAGCCCTTTCAGCTTTTGGTGATACCAAAGGTTATGACAGCTTTGATCTGGCGATATCTGAAATTGTCCCTAACCGTCCCCCGAGATCTATACGAGAGGGCATCACGGCTGGCGAACAGTGCATGAAAATGTATACATCCGGTACCACGGGCATGCCAAAAGCAGCCAAGGTCACACATGTCAGAGCACAGAATTACATGATCGCTTTTGGGGCAGGCGCACAAACACGCCCGACGGACCGAATGATGATGGTCTTACCCTTATATCATGCGACTGGCGGACTTTGCGGTGTCGGTGCGGCTATATCTAATGGCGGCGCTGTCATCGTTAGACGTAAATTTTCAGCCTCAAAATTTTGGGACGAGTGCATCGAATATAAAGCCACCTTGTTTATGTATGTCGGCGAACTTTGTCGGTTCTTATTATCGACACCGCCCCATGAAAATGAGAGAAAGCACGCCTTGCGATGGATCATTGGCAACGGCCTGCGACCCGAAGTTTGGCCAAGCTTTATTTCACGCTTCAACATTCCCCACGTAATTGAGTTTTACGGCGCAACAGAGGGTAATGTAAGCCTTATCAATCTGGATGGACCCGTTGGAGCCGTTGGGAGGGCACCGGACTATTTAAAAAGTAAGTTTAACATCGATATCATTCGATATGACGTCGAGACCAATTCAAATATACGCGCATCAGATGGGTTTTGTATAAGAGCCGATCACGGTGAAACCGGAGAGCTTATCGGCGAAATCAGAACTGACGATGCACGATTTCGCTTTGACGGTTATGAAAACAAGGAGGCCACCAATAAGAAAGTCCTTCGGGATGTTTTCAAAAAAGGTGATGCTTGGTTTCGGACAGGCGATCTCATGAAGCGCGATGCGCAGGGTTATTATTATTTTATAGATCGAGTCGGCGATACCTTCAGGTGGAAAGCGGAGAACGTCGCAACGGGAGAGGTGGCGGCAGTAATTTCCGGCTTTAAAGGCGTAACTCAGGCCAATGTCTATGGCGTTCAGGTCCCGGGATATGATGGTCGCGCCGGCATGGCTGCTATCGTATCAGAGTCAGAACCCGATCTAATCAAGCTAAAAGCACATATTGACAGGTCACTTCCCCATTATGCGAGACCCGTATTTTTGCGGCTATCAAACGAGTCTGAGACGACATCGACATTCAAATTTAAAAAAACAAACTTAGTCAAAGCCGGGTTTGACCCTGCCAATATTCATGAGCCGCTATACTACGCTAGTATAGACAGTGATCGGTATGAACGCCTCGATCCGGGAATTTATGAAGCCATAATCAAAGGCACTCAGAGGTTATAATAGTCATGGACGGGCAATCGGTATTGCAATTCTGGTTTGAAGACACGCCCCCCAAAAACCATTTCAACTCCAGCCCAGCTTTTGACGCCGAGATACGCGACAAATTCGAAGTCATGGCTATTGATAACGCAGCGATGGCCTCTCAAAAGATCCATCCGTGGGAAGCATCACCGCAAACAGCGTTAGCTTTGATTATCACGTTGGATCAATTTCCCCGCAATATGTACCGTGACACACCTGCCGCATTTTCCTGGGACCCAATCGCGCTAAAAGTTGCAAAACGCGCGATCAAAAAAGGATTTGACTTAAATATTCCTCAAGCCCGCCGAAGCTTTATTTACATGCCTTTTATGCATAGCGAAATTCTTGAAGAACAAAGGCGATGCGTCGCATATATTGATCAACGACTCGACAATGAAAATACGCTTTTTCATGCTGAAGCTCATATGAAGGTCATCGAGCAATTTGGACGTTTTCCGCATCGCAATATTATTTTAGGTCGTGAAAGTACCGAGGCCGAACTGCGATATTTATCGGATGGCGGATATACGCCTTAAACAAACTTGTTTTTTGGTCAACAAGTCTTATCTCGTTTAAATGGAACGACGAAAGTAGGCATATGAAAACCCCGAGAAACATTGCTGACGATTTACGGGCTCAGATTGAAAAACTCAAAAGTTTTCGCGATCACGCAACCAACTTTCAGATCAATAACTTTCATCAAAATTTTCGTCGTCTTACCAATCAGTTTGATACGCCCGGACCCAAAATGCAAAACATTGTGAACTTCAATGTTCCTGATGAAAGATTTCCAGTCCCAGTGAGACTTTACGAACCTTTCAATGCCTCTCAAGAACCCGGGCCAACCCTGATCTATCTTCATGGCGGCGGATTTGTAACCTGTGATATCTCCAGCCATGAAGGAATCTGTCTTAGAATGGCGAGCGGCTCAGGCTATAGAGTTCTGTCGGTCGATTATCGATTGGCCCCGCAATACCCGTTCCCGGCAGGCCCCGACGATTGTGAGAAGGTTTTAAAATGGGCCATTGATGGTTATGGCGAAGAGTATGGAATTCACCGGCATAATCTGGCATTGGGCGGTGACAGCGCCGGCGGAAATATGACGGCTTATTTGGCGCAAAAATATCGAAAAGAGCTAAAGTGTCAGATATTATTTTATCCACTCATGCAACTCGCTCAAGTCAAACCCCCTAATCCCGGCCCGCAAGATATTTTACCCCTAGGAGTTATGGCTCTCAAGTTCATAGACCAACATTACGTTGCTGGCGCCGACACATCTCAAACACGCTTATCGCCATTGTTCGAAAAAGACCTGAAACGCGTACCGCCAGCTTATGTATTAACTTGCGGGCTGGATCCTTTACGCGATGAAGGCAAAGCCTATGCCGATAATCTAACTGCGGCCGGCGTTAAAGTTAAATATGATCATATCAAATCTATGCCGCATGGGTTTTTAAACTTTGCAAAGGCTTTTCCAAAAGCTCGAAAAATTCCTCTGGATGCTGCTGACTTTATGCGCAACTATATGTCAGCTTAATCTAAGAGAAACATCATGCTAAAATTGTTTTTGCACCCTTTGTCGACTCCTTCCCTTGGGGTTGAGTTCACAGCTCATGCGGCTGCAATTAATTTTGAAAAGAAAGTAGTCAATCTTCAAAGCGGCGAGCAAAGATCTGATGAGTATTTATCAATAAATCCGACCGGGAAAGTTCCAGCACTGCGAGATGCGGAATTCCGTCTTTCGGAGAGCCTGACAATAATGCGTTATCTCGCCAAATGTCATGAATCAGACCTTTTGCCAAGCGATCTCAAGAGCCAGTCCAGGGTGGAGCAATGGATGGATTACGTCGCCCATCATGTCAGGACTCCCATGAACCGTATTCAGTTTAATCGGTTGGTCGCCCCCATGCTTGGTGAGCCCATCGATGAGAAGTCAATTGCTTTAGGTCTGCGGTTTTTAGAACAAAGCCTACCTATTCTCGATCTCAAATTAACGGAGACTGAGTATATTTGTGGTAATTCCCTGAGCCTGGCAGATATTACTTTGTTAGCGTCGTTAGATCCCAGCGAAGCTTTGCAAATTGATTTGAAGCCCTATCCGTTTATTTCGCGTTGGCGGCAAGCTTTGCGTGAGCGTGATTTTTACCAAACTGTCCATACACATTTTGGCGCGGAGATCGGCTTATAACCTATCAGCCACAACCCGCGATTTTACAGTTGGGTGACGAATTTTATGATCCCGTAAAATCCGCCGACTTTCCAGAAACAATTATGCGTTATCGCGATGATGTCGCTGCAAATTCGGTCGGCCTAAATGACCTTAGTGACGACGACTGGATTAAACACTTCGGACGGTTTGAGGCTTTACCTGACAATCTATTAGAGCCGCTGGCACTGAGATATCACGGACACCAGTTTCAGCATTATAATTCCGAACTCGGAGATGGCCGCGGATTTTTATTTGCGCAAATGATCGCAGATGATGGACGGCTACTGGACCTTGGAACCAAAGGCTCGGGTCAAACGCCTTATTCCCGGCGCGGCGATGGCCGGCTGACCTTGCTCGGAGGGATTCGGGAAGTGTTAGCGACCCGCTATCTTCAGCATCTTGGTGTGAATACATCCCGGTCATTTTCCCTGATCGAGACCGGAGAAGCCCTACAGCGCAATGATGAGCCCTCCCCGACGCGCTCAGCTGTCTTGGTGCGTCTTTCACATTCACATATTCGGTTTGGAACATTCCAGCGCCTGGCATTTTTGGATCAGTCAGAGAACATCGAGAAACTCATTGAGTATTGCAGAAGACATTATTACCCGGCGGCTAACAATACCGCCGAATTTTTTGAAGCCATTATTAGGTCTAGCGCCGAAACGGTAGCGAGCTGGATGGTTGCCGGCTTTGTGCATGGGGTGATGAATACTGACAATATGAACATCACAGGGGAGAGTTTTGACTATGGCCCTTACCGATTTTTACCAACGTTAAAAGCTAGCCACACTGCGGCCTATTTCGATCATCAGGGCCTTTACGCTTTTGGGCGACAGCCCGAAATAATGTATTGGAATCTCGGCCAATTAGCCAATTGCCTAGCCTTCGTAGAGGAAGACAAAGTCCTGATTAAAGCCCTCGAATTATATGCCGAACATTACAAGAGATCACTCCGGGACAAATTCTTTGAACGCCTCGGAATTCGCGCGGGCGAGATTGATACGGATATTGGTTTCGTCATAACAACATTTCGGTGGCTAGAAAGCGCCCAAATCCCCTGGCCGCAATTCTGGCATGATTGGAAAGGTGGAGCCGCGCAACGGTTGAAGGCCGCTAAAAGTCCAAATGGTGAGTATTATTCAGGAAGCGATTTTGACGACTGGTTTAAAGCGTTCTCGATATATGAGCCAGCAGGCAACCCTACTCATACCGAAAAGCCTGCGTCTCTGCTTTACGACGAAATCGGCGCGCTTTGGGAACCGATCGATATGGATGATGACTGGTCGGCTTTTGAGGCGAAACTAGATAGTTACCGATAGAAAGCCCCAACTGTTCCAAAGATGGTGTCTCACTGTCCGAGTCGACACTTTACGTCATTGAACCTTCGGCAACCCTGGCGACCCCGCCTGTTCAGGATGATCCGCAACATATTTCTCTTTTATTTCCTTAGATCCCCGCCGTGAACCATCATGAGAATATCCCGGCGCTTTGAACAAATATTTGAATCGTTCCGATAATTTCAGGTCGGGCATTAAAGCGTCCCTAAACATATTAAACATCTCGACGAAAGCGATTGTAAACGGATTAAACGAATTGACAGGCTTAATGATGCCGTAACGAATGTCCTCGGTTTTGGCCATTTCCGGCACAAAAGTTCCAAACATCTTGTCCCAGATAATAAACATGCCGGCAAAATTAGCGTCTAGATATCGTGGATTGGTGGCGTGATGAACCCGGTGATGGCTGGGCGTGTTCATTACGGCCTCAAACCATTTTGGGCATTTGTCGATCGCTTCGGTATGAATCCAGTATTGGTAAATCAGGTTAAAAGAACCGACAAACGCCAACAAAAGCGGATGTAATCCGAGTAAAACCAAAGGCGTCGATAAAACGAACAACCCTAATATCGGACTGTTCCAAGGCTGCCTGAGCGCAGTGGACAAATTATAATGTTCTGAAGAATGATGCACCACATGACTCGTCCAGGCCCATCTAACTTTATGATAGATAAAATGTTTCCAGTAATAAAGAAAATCCTGCGCGAAGACGGCCGCGATCAAAGCCCAAACCGAAAACCCCCAATCCAGCACGCGTATGGGCAGGTTCCATACCCATAACAAATATGCTGAGCCAATAAACCCCAGCAATATGCCTGATACCAAATTACCAAATCCCATAGCCATAGAAGCCCAGGCGTCTTTCGCTTCGTAACGCCCCCCGAGCTTTCCGGAGCGAACGCCCCACCACTCTATCATCACGGTGAGAAAGAAAAACGGGCCGGCTGCCACGAGGATATATTTAGGATCGAAATACGGGAATTCAGCCATTATCTCTTCATGCCAAAACAATCCGAAATGTCAATTGAACACAATTTGTCTCGAAAATTGGATAGAGGTGTCATTTATCGTTCAATTTGTATAAATCTGATGTAGAGAGCTACAAAAAATAAGGAATGGCGCAATGCTAGTAGTAATGGTTGGAACAGGTTATGTGGGCCTTGTCTCCGGAGTTTGTTTCGCAGAGTTTGGACATGACGTTATTTGCGTCGACAAAGATCCGGCAAAAATACAAACTCTGAAAGACGGCGGAATACCAATTTTCGAACCCGGCCTTCAAGATTTGGTCAAGAAGAACGTAGAAGCCGGCAGACTTTCCTTTTCTACTGATTTACCAAGCGCGATGGAAAACGCGGATGCCGTATTTATTGCAGTGGGTACGCCGTCCCGTCGCGGCGATGGATTTGCGGACTTAACATATGTTTACGCGGCCGCCGAAGAGATCGCAGAACATATGAATGGCTTTACAGTCGTTGTCACAAAATCGACAGTCCCAGTCGGGACAGGCGATGAAGTCGAACGCATAATTGGTAAGAAGCACAACCCGGAGAATTTCGCAGTTGTTTCCAATCCAGAATTTTTGCGCGAAGGCGCGGCGATTAATGACTTCAAACATCCTGACCGCGTGGTGGTCGGAACACAGAATGAACAAGCCAAGGAAGTGATGCGTGACCTGTATAGGCCACTTTACATAAACGAAACGCCTATATTATTCACAGAGCGCCGAACTTCAGAACTGATCAAATACGCCGGCAATGCATTTTTAGCGACCAAAATTACGTTTATCAACGAAATGGCGGACTTGTGTGAAGCGGTCGGTGCGGATGTGCAGCAAGTCGCGCGCGGCATTGGTCTTGATAAACGCATAGGGTCTAAATTTTTGCATGCGGGCCCAGGATATGGCGGATCCTGCTTCCCAAAAGACACTGTGGCACTGGTTCGTACGGGTGATGAAGCCGACGTTAATCTCTCAATCGTCAAATCAGTCGTTGACGCCAATGACAGACGAAAAATTCGCATGGCAAAGAAAATTATCGATCATTTGGGCTCTGTTGACGGTAAAACGATTGCTGTCTTAGGCCTTGCGTTTAAGCCCAATACTGATGACATGCGAGATGCCCCCAGCATTACCATTATTTCCATGTTGCAAAAGAACGGCGCGATAATCCGGGCTTATGACCCGGAATCTATGGTAGAAGCGAGAAAGTCGCTCGATAATGTGTCATATGCTGAGAATGCTTATGATTGCATGGAAGGCGCAGATGCTTTAGTTATCATTACCGAATGGGATGAATTCCGTGCACTGGACATGAATCGGGTAAAATCACTACTAACTGAGCCAAATGTGATAGATTTACGAAATATCTACCCCTTGTATGATATGAAGACACTAGGGATAAAATATATCAGCGTAGGTCGTTAAAAAACCACATTTCGCTGCGGAAACGTCCCTAAATTGGGATTAACAGGATAAACTATGTGCGGAATCGTCGGCATTGTCGGAACAGAGAAAGTCACAGACCGTCTGGTTGATGGCCTGAAAAGGCTCGAATATCGTGGATATGATAGCGCAGGTGTAGCCGTTTTAAATGGATCTGGTTTGAAACGCGCTCGCGCCAAAGGAAAGATCGCATCACTCATTGATGTATTAAAAGAAATGCCAATCGATGGTCCTGCTGGGATTGCCCACACTCGTTGGGCGACACATGGTGAACCCAATGTAGCCAATGCTCATCCTCATTTTGCAGGAAAAGTTGGCGTCGTTCACAATGGAATAATCGAAAATTATCAAGAGCTGCGAGATCAGCTCAAACAAACGCGGACATTCACCTCCGAAACCGATACAGAAGTAATAGCCCACCTTATGGATGATGCGCTTGGAACCGGGAAGTCCTCCAGGGAAGCCTTTGCCTGGACCCTTAAACAACTCCGAGGCGCCTACGCGCTCGGCTTAATGGTAGATGACGGTAACAATGAAATATTTGCAGCAAGAGCCGGTTCTCCCTTGGCAATTGGTATCGGCGAAGGAGAAATGTATCTCGGTTCAGATGCCTTAGCACTCGCTCAGCTGTCGCGTGAACTCGTATATCTCGAAGAGGGAGATTGGGCGCTGTTGTCACCGAATGGGTATGAAATTTACGACGAAAATGACGAGCCAGTCATACGCGACGTCACAACTATAAATTCGGGAACAGTAAGCGCCGATAAAGGCAACCATGAGCATTACATGCTCAAAGAAATTTACGAGCAGCCTAATACCATTAATGCCACGCTTAAAAGTTATATGGCAGGGCGCAATGAATTTGGGGATATCGCTCAAAAATTAGATTTCACAACGATCGATCGGTTAGTTATCATTGCGTGCGGGACAGCCTGTTATGCTGGACATGTAGCGAAATACTGGTTTGAGCAAATGGCCGGAATCGCGGTTGATGTCGATGTTGCCTCAGAATTTAGATACAGACACCCGGTATTGTCTCCAAATTCACTTTTCATCGCCGTTTCGCAATCCGGAGAAACCGCCGATACGCTGGCCGCTCTACGCTATTGCAAAGAAGCCGGGCTAAAAACGGCTGCCCTTGTGAACGTCATGACCTCAACGATGGCACGCGAAGCGGATATGGCAATGCCTCTTAATGCGGGACCTGAGATTGGCGTCGCGTCAACAAAAGCTTTTACCTCGCAACTTACGGCGCTTGCGTCACTTGCCCTTTTGGCGGCCAATCAACGCGGCAAGCTAGATAGCAGCGAAACCTCCGCGCAAATGGATAATCTGAATGCCTTGTCATTGCTCGTATCTTCGGCACTTGAGCGCGAAGATGATATTAAAGCCCTTGCTAAAGATTTGTCGACGGCCAAGAGCGCCTTTTTTCTGGGACGCGGAGCGATGGTACCAATCGCTTTTGAAGGCGCCCTCAAACTCAAGGAAATTTCTTATATCCATGCTGAAGGATACGCAGCCGGTGAACTCAAGCATGGACCTATCGCACTAATTGAAAAAGGGACACCGGTAATCGTCGTGGCCCCTCACGATGAGTTATTTGAAAAAACCGTTTCTAATATGCAGGAAGTTGCAGCGAGAGGAGCCAAAATATTCCTATTCACTGATAAAATGGGCCATAAAGCTGCGGCGAGTATGGCGCATTGGAGCATTCCTATGCCTGAAGCAGATCCATTTATTGCGCCGTTGGTTCAATCCATTGCCATGCAATTGCTAGCCTATCATACGGCAGTCGCACTTGGAACAGATGTCGATCAACCTCGAAATCTCGCAAAATCAGTGACTGTGGAATAACAAACATTAATTGGGGCCGAAGAAGAGGAAAACAGCATGACTAAAATCCGCAAAGCCGTACTTCCAGTCGCCGGTTTAGGCACTCGAGTGCTTCCCGCTACGAAAGCCATTCCAAAAGAAATGATGCCGGTTGTCGACAGGCCTGCATTGCAATATGTCGTTGACGAAGCTCGCGCGGCAGGAATTGAACATTTTGTATTTGTAACTGGCCGAAACAAAGGGGCGATTGAAGATTACTTTGATCGCGCTTATGAATTAGAGTCTACCTTACGAGACAAGAATAAAGTCGAAATTCTGGAAAAACTTACTCGGGAAATCCCTGAGGCCGGCTCTACCAGCTTCGTGCGTCAACAAAGTCCATTAGGTCTTGGCCATGCCATCTGGTGCGCGCGCGATGTCATTGGTGACGAGCCGTTCGCGATTTTACTGCCGGACGTCCTCGTAAAATCTAAAAAATCCTGCCTGGCTCAAATGGTTGACGCTTATGATGAAGTTGGTGGTAATATTATCGCAGTGGACGAAGTTCCCATGGAACGAGTCTCCTCATATGGCGTTATCGCCCCGAAAAGAGCCGGGGATACAGGAGACCTAATCGAAATGTCCGGAATGGTTGAAAAACCAGCGCGCGATAAGGCCCCTTCAAATTTAAAGATAACAGGGCGTTATATTCTTCAACCTGAAGTCATGCAGCTTTTATCTGATCAGGCCGCAGGAGCCGGCGGAGAAATCCAGCTCACAGACGCCATGGCACGGCTGATGAAGAAGCAAAGCTTTTATGCGTTCAAGTATAAAGGACAGGATTATGATTGCGGGTCAAAATATGGATATTTCGAAGCTTTCACGGCCTATGCCCTTGATCACCCAGAAATTTCTGGCCAGGCTCAGGCCCTTATTCGGTCTCTAGCAAGGAATCTGGCCAAAGACGCTGCCTAAAATGTCATCTTTACACCAACAGGCCCAAAGACTCGAAAGCTGGGTCCGGGAATCAGCATTGCCGTTTTGGGCCAGCCAGGCTCGTGATCTAGACGGGGGTTGGTATGAGCATCTTAAACTGGATAAGTCGCCAGATGCTGAAGCCATACGACGTTTACGCGTACAAGCCCGACAGGTTTACGTGTACGCTTTGGCGGATCGTTTAGGATGGTATAAGGACGCGCGGAACGTTGCGGACACGACTTTCGACTTCATGTTAGAAAAGGGTTATAAGCCCGACGGGAAGCCGGGCTTCATTCATTTGCTGGAACCGAAATGTACGGTACATGATGATAGACGGGATCTTTATGACCATGCCTTTTATCTTTTGGCATGTGCAAATGTAGGAACCCGAGGAGATCAAATCGCAGCTGAAATTCTTGAGTTCATCAATACCCAAATGACATCAGAACATGGCGGCTGGCTCGAAGGTGTACCTCATCAATTACCACGGCGACAAAACCCTCATATGCATTTATTTGAGGCCAGTATGGCCTATTACGATCTCACCGGCGACAGAACTTGGCTCAGATACACAGACAAAGTATATCAAATTTTTCGCAATCATATTTTTGACTCTCAAAATCACATCATTCGAGAATTTTTCACCGAAGACTGGCAATATTGGGAAAATCCAAAGGGTGACAGCGCAGAACCTGGTCATGGCGTAGAATGGGTTTGGTTACTGGGGCAATATGAACGATATAGCGGCATTGATACTTCGCTGTACGCGGGACAACTCTATGACCGTGCTTTCAAAGGACAAGCTGACTTTCTTAATGACGAAGAAGATGTAACCGGGCGAATTAGGCGCGACACGAAGCGCCTCTGGGTACAAACCGAAGTTGTCAAATGTCATTTGGCTCAAACGGAAAGAGGGTTTGCCGGAAGCAGCGACATGGCTGCCGCTGCGATAGAAGGCCTATTTCAGTATTACCTTAATGATGATGGATCATGGGTGGATCAGATTGATCGAGACGGAGTCCCGATTGCGAAAACAATACCTGTTTCCACATTTTATCATGTAATTTGCATGGCAGCAGAAGCTGTCAGAATTAGTCGTCTTTGACCGGGTTTGACACCCTCACCTCATATTTCTCGACTTCAATACCCCGGCCGTCGCCTTTCGCATCAGGCCAGATCCCAAAATATATTTCTGGCTTCTCCGGTTTAAATGGGCCCAATTTTGTAGTCAAAACAAAATCCGTGAACTCTTCGGTTGGAACAAATGGTTGCCATTTTATCCGTCCAGCCGTTGGTGCCAGAAACGATATCAAAAATGTGTCCGACGGCTTCCGTTTCGCAGCTCGCGCCCGAACTGTAATTGTGAGGTTTTCACCTGCATAGGCTTTGAAATACTCCTCACCCAACACCGTAAATACACCGGCCGAGATATCCTTATTGTCGTTATAATCAGCACTCATAACCGCATAGGCTATTGGATTCGTACTATCGCCTTTAAAAGATAAAACTGTTCCGGGAGTAGGCGTTAATGTTTGTAACAAGTCCCCCTCAATGACATAACCATCTTCTGGGTCAATTGGCTGTCTTTCCCCATAGTTAAGTGCAAAAAATACCATCGCGCCCGCAATAAGAGTCATCAATGGATAAAAAATCCAATCTTTCATACAGGCTCTATATCAGGAACAGAACGGCTCTGTCATCAGCTCGTTCTGACAAAGCTCTATTGAGTGTGGAAACAAGCTCGGACGTAAATTTCTCGGTTGCCGCGTCCTGCCACGCATTGTTGACAGCGCGAATGGTTTCCGGCCGCTGCTTTTTTGCTGCACGCCGAATTCGCCCATCCGTCATGAGTTGTCGAGCCATAACGGGAACATTGGCTTTGCTAAATGTATTCTGCAGGGCCTTCTTTCCAAATATGAAGCCACCGCCGGCAACGACCCCCGCAATAAGTAGGCCACCAGGCGCTGCAATTAGCGGGCTGGCTTTCGCTATCAATGTCCCAATGACTAGCCCAGACAAAGTCGCGCCGACCAATGCTGTATCAGCTTCGAGCCCTGCAACCGATGGCGCAGAAACACTCATTCCCTCCAGATAATCGCTTACCGTTTGGCTGTCATCTAGCGACAACACCATTGCTGGAAAGCCATGATCCCGACAGATTGGATCAGTATCCTTTTCAATATCACGCTGTAGCTCACCAAACCAATCGTCGATTATCGGTCGCAATATTTTTTGGCACTCTTCGCCCCCCAACCAGGCTTTGACTTTGTCTTCCAATACCGGCTGGATATCATCAAGACTTTCAACACGACCAGACCGCCACAGTCCAAATGCCGGGATCACACAATTTTCGGTTAGCGCATCCACCAAAACGGGCGCCAAGCGCTCCCCTAAGCTTAGGCTTGCCGTTCTCGCCTTGTTATAAACAGGC
The DNA here is from genome assembly GCA_020629545.1 of Hellea sp. GTDB lineage: Bacteria > Pseudomonadota > Alphaproteobacteria > Caulobacterales > Maricaulaceae > JACOMS01. Next base: position 26,434 of record JAHDDC010000017.1, read on the forward strand.
CCTCCATCTTGCAAAAGCTCCGCGACAGCTCTTTTGAAACTGTCATGCATATACTCAAACCGTCCCAACCAAGCTAAACCTCTGGCAATCGCGAATTCCGGCTCGGCACCCTGGACAACTTTCGCCTCTGGAAACGCTTTCTCACAAGCAGGTGCAATGAGGGGCAATCTAGACGCCCCACCGGTTAAAAGGACCGTCTCCGGCGCGCGGCCGCCCAATTTTTCTACGGCGTCCTTAACCGCGAATTTAAAAGCATCTGGCCAGGTAAAATCATTGAGTGCGGCTATCCGAGTTGACATTATTCGGTCCGCATCGGACTTATCCAATCGAATTTCAAATAAGATGCCGTTATCTATGGGCAAGCGTTTGATAATCTCGACAGGCGTTTCATTCCCCGTAAAATACTGTTCTTTCGCCAATCTGCACCAATATTCCATTACGGGCCGATAATGCGGATAACGTTCAATCAGTTTGTCTATTTTTTTCCTATGTTTTTGCCGCTCCAGATTGAGTTTAAATATTTCTGTATCAAGTAAGCCTGAACCCAATACATTATGCCCGACATCCTCAGCCTCCAAGTTTTGGCAATAGGTAAAATCGGTCGTGGAGGACCCGATATCGACAATCAAAACACTTGAACGCGCAGCTTCGAGCGACAAGTAACCCTGCTCGAGCGCGGTCATTAGCGCCGCCCGACTTTCCGGAACGATTCTAACTGTTTTAAGCCCCGCATTTTGGAAGAGATTTTTATAATCTTCGCGGGTTTGTTGGTTCCAGCCAGATGGACACCCAACAATAAACCTACTTTTTTTTAAGCCTTGAATCTTTTTTTCCTCGGTTAATCCTTTCATCAGCGCCTGCGTGAACAGCTCCGTCGGTTCAGTTACCGATTCATTTGAAAAATCCCGATCTTTAAATTTCACCCAAACATTGGGTTTTGGTCCTAAAAAAGCTGTCTGAAGCGCCGCTAAATTGACAGCATCTGCCCCAATTTTGATACCGGATTTATCTTTGGCCACAGCAGTGACAAAGCTCTTTTCTCCGCGAAAGTCCAAGATTTCAGGTTCTCTCATTGACCGGTTATAGGCTCGCCCTATGGCTGTTTCGCCGTGCCCCAGATCAAATCCAATAAACTCAATATCATTCGAGCTCATCTTTGCTCCAAACTGTGCCCCGAACGATTAATTGATCCCCGGCCATGAGTGCCGGCGCGGCAACTTTTGTTTCAGTCTGACCTATGGCAGGCAACAGGTCGAAATATTGTTCGGTCTTTGGGGAATATTCAAGACGGCGAATGCCTTCTGCAGCCAATATTGCCTCAAGTTCTTTCCCGACCAACGTCAATGCAAAATCACCATCTGACGCCTGCCGTGCTTCGAGAAGTCCCTGAACAAATCCCATCAGTCTCTTATCTTCACGCCAATGGGTTGTCGCGTCGGGCTCAGATAAGCGTGCTAAAATGTGATCCGCCGTTTTAAGAGCCTCAGATAACGCCGTCACAAATCCGCTTGCATTGGCGTGAATTCGAGCCTCTGCCCGGGCTGCGCCGCTTTCGGTCTGGGTTGTGTTACTGTTTCGTTTCCAAAATTTGAATCTTTCCAATCGGCCTCGCCAGTTATCAGGGTCCAGAAAACGCAGCAGCGCCAGAACAACGGCCGTTATTAAACCTAGTCGGCTATCGGACATTATAGACCAAATACCCAGACCCAAGGCTGCGAGATAAAACAGGTTCTGTCCCCAAGGCACAGGTCGACGAATGGCTGGCACTTCGTGCCAGATGATCTCGGCCTCCGTTCCTTGATCCAAAACGCTGGCTCCTGACTTGACCATTTCGATCAGCCAGAGCCCTGCCCGTTGGAGTTTGACGTCAGTCGTTTGATCGGAAAAACGATGTCCGGTGCGGTCCAGCGCCTTACGCGCGGATATAACAATTTGCTGCGAACTTAGATTATCATCAGAAATCATGCGGATTAGTGTGTCACGCTCAGGCTCAAAGGCCTTGTAAAGCGAAAAGCTCGGCGAATGTGTCAGGTTAGACATAAACCGGATGTCGGGTTTCGAGGCCGAGGAGTCAAGCCTGTTACTGTACTGAATTCGCAAAGGTTCATTAACCCGGCGAATGCATAAGGAGTTTGTGTCAAATGCTGATAATAAGACGGGCAATGAAGCGCTAGCCATTTTTCTGGATCACTTGTCCGGAGAGCGACGCTTGTCGACCAAAACGGTTGAAAGTTATCAACGCGATATCAGTAGTTTCCTAAATTTCTTAAGCGGGCATTTTCAAAGAACAATTTATCTGACTGATTTAGAATGCTTAGCACTTCGGGATTTTCGCGCATATCTTGCATTTCGGCGTCGAGGGAAAAAAGCCTTATCCCCAGCGTCAATTGCTCGTCAGCTATCCGCGCTCAGAACGTTCTACAGATATCTGGACAGACGCTATGCCGTCAGAAACGACGCCGTTGGCCTCATCAAAGGCCCTAGGGTCAAAGCTCCTCTTCCCAAACCCTTATCCAAATCCGGGGCATTTGATATGGCGTCTGAAGGCTCAATCGATTCTCGTCCATGGGTGCAGGCCCGAAATACAGCTGTTATGATGCTGCTTTATGGTGCAGGACTCCGTATATCAGAGGCCCTGTCATTGACAGCAAAGCACTGTCCGCTTGGCGCGTCTTTAACACTGACTGGTAAAGGCGAGAAAACCAGAGTAGTTCCAATCTTGCCTGTCGTCGCAGAAGCGGTTCAAAAATATATTGACCTTTGCCCCCATCCACTTGATGACGACTTGCCCTTGTTTCGCGGGATACGCGGCGGAGCGTTATCAGCCAGACAAATCCAATCGGATATGCAAATCCTTCGCGGCTATCTCGGACTTCCCGATAGCGCCACTCCCCATGCTCTTAGGCATAGTTTTGCAACCCATTTATTAGCCGGCGGCGGCGATCTTCGCACCATCCAACAGCTCCTTGGTCATGAAAACCTCTCAACAACCCAGAGATATACCGGTGTCGATTCGAACAGCCTTCGGCGCGTACATGGCGCCGCTCATCCGCGAGGGTGAGTTAAAAAGGCCGAATTTTCAATAAATTTGCACACGAATTCAGCAATTCAATCTATAACGTCCATAAATATAGGGAAAGAAAGAAAACAGCCCGAAAACCGTTAATAATTGGAAAGAATTTCTACCAACTGCGCTTTAAATTCGCTAACAAGGGTCATTACAGGAAATTCAAAAGGGGAATTCCATGAAATTTACAACTTACAAAAGAATATTACTGGGTTCATCTGCGGCGTTTGCAATTTTTGCAGGCAACGCATTTGCGCAGGAGCCAATAGAAACAATAACGGACCAAGCGGAACAAACATCGACCGGCGGCGATGAGGTGGTTGTTACGGGTTCAAGGATCAGAAAAAATACCTTCACAAGTCCAGTATCAATGGATGTTTTAGACGTTGAGGACGCGAAAGTGGAAGGTATAGCTGACATTGCTGGCTTACTTCAAACATCGACTGCGGCTTCAGGCTCATCACAAATTACCAATGCTGTTTCAACGGCTTTCGTCGCAAATGGTGGCGTAGGTGCGGAAACAATTGGATTACGCGGTCTAGGCGCAAATAGAACATTGGACCTAATCAATGGTCGACGTGCTGGACCGTCAGGAACAAGAGGGTCGATAAGTTCGTTTGACTTGGGTTCAATTCCTTTAGTTGGCGTTGAACGCGTTGATATTCTCAAAGACGGCGCTTCATCAGTTTACGGATCCGATGCGATTGCTGGTGTCATCAATTACATTACGGACAAATCTGAGGGCGGAGACATTGATTTATATACGTCCCTACCTTACGGCGGCGGCGGCGAGGTCTTCAGAGGAAGCGCAACTTATGGCAAAAACTTTGATGGCGGTCGTTTCAGAGTAACTGGCGACTATTACAAGGCCGAAGAGCTTGCCAGAGAAGATAGAAACTATCTGGACTGTAACGAAAATTACTCTTTTACGGATGAAACACTTTCGACCCGTGCCGATATAATTGATCCAAGACGTCATCAATTTCAGTGCGCCGGAACAATTTGGGGTCACGTATGGGTATATGATTATGGCGCTGACAATATCGCAGCGAATCCTCGAAACCTTATCTTTCAATATAGCTACCCTGGAGACAACCTAGGATCATTCATACCGCAAATTCCTCAATCCCTCGACGGATCGGGACTAATTGCGCCTCCAGGCTGGTTCCAGGTTGAGTACAATCAAAGCCATATCAATGGTCTTCCGGCATTTGCGGGAATTGATGTGTCGGATAACGGCCCCAATGCGGTTACGAACCTTTATCCAGACATGCAGCGCCGAGACTCGGTTACCCCAGAGGTCGAACGCATGACATTTATGGGCGACGTTGAATACGACTTGACCGACAATATCTCCGCCTACGCAGAGGGATTGTTCAATCGCCGAACTAACTATGTGAATGGCCACAAACAATATTGGACATATCAATATGGCGCACAGACTATTTTCGCCGGTGGTGACAACCCGGCTCCATTAGATGCCGGTTGGGGAGGCCCGCTATCTTGGTTCAGCCCAACGCCGGTTGTTGAGCATGGTGACGAAGAAACATCGATCGATTATTTCCGTCTCGTTGGCGGCCTCAAAGGTGATTTCGGTGAAAACGGTCCTCTGAAAGGCTGGGCATGGGACGTTTATGGTCAATATTCTGACTCCCATGGTGAGTATTGGGAACAACATGTTAGAGCCGATGCGATTTTCCCATATAATTTTGCAACTTCATCATGTGAAGGCACAACAACACCAGGCGCGTCGGGCGAAGTCAATGGTGAGACTCTCACAATTGATGGAGTTCCTTGTACAGATGTGCGTTGGTTCGATCCAAATTTCTTAGCTGGTGATTTAACCGATGCTGAGCGCGCTATGTTGCTAAGCAGCGACAAGGGTTACACTGATTTTGATCAGATGACGTTCGAAGGATTTGTAACTGGCGATCTGTTCAATTTTAATGGCAGGGATGTTTCCGCTGCTGTTGGATTATTTCATCAACGTGACGAAATTTACGATCGACCTTCGGATACAACGCTTTTAGGCAACGAATTCTTTGGATCTAGTTCAGGTATTACGACCGGGGTTCAAAAAACCAATGCAGTTTACGGGGAACTTAGCATTCCATTGCTAGAAGACGTTACCCTAGCGAAAGACTTATCTGTTAGCTTGTCCGGACGCTACTCAGAGATCACTTCGGAACATGAGGACGGTCGCAAAAACAAGGTAGATGGGTTTAATTACCGTGCGACACTTGATTGGCGTTTATCAGATATGATCCGCGTTCGAGCCTCTCAAGGCACCTCGTTCAGAGCCCCAGGGTTATTCGAGCAGTTCTTGGCCGATGAATCTTCATCAGCTCGTCAATCCATTGACCCATGCCGAGGATGGGGCGACTTAACTGCCGACGACTTTGCTAATTTTGAGCAAATTCAAGCGAATTGTGCAGCAGAAGGAATTCCTGATGATTACGTTGGCGCGCCTATTTCTGTATCAGTTTTGACTGGTGGTGGTTTTGGCAACTTGGAACCTGAAACATCCGAAAACTTCACTATTGGTGCGGTCTTAAGCCCTGATTTTGAATTCGCAGATATGAGTTTTGCAGTAGATTATTTCGATATTACGGTGAAAGATGAGATTGAGACACTTAGCTCCGGCGAAATCGTACTAGGCTGTTATGGGTCAACAGATTTTGCAAATGAACCCCTTTGCGATCTAGTAGATCGCGGTTTTGAGCTTAATCCGCCCGATCCAACAGTTCCAAACCGAATTGCAAATGTTCGCGCGAAATTCGTCAACATTAACCAGCAAACCAACAAGGGATTGGATTTTACGTTCCGAATGAACAAAGATACAAAATTCGGCCCTGTGACGTTGAATGCTCAAGCCTCAAGACAACTGGAAGATGAAATTCAATTGCTCGCTGAAAGTCGGACTCAATTCTTGAACAAATCGATTGGCGAGCCAGCTTGGACTGGATTTGCAAATCTGTCCATTCAGCCACGTGATGATTTATCTTTCAGATGGGGCGTCGACTACATTGGGAGTCAGCAACCTATCAGAAATATTGATTTAACCTCTGATCTCGAAAACCCGACCGCTCCATACTCAGTCGATCAAGACGGAAGAACGGTTTTCTGGAAAACAGAGCTTGAACCGACGATTTACCACTCTCTGTCTGCAGAGGCGACGATTTCAGGAGGTTGGATTTTCAGAGTTGGTGTTAATAACATCTTCGACGAGTCACCTGTAGCTTCCTCAGTATCTTCGACAGCAGGTAATACGCCTCTCATAGCATCTCAATATGATTTGCTTGGACGCCGAGCGTTCATCAACTTTACAAAAAAGTTTGATTAGGAATTTCAAAATATTCTCAATAGCGGGCTTCGGCCCGCTTTTTTTATGCCTTTAACTCTGATAGAGACCGTTCATGCCACGTGTTTTAGCTACTCCTGACAATCTGGATGACCTCAATCCAAACTATGCGCAAGCACCGCTTACGCAGACGATGTTTTTAAACAGCGTCCCCAAAAGTGGGAGCCATTTACTAAAAAACATTGTGCGTATGTTTGTTCCAGTTGAGCAGCAATATTCAGTCGATTTCATTCAATACCCAACATTGAAACAACATCATCATGCTCTGATAGCGAAACCTCCAATGCTAAGTTGGGGACACCTTCTCTTTGGCGACGGACCAGCAATTTTACTAAAGGATGCGGTTCACGTTTTGCTGGTTCGTGACCCTTATGATTGGGTTTTAGCGCGCGCGCGATTTTTCTTGTCTGATAATTTTCAGGCCAATTTGGATCATATGAAAAATGGCAAGGTCAATATCGACGACTTTTTGAATATGATGATATTTGGAGTCCATAACCTGTTTCCAACCATGCGTGAAATATATGACAATAATGCAGTTGCCTGGTTAGGAACATCGGCCCACATCGTCCGGTATGAGGATTTAATTGTTCATGTGAAAAACCCTGAATCAAATGATGCAGCGGTATTTTTTAAAAATCTTTTAGGTCTGGGAAACATAAGTCTACCCGAAGACTGGATCGAACGCGTCAAAGTTGGATCGGATCGCAAACAAAGCGGAACTGCGAGAGAGAACCTGACATTAAACGGTCAGACTGTTCCCGAAATCCTACCTATGGCTCAGCAACAACTCGTGGATTACGCTTGCCCAGGACTGCGGGCGCTACTGGGATATAGTTAGTTACGGCCATCCATCGGGTTTTGGACCTTGCTCCCATGGCTTCATGCCAAGCACACGGTGAAGCCAGATATGATGAGGCGGAAGTTCCTTCGGCGCGGCACGCACCGCATTTATGACAAAACTTAGTACACGTGAGTTCTTACGGTCATTGCCCGATTTCGATTTAAACTCATCGCCGCGATAATCCATTCCAAAAAGGATCGCTTCATAGCTCGCATGGTTCCATAATCCTGCCGCATCTACGGGCGGTCGCGGGTCGATTTCGGGATCACTCGGTTCAGACATTCCATAATCAAAGCCATGAAAAGACTGATCATCGAAGTCCGAACGTGTCGGGGATTTGTTTTTCCAATACTCCAGTTTTGCCTGTAATCTGTCGGTAATATGTTCTGGCATTTGCACGGTTCGCCAGAACTCTGTGTCATTTCTCTGCGTTAGGCAGTAATGCATATTTATGAAGTCAAGAATCTCATAATATCGGTTGGATAGAATTCGGTTATACCGAAATGCCATTGTTTCCATCGCTGCACGATTTTTTGGAAAATGTTCAGCTAGTAAGACTGCGCCCAGTTCGGCCAAATAAATACCGGTAGATTCCAGCGGCTCAATAAAACCGCCCGAAAGTCCGATTGCGATACTATTTTTTGTCCAGGCCTTTTGACGTTTTCCCGTTTTATAATGGATAATTCGGGTTTCTTGATCATCCAAATTTTTGCCCTGATATGCCAATAGTTCTTTCCGTGCATCGTCGTCCGTGACAAAGTCAGAAGCATAAACATAACCCGTTGCGCGGCGCGTTTGGGTAGGAGTATCCCAAATCCATCCAGCGCTCTGAGCGGTTGCCGTCGTATAGGGGCGAATAAATCCCGGAAAATAGTCTTCATAAGAGTATTGGGTTACGACGGCGCGGTTACACAAAAGCCATTTTGAAAAACTCTGCCATTCAACGTCTAAAGCCTGCTCGATGAGGAGTCCTTTGAAACCCGTACAATCAACGAATATATCACCCGCAATGGAAGACCCATCTTCCAGATTTACAGAAGTAATAAACCCCTGCGTATCGATATTAGCATTCATAACATTTGCGCGAATATGATTGACCCCGCGCTGTGTTGAAAACGATGTCAAATAATCGGCAAAATCCTGAGCGTCAAAATGATAGGCATATTTGAGCGGCGCAACAAAGGGCTTTCCATCCATTGTTTTTGGTGCTCTCAAAATGTCCGATATGACTGTTTGCGCTGATACCGTTTCCATAAACGGGATATCGCGAAGGCTTTCCATCCATCGTTGTCCCGTTGTATCTATCGGACCGGGCGTAAATCGACTAAAAGGATGATGATAAGCTTCGCCTTTATTATGAAGCCAATTCACATATTTGATTGATTGTTTAAAAGTCGCATCCGTTGCTTTCATAAAATCGATTTCATCAATTCCAATAACATCCAGCACATGATGAATTGATGGGACAGTAGCCTCGCCCACAGAAACCCGCGGCACATCTGGGGATTCTATAAGCGTAATGTGTATGTTTTTGTCCGTACCTCGATTATTGAGGGCACCGTTTAAATAACTAGCCGTTATCCAACCCGCGGAACCACCTCCGACAATTACAACTCTTTGTTTTTCAGTCACGTTTGCCCAAACTCTAATTTTTGTCAGATCCCGTCATCTAAATTTCGGCATGCCAACCCAAAATTAAAGAGATGGCTACGATTTAGCGTTATAGAGTCAGCAGGTCAATTTTCTTTCGCCCGTTGACATTCTTTATCGGTTCCCCCATTTGGGCGCCTGATTTAAGCCTGAAAACATAATAAAGACGCCTAGCTCATGAATCTTGTCATTGTTGAAAGTCCGGCAAAAGCCAAAACCATCGAGAAGTATCTTGGGAAATCCTATAAGGTACTTGCCAGCTTTGGGCATGTGCGCGACCTGCCGTCCAAAAACGGTTCCGTCGAACCTGACGAAGACTTTGCTATGAAATGGGCGGTCGATACCAAATCGAAAACCCGCATCAAAGACATCGAAACAGCTCTCAAAAGTTCTGATAAGCTCATTCTCGCAACCGACCCGGACCGAGAGGGTGAAGCGATTTCGTGGCACTTGCTGGAAGTTCTAAACAAAAAGAAGGCTTTGAAAGACAAGACGATTGAACGCGTAGTCTTTAATGCGATCACCAAAAAGTCAGTTACCGAGGCGATCGATAATCCCCGTGAGCTGGATATGGAACTTGTAGAGGCCTATCTCGCACGCCGGGCTCTAGATTACTTGGTTGGCTTTAACTTGTCGCCTGTGCTTTGGCGGAAACTGCCTGGAGCGCGTTCAGCAGGACGGGTTCAATCTGTGGCACTTCGTTTAATTTGTGAACGCGAAGGCGAGATCGAAAAGTTCGTTGCCAAAGAATATTGGACCGTAGATGCGATGATGGCCAATGTCGCCGGCAAAGAATATGCAGCCAAGCTCGTATCCCTAGACGGCAAAAAACTCGACAAATTCTCACTCGGAACCGAATCTGATGCGATGGCGGCAAAGCTATCCGTTGAAAGTGCAGCCCTCAGTATTTCCTCAGTCGAGGCCAAGCCCGTCAAACGACGCCCGACTGCACCGTTCACGACATCAACCATGCAGCAAGAGGCCTCACGTAAGTTAGGGTTTTCCGCGACGCGGACAATGCAAACGGCACAAAGACTTTATGAAGGCATTGATATTGGCGGCGAAACTGTTGGACTAATTACCTATATGCGTACCGATGGGGTCTCAATGGTTGGCGAAGCCATTCAAGAAGCGCGGGCTATAATCACGTCAGAATATGGTGACCCATATCTTCCCAAAAATCCTCGGGAATATAAATCAAAAGCTAAAAACGCGCAGGAAGCTCACGAGGCCGTTCGGCCTACAAGTTTTGCCCGGATACCTGGTCGGCTCAAGCTAACAGGTGATCAGGCTAAACTCTATGAGTTGATTTGGAAACGGGCTCTTTCCAGCCAGATGGAAGACGCAAGGCTTGAACGCACGACAATTGAAATTGCAGATGATCAAAACAAAGTCGGCTTACGGGCATCCGGATCAGTCTTGAAATTCGATGGTTTCCTAAAACTGTATGAAGCATCGAAACCTACGACAGATGATAAAGATGAAGACAGCGGGCTATTACCTGAGGTCGAACGCGGGGAAACGGCCAATGCCAAAACGGTCAATGCCGAACAACACTTCACACAACCGCCGCCGCGCTATTCCGAAGCCAGCCTGGTCAAGAAAATGGAAGAGCTTGGAATTGGGCGTCCGTCAACTTACGCTTCGATTCTTCGGGTCCTTCAGGATCGTGACTATGTAAATCTGGAAAAGCGGCGCTTTACGCCATCTGACAAAGGGCGCTTGGTTACGGCATTTCTAGAAAATTTCTTCGGGCGATATGTTCAGTATGATTATACGGCTGATCTTGAAGAACGCCTGGACAAAGTATCCGCCGGAAATCTCGAATGGAAAAAACTACTGCGCGATTTTTGGGATCAGTTCTCAGCGAGTGTTGAAGGCACAAAAGAGCTGCGTGTTACGAATGTACTGGATGCGCTCAATGTTGCTCTTGCGCCGCTTGTCTTCCCTGAACGGGAAGATGGCAAACCAGCTCGAACATGCAATAGCTGTGATGACGGTGAGCTTTCACTAAAAGTAGGCAAGTTCGGGGCTTTTGTAGGTTGTTCAAATTATCCAGATTGCAAATTTACACGACCATTCGGACAGGGCGACGATAAAGGGGCCGCTGATATGGAAGACAAAATGCTGGGTGTTGATCCCGATAGCGGCATGGATGTCTTCCTGAAAAACGGACGCTTTGGCCCCTATGTGCAGCTAGGCGAAGAAAAGAAACCTAAACGAACAGGCCTGCCTAAAACTTGGCCTTATGACTCAATTAATCTTGAGAAAGCACTTCGCCTACTCAAATTGCCCCGAGAAGTCGGGGAACATCCGGAAGACAAGGCCATGATCACGGCTGCAATTGGACGTTATGGCCCTTATATTTTGCACAGCGGCACTTATGTGAATCTGCCAAATGTCGATGAAATGTTCGAAGTTGGCTTAAACCGAGCGGTTACTTTACTGGCGGAAAAACGAGCCAATGGCGGCGGCCGAGGTCGAGGTGCAGCCAAAGCGCTTAAAGAACTCGGCGAGCACCCAGAATCCAAAAAGCCCGTCCGTGTGATGGATGGACGATATGGGCCTTATGTAAAATATGAAAAAGTCAACGCCACCATCCCAAAAGGCACAAAGCCCGAGGATGTGACCATGGAAATGGCTTTGCAATATATCGCAGAAAAAGAAGCCAAAGGCGGTAAGAAGAAGAAAAAAGCTCCAGCCAAAAAGAAGAAGCCTGCGGCAAAGAAAAAGAAAGCCTAGCAACACCCAAGAACAGTCTTGGGAATATCTCCCCTTGCCCTGCCTAGCCTTTGTGCTACCCCGCAGCTGTGGAAAACTTAAACGAACAGATTATGGAGCTTATCCGAGCGAAACCGGACAAGCTGATCCTGAAAGATATTGCGCGTCGTCTTGGCATAAAAGGCGATGATCGCCGAGTCTTACGTCAAACGATCAGGGAAATGGTTGAAAATGGCGTTCTCGTAAAATCGACGCGCAAAACCTACCGCGAGGCCGACGCATTGCCAGCCGTCATGGTGTTACGAGTATCGGAAATTGATACACATGGCGACATGATAGGCGTACCCGAAATGTGGAAAGGCGAAGGCCCAGCTCCGCGAATGATTGTCCTGGAAGGTCCAATATCAAAGAAATCAAAAGGCCATAAAACGGCACAGCTCGGAATAGGCGGACGAGCGCTTTGCAAGATCAAAACGACTGATCAAGGCTATGTCGCGCAGGTCATGAAAAAACTTGGCCGCGGCGGAATTAAACATCTTGGGATACTCAGCAAGGACGGACGTGGCTGGAAGATCAAACCGATCGACAAAAAAGCCCGAAATGAGTTTCGTCCGATCAAAGTTCCTGAAAATGCAGTAAGTGATAGTTTGATCGAATATCGTACCTCGAGCACGAGACGGGGGAACAGCTATGAACGTAGGGCTGAAATCACCCGCCTTATAGGCCCTGCAAATGACCCCAAAGCTGCGTCACTCATGTCTTTGGAACAACATGGCATACCTATCGGCTTTGACGATGAGGCACTGGCAGAAGCCAAAAAACTCAATTTACCTGGCCTTACCAAATACCGAGAGGATATCCGTCATGTCCCGTTGATCACAATTGACCCCGTTGATGCCAAAGATTTCGACGATGCGGTTTTTGCGTCACGTGACGACGATCCAAAAAATAAGGGCGGGTGGATAGTCTGGGTGGCTATTGCTGACGTCGCAGCTTTTGTTCAGCCCGGCAGTGCTCTTGATAAAAATGCTCGAGACAAAGGGAACTCTGTCTATCTACCGGATCGTGTTGAACCTATGCTGCCGGAGGAATTATCCGCCGATTTATGTTCTTTGCGCCCACACGAAGATCGGGCCTGTATGGCTGTAAAGATGCGTTTTCGGGGAGATGGCTCCAAGATTGATCATAAATTTGTTCGCGGGCTTATGCGATCACATGCGCGGCTCACTTATGCTCAGGCGCAAGAAGGGTTTGACGGCAATCCTGGCAAAACCGCAGAAACTGTTATCGATATCCTTAAGGACATATTTTCTGCATATAAAGTCCTACGAAAAGCACGTCATAACCGCGCACCACTTGCCATCGAACTCCCTGAACGCCGTGTCCACGTCAATGACAAAGGTGAAGTCGTCAAGATAACGCTCAGGGACCGATTTGACGCTCACAAGCTCGTCGAAGAGTTCATGGTACAGGCCAATGTCGCCGCCGCTCAGGCGCTTTCTGAAAAAGGGGTGACAACTATTGTTCGTGTCCATGAACCCCCTGCCCGCGAGCGTCTCCAAGGGCTCTCTGATTTTCTGCCTGCGGTGGGTTTGAAATGGTCCCTGGGTGAGCGGGTTTCAACTCAACGGTTCAATCACCTTTTGGAACTGGCAGCGAGTAACGACCTCTCTGAAACCGTGGGAATGGCGGTGTTGCGCAGTCAGTCTCAAGCCTATTACGGGCCAGACCCCAAAGGACATTTTGGATTGAACCTCACACATTATGCACATTTTACATCACCTATCCGGCGATATGCGGATCTTGTGGTCCACCGGGCTCTGATACGCACATTTGGCTTGGGTCTAGACGGAACCACAGAAGAGGAGTTTACGCGCCTCAAGGAGATATCGGAACATATTTCCGATACCGAGCGCCGCGCTATGGCCGCCGAACGCGATGCCAAAGACCGGTATATCGCGGCCTATCTTGAAGGCCGAGTTGGAGCGGAATTTGATGCCCGTATCACAGGCGTCGCTAAGGCCGGGCTTTTCGTCACCCTTGACGAAACGGGGGCTGATGGATTTATCCCGGCACGAACGATCGGTGATGACTACTTCATGTTTGATGAAAAAAAGAAAGCCCTCATCAACACTCAAAACGGTGATACATTTAGATTTGGACGAAAAGTAAAGGTCAAGTTAGTCGAAGCCACTCCTGTAACTGGTGGTCTGATATTTGATATATTGACCAAACCGGAGCGCGGCCCAAAACCAAAACATAATCCCCGTGGACGCAATCAAAAATACCGTTCCCGTCGGACCGGAAAAAAACGGCGATGAAACTCCCAACACTGACAGAATCAGAACGGACAAAGCGAGATGCACTGTCACGCGCCGCCCGACCTCGTATTGCATCAACCATTGTTTTATATACGGGTAGCCGCAGTAATCCGCGAATATTGATGGGCCAGAGATCAAGCCGTAACGATTTCATGCCATCGGTTTATGTATTCCCCGGCGGACGTGTGGATCGTGCTGACAGCTATGCACCTTTTCATGGGGACATTAATACGCGAGTGGAGCGTATTCTGGAAACAGCCTATTCACCCCGCAAGTCGCGAGCTTGCGTACTCGCAGCCATTCGGGAAACGTGGGAAGAAACTGGGCTCATGTTGGGTCGAAACGAAAAATGGACAAGAAACATAAGCCATGAAAGTTGGGATGCCTTTCGGCGTTTAGATGTTATGCCTGACCTGTCGAATATTGACATATTTGGTCGTGCTGTGACACCGCCCCATCGCCATAAACGTTATGACACATGGTTTTTTATTCAAAAATTCGAAGGCGATTGTTCTGTAGTCGCTGATAGCGGAGAATTATCAAACGTTGACTGGTTCACATTCGAAGACATAGAACAGCTGGAATTACAACGGGCAACGACTATGATGTTAAAGGTCCTCCAGGACTATCTGAGACGCCCGAAGCCCGACCCGAAAATATTTTATTCTCGGATGCACAAAGGTCGATATATTCAAGATGGGTTTCCGGAGTAGCAAGGCGTGATTTTCGCGTTGACTTTAAAGAATCCAAGCCTATAAGTCGCCGCTTGAAGATTCCCAGTATTTAAAGGGTGGAACCATGGCCAAGCCAACCACAATTAAAATTCGACTGAATTCAACCGCCGGAACAGGTTACTTCTATGTCACCAAGAAAAACGCGCGGACGATGACTGAAAAAATGGTCAAACGTAAGTATGATCCAATCGCACGAAAGCACGTCGAATTCAAAGAAGGCAAGATAAAGTAATAGCTGAAATTGTCACGTTAAATGAGCCGCTTTAAGCGGCTTTTTTTGTTTCTGCCGCGATAACCTTATTACGGCCTTCGCGCTTTGCAATATAGAGCGCCGAATCCGCTCGCTTAAATACTTCCCTGAGTTTTTCACCTGGTGAAACTTGTGCGACGCCTGCGCTCATTGTGATCGATAGGGCCTGACCATCAACATATATGGGTGTCCCGCCAATAAGGCCCCGGATCCGATCAGCAGCATACATTGCGTCGGCTTGAACCGTGCTCGGCATGGCGATCATGAACTCTTCGCCTCCATACCGGCTGACGATATCTATAGCCCGCATATGTGTTACAAGGCGTGTCGCGACTTCTTTCAAAATATCATCCCCGACATCATGTCCCAAAATATCATTTACCCGTTTAAAGTGGTCGATATCGAAAACAATTATCGAAAACGGTTCACCTTTCTCAAGCATTTCAAAAAGCGGGCTGACGGAACGCTCAAAATAACGGCGATTACCAAGACCCGTCAGCGGATCAGCCACAACCATTTCCAAGTCCTGATCGAAATTTTGTTGGAGAGCATCAGAATAGAATTTACGTTTAAGCTGAGTATTTACCCGCGCAATTAATTCTTGCTTTTCAATGGGCCTCATCAGCGTATCATTTATGCCAAGGTCATAGGCTCGGACAAAACGATTCTCATCCTCCGGCGTTCCCACTAGGAGGACAGGAATATTGCGTGTGACGCTATCGAATTTTAGCGATGCACAGACGCGCAGCCCGTCAAAGTTATCTGATGTTAGGCTTACGATAATCAGGTCTGTGTCCGATGGTTTACATTTTAAAACTTCTGCAGGATCTGTGGCGATTGTGAATCTATGAATGTCTTGCAACGGAGCTGTTAATTGTAAGGCTCTTTTTTCGTGATCCTCAAGGACGATAATGTGACCTTTTCGCTTTTCGATTTCCTGTACCATTGGCCGGGAATTTGCGAGTGAATGACCCGTATGGCTGAGAAGCTGATCCGTCACCATTTTTAAGCGCAGGAGAGACCGAACCCGCGCCAGCAAGTTAAAGTCGTCAAACGGTTTCGTTATGAAATCATCCGCGCCAGCCTCAAGGCCCCGTATTCGGTCTTTAGTGCTATCGAGAGCGGTCACCATGATAACAGGTATATGATATGTATCTGGATTCGATTTTAGCTTCTGACAGGTTTCAAACCCGTCCAAGCCGGGCATAATCGCATCCATCAGAATCAAATCGACACGTTCTTTTTCTACAACCTCAAGAGCTTCTTCACCTGACTGAGCCATCAGCACGTCGTAATATTCGGCCGAAAGCTTTACCTGCAAGAGATGAAGATTAGGCGCCAGATCGTCGACTATTAGAATACGAGCACTCATGTGCTATGGCCGCCTTACTTGATGAACTTACGAATAGTTTCTAAAAACGACGACACATTAATGGGCTTTGAAATATAAGCTTCACAACCGCCGTCCCGAATGCGTTTTTCGTCGCCCTTCATGGCAAAAGCCGTGACCGCAATGATCGGGATATCCGCAAGGGCCTTATCGTCTTTAATCCATTTCGTCACTTCAAGGCCCGAGACCTCAGGTAACTGTATATCCATTAAAATCAAATCTGGTTGAAATCGCTTGGCCATTGAAATGGCTTTGAGACCTTCACGTGTCTGTTCAGTTTCGAACCCATGAGCATCAAGCAAGTCTGAGAAGAGCTTCATATTGAGCTCGTTATCTTCGACGATGAGAACCTTCTTGGGCATAAGCTGTAACATGTTTCCGATTCACCTGATTTTGTGCGCCAAACGCTTATTATTAGAGTTCATTAAACACCAATAACCTTAATCAAGCGTGTGTAATTCCTTTACAAGCCCTTAAAAGAACATAAAACGAACATTAATATTTGCCGGATTTCGCCCAATATTAGGTCTTAATGTTAGAAAACCCAAAAATTTTTTGTCGCGACTGTGCAAGCCATCAAATTGCACCTCACAATCAGATATGTCTCATATGTGGCGGTCATCGGACTTTATCTCACCCAGAATTATCGAGTCTTTCGATTGCTCATGTTGACTGCGATGCCTTTTATGCTTCAATCGAAAAACGTGACAACCCAGATATTGCTCACAAGCCAGTCATCATAGGCGGCGGCGTGCGCGGTGTCGTTTCGGCTGCTTGTTATATGGCGCGCATGTACGGTGTCAGATCGGCTATGCCCATGTTTAAAGCCAGGAAAGCCTGTCCGGATGCGATCATTATCAGGCCTAATATGGACAAATACGCGAAAGAAGGCCGAGCCATTCGTGAAATGATGCAAAATTTGACCCCCCTCGTCGAGCCATTGTCAATCGATGAGGCTTTTTTGGACCTAACTGGAACAGAGCGTCTGCACGGCCACACACCGGCGCAAAGCCTGATAAAACTTCAGAACAAGATCATGGAGACCATCGGTGTAACGGTGTCAGTTGGACTGAGCTATAATAAATTTCTGGCTAAAACCGCATCTGATTTGGACAAGCCATTTGGATTTGCTGTATTAGGACGCGCCGATGCAATTGATTTTTTGACGGATAAGCCAGTCGATTTTATTTTCGGTGTCGGTCCAGCATTTGCAAGATCATTGGCCAAGCTTGGCATTCAAACAATTGCCGATGTCCGTAATCGCGATGACGCCTACATGATGAAACAATTTGGCGAGTCCGGATTACGTCTTGCACGACTTGCCAGGGCAGAAGATCGCCGCAAAGTTAATCCCGTGGGGGATAGAAAAAGTGTGTCAGCTGAAACGACGTTCAATGATGATATTTCTGATCCAGAATCTCTCAAAGATCAGCTTTGGACTTTGTGTGTTAAAACGGCTGATCGCGCCAAAGCAAAAGGCCTAACAGGACGCGTCGTGACGCTGAAACTCAAAACAAAGCAATTTGAAACAATAACGCGGAGACGCACACTCTCGCAATCCGTACAATTGGCTGACACTATTTTCACTTCACTGGAACCTCTTTTGAGTAAAGAAGCCAATGGTCGAGAGTTTCGGTTACTTGGCGCTGGTATTTCTGATCTTTCCGATGATTCTGCCTCATCAGATGACTTTGCAGTCGATCTCCTGGACCCTGACGCCTCGAAACGCAGTCAGGCTGAGCGGGCAAGTGACGCGGCCCGCGCGAAGTTTGGAAAAAATGCAATTGTCAAAGGCCGCGAGTTTCGGGTCCGTTATAAGCCAGATGGTTAGTGATTGCGATCACGGGTTATTCATGGCCGCAAAATCGCGAAAATATGTTTCAATTTCGTCTCGCGATCGGCTGGCCGCATCCCGCCATGTTGGCGCAGTATCTAGATTCAATACCTTTCCGTCACCTGTTACAATGAAGACTGTCGGCGTTCCGACAATATCATCAACGCCGAAACGGGCGGAGATATCTTCGTTTCGGTCTTTTTGTCCGACATCAATATATAGAAGTTCATAATATGGATGAATGATTTCGGTCTTAAAATCGTCACTTTCGAAATGAGCTGCCAGACCTCTACTGTCATGACACCAGTTGGCGCCCATCACAATCAAAGCCAGTTTCCCGCTTTGACGCGCAGCCGATAACGTTTCTTCAAGATCGGATTTGGCATCAGCTTCTGCGTCATAAGGCCTGGGCTCATCATGGTTGTCGTGAGACTTGTGATCCTTATGTGCCTCGATTTTATCTTGGGCGCTCAGCTTTAACATATCTGCCGGGTTCTGACTTGTCTCCTCGGTCTTTGCTACGCCTGCGCAGCTGGAGGCAGTCAATAAAAACAAGGCCGAAACCATAAAAAATATTCTGATCATGTTCCACATATAGCCTGAATAGCCTTAATGACAAACAGGCTTGTCATAAAATCATTCTATAGTCATAACCGCGTAATGCCCATATTCCCATTATTCCGTTGGTTGCGGCGACCTAAGGCGAGCGATGTCGAATTCGTTGAAAAATATAGAGCGGAACAGTCCAGCACGCAGGAATCAATTCTATCACGCCAAGCACCGCAAAAAGATTCCGCAAACAATCCAGCAAACGTCAAACGACATTTTTACAATGAAAAGGGTTTTCAATGCTTTGCGAGCTTTTTTCCTCTGTGGAATGGCTGGGCAACAGCGGGTCATGTTCTGACAGATGCCGCTCATGCCTGGCCGGATTTTGCGGGTCTCGGTGCTGACCACATTTGGCCAGAAGGATTGGACGCGGCACTAAAAGGTTGCGATATTCCAGACCACAAGCCTGCGGCCCCAAAGGCGGGACAGATCGTCGACATTTGGGGTTATCCGGCCGGGTCTCGATATTTGGAAAAACGTAGCGGCACTGTTTACATTGAACGCGGGGCAGGCTCAGGCACCTGGATCGCCCACATCAAATCACCTGACGAACCCGTTGTGTCGGGTATGAGTGGCGGTCCAGTTATAGACCGGGCCACGGGAGCCCCCCTTGGAATCGTGATCACACGCAACTCACCAGCAGATCTCAATGCCGATCGAGACCCCGATGAAAGTTGTGATTTTGTGGCTTTATCATCCGTATGGGAAGCCATCGCCAAGACCACTCGGATGTCTTAGCTGTCTTTGCCAAGCTCTTGAGAACGGCGGTAAGCGGCACTAACGGCATCTCGCAATATATGAGGAAGACCCTGTTCACTCATCAAGACGTCCAGAGCTGCCTGTGTTGTTCCGTTAGGCGATGTAACAGCTCGGCGGAGATCAGATGCACTTTTCCCAGATTGTTCTAACAGCGCCCCTGCCCCGATTAGCGTTTGGTGGGCAAATTTGATCGCCTGATCTTCGGGCAAGCCCATCGATGTCCCGGCAGCCGCTAAAGCTTCAACCATGTGAAAGAAATAAGCCGGCCCTGACCCTGATACCGCCGTAACCATATCTATCATATTTTCATTTTCGATTTCGATAGCTTCACCAACGGCGCTGAGAAGTTTCTGTACATGTTTCTTCTGCATTTTCGTCAATGCATCATCGCAGACAAACCCTGTTATACCTTTTCCTATAGATGCTGGCGTATTGGGCATAGCTCTAACGCAGCGTTGATTGGGAAAAGCCTCTTGAAGACGGTCAAGAGTAATGCCCGCCATAATCGATATAACAACGCAGTTCTTTGGAAGGCATAGAGCAGCCTCCGGTCCAATCGCAGCAAAGGATTGAGGCTTGATTGCCATCAGCACATATTCCGTGGTCGCAATATGAACATCTAGTCGCTTTCGGTGTAGCGCGCCTTTTTCGATTATCGTTTTCACATCCTCTGCAGGGGACGGGTCAACAATCAGTAGATCATCAATTTTGACACTAGGTTTTCGGCCCGCAGTCCACCCGGAGACCATCGCGCTGCCCATACGGCCCGCCCCTATAACAATGTGAGTCGTCATGCGCGTGTCTTACGGATTTGCGGCCAAATCAACAAGGGCTGATGTAAGAGCATCCTCCGGAGATTTCCCGGCCCAAATCACATATTGGCATGCTGGGTATCCGCGTTCAGCAGCATCTAGTGCTTGCGCGATTAAATCCTGCGCTTGCTCAGTAAGTAATTTTGCGCCCCCTTTTAGCGAGTGGCTATGGCGATATACAAGTGCGCTGTTTTTGTCCCAATAGTCAAAATGACCATGTGTCAGCCTTTCATTGATCAATGACATCAACCGACAAATATCATCACTGCGGCCACCAGGAGATCGCCCATCAAAGGCCAAATACAGAGAGATCGACTCAGAAGTCTTATCCCATGTAATGATCAAATCGTGATGGCACCAAAGCCCTGGAAGGGAGACATGAAGTTCTTTCGGGTTTATCCGTTCATATTCGTAATGCTCGCCCACGCAGAGCCGCTCAAACACATCAAGCGGGTTGTTTCGGGACGCTAATGCTGAAGAAAGATTAGCCCCGGGTCGTAAGCAATATTCGTCGGCTAAGTTCATATCTGCCTGAATCACCTGTTATCCCTTGATCAAAGGCTAGGTAATTCAGTTTGAAATACAAGATATAGTTGCCCCGGAATTGTTGATAACTACATTTTGGGGTCAAATAGGCGTGGAAAACCTATTTTTTGATTGATTTCAGCTTTTTTTCGAGAGCCATCACCTTTTTGTTCAAAACTGCATTCTCGTCCTGAACTTTGGACATCATGGCTTTGAGCACTTCAAACTCGTCTCGTGTCACGAGATCCATCTCTGAAACCATACGTTCCGCTTGGGCGCGCCCCATAGCCTTTACCTCGTCGCCAACGCCTTTTATGGCGCCGGCGGCATTAGTAAACAGGTTTGTTATGTCGTCCAGCGGGCGTGATTTGGTTTGCATCTGTCAACTTTCCGGCCAAAGTTAAAAGGCCTGATTGATTTTGGCTTTCCTTATAGATAGGGAGCCTGTAACAAATTTTCCAGATACGCAAGATAACCAATTGCCGCGCCCATGATGATAGACCTCATAACTGCCATTACCTTTCCCGAATGGATCAGCGATACCGCATTCTCTATTCCGGGAACGCCGCTTTCTGTAAAATGGTATGGCCTGGCATATATAGCCGGGATTTTTCTTGCCTATCGTTGGGCCGTAAGAACAGTCGGAAATAAGGCGCTTTGGATCCCCAGCGGGGTTACGCGTGGAACCGAAAATATTCCTGACAAAGTGCGACTCGAGGATTTCGCTTTCTTCTGTCTCCTCGGCATCATGATTGGCGGCCGGTTAGGTTCGGTACTGCTTTACGATCTTCCCAAATATCTGAATGACCCGATTTCAATACTAAAAGTCTGGGAAGGCGGCATGGCATTTCATGGGGGATTTGCAGGTGTATGCGCCGCAGTCTGGTATATGTCCAAGAAACATAACGTATCCCTGTGGCGCTGGGCTGATATTGTTGCGCTCGGCGCTCCGATAGGGCTTTTTCTAGGCCGTATGGCGAATTTCGTTAATCAGGAACTGTGGGGACGACCCACAGATGTACCTTGGGCGTTTAAGTTTCGCACAGACCCTCAGTGGTTGCCGCGTCATCCCAGTCAGCTTTACGAAGCTTTCCTAGAAGGAATTGCAATTTTTGTAATTCTTTGGATTGTCACCCGAAAAACGAAAGCCCTGACAAAGCCAGGGATTTGTGCAGGATTATTCTTCTTACTCTACGGGGTATTTCGAACATTTATTGAATTCTTTCGTGAGCCCGATCCGATTCCTCAGATCCATGAATTTTTTACGCGCGGAATGTTATATTCAATTCCGATGATTATAATCGGTCTTTTAATTTTACGATTTGCAATCAAGCGGGCACCTGCAGCCCCAAAACATCTCCAATCGCCGACAAAAAAACCCTAATCATATGAGCTCGCTTAAAAGCCGGATTATTTCTCGCATCCGATCTGAGGGCCCCATGAGCGTGGCCGAATATATGGGGCTTTGCCTCCTTGACCCCAAAGATGGGTATTACCCGACCCGCGATCCATTGGGTTCCGACGGCGATTTTATTACCGCACCTGAGATTTCTCAGATGTTTGGTGAAGTCCTGGGTTTATGGATGGTACAATGCTGGAAGGATATGGGACAACCCGAGACAATCCATCTAGCTGAACTGGGTCCGGGACGCGGCATCATGATGAGCGATATGCTTCGGGCCGCGAAACTTGTCCCGGATTTTATCAAAGCTCTTTATGTTCATCTGATTGAGGCCAGCCCGGCACTAGAAGCGGTTCAAGGCCAGACATTAAAAGACAGTCCAGCCCCTATTTCCTGGGCTCAGACTTTATCTGATATTCCAGATGGTCCACTCATTGTTATTGGCAATGAATATTTGGACTGCCTTCCCATCCGACAATTTATTCAAAAAGACCGTTTTGCTGGGCGCGCCGGATGGCACGAAAGACTGGTGACGGTGGAAAAAAATGCTGATGATCTAACATTTGCATTTGCACTTGAGCCCATTAGTACGCTCGCAGCTCAGACATTACCTTCTGCGCAATCCAAAGCCAAGAATGACGATTTGGTCGAAACCTGTCCATCAGCTCATCAACTTCTTGATCAGCTCTCTGATCGTTTTGAACGTCAACCCGGCAGGGCACTCTTCATTGATTACGGTCCCGAAACAACTGAATTTGGTGATACATTGCAGGCCTTAAAACGCCATGAGAAAGTCGGAGTTTTTTCTGATCCTGGGAATACAGACTTAACCGCTCGCGTTGACTTTGGCGCATTAAACGAAATCGCGGCTGGTTTGAATATGCCCACAACCACGCCCGTGACGCAAAGAGAGTTTTTGTCCAAACTAGGTATTGAAATGCGCGCTGCCGCGCTGGCGCGAGCCAAACCGGAATCGAAGCCCAAAATTGCGCGGCAGCTCGAACGTCTAACCGGTGAATCTCAAATGGGCGAACTGTTCAAAGCCATATGTTTTCAATCACAGGGGCTTGACCTTCCACTGGGATTTAGAAAAGTTACCTCTATTCAAGATGGAGACAGCAATGCGTAATTTTTATTTCACAATGGCTCTCGGCTTGGCGCTGACCGCATGCCAACCGTCTACGACAAATGACCCTTCGGAGGACATGCCAAGTAGCGGCAATGTGAACGAGATTTCAAAACCGACTGAAAAAGAACCCCCCGCATATGATCCGGTTCAAGCTGATTTAGAAGAAGAGGCCTGGGTTCGCCAAGAGATGGTAACGATGGAAGGTCGCAATGCGACGATGACCTATTCAGCTTTTGGCAATGAGCCGTTCTGGGATTTCGAATTTAAAGGACTGAACGCGACCTATGTAACGCCTGAGGATTTTGAAGGAAAATCGATGAAAGTCACCCGTAAAACGGACGGAGAGTGGCTACGCTATAGTGGCGAACTAGACGGAAAACCTTTTATGGTTTCGATGACCTTTCGTCCGTGTCAGGACGACATGTCCGGCGACGATTATTACTGGACTGTTCGATTTCAAAAAGACGGAAAGACGTTTAACGGCTGCGGTAAACGTTACTAGTTTTGCTACCATTCAAGACACATCAAAGTTTGATACACCCCAATATTGCCCATGGGTTTTTTGGCCGCAAAGGCGGAATTTCTGGCGCTCAGTTCACCAGTCTGAATACAGGCCAAGGTTCACATGATGAACCGGAAAATGTTTTTGAGAACAGACGGCGGGTCGCGGAAACACTAGGTACCATTGAGCCCCACTTAATTTCGAATTATCAGATCCATTCAGCCGAAGTTATAATCGTAGATGGACCTTGGACAGGAGAAAGATCCAAAGCCGACGGTCTGGTAACGAAAACACCCGGTATAGCCTTGTCAGCCCTTGGCGCAGATTGCGGGCCCGTTTTATTTTACGAACCAGAAGCTGGGGTTGTGGCGGCTTGTCACGCCGGCTGGGGAGGCGCGCTCAAAGGCATTACAACATCAACAATTCTGACCATGGAATCATTGGGTGCCCAGCGAAGCAAGATTGTTGCGGTTCTCGGTCCCTGTATCAGTCAGGAGAATTATGAGGTCGGCCACGATTTTCGAGATACCTTCGTTGCCGAAAACGAGGCCTATGATCGTTTTTTCAAATTAGGCCCAGAGAAGACAGACAATAGCGGTATTAGTCCCGAGCGACGTCCACATTTTGATTTGAAGCGCTTTATTCTGTCCCGTCTAAGAGATGTGGGCGTAACCCAAATCGATGCTCTACCCGATTGTACGTATGGCCTGCCCGACGAATATTTCAGCTATCGTTATAATACCCATCAAGGGGTTTCAGGCTATGGACGGAATATTTCAGCCATTATGCTCAAAGAGTGATTTACAACCGCCAGCGCTGTCATTAGAGAAACCCCAAAAGCGTACAGGTGAAGGTGTCTCCAGATGAAACTGATAAGCGGATCGTCAAATTCTGAATTGGCAGCATCAATCGCGGATGTTCTCGACGTCCCCTTAACATCGGTCGACATTGAGCGATTTCGTGATCAGGAAATATTCGTGCGTATCAATGAAAATGTTCGCGGCGAAGACATTTTCCTCATTCAACCGACCTCAGCGCCCGCCAATGATCATTTGATGGAACTTCTCATTCTCATAGATGCCCTGGTCCGCGCCTCTGCAGAACGCATTACGGCCGTCGTGCCATATTATGGCTATGCCCGACAGGATCGCAAAACAGGCGGCCGCACACCCATTTCAGCTAAGCTCGTCGCCAATCTTATTTCCAAGGCTGGCGCTGACCGCGTTTTGACGATTGATCTACATGCAGGGCAAATTCAGGGATTTTTCGATATTCCAACAGATAACCTATTTGGCCAGCCTGTCTTCGTGAATGATATCCGGGACAATTATTCCAAGAAAGATCGCGCTAATTTATTATTTGTATCCCCCGATACTGGCGGTGTGGTTAGAACCCGAGCCATTGCTAAACAGTTTAATGCCGATATTGCCATCGTTGATAAAAGACGACCCAAGGCGGGCGAAGCGGAAGTGATGAATATTATTGGTGATGTTACCGGGCGAGACTGTATTTTGTATGACGACATTATCGATTCCGGGGGAACTCTATGTAATGCGGCCGAAGCCTTGATGGATCAAGGCGCGAAATCCGTTACCGCATATATCACTCACGGCGTCCTCTCTGACCCAGCCATTGAGCGCATCACAAATTCCGTGATTAAAGAAGTCGTTATCACAAATACGATCGGACAACCCGGCAAGGTCAAAGACTGCAATAAAGTACGCGAGGTCTCGGTTGCAACTCTTCTCGGCGAAGCCATTCGGCGTATTGCCAATGATGAAAGCGTCTCAAAGCTGTTCGCTTAAGCGCGTTTTCATTTTGACTCGCTTGGCCTCATAATGCAGGATTTATCTATGCTTGACCAAGCCCTCATCATCTCAACAATCCTTGGATATTTCCTCGGTTCGATACCTTTTGGTTTATTTATAGCTCGCCTTGGCGGACAGGGCGATGTGCGCGATATAGGATCTGGGAATATTGGAGCCACAAATGTTTTGCGTACAGGACGAAAAGACTTGGCCGCTCTGACATTGTTAGGTGATGGCGGCAAGGCCGCTATTGCAGCGCTTTTAGCTGGACATTTTTTTGGCGTACCTGGGAATCTGGTCGCCGGCGCCGCAGCACTTCTTGGGCATTGCTTCCCGGTCTGGTTAAAATTCAAAGGCGGGAAAGGCGTCGCCACATTTTTTGGCGCACTACTCGCCACGGCTTGGCCCGTCGGAATAGTTGCGGCAGCTATTTGGCTTCTCATTGCTTTTGTTTTCAAGATGTCTTCATTGGCCGCATTATGGGCCGCTGGCACGGCGCCGATTGTTGCTTTGTTTTTTGGCTACCCTCGCGTTGCAGCTATGGCCGTTTTCCTAGCTTTGATGATTTTTATTCGTCACAAAGATAATATTGCGCGCATAATCAGAGGCGAAGAATCGAAAATTGGATCCAAAAGATGATTTTGCTTAAACTGTGAAAATCCAGACGTTAACTCATGAAGAACGACGAGATTGGCTTCGTCTGATCCGCACCCCCACTCTCGGTCCTGTTGCCTTTCGAGATCTTTTGCTCCGATTTCAAAGCGCTGACGAAGCGCTTTCCGCCTTACCAGACATCACCAGAGGTCGACGTCTGAATATTCCAGAAATTGACGTTATTGAGGCCGAGATGGACGCTCACGCTCAGCGAGGGATGCATATTATCGCCGCCTGTGAACCGGACTTCCCTAATGCCTTGCGGGTTATTGATCCACCACCACCGATCATATCCTTATGGGGCGATTTATCCATTTTGCAAAAACCTTGTGTCGCTGTGATCGGGTCTCGTAACGCGTCTGCCATTGGTCAAAAGTTTGCGGGACAAATCGCCCGAGAACTTGGAGAGGCTGGTCTGACAGTCGTGTCCGGGCTAGCGCGCGGTATTGATACTCAGGCCCATTGGGGCGCGCTTGAAACTGGTACAGCGGCAGTATTGGGCGGCGGTGTCGATCACGTTTATCCATCACAAAATGCCGAGCTTTTTGATGCCATCAAATCCAAGGGCGCAATCATATCAGAAAGTCCACTCGGATATCGTGCGACAGCCCGTGATTTTCCGAGGCGAAACAGAATAATTTCCGGCTTGTCGCGCGGCGTCGTTGTGATTGAAGCTGCTGAGCGGTCCGGCACATTGATAACAGCTCGTTATGCTTTGGAGCAGGGCCGCGAAGTCATGGCAGCACCCGGCAGTCCGCTTGACCCCCGCACCAAAGGCTGCAACCGGCTGATCCGCCAAGGGGCAGCTTTGATTGAAAACACGCAAGACGTTTTAGACGTAATCAGCAATCTTTCTGATCTTCGCGAACCACCATCAATCTATATGGGAGACTCGGGAGAGCATGAAGGTGACCTCGATAGTGCCAAAACCAAAATTAAGTCCCTGCTCTCGCCAACACCTACTCCGCGAAATGATATTATCCGTCTGTCAGAATTGCCCGTATCTGTGGCCTCTGCGGCGTTACTTGAGATGGAACTCCTCGGAGAAATTTTCGTTGAAGCAGACGGAAACGTAAGCAAGGCATAGTCTTTAACAATTACCATTCAACACAAACAGTTCACGAATAGTTTTATGGTATGTGATCGAGGGTTATGCTCCAAGATGTTTATCTCTTCCTCCCCTTAAAGAGATGCTAGCGCCCTCTCCCCTTTTGGCGCTTACGAAAAGCAGACCGGAGCCGCCCCTTCTGAGTCTGCTTTTCTTTTACCCATTTGCATCTGAGTTCAATCCCTCCTATTTGATTTTCATGAATAGCCGAGCCAAAGACTTATGGCGCGAATATTGCGCTGCAACTGGATATACTGGGCAATGCCCACCTATTGACCAATTTGGTGATAGCAAAGAGCTGGGTGATGAACTTCTTGACCTGGTCCTTGCCGGGCGAAAGCAAGCGACTTGTGAACTTAAAATCTGGTTTGATAATCACAATGAGGCGCTTCCGAAACCGGGAGATCACTGGATTATTACAAATGGTTCGGGAATGCCAAAATGCATTATACAAACGACACAGGTGGACTTTTGCGCGGTTCAGGACGTTGATGAAAAGTTTGCGAGCGACGAAGGCGAAGGCGACTCGTCACTGAAATGGTGGAAAAATGCACATGACGCCTATTTCGAACGTCAAGCGGATCGAGATGGTTTTACATATACAGATAATATGATTTGCGTCTGTGAACGCTTCAAGCTTGTCTGGCCTCTATTGAATTAATGACACGCAATCCCCATCCAGTTCGCAAGTTATCAATGCTCGAAAAGAGCTTGTTACCGGCCCGCATGGCCAAAAATATCGATCTTGACGCGGTTGAAATACACGATCGTCCCTGGATGGTTTTGACACCTAGGAATGTGACCGTCGTTCGAGGGTATAAAATATTCTATCCTGGGGACCCCGGACCATTAGAAAGCATCACGCACTTAGCCCATCTTGTTCATGAACTCGTCCATGTCTGGCAATATGTTTATCGTGGTGTCAGCCTTTATTCCCCGCGCTGGGCCGATAGACGATATCGATACCGACTTTACGACGGTGATCATTTTTCAAATTTTGGCCTCGAACAACAAGCGGCAATTGTTGAAGATGGTTTTTTGATGCGTCACGGGTTTAGGCCTCGCTGGGCGCAAAACTCTCCTGAGTTACGTCATGTGACAGAAACGATAAACACCTGTAAGTTTTAAACTATCCGTTTTTACCTTCGGCCCATATCTCATAGTCGGCGATCATTTTTTTAAATCTGGGGTGGTCCTGCAACCCATCAGCCCATTCACTATCTTGCATGACGAGAACCATGAAAGGCCCTGTGATATCGCGCATCTTTTCAAGATAATCTAAAGCCCGCTCTGGACTTCCTGCACGTGCAAATGCATCGGCAATATCGGCATAATCAGTCAACGCCGACATATAATCGTCGATGGGGAGATTTTCATATTGCTTGGCCAATTTCTCAACCACCGATAAATCTCCAAAGAGGCCAGGTAAGGTAACCGGCGAGTATTCCAAACCACTATGCCATTCCGCGGCTGGAAAATCTGCCGATCTGATGCGCAATGCATCTATTTCTTTGTCTGCCTGCTCTTTTTCGCCCATTGCTAATAAACCGCGAATTCTGGTAATTTCATACATGGCTGGATTACGGACATTCGATCTCATATGTTCTGGCCAGGCCGCAAGCGCGGTCAATATTTTCTCCGGGTCCCTCGTCGCAATGGCATAGTCTACTTTTTGTTTTGGGAGGTAGTTCTCCGTTTTTAATATGGCGTCATAGGCTCCAAGCTCATCACCTTGAAACTGCAACACAGATGCCTCGAAAGCGGCGCCACGAATGGAGTTCGGCTGCATCATTTTTGCACGCTCTACCATTGCATTTGCGCCATCAAAATCACCGATCAAAACACGGGTTAGAGCCAGCTCCGGGATAAGATAAAAAGACAACGGATCAAGCCTATGCGCTTTTTCGAGATCCACCGCGGAGTCGACAAACCGCCCGAGACGCCTTGCAATGAAGGCCTTACCTGCGAGCGCATCCACGCTATTTGGCGCAACTTTTAGCGCTTTATCAAATAATCTATCAGCTCTGCGAAAGTCCTGATAACCCCAATAGTAGTAAAATCCATCTGAAAATAATGTTTCAAATGTATCGGGCGATAAAGCTATCGCTTTATCCAGGTTTGCACGTGCGGCCTCGCGATAGCTGCTGTCTCGACCATGAAACCAATATAAAGCCATTTGAGCGTAAGCTTTGCCTGCGAAAGCTTCGGCATAATTAGGGTCAACATCGATGGCTTTTCCATATGAAGCCACAGCTTTGATAAGATCAGATTCGTTCCCACCATTCGGCCGAGCAAGTAAACGGCCCTGCATATAGGCCTCAAAAGCCATCACGTTTTGGGTTGGCTGAGATGTCAGGATCGTTTTTTCTTCACCCGAAATAATGGTCTCAAGTGCTTCTGCGATAACATCAGTTATCTCGGCCTGAATATCAAATATGTTTTCCGTGGTTAGGGCGCGGTCATAATTTTCGGCCCATAAATGAGTGTCATCTTTACCATCGATCAACTGAACTGTAATTCGCACGCGGTCTCCAGCCCGTTGTACTGCGCCTTCCAAGATTACGGCGACGCCCAATTCTTTGGCAATATCGGGAATGCGCTTGGAGGTTTCCCGATAGCCCATGACAGATGTCCTGGAGATAACTTCCATAGTGTCTATTTTGGAAAGCTGAGTTAAAAGCTCGTCGTGGATTCCATCCGCGAAATAGGCATCATCTTGATTTGCACTTCGATTAGTGAAAGGCAAAACCGCTACAGAATTATTTCCAGAGAGACTAGCAACTCTGACCTTATTTCCCGGATTAAATATACCAGCAGCCATCACCCCTGCCACAAGCAGCAATCCAAAAATAATAGCAATATCCAGACGCTTACCCGTTGTCTCTGATATGCTCGCCTCCGGCGAAACGAGAGCCGTTCGTTTAAAGCCGTCAGGTGTGAGTTCAAATGCCCAAGCCAATACTACTGATATTGGTAATCCCATAATTGCCAGAGACATTACGAAAGCATCGAACCATTCAGGAAGGTTCATTACATTTTCGAGTGTCAGTGCAGTTTGAACCAGGAACCAGGCACCTACAACATATGCCGCCACGACACGAAATACGTTGCGCCTTCGCATTTCCCTGAAGAAATTTACCACTAGTCCCGTCTCTTTTATATTTTTATGAGCGAGACCTAACACGGTTCGAGTAGTTGTTCAATCAGACTTAAATTGTGTCGGGACGACCTAACCAGAACCCTTGTAGGTAGTTAACACCCAACCTTTCAACCATACGCGCATCAGCTTCGCTGTCGATCATTTCAGCAACAGTCTTAAGACCGAAAACATTGGCCATTTCAGCCAATAGCCTGACCATGTTCTGCTTCTTGGAGTCGCGGGCGATATTTTGAACAAGGCTTCCGTCAATTTTTAATATTTGAGCTTCAATCGCCATCAAGTTTTCAAAGCTAGTATGACCTGCTCCGAAATCATCAATTGCCATCATTGCCCCCAAGGACTGGATCGCAGACGAAAATTTGTTAATCGCTTCCATGTTTTCCATGGCCATTGTCTCGGTTAATTCTATGATGATATCACTGGCTCTGGCACCTAAGGTCGAAAGATCTGATAAATAGGCATGGCGCGCACTATCATTCACAATGGTTCCGACGGAAACATTTATCGCCAATTTCAGATTTTGATTTTCACGCAACGCATTACGAGCCAGTGCGAGTGCGCGACGGTCCAAACGGTCGATTAAACCAAAGTCCTCTGCAGCTTCTATGTAAGGAAAGGCCGTTTCGAGTTCATCGAATTCATTGCGAAAACGCAGAAGCGCTTCGTAATAGGCGACTTCACGCCTTATGGACAATTGGATTGGCTGAAAAACCAGTTGAAATCGATCTTGCTCTAAGCCTGTCAAAATATCAACTTCATCGATTTTTTTTCGTGGACGAAAAATCAAAGGAGATTGATTGCTTGCACGTTGTTCCCTCAATTCGACGCTACGAGTAATTTGAGGGACTGTTTCAATTCCAATCTTAAGTCCCGGTTTCAATGCTCCAACCGGGCTTTCAACCGGGATTTCCAGAATGTATTTGATCTTTTTGCTTTGAGCTAAAAGTTGCTGTGCTGAGGAATTTGGGAAATAAAGCTGGAAATGCCGATTTTCATCATAGGCAATATAATCTGATGGGGATAGTTGCCCAGCCAGTCTCTTTGTCAGGGCTTTCACTATGTAATCAAAAATTTGCGGCCCGTAGATCTCTTTTATCGCGGTAGTATCTTCAACTTGAATCCGGATAATTTGAGTAGAGTGTCCCAAGATTTGAGAATGCCTAAGAATGTCCAGAATTTCATCTTCTGTCATACATTCCTGCTGGGCAGATGTGTCGACATTGATGTGTTCAAGTTTGGCTTGTGAGCTGATATCTTTTAGAACACCAATGATATAAGTGGGTTCATTCTCGTTGCCTTGAATTCTTTCACCGCTCTCCTCGATCCATACTAACTCGTTGTCATCACGCATGACCTGGTAGGAAACTACGTAACGCGCACCGTCGAAGGTCAATCGATCAATAGCCGATTGCCTCAAAGGCTGCAGGTTGTCGGGCAAGCCAGCATGAAACACAGCATGTGTTGATGGCAGCTCAGAGGGTGAGCAATCCAGAAGGCGAGCCGCTAATATGGGCTCAGGCCACGTCATAATCTGCGCGGACTTTGGCCCTCGTAATGAAAAGGAAGTTGCATCAAGAAGCGCTAAAGCCGTTCTTTGACCAATTTCAGAAGTGGATGGCGATCCAAAAGGAAAAAGCCTGCGCCCACTATGCTTTTGTCCCACCGCCATGACTAGTCAGCAAAGCTCTCAACCATGCCAAAGTCGCGGCGCGCACTTGCTATCGTGACCATAAATCCTGCCATGACATCGAGCAGGCACATCATCATGATTAAGAAAAAGACTGAAGTTGCAAAAGCCGGGAACATTAAAAACTCAACTAAGCAAACAATAAACAGAACCATAGAGAAAGCATGGTTCATTACGGCGGCACGGCCGAAACCAGTCGATTTCAGAAGTTCAAAAAATAGAAGAAGGATTGTTAAAGCAATTAAAGCATGCCCGGGTGTCACATGCCAAACGGCTTCTGATGCCATAGGAACCGCTAAAAAATCCTGGTCCATGCGGCTTCTAACATAGGCTGTGCTCGCAAATTCCTTTCCGGATAATGCGATAATATTGTAAACGGCGACCGGTATCAAAAGTAGCGGAAACACGGTAAAAATTCGCATGGTATGCCCTCAAGCAAAGTTATACTTAAGGAAGTCTATAGAAATAAGGCTTGCAAAGGGTTAACGCACTACGCCTAA
Organism: Hellea sp.; assembly: GCA_020629545.1. Lineage (GTDB taxonomy): Bacteria > Pseudomonadota > Alphaproteobacteria > Caulobacterales > Maricaulaceae > JACOMS01. The sequence continues at coordinate 59,261 of JAHDDC010000017.1, forward strand.
ATGCAATTCCTAAAACTTACTGTCTGAACCTATAACTCGTCCCAACCTTGCGGGTTTCGCGCCCGTTTATTCAGCCACATAACGCCTCTAAGGTCTGCAATAGAAACTATTAATCGACCAAAATTAGTGTATTTTGAGTCTCCGAACTCGCGATGTCTGTGATTTACATCGCAAAACTCTGTCGCATAACCTTCCCGCAACATGAGAGCTGGAATATAGCGGTGAATGTGATCGAAATAAGGAAGTCTAAGAAATGCCTCTCGCGAAAACACTTTAAGGCCGCAACCCGTATCATCCGCCTTATCGTTCAGTAGCTTTTTGCGAACCCCATTACCAAATTTCGAACCAATTTTTTTTGCCCAGCTATCTTGACGTTTTGCGCGGCGGCCTCCCACAAGACCCAAGTTTTCAGGCGCATCCACTCGGGTAAATTGCTTATATAATGCAGGAATATCAGCGGGGTCATTTTGTCCGTCCCCATCGAGCGTAGCGATGATAGGCGCATTTGCCGCTAATATTCCAGTCCTAACAGCTCGAGATTGTCCTGCATTTTGCCGATGTGATAAGACGCGCAACGACGGCAGTTCCGCCTTGAGAGCCTTAAGAACATCAACAGTGTTATCAGTACTGCAATCATTGACGAAATTCATTTCATATGGAATTTCCGACAGAGCTGTGTGGATTTCCCGTGCAAGCTTTTCTACGTTCTCCGCCTCATTGTAGACGGGAATTACAACAGAAATTTTGGGCTGACTTGTCTTGGACATAGTTACTCTTGCGCTTTTGGGACTGATGCCATGTTGTTTTAGAGGACACAACTATAGCCCGCATAGAAAAGTCTCAACATCTATTACAGTTTCCCCTATAAGACGATTATGACGGGGACTTCCGGACATCGTAAACCCCATATTTTCTATGTGGGAATTCTCGTACTTATCACTCTATGCATGAGTTTGCCGGGAATCGCCACCATGCAGGTTATTGATCGTGACGAAGCGAGATATGCTCAAGCGACGGTTCAAATGGTGGAAAGTGGAGACTACCTAAATATCCGCTTTCAGGATCGAGCCCGGAACAAAAAACCTGCGGGCATATATTGGTTGCAAGCCGGTTCCGTAAAAGTTTTCACTAACTCAGGTGATCGAAAAATCTGGGCGCATAGATTGATTTCCGTTCTTGGCGCATTATTGGCAGTTCTATCAACATATTGGGGCGCACTTGCAGTCATCGGAAGACGGGGAGCATTTTGGAGCGGGGCAATTTTAGCGACGACGCTATTATTGACCTTCGAAGCCCATATAGCCAAGACAGATGCAATGCTATGTGGTTTATCGGCATTGTGCCTGGCCTGTTTGATACGCCTGCAAAGACAAAATCATGTGCGAACGGCCTTTCTCTTTTGGATTGGGTTAGCTTCGGCCATAATGATAAAAGGACCTATAACCCCGGCGATCATTATTCTCGCGCTCGTGACTTACGCAATATGGCAACGCGACGTGGCTTGGATGCGGCGTTTAATCAATGTTCCTGCTATCGTCATTGGTTTTTTTATCGTTGTGCCATGGGCCGTTGCAATTGGTTTGGAAACCAATGGAGCCTTTTTCAAGGACTCTATCGGGGGCGACATGGGATCAAAGATTGTCAGTGGTCAAGAGAGTCATGGGGCGTGGCCCGGATATTACAGCCTAACTTTATCTATATTTTTCTGGCCAGGCATTCTCCTTTTAGTTCCAGGAATCGCCCTGGCCATGAAAATAGCTAAGCAAAAAAAGGGTGATGAGCCATTAAAACAGTCTATGTGTCTACTACTGTGCTGGGTTTTACCGTTCTTTCTCATTCTTGAACTCGTTCCAACCAAGTTACCAAACTACCCATTGCCACTCTATCCCGCATTATCAATATTTTGCGGCGGGGCCTTATTGGCTCTGCTGGGCGACAACCTCAAGCGTAGCCGCCGGATCGGCGCCTTCCTATTCCTCCTTGTCGGAATTATTGCTATTATCGCAATTTTCGCAGTGGATAGTCTCTATTCAGAGATAGCCAGTCCGGTTTTTTTCTTATTTCCGCTTTTGATAATTTTAGCGTTTGTCAGCAGCTATTTCGTATGGCGTGGTGAGATTCAAAACGGCATCATTGGAGCATTATTACTAACGGGGTTTCTGAGCCCACTTACCTATGCTCATATCTTCCCTCGTCTCTCAGAATTGCGGCTTTCAGACAGAATCGAAAAAAAGCTCAATGACAATGAGATTAATCCCAATCGGGTCCTTTCTCCGAATTTTACAGAACCTAGCCTCGTTTATGCGCTGGGCACTGACATTCTATTGGGGGACAAAGCAGATGCCGCATTAGACAACGGACTTCTTATCGGCGACGTTATTATTATCGACGAAATAGAAGCAGAAACAAGACATGAGACAATGCAGATAAATTCAAAAATCCGCGATAAAGACAACTGCTTGAGAGAATTTGGCCGCATCGAAGGGACCAACTATTCAAAAGGAGATCCGGTACACATCAAACTCTATGTCGTTCGATCTTGTAAGCCAGCCTAATTAAGAACCTCTGACAGCTTTCCGAATAACCAAATACCAAGCCCGACCTACAATGGCCAGAGTCATAAATGGGATAGCTGCATAGGCAAGAATTTTGCCTCCAACGCTTTGGGCATTCTTTTTGAAGTAATAGATGAAGCCTTTCAGCTTCTCCCATTCTACCTGTTGGCGCCTTACATCACTCGTCGATCCATAATGCATGACGCTGGCTTTCGGATGAAACACAACAGTTCCCCCCAGTTCGCGCGTGCGTCGGCAAATATCGATATCCTCGACATGTAAGAAAAATGCCTCGTCGAACCCGCCGGTGATTTCAAAAGAATCGCGCGAGGTCATCATGAAAGCACCACTTACGATATCAACCGGATAGGGTGTTTTCGGAATGGGCTCATTCTCCATATGTATCGATTTTAACCCGGGCAATTTGTGCATCCCCGTAAATGATACGAATGCGCTGATTGGATTGAGTTCTCGTCGGCGACTTCCACGCTGCTCACGTCCCTCAACATCCCGTAAAAGCCCGCCAACGATCCAGGGCGCCGCTAAGTTTTTACCACATTCTGCAAGACGTCTCGCGCTACCCGGGACTAAAACGGCATCGGGGTTCAAAAACAGAAAATATTCCCCGCTAGCAAATGAAACGCCATAGTTACAGCCTTTGGAAAACCCAATATTACCTTGTCCCTGGATGAGTTTCACTCTGTCATCCGTAGCGATTAACTGATTAATGCTTTGACGACCCGCTTCGGTCGTTCCGTTATCTACAAGAATTAGCTCGTAAATATCCCGGTCTTCCAAAACACTACGCACAGCTTCTGACAGCGCTGGGCCGGTCTTATAGCTGACCATAATAACGCTAATTCTGGGCCGCAGTTTTGCCTGCGGCATATGTAGTATTTTTGCGTCCACTTGACTTCCTAGCCCCACATTAATGAGGCCCATATGTACGAAGTCAGCTGTTCTGTAAAGTGACAATGCGAGTCAACTTCCCTTTTCAATTTAACTGTCGTTCATCAACGCGATTAAAATGAAAGATCCAATTAAAAAAAGAATACCCCACCACCATTCTTGCCAAACACCGTAAGTAAATGTGCATATCATGAGGGCTGCGCCCAAAAATCCACACATCGCAATTTGAGCTTCTGGATGATCGATCAAACGTGATTTCAGGAAATTACGGAAGAAAAATAGAGTTGCAGACGCCAAGGCGGCCCCTATCGCACCGGTTTCAGACCATATATGCAGTCCGGCATTATGTGGATGAAGCGAAACTTTCGTGCGTTCAAACCCTCTGAAATCAAATGTTTCATCGAATGTTCGAGCCGCGTCAAAGCCGTGTCCGATGAAAGGCTTTTGCGAAACGAGTTCCGCTACATATGCCCACATTTCTATGCGATGTTCCCAAGACGGAGATATTGAAGTCTTAAATTCCGGCGTCAAATAATTCATCCCGTAACCGATTAAAGGTGCAAACAAGATCGATATCATCCCCAGCCCGATAACGACATCCAATGTGAATTCAAATTTCTTTCGTGCAAGAAACCAAATCAAAAGACCCGCGACGCCGGCAACTAGCCCTACAGCCAGCTTCCCCAAAATAGAAACGCCAATAAGGGTGAGGATCCAAAGCGCCACATATATTTTCCCACGAGACATTGATCGCAATAAAATTGTTATCATGACCGGCGTCATTAGTGCCAAGACTGTAATACTATGGCTTAGGTTCATATAGGTGGTATTTTGGCGGTGGATCGGATGCACATCTGGCTTTGGCGGATCGACAAAATAGCTAAGCGAATAACCTGTTACCTGATCAAATAATAACAATCCGGCTGTAATCGAAGAAATGATTACCAAAGAAACGGGAACAAAAAACTTAACCCGTTCAGGTAGCCCAAAAGGCAAGAAAACTACACCGGAATAAAGTAAAATTCCGATCAAAAGTTTCACGGGGTTAGTCAGAAGTTGGGGATCTTGATAGGGTGACCAGAATGAAGATGTAAAAACCCACATCAAGAACAGAGCCAAAGTCAAAATAACGAGCGGTGGACGTTTGAGACGTCTGGCATCAACACTTAAATACCCCGCAATACCCGCTATCGCCGCAAGGGGCGCAAATGCAAGACCTCCGGCATGGGACGCAATCGGAAAGCAAATTAACACAAAAATAAACGCCGCGGAAACGATTCCGTGGCGCAGTTTTTGAAATCTCTGTCCCACACTCTGATCCATCAGGACTGACGTGCGATATCTGGCGGTAGTGATTTATAAGTGAGCGTTTCGACTGCACTATCCAATGCCATAATATCCTGTTGCTTATTGCCGGCTCCGAGCCAGCGGAGCGCGACTTTGCCCTCTTCGGCCTCTCGTTTCCCAACCACAGCAATAACGGGAATTTTGCCAACTGAATGCTCGCGGATCTTATAGTTGATCTTCTCATTTCGGAGATCAGTTTTAACACGCAAGCCCGCGGCAGTAAGTTTATCGCACACCTCTTGCGCATAGGCATCAGCTTCGGAGGTAATCGTTGCGACAACAACTTGAGTCGGCGCGAGCCAAAGCGGGAACTTGCCTGCAAAATTTTCGATCAAAATTCCAATAAACCGTTCCATAGATCCGAGTATAGCTCTGTGCAACATAACAGGCGTATGGCGTTGATCATCTTCGCCGATATATGTCGCGCCCAGGCGGCCAGGCACTACGAAATCCATTTGCAACGTACCGCATTGCCAGTCACGTCCGATCGCATCACGCAAAACAAACTCAAGTTTTGGACCGTAGAATGCGCCTTCCCCTGGATTGAGAATTACCTCTTCCCCGGCCGCCGTCGCGGCGTCCATCAAAGCTTTTTCCGCGCGGTCCCAAACCTCATCGCTGCCAGCGCGCGTTTCGGGACGATCTGAAAACTTGATGACCATTTCGGCAAAGCCAAAATCCTTATAGATAGATTTCAGCAATTTGATGAAGCTAATTGACTCTTCCGTGATCTGATCTTCCCGGCAAAAAATATGCGCGTCGTCCTGCGTAAAGCCGCGCACGCGCATAATACCGTGGAGCGCGCCTGATGGCTCGTTACGATGACAGCAACCAAATTCTGCCATTCGGATTGGCAGGTCACGATAGGATTTGAGACCTTGTTTGAAAATCTCGACATGGGCTGGGCAATTCATCGGCTTCATGGCATGGATTTCTTCATGCGAGCCATGTTTAACCTCCGAGATAAACATATTCTCACGGAACTTTTCCCAGTGACCACTTTTTTCCCACAGCTTATTATTTATTAATATAGGCGTTTTGACTTCCTGATAGTCAGCCCCTTGCAAGCGCCGACGAATATAGTTTTCGACCTCGCGCCAGACCGTGGCACCATTGTCATGCCAAAATACCATGCCCTGGGCTTCCGGCTGCATATGGAAAAGATCGAGCTCTTTACCAAGACGGCGATGATCACGCTTTTCAGCTTCTTCGAGCATGTGGAGATGAGCGTCGAGTTCTTCCTGCGTCGCCCAGGCCGTACCGTAAATACGTTGCAGCTGAACATTATTCGCATCGCCGCGCCAATAGGCACCAGCCACTTTCATCAACTTGAACGCTTTTCCGACTTTCCCGGTGCTAGGTAAATGCGGCCCGCGACAAAGGTCAAACCAATCGCCCTGTCGGTAAATGGTAATTGTCTCATTCTCGGGCAGGTCTGAGATCAGCTCAGCCTTATAGGTCTCCCCCATGCCTTCAAACAATTTGATAGCCTCATTACGATCCCAGACTTCGCGTGTGAAGGGATTATTGCGCTCGATAATAAAGCGCATCTTTTTTTCTATCGCGGCGAAATCTTCATCAGAAAATGGCTCTTCCCGATGAAAGTCATAGTAAAATCCGTTTTCGATCACCGGGCCGATGGTAACTTGAGTGCCAGGAAATAATTCCTGTACGGCTTCGGCCAGAACATGGGCGGCATCATGACGGATCAACTCGAGCCCTTCAGGATCCTTCGCTGTGATTAGCTCTATCGCAGCGTCGCCTTCAATTGGCCTAAACGCATCGCGCAGCTCACCATTCAGCTTGGCTGCCAATACCTTTTTGGCCAATCCCTTACTGATCGACTTAGCAATTTCGAGCGGCGTTATACCATCGTCATAATTACGAACGGCTCCGTCTGGAAATGTTATGGCTACCATGGCTTACTCTTCACGTTGTATTCGCCAGACACCGTATCGCCACGGAGCCCAGAAAGGAGGCTTAGTAATACTTTCCGGCACATTATCAACCCCATGCGTTCCGCCCAGCCTTTCAATCGGATGACACCGCAGCAAACGGGCCAATGTCATCCAACCTCCCGGCCATGGTCCATGGGCCTCAATCGCCTCAATGGCGTAAGATGAGCAGCTCGGCGTATGCCGACATTTCACCCCGATTGCACTGAGAGCCGGGCTTAGCGCCAGTTTGTAGAGCTTTAGCAGCGCAATCATGGGATAAGCGAAAACAAATTTCATATCACAATATAATGCGGCTCGACCATTAAAGTAAGTATAATCCGTCTGCCAATGCTATTTTGACGTCATCTCGACGGCTTCAACGGC
>JAHDDC010000063.1 GCA_020629545.1 Hellea sp.
GCGACGGGCGAAATGTCTACATCACGCCGGTAAGACTGCCTGAGGAAGACTGGGATAATTGGATTGATTGGGATGGGAACCCAACAAAGATATTAAGCGGGATGAAAAGCGCAGATGATCTTGGTTGGTATGAAGTATCCAAAGCCGTTAATTCAGGGCGAGCTCAAGGAGAGGAACTTTTGCGCGCTATTTAGCGCGCAAGAGCCATGCTATTTCTTCGGTGGAGGTTGTTTGCGCGTGAACACCAAGGTCGAACCTTCTGACAGACTTCTATCGAATTTGTAATTCTCGAGATCAAATCCGCGAAGATCATCCGCGTTATCAATACGGTTTTGCATGATCCATTTCGCCATCAGGCCCCGGCCAAATTTAGCATAATACATAAGATTACGGGCCTTGCCGTCTTTGATGTTTAAGAACTTGGCATTGATTACGGGATTAGTCAGAACGCTTCGGTCCACGGCTTTGAAATATTCATTTGATGCCAAATTGACGATAGTTTGATCGGCGTGGTCTGAGATAGTGTCTTTCAGGTTGTCTGCAATTTTTGACCCCCAAAATTCATACAGGGATTTTCCGCGTTTCGTCGCAAGTTTTGTTCCCATCTCCAGACGGTAGGCCTGCATGGCATCCATGGGACGCAAAACACCATAAAGGCCGGATAAAATACGCAAGTGATCTTGGGCATAAGACAGGTCATCGTCTGTCCAGGTTTGGGTATTCAGGCCCCAATAGACATCGCCATCGAAAGTCAGGGCGGCGGCTTTGGCACTGTTGCTTTGACCATCAAGATGAAAGGCCTTGAACCTATCGGCATTAAGATTGGCAAGATTGTCACTCAGATGCATCAGTTTTTTTAGATCAGAAGCGCTTTGCGTCTTTGCAACTTTGGCCAGCTCTTTCGTGTCTTTGGCCAGCAAAGGCGCCGTCATTTCAAGCGCGGTTTGCGCAGGGTCATAGTTTAGTTTTTTGGCAGGGGAGAGTAGTGTCAACATATTCAATTCCTCCTAACGTCGACGGTTTGTCTGTACGCGTGGGTACGGTAAAGGATATAGGTTTGGTTCGCCAAAAAGTCAAAACACGGTTTAGTGATGGGCGTGTTAGAATTTAAAACTAATCGCCAAAGCTATATATGCTCATCCCGCGGGCGCGTTCGTCGAACTGTAAAGTTTTATTGAGAGGGGCATAGGCGCGTTGCGTGCAGTTTTGCCGTTCACAGACATAGCAATTAATACCGATAGGTGTGGGTTGGGGCGCGTCGAGATTATATTTTCGGGCGTAGATGAGACGAGGCGCGTAGTTCAGATCACAACCTAGACCGATGGCCAGTTTTTGAGCTGGCTGATTGTGGGTCTGGCCGGATCGCGAGACCATTTTTGAAATCGTAAAATAGCGTGTGTCATCAGGAAGCTCGACGATTTGCGTGTGAACCTGTCCTGGATCTTGAAAGCATTGGTGAATATTCCACAAAGGACAAGCTCCGCCATGCGCCGAGAAATGAAACCGCCCCGAGCTAAATCGTTTTGAGACATTACCAGCAACATCAATTCGGACAAAGAAGAACGGAATACCGCGAGCGTCCGGGCGTTGTAGTGTCGTGAGGCGGTGGGCAACCTGCTCAAAGCTTGTTCCGTAACGACTGGATAACAGGTCTATGTCATAGCGAGTGCTTTCCGCGTCCTTGAGGAAGCGGCCATAAGGCATAAGGACAGCAGCTGCAAAATAATTGGCAAGGCTCGTTCGCGCTAGACCTGCGGCTTCCTTGCTTGGAAGATTTGCAGCTTCAATGACCTCATCGATTAAATTACGGTGTTCCAAAAGACCGATTTGAAAGGCAAGTTGAAAGCGGCGACCCGACCGGCGTAACAATTCAGAGAGATTAATGCGCTTGGAGTGCTGATCAAAGTACCGGAGCATGCGTGGCATGATATCAAGCGGTACGATGCGAACGCGAATGTCGTGACGATCTTTGAGTCTTTCAGTTAATGCCGCGTGGGGTTCATTGCGGTGCAGCGCCAGTTCCTTGGATAGGGCTTCAGCTTGGGCGTCGAGTTCAGGAAAGAAATTACGCGCACCATGTATGAACCGTCGGACAGATTCGACAGCCTCTGCGCTTTCGCCTAAAAGTTCGACTTTCTCGCGATCTGCTGCCATACCTTCTGTACGCCGGGCAAGTTCGCGATTACGCTGATAGAGATGGAGCAGGGCGCGAGCCGCGTCCGGGCTTGAGCCGACAAAGTCTTCGGCTTCGCTCTTTGATACTGGCATGTTTTTAAATTGAGGGTCCCGTAAGACATCATAAACTTCCGCCACTAGATGTGCGTCGCCTTGACCGGTGAACTCGGAGATATTGAAGTCATAAATCTCAGCCATTCTTACGAGAACTTTGGCACTCAAAGCCCGCTGATTTCGCTCCATAAGATTAAGGTAACTCGTGGAAATACCCAAATCTTCGGCCATTCGCGTTTGTGTCAGTCCGAGGGACATGCGCAATCGTCTTAGGCGTGGGCCCACAAGGAGCTTTTCTGACTTGCTCACTTATCTACTCCGTAGTGTTCGGTATTTACATGTTTTACAATAAAACGCGTAAATAATTTACAGTCTTTACAAAATTACCCGTTGAGCACAAGCCCTTAATAGACTTTTGTCATATTTGTAAATATTGTCAACATTCAATATTTACAAAGGACATTGTCATGAATGCTCAATCTGAGACCGACGCCAAGCCGATTCCTCGTCACAGGACTTTAGCGAAAGTCGTGAAACCGCTCGGCGATAGATATGATGAAGTTTTGACACCAGATGCGTTACTATTCCTCGCGGATTTGGAGCGTCGGTTTGGACCGCAGCGCAAAATACAAATTGATAATCGTCGCTATATGCAAGAACGCTTCGATGATGGCGAAATGCCGGTTCAGCCGCCGGAAACCTTACATATCAGAAATTCCGTTTGGGAAGTTGCCCCTTGCCCGGCTGCTCTCCAAGATCGCCGCGTTGAAATAACAGGACCTGTTGATCGAAAGATGATGATCAATGCGCTGAACTCAGGCGCAAAAATGTTCATGGCTGATTTCGAAGACGCATCGTCTCCGACCTTCACAAATATGATCGAGGGCCAAATCAATATGATGGATTATGCGCGCGGAAATCTGTCCTTGGTGACTGATAAAAAATCTTACACATTAGATGACGAAACAGCGACTATGTTAGTGCGTCCGCGGGGCTGGCATCTTGAAGAAAATGGCATCACGGTTGATGGCAACCCCATGTCCGCGTCACTGGCAGATTTTGGACTACATATTTTTCACAATGGCAAGTTATTGGCCGATAGCGGCCGCGGACCATTTTACTATCTCCCAAAAATGGAAAGCTATCAGGAAGCACGTTTGTGGAATGATGTTTTCAACTTTGCCCAGGTTTTTGTGGGTATCCCTAACGGAACAATCAAGACAACAGTCCTGATTGAAACTTTACCAGCAGCATTCCAAATGGATGAAATCCTGCATGAGCTTCGTAATCATATTACGGGTCTTAATTGCGGCCGTTGGGATTACATATTTAGCTATATTAAAACCCTCCGCAATCATAAGCAGTTTGTCTTGCCCGACCGCGCTCAAGTTGGCATGGACCGGGACTTTCTAAAAGCCTATTCCGAGCGGCTGGTCGAAGTCTGTCACAAACGTCGGGCCCATGCCATGGGCGGAATGGCAGCTCAGATCCCAGTTAAAAATAATCCTGCTGCCAATGATGCTGCCTTTGAAAAGGTGAGAGCCGATAAGCTTCGGGAGGCCAAAGCCGGCCACGATGGTACCTGGGTAGCTCATCCGGACCTTGTTCCGGTTGCTATGGAAGTATTTGACGCAGAAATGCCGAAGAAGCACCAGATTCATAGCAAGCGAGCCTATAAGCGTATCTCCGACGAGGCCCTTTTATCACCTCACAGCGGTACGGTTACAGAAGCTGGTATCCGAACCAATATTTCCGTTGGCGTTCAATATATTGCAGCTTGGCTGTGCGGACGCGGCGCTGTTCCTATTCATAATCTGATGGAAGACGCTGCGACGGCTGAAATTTCTCGCGCGCAAATCTGGCAATGGTTACGCCATAAAGCACAGGTTTCTATGGAAGATGGGTCGACAAGCATCATGTCAGCTGACCTGTTTGATCGCTTAAACTCAGAAGAGCTCGATAAGATAAAAAATGCGCTTGGCCGAGAAGCTTTCATCGCGGGACGTTTTCCCGAGGCGGCAAAATTATTCGAGAAAACCGCAACATCAATTGATTTACCTGAATTTCTAACCCTCCCTGCCTACGACATATTGGAGAAATAATATGACACGTTTGACTTACAAAGAAACGCTCGCTGAGCTCAATAACCGCTATCCTGACGGTGTCCCGGGCGGCATTAATCCAGATGATATCGCGCAGGTGAAACTTCAAAACACCTATTCGACGCATCTGGATATTGCCCGCGAAATGGCGACGTTAATGCGTAAAGACATGGCTGAATATGATGCGGATCAATCTAAGTTCACGCAATCGCTCGGTTGTTGGTCTGGTTTCCACGCTATGCAAATGATGCGGGCGATCAAACGCCAAAAAGGCACGCTCGAAAAAGCTTATGTCTATTTATCGGGTTGGATGGTTGCAGGTCTTCGTAACCGTTTCGGACATCTACCTGATCAATCCATGCATGAAAAAACGGCCGTTGTTGACCTGATCCAGGAAATCTACACGTCATTGCGTCAGGCTGACGAGGTCGAACTCAACGATCTGTTTGCTGAACTAAAAACTACAGATGACAGAGCAGCTGTCATTGCCAAGATTGATGCGCACGAATCTTATGTTCGTCCAATCATAGCAGATATTGATGCTGGTTTCGGTAACGTTCACGCGACCTATTTGCTTGCTAAGGAAATGATCAAGGCAGGGGCCTGTTGTATCCAGATCGAAAATCAAGTCTCGGATGCCAAGCAATGTGGCCACCAGGACGGCAAAGTCACGGTTCCTCGCGAGGACTTTATTGAAAAATTGCGGGCTGTTCGTATGGCGTTTGAGGAACTCGGTGTTCATGATGGTGTGATCGTTGCGCGTACCGATAGTTTGGGCGCTGGTTTAACGCAAAAAATCCCAGTATCGCGCGAAGCCGGCGATCACGCAGCTGAATACACCAAATGGCTGGAAACGACTCCGATCTCACAGGCCTCTTTGGAAGAGGGAGAAGTTGCCATTCAGTTGGATGGCGAGCTCGTGAAACCAACACGCCTTCCTAATGGACTCTACCGTTTTCGCTCTGATACGGGTGAAGACCGTGTTGTCGAAGATTGCATTGCGTCTTTGGTGGATGGGGGCGCAGATCTTCTCTGGATCGAGACCGCAACACCAAACGTTGCTAAAATTGCAGGAATGGTCAATCGCATTAAAGAGGTCGTCCCGGATGCGAAGCTCACTTATAATAACTCTCCGAGCTTTAACTGGACACTTAATCTGCGTAAACAGGTTCGCGAGGACTGGATTGCCGAAGGTAAAATTAAGGCCGAGGACTATGATGAAGCGCGCCTAATGTCGGCAGCTTTCGACGAGGACCCACTCGGAATTGAGGCCGATCGTCGTCTGCAAGCGTTCCAAACCGATATTGCACGCGAAGCCGGTGTATTCCACAATCTGATTACACTGCCAACGTTCCATGGCACGGCCAAAGTCATGAATGATCTGTCTGAGGGCTATTTTGGTGACCTCAAGATGTTGGCTTATGTCAAAAACATCCAGCGTGAAGAAATCCGCACAGGCGTATCCGCTGTGAAACATCAGCACGAAGTTGGTTCTGACCTCGGCGATACATTCAAGGAAATGACCGGCGGTGACCGCGCGTTAAAAGCCGGAGGCGAACATAACACAATGAACCAGTTCGCCAACGTCGCTTAATCAAATTTGTCATCCGGCCAATTGTTCAGACAGCTCAAACCCCGCTGAATGATAGTCGGATGACAAACCATAATTCTCTCAACTACCGCCCTTTGGGGCGGTTTTTTTATATCGCTGCGCAAGCCTCTTTGAGCCAGGCTTTGACGTCACCTTCGACGCGCGGGCTGATCTCTTTCCAGACACGCTCATGATAGTTGTTGAGCCAAACTACCTCTTCGTCGGTCATCATGTCTTTGACGATTAGGCCTTTATGAATAGGTGCGAGTGTGACGTATTCAAATCCGTGCATGGGTCTTTCGCCGCCTTTGATATCCGTCGCTTCGGTAACATATTGCAGGTTTTCAATCCGAATGCCGTAAGCGCCGTCTTTGTAAAAGCCTGGCTCATTGGAAACAATCATGCCGGGACGTAGTGCAACTGTATTTGGAGCTTTAGATATTCTCTGCGGGCCTTCATGGACACCTAGAAATACTCCAACGCCGTGGCCTGTGCCGTGGTCGTAATCAAACCCTTGGGCCCAGAGCGCCATGCGAGCAAGGGCGTCGAGATTTGATCCGGTTGTACCTTTGGGAAAACGAACAACAGACAGGGCAATATGCCCTTTCAAAACGAGCGTATTCATCCGTTTCATGTCATCACTCGGCTCACCAATCGGGACGGTGCGCGTTATATCAGTTGTGCCATCAGCATATTGCCCGCCGCTATCAACGAGATAAAGATCGCCGCGTGATAATTTGTTCACCGTGGCCTTAGATACGCGGTAATGACAAAGCGCCCCATTTGATCCAGCGCCCGAAATAGTTTCGAAAGACAAGTCTTTCAGAACACCGGTTTCATGACGCAATTTTTCGAGAACCTGCGCGGCCTGAATTTCATCATAAACGCCGCTTTGGGCTTCGGTATCTAGCCAATAGAGGAAATTAGTAATGACGGCACCGTCTCGTTTATGCGCTTCGGTGGTGCCTTTAATCTCGGCCTTATTCTTACAGGCCTTGGGAATAGCAATGGGATCTTGGGCGCGCACGACTTCGGCGGCGGCATCTTTCAGGCGATCAAAATACCATGCCGAGGTTGTCGATGGATCGGCCATGACTTTTTGACCGGCTAATCCCGCTAGGCCTTGTTCCAGCGCATCTTCGGAGTGAAGAGTAACGGCATTGCCAAGATGCGTACGAACGTCGGCAGACACTTTGTCAGGGTTGATATATAAATCTACATGTCCATCTGCTTTCACAACAGCCGTTGATAATGGCAAAGGTGTGCACATGACGTCCGCGCCACGGATGTTTAAAAGCCAAGCAATCGAAGCCGGGGCTGTTATCAAAGCCGCTTCGCACATTTTCGCGCTAATCGCTTCGCCGATGCGTTGGCGTTTTGAGTTATGGCTCTCGCCGGCAAGTGCTTCGGGCTGCACGATAACAGGTGTAACCGGAACAGATGGTCTGTTTTCCCAAGCGGCATCAATCGGATTTATGTCTACAGACACAAGTTCGCCGCCTGCAAGCGTAACCGCCTCGTCAAGTGCTTTGAGAGCCGACGGGCTGTGGAGCCGCGCATCATATCCAATCTTTTGTCCTGAGGCGACGTTGTCTTTCAGCCAGCTTGTCAGCCCTTTGTCTTCCAGCCGCTTGTAAGCGTATAGAGTTTCGTCAACTTGCGAACGAACTTGAATGACGTACCGTCCGTCCACAAACACAGCTGCTTTATCTATCAGCGCAACTGCAGCGCCGGCGGACCCGGTAAATCCGGTCGCCCACATCAAACGTTCATTGCAATCCGGGAGATATTCGTTTTGGTATTCGTCTTCATGAGGGATTAAAAAGCCATCTAATCCCGCCTCTTGTAGCGCTGTTCTTAGTTTTGGTAGATTGTCTCGGCCATATTGCGGGCCGCCCTGGACTTCAAAGTTCTGGATCATTTTCATCGTTGTGTCCTGTCATCGCTTTGTTCGTTAGTTAGTCCTGAAAATTTCATTTGGCAATGTCTTGCCGACTATCGATAAATGTGTTTTATCCAATCTATGCACAAATTAAAGAAATTAGCGCTAGGATGCGCGCTCATTGTTACGCCTGCTTTATTTTTGGCCAGCTGCAATGAAAACGGGGACCAAAATAAGACTGACGGAGAGGCTGAGGCTAGCACTGTCGCATTTGCGTCTACATATGAACCATTTCCGTCTGAAACGACACTGATCACCAATGCCATTATAATCCTGGGCAATGGGGAAGAGATTGAAAACGGAACCTTACTCGTAACAGACGGACGGATTACGTCCGTTTCCGAAGGCGCAATTGAAGCTGAAGCCGATATCACGATCGATGCGCAAGGGCGCTATGTGACGCCGGGGATTATCGATATCCATTCACATCTTGGAGATTATCCGTCCCCCGGTGTAAATGCTCACAATGATGGCAATGAGATAACTGGTCCAGTTACAGCAGAAGTTTTTGCTGAACATGGGGTTTGGCCTCAAGATCCGGGTTTTGATGAAGCCCTAGCTGGCGGAGTAACAACACTCCATATCCTTCCCGGTTCAGCAAACCTATTTGGTGGTCGAGGTGTGACCCTTCGAAACGTTCCATCGCGCACTGTACAGGGGATGAAATTTCCGGATGCACCCTACACGTTAAAAATGGCCTGCGGTGAAAACCCCAAACGGGTTTATGGACAAAAAGGTGGACCCGGCTCGAGAATGGGGAATTTGGCTGGATATCGCAAACAATGGATAAAAGCTCAGGCTTATAAGAAAAAACTCGATGCAGGCGATACAGTAGAACGTGATTTACGAATGGAGACTTTAGCGGGCGTATTGTCCGGAGAGATTTTGGTTCAAATGCATTGTTATCGCGCAGATGAGATGGTGCAATTGCTCGATGTGGCGAAGGAGTTTGATTACAAAATTACAACATTTCATCATGCCATTGAGGCTTATAAAGTTGGCGATATCCTAGCAGAGAACGGGACCTGTGCCGCGATGTGGGCGGATTGGTATGGCTTTAAAATGGAAGCCTATGACACAATTCAGGAAAATGTCCCATTTGTGCATGCGCAAGGAGCTTGCGCCATGATTCATTCTGATAGTGATATGGGCATTCAGAGGCTCAATCAGGAGGTCGCTAAAACTTGGGCTAATGGAAATAGGGCTGGACTAAATATTACTGAAGCCGAAGCCTGGCAGTGGCTGACCTTAAACCCTGCAAAAGCCCTTGGAATAGCGGAAGAGACCGGCAGCCTCGAAACCGGAAAACGTGCAGATTTTGTCGTCTGGTCTGAAAACCCGTTTAGCACTTATGCGCTTCCAGATCAGGTTTATATAGATGGTGCGCTAATGTTTGATCGAAAAACGGGTCTTAAGCCAAAAAGTGATTTTCGTCTTGGGCATCCGGGCGTTAGCGGGAAATAGGAGGTGGATATGAGAACATTGACAACAGTTTTTCTAGCTTCTGCAGCTTTCATTTTTGGCGCAGTTCCAGCATCAGCTCAGACCTATTTTATTAAGGATGCCACGGTCGTAACGAATACGGAGCTCGGTAAACAGGACAACGCCAGCGTTATTATTCGTAATGGGCGTATTGTGCAAATCGGGCAGGATATAAACGTTCCGAAAGGCGCGACAGTCGTTGAGGGCGAAGACCAGTGGGTAACCTCTGGTCTCTTCGCTCCTCTGACTAGTCTAGGTCTTGTTGAGATAGGCGCGGAAAGTTCAACCGACGACAGGCGCGCGGAGAAAGCGGTTACGTCAGTTTCGGATCTAAGTGTTGATGGTTTCAACCCGGCTTCCCCGATCATTGACAATACTCGGGTGGCAGGCATTACCCACGCTGCCGTTGTCGGCAGTCCTTCGCATAATATTTTTGCTGGAACAGGTTTTGTCGCGGATATGAGTGGTGAATTGGAGTCGGTTAAAGATCCGCAAAGTTTCATCTATGTTCAGCTTGGCTCGCGCGGCGGCGATCTTGCAGGAGGATCCCGCTCAGCATCCATGTCGCAATTACGTGCTGCCCTGACAGATGCAGCCGCTTACCCATCGCGGTATAAAGGCCCCACTGACGGCGACGCTTTACCGCGCCGTGATGCCGCCGCACTTGCACCGATCGCTAAAGGATTAGTTCCTATGATTATTGGGGCTGATCGTGCATCTGATCTTCTCAACATTATTAAGCTCAAAGAAGAGTTTGGACTCGATATTATCATTGCAGGAGCCGCCGAAGGCTGGATGGTTGCCGATAAGCTCGTCGCTGCCGATATGAAAGTGATCCTAGACCCTATGGCTAATCTGCCGGGATCTTTTGATGCCGTTGGCTCCCGACTGGATAATCCTAAACTGTTAGCGGATGCGGGCGTCGAATTTGCGTTGATGAGCTTTTCTGAAAGTACATCGCATAATGTTCGAATTCTCAATCAACATGCCGGAACGGCCGTTGCAAACGGTCTTGATTGGGATCAGGCATTCGCCGCGATTTCGTCCGTGCCTGCATCTTGGTTTGGTCAATCTACCGGTAAGGTCGAACGGGGTGTGTCAGAAGCGACACTGGTTGTTTGGGATGGTGATCCTTTACAAGTCACAAGCGCGCCAACATTTATTATGATTGACGGAAAACAACAGTCGCTCATGTCCAGACAGCGTGAGCTTAGAGATAGATATAATCCGACGCGGAATGAAACCCGCGCCCATAAATACAGATAGCGGAGTAGAACATGCGTATGAAAAAATTACTTTTGTCCGGAGCTGTGGCGCTGGCACTGGTTGCTTGCCAGGGGCCTGCCACAGATAGCCCATCAATAGAAACAGAGATCGAAACAAACACGAAGGTAGAAACATTGAGCGCATTAAAGAAAGAGCGTGATGCGGTTGAGTTTTTTAAGTTTGACGAAGTAAAATTGCCTGAAAACCCTTTGTTGGCAAAATGGGAAGGGCCATTTGGAGGCGTTCCGGCATTTGATTCGGTTAAGCTTGATGATTTGAAGCCTGCGCTCGAATGGGGAATGGAGCGAACGCTCGCCGAAATTGATCAAATCACGTCTAACCCAGAACCTGCAACGTTTTACAATACCATTGTTCCGCTTGAGAAGTCCGGTGAGGATATCGGGCGGGTTTATTCCTATTACGGAATTTGGGCATCTAATAACAACTCGCCAGAGTTTCGGGCGATTCAAGGCGAAATGGTTCCCAAGCTTTCTGAATTTTCTTCGAAAATTTCGCAAAACGAAGCTTTGTTTAAACGCATCGAGACCGTGTATAATAATAAAACAGAGTTAAAGACTCTAACCCCCGAAGCCCGTAGGATTGTTAAACTTAGCTATGAAGGGTTAGTACGTGACGGCGCTAAACTCGATGAAAGCAAGAAGAAACGTTATGCGGCAATCGACAAAAGACTTGCCGAGCTTTACACGAAATTTGCCAATAATGTTTTGAATGATGAGCAGAGTTACACAACCTATTTGACGGAAGATCAACTTGGTGGTCTGCCAGAAGCTTTTACCAATTCGATTAAAACCGATGATGGTAGATATGCGATAAAGAACACCCGATCATCGATGGATCCGTTCTTGAGATATTCAACTAATCGAGAACTTCGCGAAGTGGTTTGGAATAATTATTATAACCGCGGCGACAATGGAGATGAGTTTGACAATAATGCTATCATAGCGGAGATTTTGAAACTTCGCGATGAGCGGGTGGAGCTTTTAGGTTTCGAAAACTTTGCGGTTTGGCGCCTCGGTGATAGGATGGCGCAAACTCCTGAAAACGCAATGGAACTCATGGAAACTGTTTGGCCAGCGGCGATTGGCCGGGTCAAAGAAGAAGTTGCGGACATGCAGGCGCTTGCTGATAGCGAAGGCGCTAACATCAAAATAGCGCCATGGGATTATCGCTATTACATGGAAAAGGTCCGTAAAGACCGTTACGATCTTAATTCGGACGAGGTGAAAGAATATCTTCAACTCGATAAGTTGACAGATGCTATGTTTATGGTTGCGGGTGAGTTGTTTAATTACGATTTTGTACCCGTTGCAGAAGGCTCAGTTCCTGTCTTCCATGAGGATGTGAAAGTTTGGGAAGTTAAAGACAAGACCACGGGAGATCACATTGGCCTTTGGTATCTTGACCCCTTTGCAAGGGACGGAAAACGGTCCGGTGCATGGGCAACATATTACCGGGCCTATACGACTTATGACGGAACCACCAATGTGTTATCGTCAAATAATTCTAATTTTATAAAAGGGGCGCCCGGCGAACCAGTTTTAGTATCATGGGATGACGCAACGACATTTTTCCATGAATTTGGTCACGCTTTGCACTTCCTTGCCGCAGATGTTGAATATCCTAGTTCCCATGGCGGAGTGAGGGACTACACCGAGTTTCAGTCTCAGCTCCTTGAGCGCTGGTTGTCTACTGACCGGGTAATCAATAATTACCTAGTCCATTATGAAACCGGTAAGCCAATGCCCGCCGAGCTCGTTGAGAAAATTAAAAAGGCTGCAACCTTTAATCAGGGATTTGCAACCACGGAATATCTGGCATCCGCTTTAATGGATATGAAATACCATACGACCGATCCGGATAAAATTGAACCCGACGCGTTTGAGCGCGAGACACTCGCAGCTCTAGGTATGCCAAAAGAGCTTCCAATGCGTCACAGATCTCCGCATTTTGGTCATGTCTTTAGCGGTGAAGGATATGCAACGGCCTATTACGGATATATGTGGGCTGATGTTTTGACGTCAGATGCATCAGAGGCATTTGCGAACAGTCCTGGCGGTTTTTACGATAAGGAAATGGCCCAAAAACTTAAAGATCACTTGTTTGCCCCGCGCAATGCCGTAGATCCGGCTGAAGCCTACCGGGCATTCAGAGGACGGGATGCTGATATTTCGGCTCTCATGAGAGACCGAGGATTTCCGGTCCCGAAATAGAATCTATAACAGTTCATTTTGATAAACCCGCTGGTAAAAACGGCGGGTTTTTCTTATATGGGCGCATGAAAAAACTTATCCTATTAGCATCGCTCTTTTGCCTGGGAGCATGTTCGCCCGATCAATTAGCTTCACCAGCGGACAATGAACGAGAATCGACGAATGTCTTATCCAATTATCCGGCCGTTATATCTCTACGGAAGCAATTATCCTGCTTGCCTAAAGAGGCGGCGTTTGTTGCAGCCCATCGCGGTGTCTCTAAAAAGGAAAACCTAGCGGAAAATTCTGGAACTGCCTTGAAAGCCTTGATTGAACACGGCGTGATGATTGCCGAAGTCGATGTGGCTGGCCTAAAAGATGGAACTAATATCTTGTTTCATGATGGTGTCTGGGATGAGAAATCTTCAGGAAAAGGTGCAGTTGCAGCGTCTAGTTGGAGTAGGGTGAAGGATTATCTATTGCGGGATACAGATGGTGATTTTAGTGCGGATAGACCGATAAAACTCGAGGACGCGCTATCTATCTCAAAAGACCTCTTATACCTAGAGGTAGATTTCAAATCTTCGGCGAAATACGGCTCGGTCATAAAAGCCATCCGCAAAGCTGATATGTCAGATCAAGTTCTGTTAATCGCTTACACTGATGGACAGGCTCGGAAGTTGGCAAAAATGGCGCCTGAAATGATGATCTCCGTAAGCGCAAAGTCAAAAAACGATATTGAAAATCTGTCTCGGGCCGGCGTGAAAAAATCAAATATGGCAGTTTGGATGGGTAAGGGACCTTATCCACGCGAATTCATAAACTACCTCGACGATCAAGATATTCCGGTTCTGGCTTGGCCAAATGAGGGTCAACGCCGCCGCATTGCTGGCCCGGCTACTGTTATGGTTACAGATTATGCGTTGCAAAAGAATCCGATTGAAGGCCTAAGCGGTAGCGCGCGATCAGAATATGAAGCCTGTTTGGCGAATTAGGATTAGTGGAGGTTTCTGTTGCCAGCTACCTCCGAAGCCCGCCATGCCCGGCTAAAGGGGCATGGAGTTAAAAAGCGAATTTACTCGCACTGCTTATGCAGCGAGGGCAAACTCTTCAGCAGAGTTATCATTTGCATCTACTAAATCGGGCATTTAACGATACCCATCCGAACGAAAGCTAACACCTTTAGACGTCTGTCGATCCTATTTCGGCCCCATCAAAACCAGATCCGCAATCGAGTTGGTGATCTGTTTGTGGTGGAGCCGCCGGGTACCGCCCCCGGGTCCAGTCCGCTTATTACATGCG
>JAHDDC010000018.1:0-33697 GCA_020629545.1 Hellea sp.
TCGTCACAATTTAGAATTAAGCTGTTAACATGTCTTTTGTTTTTCAACCCGCGCCTCCTATTAGCCTGCCAGTAGCAGGAACGGATGCGCGCTTTCCGGTCCGCCGCATTTACTGCATTGGAAAAAACTATGCTGAGCATGTGCGTGAGATGGGCGGTGATGTGGAACGGTCTGAGCCAATTTTCTTCACCAAAGCTGCCGAGACCATCGTCCAGAGCGAAAGTGAAATCCCTTTTCCGCCCCATACGGAAAATCTACATTACGAAGTTGAACTGGTCGTCGCAATGGGGCCGGACGGCATTTTTGGATATGGCGTCGGGATTGATATGACCCGCCGGGATATTCAAGCAACCGCCAAACAACGCGGCGGCCCGTGGGATCGCGCCAAGAGCTTCTCTCACAGCGCGCCTTGCTCAAAAATAACTCCCAAAGCCAATGTCAATCTTGATGGCGCGCATATTGTGCTTCGTCGAAATGGCGACATTGTGCAATCATCCAGCCTCGATAAAATGATCTGGTCAATCCCCGAGATTATCGGGCGGCTTGACGCAGATATGGATTTGCAAGCCGGAGATTTAATCTTTACGGGAACCCCTGCGGGGGTTGGTCCCGTGATCAGCGGAGACGAGCTCTCGGGCGGCGTGGAAGGCCTTGAGCCTATCCGGGTTAGAATTACATAAGCGCCGTGACCAAACTTGCCCTGCATAATTATTTTCGGAGCTCCACATCAGTACGAGTCCGGATCGCGCTTAATCTCAAAGGTCTGGATTACGACTACATCCCCTATGCGCTCCTGCCGAATGAGCATAAATCCGAGACCTATCTCAAGCTCAACCCGCAGGGCCTAGTCCCCGCACTTGAAATCGAGAATAGTGCGGTGCTGACCCAGTCCATGGCCATTATTGAATATCTTGATGAGGCCTTTCCCGATCCGGCCCTCATGCCGCCCGACCCGCTCGGCCGGGCCCGTGTCAGGAGCCTAGCTCAGATCGTGGGCTGCGATATCCACCCGGTTAATAATTTGCGGATATTACGTTATATCGCCGATGAGTTTGGCGCGGATGCGGATGCCAAGAAAGCCTGGTTTACGCAATGGGCCGCAGACGGATTTGCCGCGCTCGAAGCGCGCCTGTCATCTGAAATCGAAACGGCCGAATTTTGTCATGGCAATACGCCCAGCCTTGCGGATATTTGCCTCTACGCGCAGGTCCTGAACAATAAACGCTTTGACGTTGATCCCGCGCCCTACCCAACCATTATGCGAATTTTCACCCATTGCGATGCATTGGCCGCGTTTCAAGATGCCAGGCCGGAAAACCAAATGGATGCGGTTTAAACAATTTTGACAATTGGCGGATATAGTTCTCGCATTCTATTAATTTGAGCTTCCTAAATGCGGTCTGATTTAAAGCGTGCTGTCACCATTATCATCGGTAATGCTCTCATTTTTATACCCCTGTTAATGTTTAATGGGGATCTTTTTCTACTCGTCTTTTCATATTTCATTGAAATTCTGATCGGAATTTTCGCGACGTTGCTCATTATTTATGGTGGTTACAAGAGAATCGGAGACGCCGCAGCTTCGATTGGATATATGGCTGTGTTTGTCGTCTATATTTTGTACAATACTCACTACCTTTTACCGGATATTTCAAAGCGCGTTTTTCCGGATGATCTTTACAATAATTGGATATTTTGGATCGTCATATTTATGGTCTTAGGGTCTCAAATTGTGGGATTTGTTAGAGAGTTTTGCACAAACTCGCATCAACGATTACCGGCACCAGAATGTTATTGTTTCCTATTATTTGGTAAATCGGCGTGCTTATTCATTGCAGCTAAAGCGCTTTTGCCGATGGCTCAACATTCGGAGAATTCATTACTCTTGCTTTGTGTCTTCGGCGTAACGAAAACTATATTCGAATTGATTTTAGTATTACCTTTTCTGAAAGAATGGTCTTCTCACGATACGCAATACGCATTTTTGAACACGAGAAAGAAATCAACCCCCTTTCAACACCCTTCCCGCGACAGCATCTAATTTTGCGATCAATTCTGGATCGCGCGCTTCAGGAGCTGTGATTAAGGCAACATCCAAATTGGTCTCTATGCCTTGCGGGCTTGGGGTGCGAGCTAATTCCGACAGCTGCCCGACGAGCGCTTTGACTGCAGATCGGGCTGTTTCGGCATTTTGCATAAGGACGGCTATCACAGATGCGACGTCAACATTACCGTGATCGGGATGCCAACAATCATAATCGGTTACCATGGCCATGGTCGCATAGGGTAGTTCAGCCTCGCGGGCGAGCTTGGCTTCGGGCATATTCGTCATGCCGATGACATCGCAGCCCCATTGCCGGTACATATGGCTTTCGGCCTTAGTCGAAAATTGTGGGCCCTCCATTGCTAGATATGTTCCGCCTGTGTGAACAGTCGCTCCGGCAGCCTTAGCCGCTTCTCCGGCCAATTTAGACAAACGCTGACATATCGGGTCGGCCGTTGAGACATGGGCTACCAGCCCTTTTCCAAAAAAGGATTTTTCGCGCTTAAACGTGCGATCGATGAATTGATCCACCATGACGAAATGTCCGGGCGCATAGTCTTCCTTGAGCGAGCCCACTGCGGAGATCGACAAGATATCCGTACATCCCGCGCGCTTGAGAGCGTCAATATTGGCCCGATAATTGACGTCGCTAGGCGATAGTTTATGGCCGCGTCCATGGCGGGGAATAAAGCGAAGTTTTACACCGCCGAGCTCCGCGAAGAGAACATCGTCTGACGGCATCCCCCAAGGCGTCTCTATCGAAATCCATTGCTGGTTCTCAAGTGCGTCCATGTCGTACAGCCCGGAGCCCCCGAGAATGCCTAGAACCCATTCTGACATAGCTTATTCCTCTACCAATTGTTTGAACATGATATGGGCATCAACATAGCCCAAGTCTTTGTGGTGAAATGCTCCGGGAACTGTCCCAATAATATCAAAGCCATGTCGCTGCCATAGCCTGACCGCCGTCTCATTCGTGCTGACGACCAGATTATATTGCATTCCGCGGTAACCATTTTTGATGGCATAGCTTTGTGAATGCTCACACATCAAAGACGCAACACCCTGTCCGCGCGCCGCAGGCGCGACAACATAGCCGCAATTGCAGATATGGGCGCCGAGTGGCGGCTGATTTGGCCGCAGATAATAGACGCCCAGAACGTCACCCGCTTCATCAATGGCGACATGCGTGGTTTTGCTAGGGTTAAACCAATAGGCTTTGGCATCATCTTCGCTGGAGTCCATGGCATTTGGATAACTGTTTCCGGCGGCGAATACAGATTGCATGAACGCCCAGATCTGGGACCAATGCTGATCCGGGTCCGCTGGAATAATCTGGATATTCTTGGGTTTCATGTAACCAGTCATGCCGACTTCCGGTGCAGATAACAATAAAAAAGCCCGGACAAGCCGGGCTATTTCATAAAATATTCGTGAGCCTAGTGCTTCACATTTCTCCAAACAGCGCGGTATGAGAACCACAGAAGAATGGACAAAATAAACAAATACAGCATCACTGCGAAACCGAGACTCTTGCGAGCTTCCATTTTCGGGTCAGCCGACCAAGCCAAAAACTCTGTGACGTCCATTGCCATTTGATCGACGGTCGCAGGCGTTCCGTCCGCATATTCGACAAGACCATCAGACAGCGGGTTAGCCATAGCGATTTGACCGCCCATTGCTTTATTCATCATCACATCATCTTTGTCATAAGATGTTAGAACGTTATAGATGTAATCTGCGCCCCCAACCCGTGCTTTTACAATGACAGATAAATCGGGTGGTGCCTTACCATTATTACTGGCTGCAGCGGCGGCATCGTTAGGATAAATAGCCGGGAATTGATCCGCTGGTATACCTGGGCGCGTTTCAATATCACCTGTATCGAGGTCAACGACTTCGACATCCCAATCAGCGGCAAAAGCTTTTACATCCGGGTTATCATTCGGGTTTTTGTAAAGCTCATCATAATAAGGCCCGCCTTTATCACCTAAGTGCCGGAAGGATAAATGCTTGAGCTGGTGACAAGCTGAACAGACTTCACGGTAAACTTGATAACCGCGTTGCATGGCCGCCCGATCATAAGTGCCGCTCATACCCTGAAAATGCCAGTCCTTGTGCTTCATTTCATAATCGCTTCCGCCGCCCGCAGCACTTGCAACAGACATGCCCGCGATTAAAGCACCAATCGCGATGACTGATCCCGTGAGTGCTTTTTTCATCGTCAATTTCATGATGAAGCTCCTCCGAGTACAGACTTGGTAATCGATTCAGGTATGGCCTTTGGCTTCTCGATCATACCCATAACCGGTAAGATCACGAGGAAGAACAGGAAGTAGTATATCGTTGCAAAGCGTGACCACCACACAAACTTAAGACCGAAAGCTGTATCATCAGGAGCCTCAGCACCGCACCATCCGAGGATCACACATGCGATCACAAAAAGTATAAACCAAAGGCGCGTGACTGGGCGGAACCGCATGGAACGTACTTTAGATGTGTCGAGCCATGGCAGGATAAATAGGACGGCGATGGCCGCAAACATCAGTAAAATTCCCATGAGCTTATCTGGGACGGCCCGCAAAATCGCGTAAAACGGCAAGAAATACCATTCCGGAACGATATGCTCTGGCGTCGCGAGCGGATCAGCCTGGATATAGTTATCAGAATGGCCCAGAGCGTCCGGTTGGTAGAACAGGAAGAACGCAAAAACGAGCAAGAAAACACTGACCGCGAACGCATCTTTTATCGTGTAGTAAGGATGGAAAGCCAGCGTGTCCTCTTTGGATTTTGGCTCGATACCAATCGGGTTGTTTTGACCCGCATGATGCATGGCCCAAACATGAAGTCCTACAATTGCAGCAATAACGAATGGTAGTAAATAATGTAGAGCAAAGAAGCGGTTAAGCGTCGGGTTATCGACCGCGAAGCCGCCAAGCAGCCATTGCTGGACGCTTTCACCAACAACCGGAATAGCGCCGAAGAAACCTGTGATAACGGTGGCGCCCCAGAAGGACATTTGTCCCCAAGGCAGCGTGTAACCTAAAAAGGCCGTGGCCATCATGATCAAATAAATGACACAACCCAAAATCCAGATCATTTCGCGCGGGGCTTTATACGATCCGTAGTAAAGCCCTCTAAACATGTGAATATACACTGCAAAGAAGAACATAGACGCACCAACCGCGTGCAGGGGCTGTATCAACCAGCCAAATGGAACGTCACGCTTAATCCGCTGAACGCTATCAAAAGCAAGATCAACATGCGGAACGTAGTGCATGGCCAAAATAATGCCTGAAATTATCTGAGTGATCAGACATAAAGTCAGAATACCGCCAAAGGTCCACCAATAGTTCAGATTGCGCGGACTTGGATAAGTCATGAAATCAGCGCCCATCCGGATGATCGGTAAGCGCTTATCTAGCCATTTGGAGGCCGCGTATTTGGGTTCATATGTTGAGGGATGTCCAGCCATCTTAACCAACCTTGATTACTGTATCGGAGACATATTCGTATGGGGGTATCTCGAGATTTTTAGGAGCCGGTCCTTTACGAATCCGGCCTGATGTATCGTAATGCGACCCATGGCACGGGCAATACCACCCGCCATATTGACCCTGCGCATCGACTTTGCCCTGTTCACCTACGGGAATACAGCCAAAGTGGGTACAAACACCAACCATGACCAAGTATTTCGGGTCAAGTTTACCCGCCGGGTTCGGGACGAGGCGCTGATTGTCTGTTTCGGGGTCTTTGAGTTCGGCTATATCCACTGCTTCAGCCTCTGCAATTTCTGCAGGTGTTCTATGGCGAACAAATACCGGACGGCCGCGCCATAATAATTTGAGCTGAGCCCCCTCAGATACTTTGGACAAGTCAATTTCGATTGACCCTGCCGCCAGCGTATCGGCCGCTTTGCCCATTTGCATGACGAGTGGCCACGCCAAAGCTCCGGCCCCGACGGCAGCCGCTGCGCCTGTTGCTATATAAATGAAGTCACGTTTCTCGTGATCGATAACTTCGTGGGAATTTTCGGTGTGTTCAGACACGGGAGAATCCCTTTCCTGATAGTGCACTTTTGTTTCAGCGTGGTAATACCGAAATTGTCTTTAAAAGGCTAATTTTTAATCGCGGCACAACGCCGCAATTTATCTTTTGATTTTCAAAGCCATGCAGCCTAGCTAAGAGCCCATTATGAACGTCACTCTTTATCAGCCTGATATTGCGCAAAACCTAGGCGCTGTGATGCGGTTATGTGCCTGTTTTGGTATTCCTCTAGGTGCGATTGAGCCATTTGGCTTTCCACTAACGACCAAGGCACTCCGCCGTACCGCAATGGATTATGGTGCCCCCGAAGATCTCATGCGGCACCCCAATTGGCATGAGTTTCTAAAGCAAAAATCCGGACGGGTCGTTTTGTTTACGACAAAAGGTGCAACGAATTTGACCCAGTTCAAATTTGAGCCATCAGATAATCTATTGTTTGGTCGCGAAAGTGCGGGCGTCCCCGATTCGGTTCACGCTGATGTTGATGCGCGGGTAATCATTCCTTTGTCACCGGAAGCACGCTCTTTCAACCTCGCAACAAGTGTCGCGATAGGGTTATTTGAATCCCTAAGACAAACAGGACGATTACCCCAATGAACTTTGACACCCGGAAACAATTAGCGGCCAACTGGTTCAGATCACTGCGTGACACGATATGCGCAGAATTCGAAACTTTGGAGCGCGAAGCTCCTGACAATCTCTATCCCGGAACGCCGGGACAATTTGTTTTTGAGGACTGGTCGCGCAAGAATAATGGCGGCGGCGGAACAGGCGGAATGCTGCGTGGCCGGCTGTTTGAAAAATGCGGCGTGCATATCTCGGTCGTCCATGGTGAGTTTGAAGGCGATATGCGTGAAACGGTACCCGGCGCCAAAGACGATCCGCGGTTTTGGGCCGCCGGGGTGAGCTTGATCGCGCATATGGTCAATCCAAACATCCCAGCCGTCCATATGAATACGCGTTATATAGTGACGACGCAAGATTGGTTTGGCGGCGGCGCCGACCTAACCCCAACACAGTGGAAAGACCGCAATCAGGATAGCCATGACGCCAGAACCTTTCACACCGGCATGAAAAATGTCTGCGACGCTCATGACTGTGCAGACTATGCAAAATATAAAGCCTGGTGCGATGAGTATTTTCACCTGCACCACCGCGACGAACCGCGGGGGATTGGCGGCATATTTTACGACCGGCATAATAGCGGTGACTGGGACGCCGACTTCGCCTTCACACAAGATGTCGGCAAAGGTTTCCTAAAGACCTATGCCGAGATCGTACGCGGCCGTATGGACGAACCGTGGAGCGAGGAAGACCGGGAAGAACAGCTCGTCACGCGAGGCCGCTATGTGGAATTTAACCTTCTTTATGACCGGGGCACCACATTCGGCCTAAAGACTGGGGGCAATGTGAAAACCATCCTCTCCTCCATGCCGCCTGTGGTGAAGTGGCCATAACTGAAAGCAAAAAAAAGAGGCCCGAAGGCCTCTTAAAAATTTCAAATTTTAATCGGTTTTACTTGACGCAGACATCGTAGACATCGCCGGAAGTCCGAGCAATGTCGCCACCATCAGAACAACCACCTAACAGGACAACACCCGCAACATGTGGTGACGCCATAGAAGTTCCTGAAAGTGTACGATAACCACCATCTTTATAGGTTGAGTAGATTGATGAACCTGGTGCAATCCAATCTACAGGCGGCTGGCCGTAGTTTGAGAAGCTGGACCATCCGTCACTGGAGGTAGATGACGCAACTGTCAAAATGTTCGGACCATTTGCGGAAGCCGGAGAGCCATTTGTGAAGCTAGAGTCATTACCAGCGGCAAGAACAAATGTTGTTCCACCAGCAGAAGCAGCCTCAACTGCATCGTTAAGCGCTTGGGAGAAACCACCACCAAGGCTCATGTTGGCTACGTCGCAGTTTGTCGAAGCAACATGGTCAACACCGGCAATCACGCCAGATGTCGAACCTGATCCGCGCGCACCCAAAACTTTGATCGGCACAACAGTTGCACCAGCAGCAACTCCGACTACGCCGACTTCATTGTCGATTGCAGCAATAGTTCCGGCAACGTGTGTCCCGTGTCCGTTACCATCGTCTGTGCCAGCGTCTTTACCTCTCGTAAAAGCTGAAAAACCTTGAGAAGCATCTACATTTAGATCTGGGTGATCCAAATCGATTCCGGTATCTAGGACGCAAGCTACTCCATTTGACGCAACGCCGCCATTTACGCGGGTGATACCCCATGGTGTTTCCTGGGCTGGGCCAGTTGTTCCGCCGTCACCGCCGCCTGGACCTTTTCCTGGAGGGCGTGGCATGGACCGCATCATTCCGTCGGCCTCAAAATAAGCGATATTTGGATTATTCGCGGCAAGGCGCTCAGCAGCAGTCGCAGACATTGTAGCAGAGAAACCTCTAATCGCCTTTGAGTATGTATGACCCATTTGGCCACCAGCGCGATTTACCGCCTGATTAGCAAGGCCTGGAGCCTGACTTGAAGATACGCTGTTATCAAAAACAAAGATCCAGCTGTCCTGGGCCTGCGCTGAGGCAGACATGGCGCCCGTTAGAGCGATCCCTGTTCCAATAAGGGCTATTTTTTTGATTAGTGTCATGCGTAAATTTCCTCCCAATTATGCAAAAGACGGGATTTGATTGGATATCTGGCGATGAATGTCAAATGACTATTCCATATAAGGGAGTATATTTCTCAAAATCCGCCCAATAAGGTAAAAAATTGCGCAAAATGATTGCCGAAATGAGGCCAAAATAAGGCCAATCGCACAATATTGCATCATATTCAGAAAATACTTGCGCCAACGGCTCTATTTAGAGCTAATTATGCTTAGGGCCATTAGTAACTTTTCTCGGCTGGCTTCGAATCCGCTGCGGATCCAAAGCTCCTTAAGCGCTTTCAGTATTTTTCCCATTTCTGGACCGTCTTTGACCCCTGCTTTTTTGAGGTCTCGGCCTTGTAATGGAAATACCGGTATGGACCAGGACAAAGCAAATTTGGCTTTCTCGGCCCAGCTTTGGCTTAAGATCACATCGGCTTCTCCCGCAGCTCGAATAATCATGCGGTCATAAGCTGTTTGCGGGCCGCTGGCATAAATCCCCTGCCTCAGAGTTTTTTCATCGATATCGAGTGAAAACGGAACCCGGTTCCCACCCCATGCCAATAGTCGGCTCTTTTCATCATTAGAGAGCTTGAGTCGTTTTGAGAGCCCCGCAAGCGCAAACTCGTCTCGGCCAGACATGGACATTAACCGGAGCATGGGATCTACGCCCAGGTGTTCCCGCCTTTCTAGCGCTATCAGCAGACCCAGACCTTCTGCGTTCGCTGCCTCTGGCAGGACCTTTGGCAATATTTCATTGGTCAGCATAATATGAACAGCCCGACTGGGATCGGGAGCGCTCAACAATTTTTTGATTTCCATCCATATCCGCTCTGATGAGAGCTTGGATAACCCCGCACGGTTTTCACGGCAAGCCCTTAACGCATCAACATCAACTTTAGCGGATCCGCCATACCAAGCCAGAAACCGAAAATAACGCAAAATTCGCAGATAGTCTTCTTGCACACGTCCATCGGCACTACCAACAAATTTGAACTTGCGAGTTTTGATATCTTCCAGACCCTGCCCCGTAGGATCAAACACATTACCATCTTTATCTGCGTATAATGCATTGATCGTAAAATCCCGACGCTGGGCGTCCTCGGCCCAGTCCTTTGTAAAGGCTATAACAGCGCGCCGGCCATCTGTTTTCACATCTTTGCGCAGCGTCGTAATCTCAAACGGTTCGCTATTCACAACAGCTGTAACTGTACCATGATCTATTCCTGTTGGTACAACTTTGATATCCGCGGCCTCAAGAAGAGCCTTAACATCAACAGGCTCGAGCTGTGTTGCTAAATCGATATCACCTATTTCCTCACCCATGATCGCATTGCGCACACATCCCCCAACCAGGCGCGTCGAACTTTCGGGCAGCGCGTCAAGAATTCCGACCAGATTCCGATTGAGCAACCAGTCATGTATTTTAGGGTCAAGCTTCATGCGTGAAGCTTCGCTGATATACACGGTAAATCATCATGGCCGTCATACCCCATAGGTTTCTGTGCACGCCGCCGGGTTCGTCATAGGGCATGTCATAAAGTCTGTGTTCCTGCCCATCAAAAAAAACGTCCCGGGCAACGTGATTATCGGGATTCATCAAAAAGGACAGTGGAATTTCAAAAACATCTGCGACCTCAGTCGGATCAGGCACAATACTGGCCAGGCTCTGAATTATTCCCACAAACGGGGTGACTCGATATTCTGAGACAGCATTGAAGGATGGTAATCTCCCAATAAGTTCAATGTCCGAGGCCTTCAGTCCGACTTCTTCTTTGGTTTCACGAAGCGCCGCCTCTTGCGCGCTCTCACCGCTCTCAATTTTTCCGCCGGGAAAACTGATCTGACCAGGATGACTTGGCATAGTTTCGGGTCTTTGGGTCAGAATGACTTGCCAATCGTCACGCTTGACTAAAGGCATTAAAACAGCCGCGCGCCTCTGTCCGGCGCGTTTTACAGCATCCTCTCCATTATCTATCGAGACAGGAAGTAAAGAGGATCGAATTTTGTGAATTATCGGGTCCATGATCAGCCGACTTTCCCCAAAACGAAAAAAGCGCCCGAAGCGTAAACACCCAACTGATCGTCACCATCAATGGTTTCAACCACGCCATGCTCAACGAGTTCATAAAATACCGGTCTGGATAATAGCGCCTCAAGACGCCCTCTCACTGTTATAAAAGGTCTGGGCTCCTGATTATCCGGATTAATATCAACGCGGATAGGCCGCTCAGGACCAACTTCAATGACCTCATCCATATTCGTTGTGAAAAACACGCGCTGGTCTTTGCCTTCCCCTTCAACATCAACCCGGATAGCGAGAAAATGCGCCTGTTCTATTTGAATCCGAATTTTCTCCGCTGGAGTCACGAGATAGGTTTCCCCATCCTCATCTTTGCGCAGTATCGATGCGAATAGTTTTACAAGTGGTAAGCGTGTTATCCGAGTCCCTTCATGCCACCAGCTTCCATCGGCTTTGATAATCATATCCATTTCGCCGCAATATTCAGGATTCCACTTCTCCACGGGCCGTTGACCCTGACCATCGCCCTGCGCTTTTGCCGCTTTAATCAAAGCGGACATATCGAATTCGGAGTTACTTTGATTTAATGATTCAACCATAGACAAATTCTTATCGATTTTTACTGTTTAATCCAGTAGTCACCGCCATAACAAAACCATATCACGAGTTTTCAACACATAGAGATAATATGACTGACAAAATTTCCGGCGCACTTGAGAAAAAAGCCCAGAACGCCAGCGAAAAACTCGCGAAAGCCAAATCCAGCATCCAGACTGTAATCCTGGGTCAAGACAATGTTGTCGATTTATCCATAGCAGCAATCTTGTCAGGTGGGCACGCATTATTAGTCGGCGTACCTGGGCTAGCTAAAACGCTTCTGGTTGAAACTTTAGGAACGGTTCTTGGCCTGGATAATAATCGAGTTCAATTTACGCCGGACCTTATGCCTTCAGACATCATTGGCTCAGAAGTTCTTGAAGAGGGCGCAAAAGGCAAACGAACTTTCAGATTTATTGAAGGACCGGTGTTTACCCAACTATTGATGGCTGATGAAATCAACCGGGCGAGCCCGCGAACTCAGTCAGCTCTATTGCAAGCTATGCAAGAGAAGACAGTTACGGTGGCGGGCCAACATTATGCCCTACCAAAACCATTTCATGTTTTAGCGACGCAAAACCCCATTGAACAGGAAGGAACTTATCCCCTGCCAGAGGCTCAGCTTGACCGTTTTCTGATGCAAATTGATGTCGGCTTTCCGAATCTAGATACAGAAAAGCAAATTCTTATAGCTACGACAGGATCAACCGAAGCTAAAGCCAGCAAAATTCTTTCACCAAAAGCCTTAATTGACATGCAAAAACTAGTTCGAGAACTCCCGATTGGCGAAGGCGTTGTTGATGCAATTTTGTCCCTCGTCAGGAATGCCCGCCCCGACCAATCTGCGCTTGACGACATAAAAGAGCAGGTCGCTTGGGGTCCCGGTCCACGTGCCGGTCAATCTTTAATGCTAGCGAGCCGAGCCCGAGCCCTCATGGACGGACGCCTTTCGCCATCTATTGACGATGTCCTTGCATTGGCAGGCCCTATATTACAGCACCGCATGGCCCTGACTTTCTCGGCTCGAGCTGATGGCGTAACACTTGAAAAAACGATCGATCGCCTGAAGGAATCAATCGCGTAAGTGGCCGAATTTGCGAACAATCATATAGACCTCAGGCGCAAGTCCGAAAAGCTTGCCTCAAGTTATCCTGATTTACTCGCCGAAGCCGAGCGCGTTGCCGCCATAATTGCGCAAGGTGTTCATGGCCGACGTCGGCCTGGTCAAGGCGAGACGTTCTGGCAATACCGCAATTACAACAATTCTGACATTGCCTCAGCGATTGATTGGCGAAGATCAGCTCGAGGCGATCAGATCTATGTTCGCGAGAATGAATGGGAAGCGGCCAATACGGTTTATTTTTGGCGAGATGGCAATCCAGGAATGAACTGGAAATCCAAGAAAAGCTTACCAACTAAACAAGACCGGGCGAGCGTATTGTGTATGGCCCTCGCGAGCCTACTTTTACGGGCTGGCGAACGCGGCGCTGTTATCGGAGAGTCGGAAAGACCACGCGCAGGCCGAATTGGTCTAGAACGTATTACACGCCGACTGGCAAATAGTACGGGTGGCTCGGAACTTCTAGACTCCAAAATTCCGGCACATGCGCAGTTAATTCTGGTTTCGGACTTTTTGGAAAGTCCTGATATTTGGAAAAAACGCCTCACCCGATTAGCGAGCCGACCGGCGAACGCTATATTGGTTCGCGTTGCTGATCCTGCGGAGCGCCTATTCCCGTATAAGGGTCGAATTGAAATGCGGCTTCCAGGCAAGAGTGTTTTTGAGCCATTTATTGTCGGACGTGCCGAGCGAGCCAAGGAGGCTTATCAGCAAAAATATGATGCCCATGTCGCGGCTATCTCTGATATCGCTCGCCGTCTAGGCTGGCCTATCATCACTCACTCCACAGATATGCCGGCCAACACAGCTCTAACCGCGCTTTATATGGCTGTTAGCGGAGAGGCCCGCTAATGTTGACCCAATTCGCTCTTGGCCCTTTTACATTTTTGGCCCCATTGGCATTGCTGGGTCTTCTAGCATTGCCTTTGATCTGGTGGTTATTGAGGATTACGCCTCCTAAGCCTATTCAGCAGATTTTTCCGCCGCTCAGAATTTTACAAAATGTTGTCACTGAAGATGAGACGCCGAATAGCACGCCGATTTGGTTATTATTGTTTCGGCTTTTCCTAGTCGCGCTGGCGGCAATTGCCCTGGCGCAACCGCTATTGTCACAACCCGAAGGCATAAAAGACCGGCCTCTCGTACTTGTCATCGAGGATAGCTGGGACGCTGCACCCAATTGGCCAAAAATGATGAAAGAAGCCGAGGGCCGCGTCGCTGATGCCCGCCGCAAAGGCATGCCGGTGATGCTTATTAAGTCAACGGCTTCAGAAGAAATAGCTGCTGAATTTATCGACGCCTCAGACGCCCTTAGGATCATCAAAACACTTGAACCTAAGCCGATCCCCAACAAACGGGAATTATTATCCAACCGTATAAACGCTCTGCGCGAGCAAATGCCGGATAGTCAACAAAATACATTTGAAAGCGATCTCATCTGGCTCTCCACAGGAGTTTCAACGAATAGTAAAGTTGACAATTCCCTCGCTGATAGTTTTGCAAGTTTCGTTGCTCCCAATATCTTAGTGCCAGTTCCAAATACTTTACCACTTATTCCTGGGAAGCTTAGCGAAACCGTCAACGGATTTAGAACGATATGGCACCGCCCATCTGGCAATGGCCTACGCAGCACAGATATTACAGCTCATGGACGTAATGGACGCGTAATCGGGAGAGCTAGTATTTCCTTTGCTCCAGGAGACACGCAAGCTGAAGCCATGATAGAACTACCGACGGAATTACGAAGCCGCGTATCAGCGCTACGTGCTAATGATAGCTCTAGCGCCGGGTCTGTTATGCTACTTGATGACAGTTGGGGTCGGCCTCTTATCGGTGTGCTAACAGAAGGACAAGATAGCGGCAGCCCGCTCCTCTCCGAGCCATTTTATGCCGAAACGGCCCTGCGGCCCTACGCCGATGTTTACCGAGGAACGATTGATGATATATTGCCCCTTGCGCCGAGTATAATCGTCATGCCAGATGCGGCGAGAACCGACACAAAAGAAATCAAAACCTTCGTTGATAATGGAGGGTTACTAATTCGTTTTGCAGGTCCGAAACTCGCCAAGCGTTCTGACAAATTCTTGCCTGTTCGTCTAAGACAAGGGGGGCGGGCTCTCGGCGGTGCCTTGACCTGGGAAGAACCTCAAAATCTGTCCGAGTTTACACCAGATAGTCCTTTTTTTGGTTTGTCCATACCTGAAGATATCGCGGTAAAACGCCAAGTCATGGCAGAGCCGGGGGCCGAAACAGATAGTCGAACTTGGGCTAGACTCGCAGATGGGTCACCTATTGTAACATCGTCTGAACAGGGATTTGGACGGATTATCCTTTTCCATGTTACTGCCGGGCCTGACTGGTCGAACATTCCTGTGAGCGGATTATATGTAGACATGTTGAGGCGATTACTCGCGCTAGCTAAAACCTCTGAACCCGCAAATTTAGAAACGGGAACCGGGGACTGGGCCCCAGAAAGGGTCCTCAATGGGTATGGTCGACTTACAAGCCCTACCCTATTTGACGAAGCTATCAAAAATTCCGACATTGACTCTACAACCCATTATGAAATTCATCCGCCAGGTCTTTATAGACAGGGACCGCGCCGCAAAGCCCTTAACATTAAAACTGATAGCGAAACCTATTCGAGTATCAAATCCTTGCCCGGCATGACGATCTCAAATTACGGCAAGACAACGCGCAATAATCTTGGCGGCATATTGCTGGCGATAGTTCTATCACTCCTAGTCCTGGATGCTATATTTGCCGTGATTGCATCGGGGCGAATGCGCGGTCTGTTGTCCCGCTTAAAACCTGCTCGAAATCTCGCTGTCCTAGGGCTCATGGGCATTGCTATACTCGGGCTATCTGAAAATTCGAATGCGCAAGATGATGAGTATTTCGAGGACGCTCTAAATATGTATCTAGCGTATGTTAAAACAGGCGACACGCGAATGGATCAGATGAGTGAAGCCGCCATGCAGGGACTTGTCCGCGCCCTTACTCAAAGAACAACTATTGAACCGGCTGGTGTACGCGGAGTTAATCTGGAAACAGATTCTCTCGTTTATTATCCATTCTTGTATTGGCCGATAGATCGAAATGCTGCTCCCTTAACCGAAAAAGAAGTCACCGCACTCAACGGCTTTATGGCGAGCGGCGGAACCATTGTATTTGATACGCAAGACAGCGGAGATCAATTCCTGCTGGCCGGTAATGCTCACCCCGGTTTGAAACGCGTTACCGAGAAACTGGATATCCCAAATTTGATAGAAGTACCCGAGGATCACGTTCTCAATAAATCATTTTATTTGATTAATGTGTATCCGGGGCGCTGGGCCAATGGAAAAGTCTGGGTTGACCGCAATCAGAACGGTGCGGCCCAAGACGGAGTCTCCAGCGTCATTATAGGCAGTAATGACTGGGCCGCTGCCTGGGCCGAAGATGATGACGGCAACGCATTGGTGCAATTGGAGCGCGACATTCCAAGTCAGCGGAAAATGGCGCTGCGATTTGGGGTAAATCTGGTGATGTATTCCTTAGCCGGCAATTACAAAGCCGACCAGGTTCACTCCAAAGCCTTGATCGAGAGGCTCGGACAGGTCGAACGACAACCCGAAAACTTAGGCCCAGACACTGGAGATGCAAAACAAGGGGACGACGAATAGTGCCCGACTTTTCTAATATCGTCTTTGATCCTCTTATTTCTACGAATCTTATCGCGATTATCTTTGCGCTTGCCATGCTGGGCGCTCTACTCGGCGGATTTGCACGGTTACGAAGCTTTATTTTTAGAACTCTGGCAGCCCTTTTTATCACCTTGGGATTATTGAACCCGCAAACCGTTGAAGCGGAAAAGGAGCCTCTTAAGGACGAACTCTTGATTATCACTGATAATTCAACCAGCGCAAGGCTGGGCGGCAGAGACCAAATGATCAACTCTATCCTGTATAAACTCAACGATAAAGCAAAGTCACTTGAGAACCTTGACATAACCGAAGTTCGTACCGGGAACAATGATGACGGCACCAAACTTGCAACAACCATGGTTGAGGCTTTGTCCAGTTTACCCCAAAATCGGCTAGCCGGCGTTATTGCGATTACGGATGGTCAGGTTCACGATGTTCCCAAAAGCGCCGAAGGCTTATTGCCTGATGGCGTTCCGTTTCATGCGATAGTGCTCAAAGATGAGACCAGCCGCGATCGACGGATCAGCGCAATCCTTGCCCCGCGATTTGGATTGGTCGGCGAGCAGACAGATTTTCAAGTTCGGGTTGATGACCCAGGCCACGAAGGTGAAACAGCCGTTATTCAAATCCGCGTCAATGGTGATCTGATTGCTCGGTTCCCGGCAACCATTGGAAATAAGGTAGCCATTCCAGTGAAGATTGAACGAAGGGGTACGAATACCGTTGAGCTAAATGTCGTTCCAGCCGACAATGAGCTGACGCTTAAGAACAATATATTTGTTTCCGAGATCTCCGGAATACGCGACCGGATGCAGGTCTTGCTCGTCACCGGTGAACCACACAGGGGCGGACGGGCCTGGCGAAATCTTCTCAAGAGTGACCCCTCAGTTGATATGGTTCACTTTACCATTCTGACAACGCCGGGTGTCAAAAACCCGCTGGCTGGAACATCTGAATTATCTCTGATAGCTTTTCCGACACGCCGCCTGTTTGAAGAAAAGCTTTCGGAGTTTGACCTGATTATTTTTGATCAGTTTACGCGGCGAACAACACCTGGCAATAGAGGGCGCAGCCGAGCGATTATATCGCCTTTATATTTACAGAATATAGCGCGCTATGTGGAACGCGGCGGCGCGTTACTGGTCGCCACTGGGCCAGGCTTTGCTGCAGAGAATAGCCTCTATCGCTCCGCACTCGCAGCCGTACTCCCAGCACGTCCAACGGGTGAAATCGCCGAATATGCATTTCAGCCTCAGTTATCTGATAAAGGACGACGTCACCCTGTGACAGCATCCTTTTCGGGTAAAGAAGATGACAATTGGGGACAATGGTATCGGATTGTCGAAAGCGATGTGATCGGAGGTCATATTCTTATGCAAGGCCCTGGCGAAGAACCTCTACTCGTGCTTGAAAATGTTGGTGAAGGCCGTGTTGGCATGGTGATGTCCGACCAAGCTTGGCTATGGGCCAGAGGACATGATGGAGGCGGACCTTATAGTGAACTGTTCAGGCGCACGGCGCATTGGCTACTCGGCGAACCTGATCTGGACGCTGAGAAACTTACCGCCACACCGAATGGTGAGGAATTGATAATCGAACGCTCCTCATTATCAGACACAGAGCAAAAAGTTGTTGTTCGAAAGCCTGATGGGACCGCTGAAACAGTTGAACTCAAGAGAGTCAGCGAAGGTCTTTTTCGCGGCGTGACCACTGCCAGCGGTCAAGGCGCATATATGTTGAAATCCGGGGATGTCAGTACCGTCACAGCCATAGGCGATCTTAATCCCAAGGAGTTTAGTAATCTTGTCCCAACGACTGAAATCCTTAAGCCGTTGACAGAGGCAACGGGCGGCAGGATTTTTCAGCTTGGGCCGGAAGAGTCATTACCCGAGTTTCGCCGGGTAAAAACTGGTCGAAATGCATCTGGAGATAGCTGGATTGGTCTTATTGAAAATAATGAATTTGTTACTCGCAATTCAAGGCGCAAACCTCTTGCCCCCGGTTTGCTATTCTTCATTCTCGCGATTGGTTCGCTAGCATTTGCATGGCGCCGCGAGGGCCAATAAATAAAGCTGTAACATTTTCGCTGTATGAGGGCGTGGAAGATTTTTATGTCCTATGATACGGGACGCGAAAAGGAAATTGACATGACTACCTCTATACTGAAAGTTCTAACATTATCCGCCGCGGCCCTTGCAATGACCGGATGCGGAGTTGCCAAGACGACAGCTAAAGTTGCCTCTTTACCATTTAAGGCCGGTTATGAAGTCGCTAACACAACAGGAAAAGTCGCTTATGGGACTGGTAAATTTGCCGGCAAAAGCGTTTATACGGTCGGTAAAGGCGTATACTA
The DNA here is from genome assembly GCA_020629545.1 of Hellea sp. Lineage (GTDB taxonomy): Bacteria > Pseudomonadota > Alphaproteobacteria > Caulobacterales > Maricaulaceae > JACOMS01. Next base: position 18,490 of record JAHDDC010000018.1, read on the forward strand.
TGTGGGATCAGTTCCAGTTAAAATTACGGACGCCGCGCTAGATACGACGGCCCGCGTGTTAAGCATTACGACGCAAATGGTTGACCTCAGCGGTAAGGTTGTCACCGTGACGCGCAATGTGCAGGCTGCTCAGCTTGAGGGCGAACTTGCCAAGCTAAGGGGTGCAAAAAACATTGTCAGTGTTTTGGTTGACGCCGTCAGATAAAGTCGTTCACATAATCTTTACAGCCGAGCAATTTGTATACTCGGCATTTTTATGTTATAATATGTCATCTTTTGAATTGGAGACATAATGCGACTTTTATCTTTTGCTCTATTTACTGCGGCTGGAATAATGTTGAGCGGACCCGCTTTTGCAAAGAATTCCCAAAAATTTGAAAGTACAATTTCTACGCCCGTAACAAGTGTAAAGGTCGAAGTTGTACTCAGCGAAGACCTTGCATGGCGCGCCAAAAACCTTCCGCGTGACTGGCGCGAGAGAGGGCCCATACGCAGATTAAATGACGGTTTTGCTGGAAATGGGTTTTACGGCGAACGTGACCTGAACCGTTTGGTCGAACGGATTGAGCGAAAGATGGAGTCGAGGCTCAACAAATATGGTGTTCCGATAAGCGAAAATGCGCCACAAACGATCCGAATTACTTTAACGGACGCGCGGCCCAATCGTCCAACATTTGCCCAGTTGTCCAAAAGTTCAGTGTCTCGAAAAAGTTTCGCCACAGGCGGTGCAACGCTTGAAGGTGAATTGGTGACAACGTCCGGCGAGAGTAATGGTCGCGTTAGCTATGCATGGTATGATAATGATATCCTTGACGCTTATTATAGCGGCACATGGTCAGACGCAAACCGCGCTATTGATCGTTTTGCGACACGAACGGCCAAATCACTTAACAGGAATAACAGCATTCGCTAAGGAACACCGATCCACTTATGGGTCTGGACACTTAAACGCCATTTTGGATTTTCAAGGCAATATTTAAACGCTGCTATTGTGTTGGTCGTTCGATTCTCGTTATCTAGTGGCTGCAATGAAAAATATTGGAAGTCGAAGTCTACAAAGTCTTCGGGCCGGTTTTCCACCTGCGGAAAAACAAGTTTTAGTTCATGTCCAGAGCGCTGAATAATTTCAGAATCAGCTTTGGGACTGACACATAGCCAATCAATACCGTCTGGCGCTATAATGGTTCCATTGGATTCTACCGCAATTTTGAAACCCTCTGCATGAAAAGACTCAATTAGAACCAGATCTAATTGCAAGAGCGGTTCTCCGCCAGTGCAGACAACCCATTTTTGTCCTGGACTGTCTGGCCACACGTCAGCGCATGCCCTTACGAGCGCACCGGCAGTTTTAAACTTTCCGCCGCCGTTTCCATCCGTGCCAACAAAATCCGTATCACAAAACTTACAAATCGCGGAAGCACGGTCTTTCTCAAGTCCGCTCCAAAGATTACATCCGGAAAAACGTAAAAACACGGCAGGTAAACCTGTCTGTGCGCCCTCCCCTTGGACAGTCAGGTAGATTTCTTTAACTGAGTAAGTCACGTTTGAACGTCCATATACTCTTGCCACCCTTTAGAGCGCAGATCGCAAGCTGGACAATCGTCACAGCCATATCCCCAATCATAACGCCTACCCCGTTCACCCAGGTAGCAAGTGTGACTTTCCTCGAGAATAATATCGACCAGATCCTGACCACCAAGTGTCTCGGCCATATCCCATGCCCCGGCTTTGCTAATACTCATCAATGGGGTCTCTAGCGTAAACACTCGGTCCATGCCCAATGATATGGAACTCATCGTCACATCGAGGGTCTGTTTTCTGCAATCAGGATAGCCTGAAAAATCTGCTTCGCACATACCGCCGATCAACGTTGTAATCCCGCGCCTATACCCGACGGCAGCTGCAAAGTTCAAAAAGATCAAATTGCGGCCGGGAACAAAGGTCGATGGTAATCCCGTTTCATTCATTTCAATTTCAACATCCCGGGTCAGAGATGTGTCACTGATTTTGCCTAATACTGAAAGGTCCAGAATGTGATCAGGGCCCAGTGCGGAATGCCAATCAGGATAGAGCGCAGCCACTTTTTCACGGACATTGCCTCTGCATTGCAACTCAACAGCATGGCGCTGCTCATAGTCAAATCCGACCGTCTCGATATGATCAAATCGATCAAGAGCCCACGCCAAACATGTCGCCGAGTCTTGTCCGCCGGAGAACAAAAGAAGTGCTGTACTTGGCTCTGCCATGGCGCGCCCTATAACTCCTAAAGACCTCAATGACCAGACTTTCTAGGCCTAAAAACATCATGGCATCATTCTTGAATAGTTAACGCCGAGTTAAATTTAAGGGAGGCTGATTTGAGAAAACGATATATCTTACTCGCAATCGCTTCTCTTGAAATTTTGGCCTTACCAGCCGCGGCCAACATATTCGGTGGATTTGAGTTTAGCCCTAGGCCCTATGTCATAGCTGCGGAGATCCCAGTAAATCTCCCAGGGCAGAAGCACTATTTCGTGTCCAGTAATTCACCTTTTGCCATCACAGTTCAAAATTTGAAGGGCGAAGTGAAAACGGAAGTTACAATTACTGGCGTTTTCGGTCAGGTCGAATTTGGACGTGCCGCAACTCTTGCTCAGCCAGAAAGAAGCTGCGCTAACGTAAACCTGGAAGAACCAATAATTTTTGTTTCGGAGGCGCCTACGTCTGATCAAGATGGTCAGGTTATCGACCGATCTATTATGGTTTCCCTATTTTTTATAGATAGTCCGGAGGCCCAATTTACATTCATGCCAGGAGATAAAGCGGCTAATTTCGACAAAGCTGGCTCTTGCAACTCGCTAGACCCGTAGCGTAAAGACCTTATGAATGTAGTCAGCATGGATCTAAACAATGGCCGGTTTATATTTTGAAGAGTTTGAAGTCGGGCATGTTTTTAAACATGAACTTAGACGAACCATCACAGAATCTGACAATATGCTGTTTTCAAACATGACATTGAATCCACAGCCGCTGCATATCGATTTTGATTTTGCGTCCAAAACTGAGTTTGGTAAGCCATTGGTCAATAGCTTGTTCACGCTTGGACTCATGATCGGTATATCAGTCAACGATACAACAGTTGGCACAACAGTTGGAAATTTGGGCATGAGCGAAGTAAAGTTTCCGCATCCCCTTTTTCACGGAGACACAGTCCGGGTTGAGACTGAAGTTAAAGCTGCCCGAGAAAGCCGGTCACGACCACGGCAGGGCATCATCACATTTTTACACCGCGCCTATAACCAAAACGATGACCTAGTGGCTCTATGTGAGCGCGCAGCCCTCATGCATAAGCTACCGAAAGGTTAGCCCTCAAAACCGAATACAGCTGGCTGGTAAGGTTCTTTTCAGCCATAAAAAAACCCCGCACAAGGCGGGGCAATATTTTAGTTTGGTTATATAGACTAGAAGTTCTTTCTAACCGTCACACCATACATACGCGGGTCTTGCAAGAATGCTGACCGTGAACCTGTTCGCAGCACTGTATTAAACGTAACGCCGCGGGTCACCTTATTCGTTATATTTGTCGCCCAGGCTTCCAAGGCCCAATCTTTGTCGGCATCACCAATACCGGCACGCAAATTGATTTTGGTATTTGCTTCCTGAATATCAAACGGATTTGGTGTCTGGGTTGCTAGCACAACCGCCTGAGTTGAGGTCCGACGATCGCTCTCATAACGAACTTGTCCGTTCATAAAGAAGTCCAAATTGTCTCCCATAGGAACGACGTAGTTTGCGCCAAAAATACCCACGGTTTTTGGTGCGTTAGTCAATGTATTGCCACATAGAGACGTAACATTAATAGCTGTTTGGTCACCGGCACAATCGTCAGGATAATTGGCATCAAGTAATGTTAAACCGCCGCTAAACGATAACGCATCAGTTGCTTGAGCTGCCATTTCGATCTCAACGCCAGACGTCTCAGCTTTTGGAACGTTGAAAGTCACAAATTGAGCCCCGGTAAATTCCAGAACCTGAAAGTTTTGGAACTCTTCCAAGAAGGCCGCGACATTTAATGTTACTCGACCGTCTAACAGTTTGGATTTTAGGCCAAGTTCATAAGCATCTACAGTTTCCGACAAGAAGCTTGGATCCGATACACCGCCGACAGGAATAGCCGCCGTGGAGTCGAGGTTGAATCCACCCGACTTATACCCGTGCGTGAAACTTGCATAGGTCGATATATCGTCTGAAACTTCATATCCAATTTTACCAGTATAGATTAGCTCATCATCATTAAAGTCTTGATTAAATGTACGCGGCAATGGAAGCGCTGCGGCTTGTGGCAAGTCTGCTGGGGCCGTAAAAGCGAGACACCCTAAACCAAATATCGATGGAACAAAATTTGGTACAGCAGCAGCTGGAACGCCGGCCCCTACAAGGGCTGCTGGAAATCCGGTTCCTAAATTGCCAAGCGTCGCCAAACAAAGCGGGTTATTAACGTTCTTTTGGCTAAAACTACCAGTCTTACTTTCATCCGTATAACGTAAGCCAATGGTCAGGCTTAGGTCATCAGTCACATCGAAAATATTATGCGTGAATACGGAAATGCTTTCGCTATCCTGAGCATATACATTAGTCGCTCTGACGACCGATGGATCAATTCCCGTTATCGATTGATAAGGCGTAGCGCCAAGTCCAAATGGGTTAACCCCCGGAATTCCGCTACCCGCCAGTGCGCCGGCAAACAGAGCGCCCATAAGTTGGTCATAATCTGTGCCTAAACCGAATACCGTGTCTTGGGCAATTTCTTCGTCTGAGTAATACCCCCCGATAAGCCAGTCCAATCGCCCGTCCATGGCATTACCCTGCAAGCGAAGCTCATGGGTCATCGTATCAATTTCGGTCACAGAACCATCAAGGACGTTGAATACATCGATTGCAGAAAAATCTGAGTCATATTCTTCCGTCGCATTATAATCGCGATAAGAACCTACATAATGGAGTTCCATATTATCGGTGAGATCAACCTCTAACTGCCCTACAAACCCAAGCTGGTCGCTTGATGGTGACGGCGCAAAATTTGCCGAAGCATGGAGATCCGCTATTGCGTCTTCTGCGCGATCATTGTCAGTCGGATCTGTTGCGACTATCGGACCGGACATACCACCTCGCGCGCCCAAGCCAACGGCGCCTAATAAGCCCGCTGTTTCAAGACCTGAGCTCAAAACTTCAACTGCCGAACAACATACATTTTTGCTATCAGAATGATCGACAATCAAACGGCCTTTGAATTTTTCGTCTTCAAATCCGATTTGGCCCCGCAAGTAGTATTGATCCACTGCGTTTGACTCTCCAACAATTCTGTTACTTGTTGGATGGATATCTACGTAACCGCCACGATCACGGAATGCGCCGGTAACGCGAGCAGCAACGTTATCAGAAAGTGGAATATTCACAGCGCCTTGAATGCTCTTATGATCATAGTTTCCATAAGTTGCGTTCACGAAACCACCAGTCTCACCGATTTTAGGCGCGACATTTGAAACATTTAACGCACCGGCGGATGTATTTCGTCCAAATAGAGTACCTTGCGGCCCCCTTAGAACTTCCACTCGCTCTACATCAACAAATTCGCCAAGAGCAACACCTGGACGTGATTGATAAGCACCATCAATAAAAACCCCAACCGCTGATTCAAATCCGATATTGTTAGATGTTGTACCAACACCCCGAATTCTCAAAACGACAGACCCTGATGCGATCTGCGCATTGGATGTCGAAAAACTCGGCGCAACGCTCGTCAGGTTTTGGATATTAACGACACCTTGTTTTTCCAGCGCTTCCGGCTGGATTGCGGTTACGGCGATCGGAACGTCTTGAATGCTCTCAGCCCGGCGAGTAGCCGTGACAATAATTTCATCTTCGACATAGCCTTGCGCGATTGCATCCGTTGAAACCATTAAAGCTACCAATGAACTGGCAGCCAGAAAACAAGTCGATTTGAACATATACTTCCCCTTTTATTGAGCATTTTCGCTTGGTTTATTGAATCATGTCTAACGGTCGACCGCGTCCAAGCCAATAGAAAAACTGAATATGCAACAAATTTAATAGCTTTTGTAACCTATTCGCAACACTTCGGGCTATTCGCCGCGCTGGGCTTCACTGATTTCACTGGATGTTTGAAATACTCAGTTTATGAAAACGGCATGAATTCGGTGAATCAGTCACATGCCCCGCGCCGTAGCGGCCCAGCCATGGCAACAAAGATCGAGCAGGAAAGTTCCCATCGGGAAAAATCTCGCTCACTTAAGCCACTTCGGCATATTTGGCCATTTGTAGCAAAGTATCCCTTATGGCTCACCCTATTTCTCATATTTCTAGCACTATCTTCGGCTGCAACACTCGTTATTCCAGCTATAGGCAAGCTGATAGTCGATTGTGGATTTGGAGGAGCCGAAGCTCAGAATATCGATATGTGTCGACGAATAAATATTGGTGGAGCGGGAGATCTTGCGCCCTATTTCAAAGTCTCATTCGTCTTCGTTGGAGTTTACGCAATTGTCGGTCCGATGCGGGCCTTCTTTATTACCACACTTGGTCAGCGCGTCATCGCTGACATTAGAAACGCGGTCTACTCGCATCTCCTTACTCTCAACCCAGCTTATTACGAGCAAGTTCGTACAGGCGAAGTCTTGTCCCGTTTGACAACCGACACAACCTTGATTGAAACCGTGGTAACCGGTTCAATATCGTTCGGGATTAGGGCCCTAGCCGTCGCTATCGGCGCAATTTTCATGATGTTTTTCACAAATTGGAAAATGGCACTCATGGTATTGGCTCTTGGCCCATTTATTCTTATCCCTGTCATTATTTTTGGACGCATGATCCGCAATCTATCCCGAGATGGGCAAGATCGACTGGCTGATGCTTCGGCACGTGCTGGGGAAAGTCTGTCTGCAATTCAAACCGTACAGGCGTTTACACGGGAAAATTATGAAGACAAGGCATTTTCCCGTGTCGTTGATGCCACTTACGACACCCATAAAAAGCGCATTATTATTCGAACAATTTTAACCTCGCTTATTTTCATGCTCGCTCTGGGGGGGGTTGTCGGAATATTATGGTACGGAGCGAGAGAGGTGATTTCGGATCGCATGACAGGTGGCGACATCCTCCAATTCTCAATTTATGCTTTTTTTGCGCTTTCGAATTTTTCCTTCCTGACCGAAACTTGGACTAACCTCTTAAGGGCGGCCGGGGCATCAGAACGCTTAGTCGAAATTTTACAAGCCCGATCTGATATCGGCCTGCCGGAAAATCCTAGAATTCCCGATCACCCCATAGATATCGCGTTTAACGGGGTGGAGTTTATTTACCCGTCACGTCCCGATGATATCGTTTTACAGAATTTTAGTTTTAAAATTATGCCCGGAGAAACAATTGCCTTTGTCGGGCCGTCTGGCGCTGGCAAGTCCACACTATTCCAATTAATGCTTAGATTTTATGATGTGACGCAAGGCCAGATCACATTGGGCCACGTTCCAATCACCCAGATTGACCCCAAGGTTCTGAGAGAACAATTCGCAATCGTGCAACAAAATACGCCGCTTTTTTCGGGTTCAGCGATGGATAACATCCGCTATGGCCGCGAGGACGCGACCGATGCCGAAGTCATTGAGGCTGCAAAAGCCGCTTTCGCTCATGAATTTATTTTAGCCCTGCCTGAGGGATATGACACGGATCTTGGGGAACGAGCCACTACTCTTTCCGGCGGTCAAAGACAGCGTATCGCTATTGCGCGAGCGATATTACGGGACGCCCCCATTTTGCTATTAGACGAAGCGACAAGTGCGCTTGACGCAGAAAGCGAACAATTTGTCCAGCGCGCCTTTAAAACATTATCCCAAGACCGGACAACCGTGGTCATTGCTCACCGCCTTGCGACTGTAAAACAGGCCGATCGCATAATCGTCATGGATCACGGCCAGATTGTTGAAGAAGGAACACATGATCGTTTGATGAAAACTGGGGGTCTGTATGCAAAACTCGCCGAACTTCAGTTTAATTCTTAATCCTTCTCTTCAGCCGATTTTCAATCCAAAGAGAGATGTAAAAACTGACTGAACTCAGTGAGTTTATAGGTGCTAAAGGGTAGCCCAAACTTAAATCCATAAGTCTGGTACAATTTTAGCGCCGGCTCAAATGCAGGCCCTGTCCCCGTTTCAAGCGATAATTTTTCGTAACCCCGGCTTCTAGCAACCGAGATTATATGCTCTAGAATTCTCCGAGCCACCCCGCGCCTTAAATAGTGCGGATGTGTTCGCATGGATTTTATCTCTCCGGCTTTATCTCCGAGCGCTTTCAGCGCGCCGCAACCGACTGCGGTACCTTTGACACGGCATGTCCAAACCGTAATTTCGGGCTGCAGCAAACCAGAAAGATCTAGAGCAAATACATTATCTGGCGGCGATGATGCTTGCATTCCCGATAAGTGAATCCGTAACAGCTCCCGTACAGATTCATCGGATAGATCATCCGCAACAATCTGCATTAAGTCATCCATTCAGGCTCACCTAAAAACCCAGCACCCTCTTCAGCAGTTCGGCTTGCTGCCCGCATGGGCCCAAACATATCCATTCCGGTGATTGCGGAAAGTTGTCGGTTTGGCCTATCCGCTTCGGCCCGTTTGGATAGATCTACATTCAAGACTTCTACGGAATTATTGACCGGATCAACCCGGATAATATCATCGTTCTTTATTTTTGATATAGGACCACCGTCGAGGGCTTCCGGAACCAAATGGATGGCTGCCGTAAACTTGCCGGAGGCGCCAGACATTCGCCCATCCGTAACAATCGCGACTTTAAACCCTTTGTCCTGAAGTGCACCTAGAATGGGTGTGAATTTGTGAAGTTCAGGCATGCCATTGGCTTTTGGGCCTTGAAATCTGACGACAGCCACAAAGTCCCGTTCCAACTTACCGTCTTGATACAGATCTACGAGATCATCTTGGTGGTCAACAACAATAGCTGGCGCTTCAACAAACCAGTTCGCGCGTTTCACAGCCGACACCTTCATAACGCTGCGGCCAAGATTTCCTTGTAGAAGACGCATGCCACCATCGGGGCGAAAGGGTTCAGTAAAATCAGTCAATATCTCTTTATCCAGGCTTTCGGTCGGACCATTGCGATAAAGAACATAGTCGACCTCAGCATGACCATTACGAATGGGTTCGCGGGTATATTCTACGAGTCCCTCGCCGCCCGCGACAGTTGTGACATCGGTATGGACCAGCCCTTCATTAATCAACTCACCCACAAGATAAGCCATTCCCCCAGCAGCATGAAAATGGTTCACATCGGCAGTTCCATTCGGATAGATGCGGCAGATCAGAGGAACGACGGCCGAAATATCAGCGAAGTCATCCCAATCAATGATAATCCCGGCTGCACGCGCGATCGCAATCATATGGATAGCAAGATTGGTTGATCCGCCAGTTGCCATCAGGCCAACCAGACCGTTCACGATGGATTTCTCGTCGATAACTTTTCCGGCCGGCGTATAGGCGTCTCCTAAATGAGTGATCTGTATGGCGCGGCGTGTAGTTTGGGCGGTCATCGCATCACGAAGCGGCGTGCTCGGATGAATAAAAGACGCGCCTGGCAATTGAAGCCCCATTATTTCCATTAACATCTGATTGGAATTAGCCGTTCCGTAAAACGTGCAGGTTCCAGGCGCATGATAGGAAGCTGACTCGGCTTTAAGAAGCTCATCTCTGCCGATCAGGCCTTCCGCGAATTTCTGTCGGATCTTAGCTTTTTCTGGATTTGGAATTCCCGATGGCATTGGTCCTGCCGGCGCGAAAATCGCCGGGATATGTCCATAACGTAGGGCGCCAATTAAAAGACCTGGCACGATCTTATCGCAAACACCAAGGTAAATCCCGGCATCAAACATATCATGAGACAGAGCAACTGCCGTACTCATTGCAATTGTATCGCGAGACAAAAGCGATAATTCCATACCGTCCTTGCCTTGGGTAACGCCATCGCACATGGCGGGCGTTCCGCCGGCGACTTGCGCTGTTGCTCCGTTGCGCCGAGCTGCATGTTTAATCAAAGGCGGAAATTTGGCGAAAGGCTGATGCGCTGACAACATATCATTATAGGCAGTCACAATAGCTAGATTGGCCCATTGTGCCCCAAGGATTTCGGTTTTCTCGTGGAGTGGACATGCAGCGGCGGCATGGGCTAAATTTCCCTCGGATAGAAACTGCCGACGCGGACCGGCGCGAAAATTCTGATCGATCTGATTCAAATAGCCAGTCCTGCTTTTGTGAGAACGCTTGATGATACGATCGGTAATTTTTTGAATAGATGAATTCATTTGTAATCCTCAGGGTGCCCACATGACCGTCAGACGATTTCCGGCAGCCAATAAAGCTTTTACCGGCGCATCGTAAACCGACTTCTTCACGGACGATTCAAATACCCGCCGCTTCTCGTCACCTGTTATCAAAAGCAGAATAGCCCGGCTTTTCATGACATAAGGAAGCGATAGCGAGATGCGTTTCGGAAAGTTGCCTGCGCCGGCGCAACCATTGGCTCCGATTCTAACAACCGAATGGGTTCCCGACAGGTCGAGCGCTTCATTCAATCCTTCGGAACCGGGAAACCAAGATGCTGTATGGCCATCTGTCCCCATACCCATTATAGAAAGATCAAAATCGGCACCGTTATGAATAGCTATATCTGTAAAGCTCTCAAGCCCGATATTCGCCGCACTGTTTTGCACCAGCGTGTTTTTGATCATTTCTAGGTTCGATCCGTTGGCATCAGCTTCTAGCCTTTCATCGACCAAAGCCGCCGAGACTCGTGACCAATTGAGGGGTTCACTAGACAAGGCTTCATATAAAGGCTTTGGCGTCGAACCGCCGGATAAAGCAATCCGGGCCGAGCCTCTAACATTCAAAGCTGAGCTCAGACCTTCAACAACAAACGCCTTGGCATGGTTTGTTAAAGCTGCACGATCTTGAAATAAGCGAACTGAAACATCAGTATTATTTAAAATGGCTAAACCCATGAATTACCATCTTTCTGCAACATGTCATGTGCCTCGTCAGGGCCATCTTGCCCCGCCTGATAAAGCTCAATTCGCTGACCACTGGAGCTCCATGCAGCAAGGATACTATCAACCCATTTCCACGCGGCTTCTACCTCATCTCCACGCATAAACAGGCTAAGGTTCCCTCGCACGACATCCATTAGAAGTCGCTCATAAGCGTCCGGATATCTTACCGTAAAATTGTCGGCATAAGCCAAATTTAGCGGTACGGTTTTAAGACGCAGACCACCGGCTCCTGGCTCTTTGATTTCCATCCATAAACGAACGGCTTCATCGGGCTGCAACCGGATCACAAGTCGATTTGGATTAAGCTTTGTATCACCAAAAACGGAATGCGGAACCGGTTTAAACTGAATAACAATATCCGACCGTCTTGTGGCCATTCGCTTCCCTGTCCGAATATAAATTGGAACGCCGGCCCAGCGCCAATTATCGATATGAGCTTTGATCGCGACGAAGGTTTCGGTTTCGCTGAAATCTACCCCAACATCCGTCAAGTAATCCGCCATGACTTCATCTTCGACTTTACCCCTCGCATACTGTCCGCGAACTGTATCTTCGGCCACATTAGTGTCCGTTATAAGGCGAAGGGCACGTAGGACTTTTAATTTTTCCGTTCGAACGTCATCAGCATCCAAAGACGCGGGCGTTTCCATTGCGGTCAGACATAAAAGCTGTAGGAGGTGATTTTGAACCATATCCCGAAGTGCCCCGGCCCCGTCATAATATGCGCCGCGGCCGCCAACGCCGATTGATTCTGCGACCGTGATTTCGATATGATCAATGGCTCGGTTCGACCATAACGGTTCTAAAAGTACGTTGCCGAATCTCAGCACCAATAAGTTTTGAACTGTTTCTTTTCCCAAGTAGTGATCAATCCGGTAAATGCTGCTTTCCGCAAAGACGGCACCAACACCCTGATTAACGGATTGAGCTGTCTTGAAATCCGTTCCGATAGGCTTTTCAAGGACAACCCGAGCATTTGGCGTTACAAGGCCCGCAGCTTTCAGACCTTTACAAATATCAACATAGAGTTTGGGAGGCACTGCCAGATAGAAAACGCGAACGCGGTCTGCATCCTTTGACAGAACTTTCGCTAACGCAGTCCAATCGGCTTTATCATCCCCGACATCAAGACCTACATAATCCAGCTGGTTTTTAAAATCAGACCATCTACCATCATCATAATCGTCGTCTTGGGAAAAAGAGTTATAAGCATCGTGGACAAGCCTACGGTAATCTTCCTGAGAACGATCTGACCTAGACGTCCCAATGATGCGGCTTTCGGGTGAAATCTGACCGTCGCAGAACCGATGATAAAGTGACGGAATGAGTTTTCGCCGAGCCAAATCGCCTGTTCCGCCAAAGACAACAAGATCGAATGTATCAACCGGTAGAAAAGCTGAATTTGTTTCTGATATGGTTTCTCCGGTCTGTGCGGAGTTTTTATCTGACACGAACCTCTCCTTGTTTGCGCTCCCTATAGAGTTAAAATGACAGCGCTGTCAATTCGATTGTTTTCATTCTATCCCAAAGAATCCGCTAGACTCGCGTTCAATCAGGGCATGGTCTAAACTATGAATGATCGTATCGTCATTTTTATCCACCGATAGCAATAGCTTAGCGGCTCTATAGCCCATTTCCTCAACAGGTTGCCGGATCGTTGTTAGTCGAGGCCAAACGCTGTCAGCAAGCGGTGTATCGTCAAATCCCACAACCGAAAGATCCGAAGGCACAGACAAGCCATTGCGCGCGGCCAAGGCAATGACACCAGCAGCCATATCATCATTGCTCGCAAAAACAGCGCTAGGACATTCTTTGTCATTTAGGAATTTACTGGCAGCATCAACACCGGATTTATAGGTAAAATCGCCCTCGGTGATCCAGGCTGGATTAATGCGAATTCCAGATGCTCTCATCGCTTCGCGAAAACCTTGATATCGAAGCGCACTGGCACTGTGACGGGGATGCCCTTTGACAAACGCAATATCCTTATGACCATGACGGATCAAATGCTCGGTCATTTCGCGAGCAGCGCGCACGTCATTCATTTTAACAATCGGAATTTCACCATGCTCTGTCGAGGGTGCGATGGGAATGTAGGCGATATTGCGTTGCGAAAGCAGACGAATGACTTGACCGTTGTCACACAAAGGCGGGGCCAAAATCACACCATCAACCCGTAAATGCCCCAGAAGGTTTTCAACGACTTCTACGTAATCGCTGCCCTCACCTGTATCCAGCGGTTCAACTATCAAATGATAACCATGCTCTCGGCAAGCGCGCGTGGCGCCTTTTTGAATATTGATAGCATAGCCTGGACTTGGAATATCGTAGAGCATGGCGATCAGATAAGACTTGGAGCTGGCCAGACCGCGCGCTGCGAGATTGGGTGTATAGTTGAGATCTCGGGCTGCCGCTTTGACTTTCTCACGGGTCGCTTTTGAAACGCTGGGTTCGTTGTTCATCACGCGTGAAACGGTTTTCATCGAAACCCCGGCCTTTTTGGCCACGTCTGTGATCGTAACTGTCATGGCAGGTTAATAGGGATTTCCCCTGCTGAGCGCAAGCCGTCCCGTCCCGCGCCTAGAAAAAGATTTTTTCTTTACGGTGGAGTAAGTTTATCCGCCCAGCAATAAAGCCATGAAGAATAACAAAATAGCTATTAGAAGATCTTTCATTTTTTCCATTTCCACACTCTCTACTACCCCCTTATACTCGCGCATCACGCGAAGTTATAGTTAAATTTTGTGTAGTTAAGAAAAAAATTTTCTAATTTCCAGCCAAATTACGACGCTAGTCGTAAAAATGGACCAATTCATCAAGCTCCGCCCGGTCTGCCCAAAGATTATTCACGGAACTATCCGGATCGCCATATCCTAACGCCATTCCAACCAAAACATGCTCATCTTCGGGAATTTTTAAATGCTTGGCTGCTGTCGCGGGATGACGTCGCCACCAGCCTTGCGGCGCTGTATGGAGACCTGCTTCTCGCGCCAATAACATCAGCGTCTGAATGTAAATCCCTATATCCATATGCTGAGCCATTCCGAGCTTTGTATTTCCTGTGATAATAATGCCAACGGGCGCACCGAAAAACCTCGCATTATTCGCAAGCCACATCATGCGTCCAAGCTTATTATCCCTCGGAATTTCAAGTAAACCATACATGTCCTCTCCGAGTTTGTAACGCCAGCTTCGCTGTGGCTCCCAAAGCGGGCTAGGATAGGCGGGAAAAGTCTCACCCTCCATTTGGGCCGATTTGACGTTCTCAATCGCATCATGAGTGAAGCCCTCCAATGTCTTTCCCGTCATCACATGAGCCCGCCAGGGCTGTAAATTACCGCCAGACGGTGCCCGGCGCGCGGTTTCAAATATCTGTGTCAGAACATCCTCTGGAACCGCTTTATCCAAAAATCCCCGGACAGTAATTCGAGTCTCCATAGCCTCGGTGACAGAGCCCGCGGGGTTAGTTTTTAGTGGCATGATTATTTCCCAAATAGCTTTTTGATAAATATCAGAAATACATAGTCAGCAATGGCGAGCCCTACTCCGACACCGATAGCGAGAATAGGGTTTCTGGTTTTTTGCCAGACGAGAAAGCCAACACCAAAACCAATAATGCCTGCCCCGAAGGCGGGTCCTTCTTGAAGTTTCACTTCCGTTCCAATCGGTCTGCTAGAAACTTGAAAGTCAGGAAATCAGGGATGGCCAGAAATCCGATCACTCCGGCAATAAGCGTTTTATTATCATTGTTCCAAAACGCATAAATCAGTGCCGCTATGACCACCATCAGAGCAGGTACCCATATTTGTAACTTACGAAACAAGCGAATTTGATTGTCGACTGACATTTCTGACATTTGGCGATCCCTCTTACGGTTTCGCCATCACTATCAGATCATGGCTTAATCGGCGAGACGAAAATGAACTTCATTACGGCGCATGAAGCCAGGCATGAATGGCGGATCGTAAAATGCGTAGTCTGGCGGTCCAACAACTCGAAGGCCTTTTTCGGCGGCATAGTCTTTTAATTGTTTCGTCCGCCTGTCCAAGGTTGACGTTTTCCACTTACCCTTAAAGCGGATTGAAATGGCTTTGTA
>JAHDDC010000018.1:33797-64031 GCA_020629545.1 Hellea sp.
TGTCCAAGGTTGACGTTTTCCACTTACCCTTAAAGCGGATTGAAATGGCTTTGTATGGATCGGTTTCTCGTATCCTGATTGTCTTGTCATCCGGTACAGGAAGTGTCTCGCGGGTATATTCTGCAGGCATCATGAAATTCACGACCCACACGCCCGGCTCTGTCTGGGTCTGGGTAACTGGTGCAGTCATGGCGATCTTCTCCGACGGAACTTCTAACGCCTCCGGCACTGCGGGACTTTGCGTGACGGGCGACGTCATCGCGACCTTCATACGCCCCTGATTATCACCAAAGATAAACCCAGCGAGCTGTTTAAAAGCTTTATTGGCGGCTTCTTTCCGGTCACCCGTAACCGTGACCTCGGCGATCAACATGGATGGATATTCGCGTATTTCGAAATTCTCATCCTCCATGACAACCGTATATTTGGGCTTTTCAATGGCATGAGCGGTGGGCGTAGTCGCGGCCAACGGGCCGGCTAGTATTATAAGCGCGCCCGCTGTTTTCATAAGTTTAGACATAATAACAAAACACCTCGTATTTATAACTGCATACGGGTGCGAAATTATTGTAGATCAACGCTTAAACAGTTTAACAGCAGTCACTACAACCCCAGCTTATCTCGTAAAATTTGGTTCACGGCTTGCGGGTTGGCTTTGCCCCCGCTGGCTTTCATAACTTGCCCCACAAAGAAACCGAGAAGTTTGGGATTGTCTTTGGCTTTTTCGACCTGGGCCGGATTGGCATCCAAGGCCTCTTGCACCATGGCTTCGATCGCGCCTGTGTCGGTGACCTGTTTTAGGCCTTCACGCTCAATGATTTCATCGGCACTTCCGCCGCCTTCGAACATTTTTTCAAACACAGTCTTAGCGATTTTACCTGAAATCGTGTTATCACCGATCCGGTCCAAAAGACCACCAAGCGCATCAGCACTTACCGGACTATCCGAGAGTTCTGTGGCGGCTTTATTGAGCGCCCCAAATAAATCACCCATCATCCAGTTAGCGGCGATTTTAGCGTCGCGGGGTTTTTCACCGCCTGTGACTAACTGCTCGTAATAATCGCCGACCGTCTTATCCACTGTCAAAACACCCGCATCATAGGACGGAATACCAAACTCGGCGACAAAGCGCGCCTTGCGAGCATCTGGCAGCTCTGGAAGATTGGCCTTGATATTATCTACAAAGCTCTGCTCCAGATTAAGTGGCAATAAATCAGGATCTGGAAAATAACGATAATCATGAGCATCTTCTTTGGAGCGCATAGAGCGGGTCTCATTTTTGACGCTGTCATAAAGGCGGGTTTCCTGATCAATGGTTCCGCCCGCTTCAATGATTTCAATCTGGCGGCGCGCTTCATGATTAATGGCCTGACGGATAAAGCGTAAGGAGTTGACGTTTTTAATTTCGCAGCGCGTTCCGAGCTCTCCGCCCGGGCGCCGGACCGATACATTGACATCGGCTCGCATATTGCCTTTTTCCATATCCCCGTCGCATGTCCCAAGCGCGCGCACAATCCCGCGAAGTTTGTCGACATAGGCCGAAGCCTCTTCTGGGCTTCGCATATCCGGCTTGGAGACAATTTCCATTAGCGCTACACCGGAGCGGTTCAGGTCGACATAGGTTTCATCGTCAGACAAATCATGGACGGATTTCCCGGCATCCTGCTCCAGGTGCAAACGTTCAATCCCGACCGTAACAGGATCACCGTCTTCTGGTGTAATTTCAATCTCACCTTCGCCGACGATAGGATGTTCGAACTGAGAGATTTGATAGCCCTGCGGTAAATCCACATAGAAATAATTCTTGCGGTCAAAACGCGAGAATAAATTGATTTTGGCATTTAGGCCCAAACCTGTACGCACAGCTTGTTCAACACAGAACTCATTGATGACCGGCAACATGCCTGGCATTCCCGCATCGACAAGCGAGACTTGCGTATTGGGCTCGGCACCATATTCGGTGGCCGCCCCAGAGAATAATTTCGAATTGGATGAAACCTGAGCATGAACTTCCATACCGATGATGATTTCCCAATCCCCGGTCTCGCCTTTCATCCAATCTTTTTCGTCGGCGACGCGTTTCGCTGTAAACATATCTATACCCACCACTTCTTAGGCTTCGCCGTAAAATTGGCTGCTTTTTCCAACGCGCCGGCAGCTGCGAAAACTGTATCTTCGTCGAGAGCCTTGCCGATAATCTGCAAGCCGAGCGGCAAGCCATCTTTATCAAGCGCCGCCGGAACAGATATACCTGGAAGACCAGCCAAATTAGCCGTCACTGTGAAGATATCATTGAGATACATCGTGATCGGATCATTGACTTTGCGTCCAATGGCAAAAGGCGCGCTCGGACAGGTCGGCGTCAGGAGAGCATCACAGCTCTCCCAGGCATTCTTGAAATCTTCAGCAATGCGGGTACGAACTTTTTGAGCGCGTAGATAATAAGCGTCGTAATATCCAGCAGAAAGCACATAGGTCCCGATCATGATGCGGCGCTGCACCTCTGCACCAAATCCTGCGGCGCGAGTGCGCTCATATGTGTCGTTAAGGTTTTCGCCCTCTACGCGCGCGCCGTAGCGCATACCATCGTAACGGGCCAGATTGGACGAGGCCTCGGCTGGCGCAACGATGTAATAAGCCGGAAGGGCGTACTTCGTGTGAGGCAGCGAAACGGGAACAATTTCCGCTCCGGCATCTTTCATCCATTCTATACCTTGATCCCAGAGTGACTGAATTTCGTCCGGCATCCCATCGACCGTATATTCTTTAGGAATGCCAATTCGCAGACCTTTGATAGACTTATCACAAGAATTAACCCAGTCGCCATTATCCACATTCAGCGAAGTTGAGTCTTTCGGATCATAACCCGCCATAGAGTCAAGGAGTATTGCGCTGTCTTTCACCGTTTTGGCGATTGGACCCGCCTGATCAAGCGAACTCGCAAAGGCCACAATACCCCAACGAGAACAGCGACCATAAGTTGGTTTGATACCGACTGTGCCGGTAAATGATGCGGGCTGACGAATTGACCCGCCCGTATCTGTTGCCGTTGCGCCAAGGCAAATATCCGCTGCCACGGCAGCGGCAGACCCGCCGGATGATCCACCTGGGACGAGCTCGTCATTGATTTTCCAGGGATTCACCACATTACCATAGCTAGACGTTTCGTTAGATGAGCCCATAGCAAATTCATCAAGGTTGAGTTTGCCAAGCATGACCATCCCTTCGGCCTTCATGTTGCCAGAGACCGTGCTTTCATAGGGAGGTTTAAATTCACCCAGAATTTGCGAAGCCGCCGTCGTTTTAACGCCTTCGGTACAAAACAAATCTTTCATACCCAAAGGGGCGCCTTCCAGTTTTCCCGCTTCGCCTTTTTTACGCCGTTTGTCAGAGGCCTTAGCTGCGTCCATCGCCTGTTCAAATGTTGTCGTGATAAAGGCGTTTAAGTCTGCCGCTTCCATACAAGCGTCAATGTGTGCACGGGTTATTTCTTCGGATGAAAAGTCACCATTGGCCATGCCGTCGAGGGCTGATTCCAGCGTATGTTTGGTAAGATCACTCATGGCTTACTCCACAGACCGAGGAACAACATAAAAGCCTGAGTCTGACTTGGGCGCATTAGCCAGAACTTTTTCGCGCTGCCCGCCATCGGTGATCGCATCGGCGCGCAGCGGCGCTTCCATATCTACCGCCGATGTCATAGGAGCAACGCCTTCGACGTCTACCTCGCCAAGCTGCTCGATCCATCCTAAAATTCCGTTGAGCTCATCAGCCAGGGGGGACAAGCGCTCGTCCTCCACATGCAAGCGGGATAAGCGCGCGATTTTTCTGACGGTTTCTGGCGTAACGCCGGTATTAGGTTCACTCACGAACAGCTCCAAATTTTAATCAGAGCGCGCAATTAGCAGGGGCGGCCATGAGGGGCAAGCGAATATGCGTCATGGGTGTCATTGCTAGGTCTATTTGCACAGAAACTATTAGCTTATCGCATCTTAATTCTACATTGCGCTTTGACGAGCCCTCGCTTATCACGCCGTCATGGCAAAATTTGACAACCAATTTGTTTCTCCATCTACACCACGAATGGGTAACGCTGTGACCCGCTGGATTGGTGATATGATATTAAAAATGATTGGCTGGAAAATAGTTGGACAATTGCCAGATGAGAAGAAAGTTATCATTATCGGGGCGCCGCATACGTCCAATTGGGATTTCATCCTTGCGATGGGGTCCATGCTTTCGGTCGGCCTTCGATTTTCATGGATGATGAAAAAGGAAGCATTTTTCTGGCCCCTTGGACCACTTTGGAAAGCGCTGGGCGGTGTCCCGATAGACCGATCTAAGAAAAATGACATCACGACACAAATGGCTGATTGGTTCAAGGCCAATGACAATGTCTGGCTAGGCATAACACCCGAAGGAACACGCTCAAAGGTCAAAAACTTCAAAAAAGGGTATTTGCGCATGGCCTATGCCGCAAATGTCCCGATATTTATGATTGGTCTAGATGGGACCAAGAAAGAGGTGGTATTATATGGTCTAGCTCGGCTCACCTATGACACAGAAAAAGACAACCGCTTGATCAAAGCCCATTTTGACAAAAACTATATCGGGATTAATCCCGAAAACGGATAATGAATTCTCCGACCCACAGCCTTGTTGCGCTTGCTCTCCTGACAAGGACCGGGGAAAAGCGCAGAAACTGGGCTGTATTCATAGGTTCGCTCATCCCTGATGCTTTTATTTATTTATGTTGGCTTTGGTTGACTTTTATCCGCAACGAACCGCAACGCAAGATTTGGGACGAGATATATTTTAATCCTCCCATGCAACTCACCGCCTCGGTCTTCAATTCAATACCAATTTACAGCCTGCTGCTGGCGATTGGGTTTTGGCAAAGACAAAGGATATGGGGCAAATTATCGATGTTTTTTGCCGCCGCTGCCTTATTGCACATCGCTTTCGATTTTCCCGTTCACGCCCATGATGCCCACGCGCATTTCTGGCCATTTTCTAATTGGAAATTTCATTCACCATTCTCCTACTGGGAAATGCACCTCCACGCCAAATGGGTAGGTCTCTTTGAAGCCCTAATTGGTTTGGCATCCATCGCTGTCTTGTGGAACCGCTTTCGGAGACCAGTGGTGAAACTATTACTCGTTATTCTTGCCATGTCTTATGCCGTTTTGACTATCGTCAGGATGAGTTTTTAGAAGACTGCCCATTGCGAAACTCGAGCCCAACCCCTAAGTCGCGCCCATGCCTTTAATCACACTTGATGACCTATCTATTCTCGAAGGACCATTACTCGGCCTTGACCCCGGAACCAAAACGCTGGGTTTGGCAATCAGCGATTCAACACGGTTAATCGCCACGCCACTATTTACCATCAACCGTAAAAAGTTTTCGCAAGATGCTAAAACCCTTTTCGAAACCTATAAAGAAAAGCAGGCTGCGGCGCTCATCGTCGGCATGCCGATTAATATGGATGGCTCTCACGGCCCGCGCGCTCAATCGGTTCGAGATTTCTGTACTAACCTTCTAAGGATCGAAGAAATTCCTATATTCCTATGGGATGAAAGGCTTTCTACAATGGCTGTCACCCGGACCATGATCGAAAGCGATATTAGCCGAAAGAAGCGCGCGCAAAATGTCGATAAGCTGGCCGCCGCATATATTTTACAAGGATTGCTGGACCGCCTGCGGTCTTGATCGAGCGTAATTCCTTTGACTCTCTGCCGCCCTACCTTTAAAGCGTCCGAAATTCGGATATGAGGTTTTATGGCGTCCAGTTACGGATACCCTTTTGAACAACAGCATTGTCTGTCTATTTCCCAATTTTCCCGTCCTGATATTGAAACTCTTTTATCCTTAGGTGAGCACTATTTGAATCTGGATGTGCAGAAGTCGCCGGATAATGCGGTGCTAACTGGGAAAACTTTGGTCAATCTGTTTTTCGAAAACTCGACACGCACTCAAAAAAGCTTTGAAATCGCAGGGCGGCGACTCGGGGCCGACGTCATCAATATGTCTGTCGCGCAATCATCGGTAAAAAAGGGCGAAACGCTATTGGACACCGCTGCGACCCTTAACGCCATGAACCCAGACATTTTGGTCGTCAGGCACAGTGCCTCGGGGGCACCGGCTCTGCTGGCACAAAAACTGTCTGGGTCTGTCGTCAATGCTGGAGATGGCATGCATGAACACCCGACCCAGGCACTTTTGGATGCGCTCACCTTGCGTCGACATTTTGGTAAAGATCTGGGCGGCATTCGCATCGCGATTTGTGGCGACATCACCCATTCGCGCGTGGCACGCTCTGATATTCAGCTCCTCAATATATTGGGCTGCGAGGTCCGCCTGATTGGCCCGCCCACGCTCATACCCGCTGACGCGGATCGCTGGGGTGTAGAAGTTTTTCACGACATGGAAACCGGTCTTGATGGCTGCGATGCAGTCATGATGTTACGATTACAGCTGGAGCGCATGTCCGGTGCTTTCGTTCCATCCAAGCGCGAATATTTCCATTTTTACGGACTTGATCGCAGCAAATTGGCTTTTGCTAAGCCCAGCGCGGTTGTCATGCATCCGGGCCCAATGAACCGCGGTGTTGAGATCAGTTCGGATATTGCAGACGATCCGGAGGTCAGTTTGATCACAGCACAGGTCGAATCCGGCGTTGCCATACGGATGGGAATTTTACACGCACTTTCCGAAGCCCAGGACGGCATATCATGACCGACCTGACGATCAAGAATGCGCGGGTAATAGATCCAGAAACCGGTTATGACGCTATTGCCGACATTGCGGTTTTAGACGGTATAATCACCGAAATCGGAGATTTAACCTCCAAGGGCGACACGATTGACGCAACAGGTCTGATCGCAGCGCCGGGCCTGATTGACATGCGGGTCTCAACGGGCGAACCGGGCACTGAAAATCGGGAAACAATTTTGTCTGCGTCCAAAGCGGCTGCTGCCGGCGGTGTAACTTCGATTGTCGTCATGCCAGACACCAACCCGGTCGTTGATGACATGTCGTTGATTGATTTTTTGCAGGGACGCGGGCAGGAAACCGATATAAATGTTTATGTCTCTGGCGCGCTAACCAAAGGTCTGGATGGCAAAACCATGACGGAAATCGGCCTGATGAGCGAGGCCGGCGCAGTGATGTTTTCAAACGGACCAGAACCGATTTCGGACAGTCTGATAATGAGGCGCATATTATCCTACGGCGCACGTTTTAACGCCCTTATCGCAAGCCGTCCTAAAGACAGACATTTGTCCATGGGTGCCTGTGCCCATGAAAGCGACTTTTCAGCCCGGCTTGGTCTCGTTGGGGAACCGGCCGCAACTGAGCGTATTTTGATCGAACGGGACGCCGCCCTTGCCGAACTCACAGGCGGCAGACTTTTAATTGATATGATTTCATCAAGCAGCGGCGTCGAGGCGGTTCGGCGAGCCAAAACCCGCGATATAGATATGGCTTGTTCGGTCAGTATTAATCACCTGGCAATGAACGAAATTGATATTGGTGATTATAGAACCTTCGCAAAACTTGATCCGCCGCTTCGCGAGGAATTCGATCGTCTTGCGCTATTGAGCGGCGTCAATGACGGAACAATTGATGTCATAGTATCTTGCCATGACCCGCGCCCGGCAGGGCAAAAGCGTCTTCCTTTTTCAGAAGCGGCTTACGGAGCTGTCGGCCTTGAAATTTTACTAGCCGCAGGCCTGTCGCAGGTCGCGGATGACAAACTCGATCTAATGCGTTTTCTCTCGGCAGTTACAATCGGTCCGGCCAATTTATTAGACCTGCCGGCTGGAAGACTTGCCGTAGGTGCACCGGCGGATATTGTGTTAATTGATCCGGACAGACCATGGGTGTGCGATAGCGGCTCGCTTTTATCGAAGTCCAAAAACACGCCATTTGATGGGCGGCGCCTTACTGGGCGCGCCGTGACCACGATTTGCGGCGGACGCATAATTTATAAGGTTTAAAGTATGAAATTATCGATCTTTAAATTAATGACCACTGGATCGATAGTTTGCATTCTAGCAGCCTGCAGTCCGGCCAAGGTAAAACATACTGATCAAACAACGATTGATTTTGAAACAACACAAGAACTTTCTTCGTCAATCCCAGTGATTGCAACCAACTTAAAGAACGGAACCTATACGTCCGAAAAACTGGTAGGCGACTACATCAAAAGAATTAAAACAGTTGATCACGCAAAAGGCGGAATTCAAAGCGTGTTGACCCTAAACCCTGACGCCATTGAAATAGCGAGAGAACTAGACCAAATGCGGGCCAACGGAAAAATTCTTGGCCCTTTTCATGGCGTTCCAGTTCTGCTCAAAGACAATATAGAGACAAAAGATAACATGCCGACAACAGCGGGCGCTTTGGCTCTCAAAGACAATATGACGGGCCGCGACTCGCCGCTGGCGGCTGGACTGCGAGCGCAAGGCGCGATTATATTGGGTAAAACCAATCTCTCGCAATGGGCCAATTTCAGATCTGAACAATCTTTAAGTGGATGGAGCGCACTCGGCGGTCAGACGAAGAACCCACACATTTTGGATCGAAATCCATGCGGATCAAGCTCCGGCTCAGGGGCAGCAATTGCTGCATCTATGGGCGCGGGCGCAGTTGGTACAGAAACCAATGGCTCGATTATCTGCCCGTCCAACGCCAATGGTATTGTCGGGTTTAAACCAACAGTCGGCCTCGTTTCTCAGCAATATATCGTGCCGATCTCTTCCACTCAGGACACAGCGGGCCCGATGACGAAAACCGTTACCGGCGCAGCGATGATGCTCGGCGCGATGGATGATCAGGATATCGACTACGTTGCCGCGCTGGACGCGAATAGCCTGTCGGGCACACGAATTGGTGTTTTGCGTTTCGCCGAAGGATCAAACCCGGATATCATTGAGCGTTTCAATCAATCCATCAAAGACATTGGGGCAAAGGGCGCGACTATTGTTGAGATCAAAGACGAAAAGCCTGACGGGGAAAACCTTGGGCAGAAGTCTTATGACCTTCTCAAATATGAGTTCAAAGCAACACTGAATGAATATCTTGCGAGCACACCGGATACGGTCACAACCCGTACATTGGGAGAGGTTATCGCGTTTAATAAGAACAATGCCGATATTGAGCTCGCCTTGTTTGGCCAGGATATTTTGGAAATGTCCGAGGCCATGGGGCCGCTCACGGAAGACGACTTTATCCAGGGCAAAAAAGATCTGATGGCGGCCTATCGCGCTGGCGGGATTGATCGTCTCTTATTGGAATATAATGTTGATGTTTTGATCGCGCCGTCCGGGCCTGTAGCGGGTCGGACCGATCCGATAAACGGTGACGTATGGCCAAGTTGGGCCGGAGCCGGGTCATGGGCCGCAATCGCCGGCTATCCGCACCTAACGGTTCCCATGGGGCATATCCATGCAATGCCGATTGGCCTCTCATTTATGGGCGGCAAAGGCAAGGACGCCGAAATTCTCTCTTACGGATTCGCGTATGAACAGGCCACAAACCATCGTAAGGACCCCGGCTATCTCCCAACCGCCGAGGCGCAGGCCGACATCGAGGAAGCGATGACGCGGCGTTAAAGCTCGTGATGGCCTTGTGTTGTTATACTTAGCGTCGTTTGACCTTTTGACGGAATTGTCAAAATCCATTCGAGATGATCCGCATTATCGGGGTCGATGTTAGCGCTAGACAATTCAAGATATTTCGGCAAGCGAAACAATATTTGAACCGGGAATTTTTCGTTATTTTTAAAAACAATGTCTTCACTCACTATCGTGAGAATTTCCCCGTTTTCATCCTGGATTTTATCTTTTGATTTCATTGATCCCTTAATTGATAATGCCCCCAATACGTTCGCATTCACGATCCGACTGATCCACTGAACATTACCGCCAGATTGCGAACCAATATTAAACTGACTGGCTCCGGCGCTGTCCTTAAAACTATCTTCCCCGCCTTGGTATACAATATATCTGGCATAATTGTGATCATAGACCGCGCGCTGATTGATCGGAAATTCTATGGACAAGCTATCACTCGACTCAGCCGCGATAGGAAATCGATAGGTCGGGATGATTGTGTCTGGCTTTTGCGGCTGTGTGGCCTTGGTTATGTCATCGTAACGCAGTTCATTCATGTTAAACTTGATCTCGGCCATAATGGACTCCGGCGACGCGTTAAAAACATCGGCCGAAAACTTAAGCGAAAGAACACCATCCCTATTAATGGTCTCGATGGATTGAACGGTCATAACAGCTGCGCTTTGAGAAACATTGATCTCAACAGGGAGATCAACCGCAAGATCTCTGACAAAATTTTCGCCTAAATAGGCCGTTTTGCCATTTTTTCTCTGGGTCATGACGCGCATGGTTCCGCGCGGCAGGGGTTTGCCCAGATTACCGTCTTTGTCATTGTCGATTTCATATTCAACCCGCATGGATTGCGGAGAATTGTCATTGTTCCAAGGACTAAAGTTATATTTATAGACCCGTTCATATTCTGCGTTCGGGACATCAATAAATGCGATTTGCTTGGTTTGCTGCGCCGCCACTGTGACGGGTTGCGGAGTCCGGTAAAGCTTATAATCGCCGAACTCTTCTTGGGTCGCTTGTCGTTTTGACCCCGTAACGATGATTTCGTCCCCGAAATCACTATAAGCATAAGACGCAACAGGAGCTGCCATCATTAATTGTGGGGACGAATTCCCTTGAGGCAATTTCAATCCAGACATGTAACTATACAATGTCAGTCCGGCCGGGGTTCCATCCTTTGTCGATCCTTGTGTCCAGCAAAACGGCGCGAACTTTTTTTGTTGTGTGGGTTGGGCTCGAGTCCGGCCCTCGCGGTTCAGCTCGCCCGCGATGATGGCCGTTGGAACGTCTTGAAAGGATTTGGCGGTGTTATTTGTGATCGTCAGCCAACCCGATAGAGCGCCCTCGCCTTTGGGCGCATTAACATCCAGTCGATAGTCAGCGGCCCAGCCAATGCCCTGTGTAAGGTAAGACAGAGAAATTTCTTTTTCGCCGGCAAAGTCGGCCCGCACATCCATGGACAAGACCGGCATGGGATTAAGGTCTTTGGGCATTCCCGAAAATATCAACCCTTCCCAAAGCCCGGCACAATCCAGAGCCTCCAGCCCGTCCCGGGTTTCAAACACCGCGCCTTGTATTTGGCTGTTCACATTAGATGCCGAGACGAGTGTCACGGTTTCCATAGTCACATCACCGCTGGCTGGATTGATCCGGCGTATGCGCAGGTTCTGCCCGACGGCTTTATTCAAAAGCGCGCCTTTTGTGATGAGGTCGCTATCAAAATTACTTTCCAAGCTCACGCCTTCAAACGATTGAAGCACGGCGGTTTGCGAAATGATTTGATCACTAACCCCGAGGAAACGGATTGTTGACAGACCGGCCGGGACCGTCACCCTACGAACCTCTGTGACCATGGCCAGATTATCCGGATAGATGGTCAGAAATGTCTGGTCTGCCTGCTCGGAGTCAATCCGAGTTTGAGCGTCCGCAAATTGGGCCCAAAAAACAAACAGGAAAATCGCGAGGATCGCGCGCATGATTACTTCCAGCTTTGACGGGTCTTAAACACCAAAACCGTTTCGCCCTCGGACGGAATCTTCACGGCCCACATGCGTTGGCTGTCACTTTTTTGTACGCCGCTCTGACTTTCTTCGAGTATTTCATAATCATACCAGCGCCCCGGCATGAATTGATAAACATTGACCGTGACCGCTTTGTCACTGGCGTTACGAAGCTCATAGAGCATTTCAAATTCTTTGACGCGCGAACTGATATTAGTCGTTTTGGCCAGAGTCGGTTTAACCGTTATATCGAAGGCTTCACCGATTTTCATGGATATATCTGATCCAGCTGCAATATGGCCAATCGACTCTTCGCCAATAAACTGCGCTTTGTCATTTTTATCTTTGGCGTAGACCCGGACAGTCCCTGCCGGTAACGCCTCGCCCATGCCACCTGCTTTACTGTTGGAATAAGCAATACGGCTATCGACATTGATCGGATTATTATTCCCGGAAAAATTCCAGTTATAATATTCATAGACTTTCTCGGCAGCAATTTTGTCGGCGTCGACAAAGCTGATCTGCTTTTTTTGCTTGCTCGCCAAGGTCGTTTCGCCTGGCAAACGATAGATATAATTATCGCCAATACGCTCGGCGCTTCCGGCCTCGATGCCGCCCCGGCGCTGTCCTCGATTGTTATTCCTATTGTAATTATTATAATTATTGCGGTTATTCGCCTTACCGACATGGCCAGCGACGACAGAAATCTCCGCGTCATGGAAGGTGGTATTGGTTGTATTATCGATAGTCGCCCAACCTTGCAGACTCATTTCTTTAGCCACCTCATCAAACACCGCCACATAGTCAGTTTTCCACGTTAGCCCACTGCTAATATAGGTCATATTTGCACTGCGTGACCCCGGCAGAGAGCTATCGACCCGAAGTGATAAAGTTGGACTGGCCCGAAGATTATCTGGGACTTTAGGAAATACCACACGGGTCGGGATATTATCGTCACGAAGAACCTCAATTCGGTCTCCGACTTGGATAACGACGCCGTTATTGACTGACAGGACTTTCGCCCGTTCGCGCTCTTCCTTGCCTGTTGCCGGATTGGTTTTCACGATTTCAACATACTCACCGACGGCTTTTTCCATCAACTTGGCCGGGGTCAAAAGGTCGAAATCGAAATTCTGCTCAATAATCTCTATATTTGAGGCCTTAATGGTAACGCTTTGCGGTAAAATGGCTGAAGACACGCCCGGTAGTTCGACAACATGATCGCCTGATGAAAAGCGTATAGTCCGGTCATCTTCGACCAGCGCTCGATTGTCACCGTAAATCGTCAGAGACAGGCTATCGGAAAAATCCTTATCAACATCCAATTGCGCGGATTGCGCCAGAACCGGCGCAGAAATCGCCCCTAAAAGTCCCATTATTAGTATAAGTTTTTTCACATTAGTCTCCCCAAAAGACGGTTATAACACGAAGCCATTAACCATGATTATGACGAGAATAGGGCAAAACTGCGCTAAAGCACAGAGATTAAGACATTAAACACTCAGGCGGAAAAGGCCTAGGCTGCGCCGCGAACAGCTTTTTCAGCTTTACGCTTTGCTGGCTCATGCTCGTCGAGAAGCTTTGCCGCGCGACTATAATTCTTCTTTAGGGTCGTCCGCATTTTATCGTCGCCGATCAACGAGGCTAGCGTAATCGCACTACGATAGGCATCAATCGACTTTTCGAGAGCGTCACGATCATCTTGGGCTTTGCCGAGCGTATATAATGTTTCGGCTAGAGCCTGACGAATTTCGGCGGTTTCCCGCGGGGTGTTCTCGGTTGAAAAATATTCGTCAGCTTTTTGCAAAGCATCGACGGCTTGCATAAGAGGCGAAGTATCCCCTGTTTGAGATGCAAGCAAAATCATCTTTGATGCTAGGTCACGATTAAGAATAGCTAACTGGCGTGTCGTTTTACGGAATTCCCGCGTCAGATCTAATTTTTTGCGTCCGGCCACAGCGAACCTCTCCCAATAATTATGGCTCAGACTGGCACAACATCGTTAATCAGGGCTTAAAATCAGGACAATTGTGGTTAACTGATTTTAAGACTTGAAACGATTTTTCCGCAGGTTTTTTTCGAAATTTTCACCGGTTTTAACTCGCCAAAGCGGAATATTTACAGCGCGAAATAAACCGTTTTTAAGATCATCTGCATTTGTCGCCTTACTATCTGAATGAGAGGCCCCATCGAGTTCTATTGCAAAAACCGGATGCCCGTTCTTGTTAATGATTAAAAAATCGACATGACGGGATTTAACTCGGTTTCGCAAATGCCAACGAACTTTTTGGTTCTGAATTTGCGGCTTTACCTCGATAATATCCTCCAGACGAACTTTCGACATTAAAAAATATCCGGGCGGAAGATGACCTTGCAGGCAGTGAAAAAAGGCATATTCAGCCGAATTGACAAACAGGCTGGCCTTGCGATTGAAACACCTAAAAGTTGACTCGCTGGCTGGCTTTGTTTCAGGGGATGTAAAACCGCCGCCCCGCCTGAGCCAGAGATAGGCCAAAACAAACAGAATAAAGACCAAAGCAATGATGGCGTTGTTTTCCATAGGCTGCGACCAAATTATCCTCAAATAGATTCGCTATTACTGTCACATTTGTTTAAAGAAAGAAAAGTCGAAGATTCTGTTTGTAAGGCGCGGGGATTATTCCGCGCCTTTGATGTGACGGGGGAATATATGGCGAATGTTGTGGTTGTAGGCTCCCAATGGGGAGATGAAGGCAAAGGTAAGATTGTAGACTGGCTTTCAAGCCGGGCAGATGTCGTGGTCAGGTTCCAAGGTGGACATAATGCCGGCCATACTTTGGTGGTTGATGGCGTTACCTATAAACTCAGCCTGTTGCCATCTGGGATTGTCCGGGGCGGTAAGCTATCTGTGATTGGCAATGGCGTCGTTTTAAACCCCTGGGCATTTCTAGATGAAGTCGAGCGGATCAAAGGCCAGGGCGTCAAAGTTAATCCGGAAAGCCTGCAGATATCTGAATCTACAGCGCTGATTATGCCTGTTCATTCCGAGCTGGACGGCATTCGCGAAAACCGCGCTGACGGCATAAAGATTGGAACGACAAAACGCGGCATTGGGCCCGCCTATGAAGACAAAGTCGCGCGGCGCGCGATCCGGGTCTGCGATTTGGCCGACCCAGATAATTTGTTAGCCCGAGTCGAAAATCTCCTCCATCATCATAATGCGCTGCGCAAAGGTCTAGGACACCCTGCCGTTGATGCTAAAGAATTGCACGACTCCCTGACAGAAGTTGCGCCAAAGATTTTGCCTTATGTTGCCCCGGTTTGGAAAACGCTTGATAAAGCGATCAACGCCGAGAAACGCATTCTGTTTGAAGGCGCGCAAGGCGCGATGCTCGATATTGATCATGGTACCTATCCATTTGTGACAAGTTCTAACACAATTGCGGGTCAGGCGGCTGCAGGGTCCGGTATGGGACCTGGTGCGCTGAGCTATGTTCTTGGGATCACCAAAGCTTATACGACGCGCGTCGGTGAAGGCCCCTTCCCGACAGAATTGACTGATGATATCGGACGTCGCTTGGGCGAGCGCGGCCATGAATTTGGAACTGTAACTGGTCGCCAAAGACGTTGCGGCTGGTTCGATGCCTGTATGGTCAAGCAAGCTATCATTACGGGCGGCATTACCGGAATTGCCCTAACCAAGCTCGATGTTCTTGACGGTCTAGAAGAGATCAAGATTTGTACGGCGTATAGACTAGATGGAAAAATTGTCCGTTATCTACCAGCAGGAATTACCAATCAGGCAAAGGTCGAGCCTATTTACGAAAGCATGCCAGGATGGTCTGGATCAACACGCGGCGCACGAAGCTGGGCCGACCTCCCCGCCGAAGCCGTTAAATATGTTCGCCATGTAGAAGAGCTGATAGGCTGCCCAGTGTCTATGGTTTCGACCAGCCCAGAACGCGAAGATGTCATTTTGATGCGCGACCCTTTTAAAGCATAAGCCCTCTTTTATGAGCCAATGGAACCTTGATACCAAACGATTGCCGCCCGGCGCGGTTTTAATCGTTGGCGCAGGTTTAGCTGGTCTTTACACAGCGCTTAAGCTTGCGCCACGCCCCGTTTTTATTCTCACATCGCGTCGATCCAAAGATGGTGCCGCTTCGGCTTGGGCTCAAGGCGGCATCGCCGCGGCGCTCCACCCTGATGACTCTGCGGCCTCACATGCGGCCGATACAATCGCAGCTGGGGATGGATTGGTAGATGCAAATATAGCCAATATTTTAGCGACTGAAGGCCCGGACCGCGTACGCGATTTGGCTGCGCTGGGCGTACCTTTTGACCGAAAAGACGACGGCAGTCTTTACCTTTCACTTGAGGCCGCCCATTCCATGGCGCGTGTTGCCCGGGTCAAAGGCGATACGGCCGGCCGTGAAATCATAAATGTTATGGTCAAACATGCACAAAATGCGGAGCATATCACGCCTTTAATCGGCTGGCGCGCCGAAAGCCTTTTATCAGACGGACATGGGGGAATTGCAGGCGCCCTCGCCCGCCGGGATGACGGGTCAATGCTCGGCGTGGAGTCCGACGTGACGGTTTTGGCGACCGGGGGGGTCGGCGGGTTATTTGCCGTTACAACAAATCCAAAAACGGCTCGCGGCGACTCGCTTGGCATGGCTGCCGTAATGGGTGCCGTGATGCGGGATATGGAATTCGTACAGTTTCATCCCACCGCCATCGACATAGGGCGAGACCCTGCTCCGCTCGCCACGGAAGCTTTGCGAGGAGATGGCGCAATCCTGATAAATAATACAGGCAAGCGCTTTATGAGCCATTACCATGCAGATGGCGAGCTTGCGCCTCGCGATGATGTCGCCCGCGCGATATTTGCAGAAATTGCGGCCGGGCGCGCGCCAAAGCTTGATTGTCGCGAAGCGGTAGGCAGTCATTTCCCAGATCATTTCCCAACTGTATTTGATGCCTGTATGAGCGCAAATATTGATCCGCGCATCGCGCCGATTCCAGTTGCTCCAGCTGTTCATTATCATATGGGCGGCGTTGCGACCGACAGCTATGGTCGCTCGTCGTTATCCGGTTTGCTGGCTGTAGGTGAGTGTTCGGCAACTGGACTTCACGGTGCTAATAGGCTGGCTAGTAATTCTCTGCTCGAAG
Source organism: Hellea sp. (assembly GCA_020629545.1). Taxonomy (GTDB): domain Bacteria; phylum Pseudomonadota; class Alphaproteobacteria; order Caulobacterales; family Maricaulaceae; genus JACOMS01. Next base: position 50,581 of record JAHDDC010000018.1, read on the forward strand.
CCATTGTTTTTGGGGGACGCGCTGCCGAAATGCTTCTTGAAACCGAAGTACATGAGCGCAAAGCCGATAAGATTAGATCACAGCCTTGGCTAGCGATGACTCCGGAAGTGACGCAAACCCTGCGCAATGGCATGACGGCCCTGTGCGGTGTCAGACGGCAAGCCAAGGGCCTTAATCAGCTGATGTCAAAAATCGAAGACCTTATTGATCAAGTCGGCCGCGCCAATCCACTCATCGCCGCCCGCCTCATTGTGTCATCGGCCCTGGCCCGCGAAGAAAGCCGAGGCGGTCATTTCCGAGATGATTATCCCTCGGCCGACCCAAGTGCTCGCTCGTCCTATATCGGCTATGACATGCTGGACTAGTTTTCGGCCGGCCGGTTCTTGAACAGAACCTTATCGGCGCGAAACGACCGCTGTTCGTTGTCGACATTATTAACCCAGACCGCGATATAGGGATTGTCTTTGTTAGAAAGATCATATTGGATATAATGGATCGTCCCTTCGGTCTCCGTCACAACACTGTTATTTTCATCATCTAATTGCGGATCGTTCTTTTTGTACATCCAGGCCACATCGCCCTCAGCAATGAATTCATCTCTATCTATGGCATTATCGCCATTTAAATCGAGAACCTCGAATAGCTGCTTTTCATTGTCTTGGCTTGTGATTTCGCCAATATCAATGACATCATTACCATTTATATCATAGGATTTATATAGCGCTTCATGCTCGATTGCGTCTGTTTGGGGTCCGCCACCTAACTGCCAATAAGCTAAACTCATCACTCCAATTGCAGCTACCGTCATAGCGCCAACCGGTAATAATTTACGTTTTACCGATCCAGCCCAATGCCCAAGCGTATCATTATCAGACCTTCGAATATAACTGCTGATAAATCGGCGAATGGCGTTGCTGGGCGTATCGCTTTGCTGTTCGCAAGCCTCGACAAAAGCTTGTTTTTTTGAATAAGGCAATCGGACTTCGAGCCGTTCGCTCTTCTTTTCTTTGCGTTCTGACATAAACTACTCCATGGCAAACGATAATTATACGCAAACATTTGCGGATCAACTATTCTCATATCCGTACACGGCTATAAATCTGTCCGTACATAATCACGACGCATAAACGCAAAATTTGTTTTACGCCGCGTCGATTCAGGTTAAAGGCCCATCATGTCTAAGCTACCCTTACTCCCGCCAACTGTCATCGAGCCTATCATCAGACTCGCACTTAACGAAGACTTTGGAACTGCGGGTGATGTTACCGCCAATTTGCTGATCCCCGAAAAAGCAACTGCCAAGCTCTATTTCAAATCCAGAGATACCGGAATAATCGCCGGCATGCAGGCCGCCGTTATGACCTATCACATGATTGATCCATCAGTGGATTTGAGGGTTTTAAAAGGGGATGGAAGCGCCGTTACGAAAGGCGATGTTATTGCCGAAGTCGAGGGATCTGTTCGATCCCTTCTTATGGCCGAACGAACGGCCTTGAATTTTTTAGGGCGAATGTCCGGGATTGCAACGTTGACATCTCGATACGTCGCTCTGATCGCCCATACCAAAGCTAAAATTGCGGCAACCCGCAAGACAACTCCGGGACTCCGCGCGCTTGAAAAAAGAGCGGTACTCGCAGGCGGCGGCAACACTCACAGACAATCACTATCAGACGCTATAATGATAAAGGACAATCATATAGCCTTAGCGGGCGGCATCGAAAAAGCTCTGTCACAAATCACGGAAAACGCTGATCATATGGTCAGGGTGAGCGTCGAAGTTGATACTCTTGCGCAGTTGGAGAAAGCCCTGCCGTTTGCGCCTCATGTCGTGCTTTTGGATAATATGGGTCCAGATAAGCTGCGTAAAGCCGTCGCTATAGTCGACGCATTTGATGGTCCGCGCCCTACCCTTGAGGCCTCAGGCGGGGTTAATCTTAAGACCGTAAAAGGTCTCGCTGAAACTGGGATTGATATCATCTCCATTGGCGGCCTAACGCACTCCGCGACTAATTTCGATATTGGTCTAGATGCCGCGAAATAATCGGCATAGAATAGGTTTTGTTTTAATCGGCGGGATACACCACATATTGCACCTCATTCCCGTCGCGGCTAAGATGCAGGGGCGTCGAGAGTTTGAACCCGTAATATTTGTCAGAAACGAAAACGAAGCCAAGCTATGCGCTAAAACTGTTGAGCGCCTTGGATGTGCACCCGTTACAATCAAACATCTACAACCCAGCCGTATATTAGCTAGATCTGCCCCTAAAATATCTTCTTTATTAGGAAGCCTAAAGTCATTGCGATCTATGGATTACCTGGTTGTCGCAGAACGGACATCAACAATTCTCAAAAAACTTCCGATAAAGACACCTCCAATGATTCACATTCCTCATGGAGCTGGCGATAGAGCTAAAAGCTATGACAAACGCATAAAACATTTTGATCACGTCATAGTCGCCGGACCAAAAGACAAGCGTAGAATGATTAATCTCGGTCTTGTATCCAATCAGAACTGTTCGGTTTCGGGCTATATAAAGGCCGCAGCGCTGAAGGTAATGTTTCCAATTCGCGCCAAGCTTTTTGACAATGGAAAACCCGTTGTTCTTTACAATCCACATTTTGATCCCAATCTTTCTTCATGGAGAAAATTCGGGTTGGAAATCCTTTCGGAATTTGCTCAGCAGGATAAATACAATCTGATTTTTGCGCCTCATATCAGGCTATTTGCAGATAACAATACGACAAAGATTGAGCCGTTTCTAAGATTTGCCCAGATGGATCATATAAAAATAGATCTTGGGAGCGAAGCCTCAACCGATATGACCTATACGCAAGCCGCAGATCTTTATATCGGAGATGTCAGTAGCCAAGTCTACGAATATTTGATCCATCCCGGACCCTGTCTGTTTTTGTCACCCACTGAATATGAATGGAAAAATGATCCAGATTACGCCCATTGGCATTATGGAACCGTTTTGACTGATTCAAACAATTTCATCAAAGCAATAGATCGCGCCTTTGATGACCACGAGGCCTATCTACCAGTTCAAATAAGGGGCCGCGATGAAGCACTCGGACAACCCGACACAGATGCGATTAAAAACGCAGTTGATCAAATTATGAAGTTTATCTCAGCAACTAAGACGCAATCCTGATGACATTTCTGATAATATGCGCCAATATCATTCATCACCGTTATCCACTGCTATTACCTATGGCCAACAATCTTTGACCATCGTCCGAAACTATCTATTTTGTAACTTTGTATCGGTCTCATCTTCATCTAGATAATGGTCCATGCGGATTCTGGCTGTCCCGATCATACTCGCACTGACCCCCCAGATTGGGACGGCCGAGTCTCCATATGGCGAAACACCCATTAGTACTTACAGGACCATTGATGTATCGACGGCCGATGCATGTAAGGCATTGTGTAGAGATGATAGTGAAGTCTGCCGGGGGTCAGTTACTGTTCAGCCTGATATTACACGAGAGATTTATCGTTGCTTCTTGAATGATGGGTTATCCGAAGGGTCTCCTTTTGAGATCAAACCACCAGAGCCTCTCGATCCGGACTTAGCTGTAGAGGCGCTCAATTTATATCGAGCCCAATACGGTCTAAATCCGGTCAAGCTAAACGAAAAACTTAATCTTGCATCTGAACGGCATGCCAAAGACATGGCTGAGCATGGGATGATTTCTCACACCGGCACTGATGGGAGCACTCATAGTGACCGCGCCCAAGAAAAGGGATACGTATTTTCCGTTGTCGCAGAGAATGTGGCTTCCGGCCAAAACAGTTGGGATAAAGTTTTTGAAGCCTGGCAGAAAAGTCCAGGTCATAATGAAAACCTTCTGCGTTCAGATGTATCAGATTTCGGCATTTCACTCATCTATAACCGTAGGACGGAATATAGGTATTATTGGGCTATGCTCTTAGCTTCCCCTTATTCAGAATTTGAATAATAAAGAAATACTTAACCATTGTCTCAAAATAAGGTTGTATTAAAAGCTTTTTCACCTTAACCTCAGCGGAGGTACATTTTGAGCTGTGGGGGCAGTATGACGTCAAAATCGGTAGACCATAATCTGGTGCGAAGAGTTCTAAGCAATGTCCTAACGTCCCATCCTGTCCCGTCTTGTGGTTTAGACACAACGGAAAAGAGTATAGCAGAAGCTGTGTCCTCTTTAGCGCCTTTTGAACCGCCAGAAGGCGACCTGATCGCAATTAACAGTGTGTTACGCCGACGGCAAGCCAGCGATATCGCCTGCAAAGCCGCGTGGGCGCTATATAAAGATTACGCTTTAAACGCGGACAAAAACCAATAGCGAACCCAAACAAGGTTAACCAAACGCTAACACATCTGACGCAGAACAAGACAGACGATTCGAAGAGGTCTTTATGCGTTTCCCACTGCTTTTTGGGACATTATTGTTTATATCGCCATCGGCTTGGAGCGCTGACCGTGGCATATACAGACCCGGTCCGTCATACCTCAGTATTCACGCAAACACACCTGATCAATGCCAAAGTCAATGCCTTGGTGACGCCATGTGCAAGGCATGGAATTTCGTTCAAATTTCCAGTTCACCAACGGGAGCGATATGTGAATTTAAAACCCGCATAACAACTCCAATTCCAAGCCAATTCAGTATAAGCGGCGAAAGTCCGAATGCGATCGATTCCGTAAAAATTATTCCCGCAGGTTACCGCACGACACGTTTGGGTCAGCCGTCATCTCAATATAGACCCTCAAGCGTGAAGATGACGCGTTTACCCAGTAAGAGTCCGACGGTCCGTGTGGGGGCCGTGCCGCTACAACAGTATAATCACGTCAGAGCCCCGCAAGCTCACAATTATCAACGAACTGAGGTTCGCCATCAGCAAGTGTCGCCACAAATTGCCAATCAGCCGAGCGCAATCAACAACCAGCTTTCCAGACTCCCGGTTCGATCCCACCAGCCAACCTCGGGAATTCAGAGCCAAGCCATACGCCAAAATTCTGGAGCATTCTCAAACCGGCAATATGTCAATAATTCTAGACCTAAACAGGTTCGGCATCATCAAACGCCCACGGCCAATGTCTATCAGAGTCAAGAAACAGGCGCGATGAAGCCCCATCTCGACAACATACAACAGACTTATTCGGACGTTAATCATTCGCTTGAGCCCCAAAAACCTGCTGCCCCAGTGCCTACGCAAAACTCTATGAATGGACCCACATATAACGCCAGACCCGCCTCCGAAATCTCCATGCAACGCTCAGCTCCGCCAATCGAGCCGGGACTGGCAGGTGGCCCTTCTCAGCCCGTGACTCAAAATTCTCTGTTTGGATCGCTTTATGACGACGTAAAAGCGCCAAGAACGTTGCAATCATCGGACATTATTTTGGGCCCAGACGCACCGATTAAGACCGTTGACTCTGTACCAGTTGGAAAGGTCGATGTTAGTCCGCTCTAGTTTTAATCATCGTTGCATGTGGTCGTTTTATAAACCATTGAAAGCGATTTCTGACCGCGGATCCGGCTAGTCGAAACCACCCAAACATCACAAAAGCCATGAATGCAAAAACTAAACCGTCCAATAACGGGGCTGATGCCGCTAATATTGAGTAGCCCGCAACCTCAAGCGTTGCGGCACCAAATGCAATAAAGCTAATAATTGCAAGGAAAACCCAAAACCCTCTCCAATAGAAACGTACGAGCGATGAGCCGAACTTAAAAATCGTAGGAACAAGCATCGTAATCGTCACCACTAAAGTGATAACAATCATTATACCTGTTGCTGCACCTGGATACATTTATGCTGTCCCCGTCATGTCTCTCGAACTTCATATACGCAAGCATCAGGCCAAGTCCTGAAAAGTTCACCTTTTTTTAACGATATTTTCTGAGCGAACTGATCATTTTGCTCGTATATTAAGCTTGCGTTTTTGAAATGCTTTCGCTAATGAGCGCGCTGAATTCGAGAGAATCTCGCAAAAACCGCCCAAATCCTATTGGAGGGCGGTCATTTTTTAAGAGAAAAGCTCAAAAATCCCCGATTGGGAAGTCGAAATAAGGATTAGACAATGACTGGTATCTGTTTAGACGTCGTCGTTAGAGAGACAACCGGAACAGGATCTTCACGAGAAGCTCGCCGTAATGGCGCCGTTCCTGGCGTGATATATGGCGGCGGCAAAGACCCGGTCGCTATCGCGCTTCGTAAAAATGAAGTTTTAAAAGCGATCAATTCCGGTCAGTTTTTATCAAACATGATCGAAATTTCTCACAAAGGTGAGAAACAAAAGGTGATTACAAAGGATGTTCAATTCCATCCGGTCTCGGATATGCCGGTTCACGTCGACTTGTACCGCGTTGATGAAACTTCAGTTATTGAAGTCGAAGTTTCTGTTATATTCAAAGGCGATGACATCGCTCCGGGAATTAAAAAAGGTGGTATTCTAAACGTGGTGCGTCATTCGATCGAAGTATCTTGCCCCGCAGTTAAAATTCCAGACTCGATCACGGTTGACATTTCAAAAATGGAAATCGGTGACAGTCTCCACATCAGCGAAGTAGAGCTTCCAGAGGATGTAACGCCAGCGATTACCGATCGTGATTTCACAATCGCAACGATCGTTAGCTCACGCGCGTCTAAAGAGAGCCAATCGGGCGAAGGTGCGGAATCTGACGGCGAAGCTGCTGAAGGCGAAGCCGCCGCAGGAACTGGCGACGGAGACGCGTAATTTTCGCGTTTCTGCGACGTCTCTTTAAAGGGACGGAACCTCAAGATATGTTACTTTGGGTAGGACTTGGAAACCCCGGTGATAAATATGCCGGGAACCGGCACAATATCGGTTTTATGGCTATTGACGCTATAGGTGATTACCATAATTTTTCCGGTGAGAAGTCAAAATTTAAAGGCCTCATTCGCGAAGGAAATGTCCTGGTAGATGGACGGCCAACCAAAGTTCTCTTGCTGAAGCCCCTGACATTTATGAACGAATCCGGGCGGTCAGTTCAACAAGCCATGCAGTTTTATAAAATACCACTTCAAAATCTTGTTGTCTTTCATGACGAGCTTGATCTGGCACCAGGAAAGTTCAGAATGAAAACAGGCGGCGGAATTGCCGGGCACAATGGCCTGAGGTCAATTCGTCAACACGTCGGGGAAGACTTCCATCGGGCTCGACTCGGCATCGGGCACCCAGGACAGAAAAACAAAGTTCATAGTTATGTCTTGTCTGATTTCGCGAAATCGGAGGCAAGCTGGGTTCAGGATATGATGGACGCTCTCGCTCGAGCGGCTGATTTGTTGGCCGGGGGAGCTATGGACAAATATCAAACCAGGGTCGACTTGCTCGCCCCACCGCCTGGTGCTAAGCCCCGCCGCAACTAACAAGACGGATGTAGATCATGGGATTTAAATGCGGAATCGTCGGACTTCCAAATGTGGGAAAGTCGACATTATTTAATGCGCTCACACAAACCGCGAATGCGCAAGCGGCTAATTATCCGTTTTGCACGATCGAACCCAATGTTGGTGATGTCGCTGTTCCAGAGGATCGCCTCGATAAAATCGCAACTATTGCGGGTTCCGCACAAAAAATTCCGGCGCGGATGAACTTCGTCGATATTGCGGGTTTAGTCCGAGGCGCCTCAAAAGGTGAAGGTCTTGGCAACCAATTTCTCGCCAATATTCGGGAGACCGACGCGATTCTGTACGTCTTGCGCTGTTTTGACGATGAGGACATTACCCATGTCGATGGGAAAATTGATCCCCTCGCTGATCTGGATACCGTACAAACGGAACTCATGCTGGCAGATCTGGAAAGCCTTGAAAAACGTAAACCGGGCCTAGAAAAAAAACTCAAGCAAAATGACAAGGAAGCAAAGCTGACTATGTCACTCATTGAACGGGCGATTGAGGTTCTGTCCGATGGCCAACCTGCTCGATATGCGACAATCGAAGATGATGAGCAAAAAGCCTGGCGTATGTTACAGCTATTGACAGCCAAAAAAGTTATGTATGTCTGCAATGTTGATGAGGCCAGTGCGGGCACAGGGAATGACTATTCAGCCAAAGTTCTAGCTCACGCAGAGAGTGAAGGCGCTCAAGCTGTCATTATCTCGGCGCAAATCGAAAGCGAACTCGCGCTCTTAGATGGTGCCGAACGCAATGAATACCTTGAGGCCTTAGAACTGACCGAACCGGGTCTTAACCGCCTCATACAAGCCGGATATGCGCTTCTTGGCCTTAAAACATATTTCACCGCCGGGCCGAAGGAGGCCCGAGCTTGGACTTTTCAAAACGGATGGACGGCTCCGCGCTGCGCCGGGGTTATTCATACAGATTTCGAAAAGGGATTTATTCGCGCTGAAACCACCGCCTATGAAGATTTTGTCGCCCATGGAGGTGAACAAGGCGCGAAAGAGGCCGGAAAAGTTCGTCAAGAAGGTAAAGACTATATTGTAAAAGACGGCGACATCATGCTGTTCAAATTCAACGTTTAGCGATTTGGATTTAGACGGCCAGTTTTGTTTTAGCTATCACCCGGTAGATCTCATCTTGAGTTAGGCCAAATTGTTTTCCAGCGCCAACTAAATTCCGCAAAATAGATTTGTCAAATCTCGCGCTGTAGGAAGCGATCATACACACACGTTCGAAAATCGAATAGGCTGAACTATGATCCGACAAGCGATGCGTCCGCATCTCTTTGTAAATAGCGCTCAAGCCTTGCGGCCTGTTGACATAAGCCGCCACTTGACGGGAAACCTGCTTTCTATGATCCGACCGCAAGCCCAGTCGATTTTCCATAGCGGAAATAGATTGGCGGTCCAAGGACCCAAAAACGTAGCAGGTTAACTTGATAATGATAACTGTTTTGGCATCTAGACTGACCGGATCGAAGTTTCCAGTTGACGCGCCAAGAGCTTTATTTCGCCTGACGGACTCGGGCGCGCTAATTTTGGAAAATATGGCTTTCATGCCTTTTGATACGCGAAAACTCTAAAGAGTTTATGATCTTTCCTCAGATACTCGGACAGTTGAGCCAACAGATAAAATGCCCGGCGTTTTAACAACGGCGTTCCAACCAAACAGAACACCTGGAATATCAGTGAAATTGGACTTCCTGGTTTTGATCAAAGCCTGCATAGTTTCCGGGTATGCAGGCTTGCCAGTTATGGGATCGAGCGTGGTCATGACGCAACGCGTACAGGGTTTGACTAATTCAAGCTCTACATCGCCAATAGCCAAATATTTCCAGCCATCTTCCGCCCAAGCCTTATCCGTGTTTATAACCAGATTAGGGCGAAATTGTTCAATCTGAAGAGGAAATCCTGCCGTTTCAGATAGGGCTTTCAGAGAAGCTGAATTCGTAATCAAAATAGGATAACCGTCTGCAAAGCTGACTTCGCTATCAGCATATTTTTCATTAGACATTCTCTGACTATCTTTATCCATCATTACAAGTTTGACGGGTTCGCCCAGAAATTCTGATAAAGCAGATTGGACGTGCTCATCCGCCAAACGAGCCATAACACTATCGCGCCACACCGATACGCGTGTTCGATCTTCCCCGAACTCTGGAAACCATAATTTATCCTCCAATAGAAATCCGACATTGTTCGCTTTCACAAGAGTTTTAATTTGAGCCATTCTGGGGTGACTACGTTGCGTTATGAATTCTCCGTCTGATCTTACGATCATCATTCGGCGATCATGCGCCAGCCCTCTTGCCTGGGCGTCAGCATTCGCAACCGAAATGGCGCGGCAAGACTTAATCGGATGCACAAAAATTTGACTGAGAATCATAAGTTGAACTTTGTCCGAGCCAATGCAAGGGAGTTAGGTTCATCTGATACTAAAGACCTCGAATCCGTCTCTGAAGTCACAAGACGCGTCTCAACACCCAATACGCCAGCCCAAATTGGGATCGCATAGTCTTCTTCATCATCAACTGGCGGCCCGGTTCTAATCTTTGCCGATGCGGCCTCTATATCAAGAGCCAGAACGCCGGTTGCTTTAAATTCTTTCGCTGTCATCGGACGAACTTCATCCCATCTTTCGGGTAATAAATGGTTTGTTACCAATATCAACGCTCGTTCTTTTTCCGTTTCATCTGTTACCTCACGGAGCCGTCCATGGACAACGACGGATCGATAATTAACCGAATGATGAAACGCCGATCTTGCCACAACAAGACCATCTATATGTGTTACCGTCAAACAAGCCGGTACGCTTTTGTTTTTCTTAATTATACGGGCCGCCTTTGCACCATGTATATAGATCGTGTCTGCATCCCGGGCATAGGCCATCGGGATAACCATGGGTCTGTCATCCAGCGAGAATCCCACATGCGCAACTAGCCCGCAATCCAGAATAGAATGAACAGTTTCTCGATCGTAATGGGCGCGTTTGTTGACCCGGATTTTGGCATGCTTTGGAATATTTTTCATGTATGGGCTCATAAGCAAGGTTTCGTGAAGCCTATTTATATTCGAACAAAACGAAATTATATCCGGTTAATGCGGGGATTTATGAAATTAATGCCCTTCGAACTCAACGAGAGTTGTAACCGCGACACCCATAGCTTCAATACGTTTGCGGCCGCCAAGCTCAGGTAAATCGATTACAAAAGCCGCCCCGATGATATTGGCACCAGCTCTTCTCAAAACTTTGATCGCAGCTTCAGCGGTGCCGCCTGTTGCGATCAAATCGTCAACGAGTAGAATTTTTTCTTGGGCACGCACTGCGTCGGCATGAAGCTCGAGCGTATCCGTCCCGTACTCAAGATCATAATCCTGTTCATAGGTGTCAAATGGGAGCTTTCCTTTCTTTCGAACCGGTACAAATCCAGCACCAAGCTCATAGGCTGCGGCTGCGCCAAACACGAAACCTCTGGCTTCAATACCCACAACATTATCAATAATCATTTTTTGATAAGGTTTGCACATCTGAATTATCGATTCCGCAAAAGCATGACGATTAGTCATCAGTGTCGTTACATCTCTGAACATTATCCCTTTTTTGGGAAAATCCGGAATTGTTCTGATCGTATCTTTTAGATTCATTTGTGAAGGCTTCCGAAAACGTTAGTGATTTCCTAGAAAAGAGCTTGATCTGCAACTATTCATCGATTGACCGCATCAGTTTCGGGCAGAATATGCGTCTCAGCGAAAGCCATCATTTCCCAGTTTTGGAAATCTGGATCACTCATAAGTTCGGATATATATGTGTCCGCCCGGACAGAACGGGGCAAATCATAGGAAGCAAATCGCGTCGCAACAGGCATGTAAAACGCATCTGCAATGCTCCAGTCATTAAACAAAAACGGGCCGTCATGTTGTGACAGTAGCTCTGACCACATCGCGTCTATCTCGGCAGCGTCCCTCAAACAGTCCTCTGGCATTGGCAATGATGTCCGCCGCCGGAGATTCATCGGCGCCTCTCTTCGGATCGCCTCAAAACCTGTATGCATAAGTTCAACAACTTCGCGCGCACGTTTTTTATCCTTTGGATCTTTGGGCCAGAGATTTGGTACAGCTTTGGCTGCAAACTCGCTAATCGCCAGACTATCCGGTATCTTTTCTTCACCGACTTGTAATACGGGAACAGTTCCAGCGTCCGACAAAGCCAGTAATTTATTCTTATAGCCTGGAATATCCAGATCGATGACCTCGACTCTAAAGGGAAGTTCTGCCTTGGTCAGCACCATCCATGGCCTCAGCGACCATGATGAATAGTTGTAGTTCCCAATGTGAAGGGTCAGCGGTGTATCCATATCCTTCCATAACTTTTAAGGCTCTGGCTGTCACCTCGAATTATTCTATTTCAGCAAATCCTGACAAATCGCGCGCCCAGTCGGACACTTACCCGGTACATGGCTTTTGGATTTCTCCATTATCGCGGACCATTTTTCGGCTTTGCGGCTATGCGTTGTCAGTAATAAATCAGGATCTAAACCGATTCGTTCCACCTCTGAAATCATTGTCATCATATTGGCTGAGATCCAAGACGGGCCATCTTTACGTTGTCCTGAATAATGGTCTTCATCGTATATAATTTCTTCGGTTCGCATATATGGCAAAGCAAATTCAGGCGCGTGTCCGGTTGAAATTAAATATATATCAACTGGCCCAAGTGACGTTTTATCTCCGGATAAAACTTGGAATTCCGCAACCGTTAATGACCGATCCATGATTTCTTCCAAGTTAGCGCGAGCTGATTCCGGACCAACTATTTTTGCGCCGAGCCCTATCGCATCTGGAACACTAGCAAGATGATCGGCGTGATGATGGGTCACGATTAGATATTTCAACGGCTTTTCCGATCCTTGCGCTTCTTGATATGCTTTGAAACGGTCCTCTAGTCCGCCATACCCGCCAATGCTGATAATATGATCGCCGGCATCTACAAATGCTCCCCACGCGCCGCCTTGCCCAGCATGGTGTACAGAGCCGCCGATATGATCGACAACCATTTCATCCGATGAAATCATGTCGCCCTGAGCCTCTATGCCTCGATCCATTTTCCAGATTTTGGATCCGATCCGACCAACGGACACATCAATTGATTTGGCGTATTCGATGAGTTTGTCATCGGCATAGAGCTCGAAATCGCTGGCGTAACTAATGCCGCGTGTCTTTTTATGATCACCGAAAACATAATTGAGGACAAAGGCATCCGGAACTACGCGGCGCATTTTAGATATCAGGCCGGTTTCCGTATTTACCCATAAAACAGGATCGATACTTGTTCCCGGCATGTCATATGAGATCAATTCATGAGGCACGCCGCGGAACATTTTTTCACCTTTATGTTCTGCGGTGTTTCTATGTTTCATTAAATCATAAGCGAGCAAAAAGTCTGTCGTTCTAATTTCGCCGCCAAAGTGACCATAGAAATCAACGTCCGGATCATGCTCATAACTCTTATTGAGGTAGTTGACTGTATATTGGCCGTCATCGGTCGTGAACACGCGCTCCGCATAAGCGCCACCTCCGCCCCAAGCCTCCTCACTGCCCCAGCCTTTAACGAGGTCATAATGATAGATTTTTCGCATCGGCTCCAGGTCTGTGTAGTCAGGATACTGACCCTGACCCAGCCAGCCATATCGAAGATCACTTTCCATTCTAAGAGTTTTTAGATTTTCAAATTTTGCCCCACCATATGCCTCAATAACTTTTTCCGTAGTCCTGTGTGCCATGTCACCAGCCCAAGCTGCCGGGCTAAATAGAATAGCTGTAGCGATTGATGATAATAGTCCTGCGCGAAACTTCATATTGTCCTCCCTATATTTATAGAGGCCATATATACGACAACTGTCGTTTTATAAAGTTAAAATTACGACAGGTGACGTAATTACCGTCGCTCTTTAGCTTTCAAAAATCGTATGTCCGGATTTTTCTCTTGCGCATAACCCACATCCCACGACGATTTCGCGAGATAAACCGGATCACCATCT
>JAHDDC010000064.1 GCA_020629545.1 Hellea sp.
AATTTCTATAAGGTTTGAGGATGAGGTCTTCGCTGACCATGACGGAAAACCGCCATCCGGGCCTAATGGTGATGGTCGGCGCAACATTGAGTGACCGATCGACCATGCGTTGCCCGGCAATATTGACCGTGCTCTGACCGCTATTTTGAAGAGCCCTAACAATCCGGTCATCATTATCTGTCGCCAGTTCAGTTCCCACACCCAGAATTTATGAGAGTATCCCGGCTTTCACGATTGAGCCTGTGTGATTATCGACATCATCTCTAAGTCCGGCATATCCACCTGCGTCCACGCTCGCCATATTGGACAGATTGACTGAGTTTCCGTTCGGAAAGATCAGGCGCGACCAGGTCACGAATAGCATCACGCAACGCAAACTGATTTTAGAAAATAAAAAATCTAGGATACTTAAGTTTATCTGGGCGACCTAGCCGATAGAACGACGCTCAGCCTCAACAGCAGCCCTATTCATCTTCATATCATGATAATAAGCCCAGACCGTCAAACAGATCTGATCACTGGCACCTGTTCGGCACAGCAGATCATTAATGGCCCGTTGTTCCTGATCGAAAGGCTCACCATATCCCAGCTTGATTGCAGATAATTTCACGTCCGATAATTCCCGCGCCAAAGTCTGCACGCCAGCATATTGAGATGCCAGAAAAGTCTGCACCTTCTCAACAATGTCAGATCGGTAGCCCATGACCCAACTCCAAAACCATTCGCCCCTCAAAAACCAAGAGAGACGAAGATGGCCTGAATTCCGGTATACCCACATAATCCCACGCATCCCGCTGAAGACCATCTTCGCTCATTGGGGCAAATATGAACTAACTCAAACCTTTTAACAAACAGGTCAAAAAATGGCCGAATTCGCGTTAACTTTTAATCACTATGAAAATTGGGTTAAATTTTCAGCGACGATGAATGCGCCGCTATATAAACGTCAAAACATCATTCCTTAAGCTGAATGCAAAACTGGAATTTTCTTATAATACACGCTATAGGCTCTGCGCGGGCGGTTCTTAGGGTTCCCCACATGACCTGATTGCAGCCACCCGCAACTTGAACTTATGAGATTTTCCTTATTCATATCACTGTTGATATTGACGGCTTGCTCTACCACAAACCCGGTTCAGATGGATATAAGCACATTATCCAAACAGACCCCTGAGTTTTACCAATCCAATGTAATCAAAACCTGTGGATGGGCGACCAATCAATTCGAAGACGTCCAGATCACTGATCACAGAGATTTAAATTGGCAAAATACCGCTATTGGATTTGGGGTCGACTGGAAGGCCAATGCCAAGACAACAACACAAGCCGAATGGCGCTGCATTCAAGGAAAAGTCAAGCCACCTGGTGGCTGGCTCAACAATACATTGTCAGACGATGTCTGGGTATCGACGGGCACTATATATAAATGGGTTATCGTTCAGTCCAAATAATCCCTATCAATTCCAATACCATAGAAAAATTCAAACAACCCTCCACGCCGAGCGCAAGCGACCCCTATGAAGCCGAGCGCAGCGAGCAGTGAATTGGGAAGCGCTTGCGGCGCATTCGCCCGCGCGCCTCTGCGCCAAAGGCCGGTCACGGCCGGCGCAGTGGTAAGGGCGGGCCCGAAGGCGAAGCCGCAGGAATAGTTTGCGCGGTCGCGCAAACGAATGCCAGGAGAACTATCGCGCCAAGGGTCAACACCGATGGGCGCCTTCCGAAACGGGTTCCGTTCACGCGAGCCTGATTTCGAAACCCGTTTCGGAAGGCGCCCAGAAATCTACAATACAATTTCCGTGCTCAACAACGTAGTTCGTAAATATGAGTCCGACAAATTAAAAGGAAGCATTCACCGTCTGCGAATTTTCCGCAGCATTCTCCCTACCAATGATACCTTTTGCACGGGTCCATAATCACGACCCGGATAGGCAGACTTCTTAGCATGCTCCCGAAATCTACTGGTTTGGTTCTTGTCGTGTTTAAAATCGGTGACGGCTCCGCAATGCGGACAGGTTTCATCATAGTCATCGATGTCTTTAAAACAGTTATCGCAAATAATCTTTTCCATGTTCACCTACCATCTTGCAGGATAGCCACGCGTATCCAAATGCACAAAGGGCCCTCTAAATTCGTTTTTGCGGTAGCTTGCCAGGCCGCCTTTTATCCATTTGCCTTCAGAGTTGATCGATAGCGACTGCGCCAACCTCTCCAAGGCCTTAGCGTCTCCAATATCGATTTTACCGTCTCCGTTCAAATCATCCATATAGCCATCATTGTCTTCATCGATAAAGATATCTGCACCGTCCCCGTAGAGATGGCGAGATACCGAGGTTTTGTTCCCGATAGATTTATTATAATCAGGCGAGCGCCAGCCACTCATGATATGGAAGGTCGAGTCCTCCGCGACCCAGCCCTTTTTGCGAGCTTCCGTGAGTAACAATTCGAGTTTGATCAGCAGCGACGGTTCCAGCAAAAGGTAATAATCATTCCCTTTATATGTCTGTTTGCATTTAAACTGTCCCAATCGAAAATTGGGCGAAACCTGAATGTTTCCCAAATCAGGAGAAACGCGAATAAAACCGGTGGGCGGCGCATAGCTTTCCAGTCCTTTATAGCCTGTTTTATATTGCCCGATTTTATAGCCATTGATTTTGGTTTGCGTGTCTACATTAAATGGTTCCAAGACAAACACGTTGACGATTAGGGCATCTCCTGCAGATGTAACCAATTTGACCTCATAATGACCGGATTCAATCTGAGGTATGAAGGCCCAATGCCCGTCCATTCTTTGAACAGGCCCGGTGAAGGTGGCATCTGCGGGGACACCTTCAAATGTCAGTGTTTCTCCCGGCAGGACTGAGAACGTCATTATAGGCAGGTCAACCGTTAAGCCGTCAATCTCAACAGCCTGAGCAGGACTGGCGCTCGTTAGGAACCACACAACGCTCATGCAGGATAGAATTGCTTTTTTCATAAAGTCTCTATTGTGGACGCAGATCAAGCGCCGTCAAGACGCGCTGATCCCGCTCATATAAATCATCCAGATACCGCACACCAAATTCATCTGCGACGACAGTTTGATATAGGATGTGGACCGGCACTGGCTTGGCCAGTGTTGCCCGGGTTTCGCGCTTGCTCTTAACTGCGGAATCAATCTTGGCAGTATCCCATCCTTGCGTATCTCTGAGGAGCCATTCGGAAAGCTCCAAGGGCAAATGCGTGCGAATACAGCCCGATGAAAAGGCGCGCTGGCGTTTTGAGAAAAGCTCCCGATTGGGCGTATCGTGCAGATAAACATTATGCGGATTTGGAAACATAATTTTGACTTGACCCAGTGCGTTCACGTCGCCGGGTTTCTGGCGCAAGCGATAGGGAAAACTTGTCGCGCTAACACTGTTCCAATCTATGGTGCTAGCATCCACCAACTGATTATTCCGATCCAATACCTCAAAACCAAGTCGGTCGACGGCTGCCGGATCTTTGCGAAATGCCGGCAGCTTGTCGCGCACCGCAAGAGACGGCGGGGTCTCCCACCAAGGATTAAAGATGATATATTCAACCTGGTCGGAAAATACAGGTGTCTTGCGATAGGTTTTACCAACAATCACAGAATGGGTCCGAACAACTTCTCCGTTCTCATTGGCAGTGACCGAAAACCCAGCAATATTGATCCTTAAGTGCCTTTGCCCCAAATCATCCGGAAGCCATCTCAAACGCTCCAAATTTACCCTCAGTGCATCAATCTTTGCTTTGTGATCACGATTAAGGGCCCGAATAGTAGCAGCACCGGCCGCGCCGTCTGCATCCAGACCATTTTCCCCCTGAACTTCTTTAATAGCAGTCTCGGTCGTAGAGTCATATTTTCCGGACAGATTTTCTTCCAGAATGAGGCCTTTGAGCAGTAATCTCTGTTGCAAGGCTTTGACGGCCTCACCGCTCGCACCCGGACGTAATAGATCTTTGTTCTCAAGCGGATCCAGTGGGGCTTCTTCAATTTCCATCGCGCGGACAAGCTCAGCCTGCAGTGCAGAATATTGCGGCGTTTTGGGCGCAAGGCTTCGCAATGAATTCGCGACTTCGCCCGACAAAAGTACGTCTGCCAGAAGGTCCGGTAAATTGGCTTCGCGCCCAATCGCGGTCCAATCAGGTTCAACGGATATGGCGTCAACTTTCCCATAAATCATATGGGCCGCTGCCGACAACCAGGCATCTGCCGCAAGTTTAGACCGGGTTTCTCCTGTAGCGGTTTTCAGAGCTTCCACGTGATAGTGGCTCGGGATTAGGCCATGGGACTCCAATGCACCGAGCTCTGTGATGAGAGCGGCGACACGGTCATCGGTCCATTTTATTTCATCCAAGGCCAGAAAAAGCGTCGTTGCTTCAGGTGCCAGAAGCTCGTCCGTCGATATTTCAGCTATTTCGACAGGCGTTTGAGCCTGAGAGCACGAAGCCAGCAAAAATGCGGTTATTGAAATAGCTGCATATTTCAATGAAATTTTCATACGTGTTCCTTTCCGGAGGAATTATTACGTTTCATTAGATTTAAGACTTCAACGCCAATGGCAAATGCCATAGCAAAATAGAGATAGCCTTTCGGGATGTGAGCGCCAAAGCCCTCAGCAACCAGGACCATTCCAATCATAAGAATGAAGGCGAGTGCCAGCGTCACCAATGTTTGTGCTGATTTAACCAGACGTGACATGGGCCCGGCTGAAAAAATCATGGCCAGCATGGCTATCGAAACGGCGATATATATCACAATCAGATGGGGTGTCATTCCAATAGCCGTCAGAATTGAGTCCAGTGAAAACACCGCATCAATCATCAATATCTGTATAATGGCCATGGAGAAGCCCAGGCGAGCCGGCTTAACATTGAAAATTGTATCCGCAGGGTCCGGATCTATATGTTCATGGAGTTCTGTCGTCGCTTTCCAGATGAGAAACAATCCACCGGCAATCATGATCAGGTCCCGCCAGGAAAAAGCGGTTTCAAAACTGGGATATCCATGTTCGGTCAATCCACCCTGCATCCCCAAATCAAAGACGACTTGTTTCAAGCCAATGAGCCAGGCCGCGAGGCTTAGCAGAATCAGACGAAAGACTAGCGCCAAACCTAAACCAATATTGCGGGCCTTGGCGCGCTGATCTTCCGGAAGTTTGTTTGTGACAACAGAAATGAACAGAAGATTGTCGATCCCAAGAATGAGCTCGAGTACAATAAGCGATATCAGAGCCGCGATAACTTCGGGCTGTGTAAAGATTTCCAGCATGATTAAAGCCAGTGTTTGCTGATCATGATTTGATCTGCCATGTGATCAGCTGTTTTGTGTATGATGATATCTGCGCGTTGTCGTGACGGCAGGATATTCTCTTTGAGATTTTGGGCGTTGACATGGTTCCAGATACGTTTGGCTGTCTGGACGCGCTCATCATGGCTGAGCTCAATATATTTGAAATGAGCTGCCGTTTTGTCTCCGTGCGCTTCGTTCACAAATGCCAGGAAGCGCTCCACATACCATTGTTCTAACGCATTAATATCGGCATCAAGAAAGACAGAGACATCAAAATAATCCGACACAAATTCCGCTTCCTGCGCCGAACTTGTATGATAGGTTTGCAAAATGTTTAGCCCCTCAAGGATAAATACATCTGGCCGGTCAATGACTTGCAATTCGCCTTTGACGATATCGCCAAGGCGGTGCGAATAAAGCGGGCAACTGACATTCGGAAAACCAGCGCTCACATCTTGGACGAATTTCAACAGATCGACTCTGTGAAAGCTTTCCGGAAATCCTTTTCGGCCAGACATACCACGGGCTTTGAGCGCTTCTTTACTTAACAGAAAACTATCCGTGGAAACGACCTCAACCTTCAAGTCTTCATTGAAACTTTCGAACATAGACTGAAGAAGCAGACTTAAACTGGATTTGCCGGACGCCACGCTTCCCGCAACACCAATCATGAATGGGGTCAGCGGCTCGGCCATTTTCAAAAAATGAGAGCGGGACTGTTTGACAATCATGGCGTCGCGAAAACAGACATAGAAGAATTCTGCGAGCGGGCTGTAGACTTCCTGAATATTGGCAAAGTCAAAATTCTTGTGCTCACCAGCGAGTTTCTCCAAGCGTGAATTAAACTTGGCACGATTAAAATCGGGGCCCAGAAACTTCCAGTCATCTATGGGAAAAGTGATGAAATGTTGATCCAGCATATTGGACATACCATGCTCCACTATTGGGTCCGGGAGGAGTTTTACTGATTGCAGTGTCATCTGGGGCTAGATCCCCGGATAGAAGATTGAAAAACTAATAGGAGAAGCAGAGTAACGCTGGCAAACCAGACACTATTTTCCAAGCTACTGCGTGTTGTTAGGCCTGTAATCGTCACAAATACTGCTAGAAATAAAACAGCCAGCAGCACGAATAGTCTTGCCAAGAAAAAAGTTCTTCTCATCGTATTCTCCAAAACGACCTTGGTTTTCAGTTCAATAAATGCATATTTGCGCCTGAGATATTCCAATCGGAAGTTAGTTTTGGAACGAAAAGAGTTATGAAAATACGCCCTTCCAGAAGCTTTGAAAAAGCTATTCAATTCATAATCGAAAGAATGGGAGAAGACGAAGCGGCAGCGGCCGTTGAGCGTTCTACGTCTTTACTGCGCAAATGGTCCGATCCGGACAATGAGACATTGCCGTCTCTACGTCAGGCACTACAATTGGATAGAGCTTTTATCGAAAAAATCAAAGAACCCGCCCCCATTAGAGCGGCTTATAACGGACAGTTGGAAAAGACCATTGAACAGATAACACCAAAAAGCGAGACGATAGGCGAGGCGTATTTTAATATGCAATTGGCTGTCGGCGGGATTACCCGGCTTTTGGCCGACCTCATGCTTCAACACAAAACGACTAGCGTGGATGAACTCAAACTGTCACCCGTGGTTAAAGAACTCTTGCTGGGTGAACTTGAAAAGCTTTCAGATGAAATCTCCGATCTGGAAGATTCCATTCGGGGTAATTAATTATATCTTTTGTCTCGTAGGCCGAATGACAATGTCGCTGACGCAGACATTCTCAGGCTGCATCAAAGCATATAATACGGCTTCACCAATCACTTCAGGTTCGAGCAGGTCGGCGCTGTAACGGCCCTTCATTCCAGCGATCAGTATTTCATCACTAACAGAGCGCGGCGGATCGCTATCTATCCCGCCCGGATATATGGTTGTCACGCGGATATTTTCATCCGACATCTCTTTACGTAGTCCCTCGGATAGCGCCTTAACGCCCGCTTTCGTCGCAGAATAAACGGCGGTAGACGGATGAACAGAATGAGCGGCAACACTGGAAATATTGACAATATGACCAGTTTTTCGTTTCATCATGCCAGGCAAGACTGCATCGATTGTGTATAGCATCCCGCGCAGATTGACATCGATCATACGGTCCCAGTCTTCAACCTCCCGTTCGGCGAAACGAGATAACGGCATGATGCCCATATTATTCACCAAGATGTCGATTTGATCGATCTTCTCCAGTGCCGCATCGACCATTTCGGCAACGCTCTTTTTGTGCCGAACATCAAAAAGATGGTAATGGGCATTATTATCCAGATCAGACAAAGTCTCTTTAAGCGGGATCTCCTGCCGCGATGCGAGTATTACGTAATAACCGTTACGGTTGAGGACTTTGGCAATTCCCGGGCCGGCACCGCTTGACGCGCCTGTGATCAGTGCTGTTTTAATGGAATTGCTCACAAATCGAAACTCTGTCTTTTGAAACGTTCGAATAGTCAAAATGCTGGTGTGAAACCCGAATATTCACAAGGGGCAACATGGAATAACGGGTCTCACAAAACCAGTTAATCAAATCTTCTATTGACCTTCTATTCCAAATTCCGGCGGATTTTGGAATCGTCGGAACGGGGCCGTAATTAAAACCACTTCAATTTTTTAAATACGATGATCTGAATGCCCACCAGGATAATCATGCTGATACAAAAGACCCAGAATGCATTGCCGCTTTCAATACCGGGCAAACCGCCGATATTTATGCCGAACAAACCCGTCAAAAAACCGAGCGGCAGAAAAATCGCTGCAATCAAAGAGAGGACATAGGTGTTTCGATTGAGCTTCTCGCTCAAACCACTCGATATCTCATCTTTAATAATTTGCGAACGCTCTCTTACGGCATCAAGTTCCTCAACGGCCCGTAGAGTACGATTATAGCTTTCGTGGATTGATCGACGGTCCATTTCCGTCAGCCATTGGCAATCCAGAGATTTGAGTTCAAACAATGCCTCTCTCTGCGGCGCGACATGGCGTCTGATTTTGATGGCCTTCATTCGGATGCTGGACAAGTCACGACGATAATCATGACCATTTTCTGGACCATCCACAAACAAGCGTTCAGTTTCGTCCATTTGATCATCAAGACCAGCTACAGCCTTATCGACGCGTTTAGAAAGACCGTAAACCAGCAATTGCAGAAAATGTCCCGTAGATTTTGGGCCTCTATCTGTGCGCATGACATCAGCTAATTCAAGAACTGAACGAACGGGTCTTTTCGTCAGGCTAATAATGCGCTCTGCATCGGCGTAAAGGCGAACAGAAACCATGTCTTCATCAGCTTGGCCCTCATTGAAATTCATGCCCCGCATAATCAGCAACACGCCATCCCCGATTTTGGTAACTCGAGGACGGGTTTCATCCACTGTCAATGCGGCCACGATAAACGGATCAAGAAATGATAGTTCTGTTTCGAGCCAAGGTTTTGTAAACGGGTGTGCGGCATCAAGATGAACCCAGGCGAGGTCATGGCTTTTTAATCCATCAATAATTTTTTCGCGCTCGAGCGGTATCCCGGAATCATTTAAAACCTCAAAGGCGTGAAGAATAAAGTCACTCATTTTAATGGCCTGCTATTCGCTTTGGATCGTTTATTGCGCTTCAGCTTGGTCCGAATTCCCGCGCCTGTCAAAGCTGCGACCGCAACCGCCGTAGCAGCGGCTTTCCAGTGGCTTTCCGCGCATATGTAAACGGCTGACCATTCCGGGTCGAATTTGTTCTTATATGCACGCAGACCATGAAATTTGTAAAAGCGATCCGCGTGCACAGAGACGAAATTTCCTAGTTTTGCGACAGTAGAGGGATTTAACTGGTTCCTTAAGCCTGACAACGGCGCCGCGCCAAGGTCGACGCTTTTAAAGCCATTGCTTTGAGCCCAAAGAATTAGCTCCATGAAAAGATAGTCCATAATGTAAGAACCCTCTTCATGCTCAAAGCGCATGAGGTCGACTGTAACTCTATCCTGACATATCCACAGAGAGGCAAATGCAATGGGGTTTCTTTTCTTAAAAACAACCGCCATTTCAAAATGTTTGAGGTAGCCAGCGGAAAACCCGCCCAGTGAAAAGCTCTTTTCCTGGGCTTGAAAATGGGTCAACCAATTGCTGGAAATCTTTTCCAGAACTGCCCAATGATCAGCAAGTTCAGTAAACTTCATAACTGAAAACTCACATCCGTTTGATTGGGCTTTGTTTCGGGCGCTTCTAATATCTCGTTTGCCTCTTCCCGAGAAATTGTACTCTTCCAAATCAATGACGGCTTTTTCGCCCAACTTTTCTTTAATGAAGCCTTTCTCTGAAAGCCTCTCTGCATCGTGCCCCGTCAAACCATAAAAGGCCGGGTAAGCCCGGCAGGCCTTTGCACGCTGGATAAAGTCCATTTCTAAACTTTCGATCTCGGAGCCGATCCCAATGGCAGGCCCCACCGCAATCCAGGCGCGACCTTTTGTGCCAAACATAATAACGCTGTTGCCTGATGCGCTGAACATGAACCTTTTGTCCCCGCTCAAGGCAAGGAAAGCATTGGGTGGCAAAGATTCGGCCTCATTTATAATTCTCTTAGCCAATTGAATTTGTTGTTCATCGCCCAATGCAGGGGTCGCCGCGAGACGTCGTCGTAAGACAGTTTTAAAAGCCCCGATCATTGTAATGCCTTGACAAGTTTGGTCGATTTCCCGGCTATTGGAACAGACTTTATATAGACGTCTTGTTGCGGGAACGGGATTTCGATTCCAGCTTTCTTGAAGGCGTCATAGACAGCGATTCGAAGCTCGTTTTGCACCAAAATCCGATCATCAGGTTTCCGAATAAACACACGCATCTCAAAATCCAGCGAACTGGAACCAAATCCAGAGAAATAAACCATTGGCTCGGGAAACTTCATAACGCGGGCGTTTTCAACCATCAGCCGTTCCAGGATTTCAATTATCTGTTTTGGATCCTCTTTATAGGCTGCTCCAACCGGGATGATGATCCGCGTATATTTATCTTTGTGGGTCCAGTTTAGTACCGAAGACGAGATGAGCTCTGAGTTGGGCACAATAACGGATGCCCGGTCAAAGGTTTCGATTTCGGTCGAACGAACACTGATATTTTTGACAAATCCTTCACCGGAGGACACCACGACCCAGTCGCCAACTTTGATTGGGCGTTCAAATAGCAAGATCAATCCTGACACAAAATTATTCACGATACTCTGGAGGCCAAAACCGATACCGATAGAAAGGGCGCCCGCAATGATGGCCAAATTGGCAAATTTAAGCCCCATTACCCCGAGGGCTGCGAGTACCGCGATGACAATACCTGTATAACCCAAGAGTGTTCGGAATGAATTTCGAACGCCATCGTCAAACTTAGCCGGGGCAAAGACGCGCCTATCCAGACCACCCTGCATAAACCGGGTCAGAAACAAGATGAATATGAATGTCACAATGGCCACGAAAATATCTGATAAAGAAATCGTCAGCGGACCAACATCAAATCCATTAAATGAATCCGTGATGAAATCCCGAACTTCAACGCGCTCCATTCCGAGAATGACAAGAAATGCTGGGAGCGAAACGGCAAAAACTGCAATATCGGCAATTAGCCCCATCCAGAAAAAGATCAGTTTTTCCTCATTTTGTTGTCCGGTCATCTGGGCTTTTGACAAGACGTATGCTCGTATCCATTTTATGGTTTCTTGTAGAATATTACGAATAAACCAGACAACCAATAGGAGTGCAATCAGAAGGAAAACTCGGGAGATAGTAAATCTTGCCAATGCCCCATATCCTATCAAAGCGGAGACGATTACAAAGATTGAAGTGACCTTCAGGACAATTCTTACAAACTTCCAGTGGGAAAAGTTTTGATTATCATGTGCATCAGCAGCCCACATGGACTTTCGCGTCAGCAGGAACAGTATGGTCCCACCGATCACTGAGACCAATATACTTTGTAATTCCGTAAGTTCGGACGCCGCCCCTAACACATTGGCGCCCGCATTTAGAATGGAGTCGGCTACAAGGAGAACTGCGCCGCCAAATACGAATCCTGTCAATAGATTTGCGCGTTTGTCGGCGACTGGGATTCGGCGTGGTTGAGCTTGAGGAGAGGCAAGGATTGATCTTGTAATCCCAGCGATGACGACGCCCCCCATTGTTCCCAATACAATTGATATTGGGAGAGCGCCGAGACTATCGGGCGCATATCCCAGTTTTTTTATCAGAAGGTAAAGCAGTATGATGGCAATGATGGCGGGCAGTACGAACGCTGCAGACCTAACGCCCTCAAACAGCGTTTGATCGGATTTGTCTTTGACTGGGGTCGAAAAAAAGCTCAACTTTGCTTTTTTATAGAGCCAGACAGTCGGGGGAATCGTAAACCCGATAATCAGTACAAGGCTCCATATAATAACCATGATCCCATTAACTTTTCCTGCCTCCTGACGAGCGGTTTGAACTTCCTTAAGGTTCGCAATCAGACGCGTTCTGCCTTCATTAAAACTCTCCAATGACACAGACCAGATTTGTTTGGAAAACGGAGTCGCGCCATAACTGAAAATATTTGAGTAGAAATCATCTCGTCGCAAGCTGGAGACCACATCGAGGAGCCTTGAAGACCGTGAAACATTCAGCTCTGACTGCCGGATTGCCTCATCGACAGCGGTAAAGTCTTTCGACAATGACTGCCGCAACTGGGAAATTGTTTCGGATTCTTGGGATTTATTTTCAGGAGCGGGGCCTAGCCTATCTATATCAGATTGGATCTGGTCGCGCATATCACGTAAAGGCCGTGCGGCAGTCGACGCTTCGAGCCGCAAAGTTCTGAGATTTTCTCTTAAGGCCAAAAGGTCTTTTTCACCCTCTGCCTCGATTGATGACGCTATAGCTTCTATGGCTTCACGGCGGGACTCCACACCGTCAATCACAGACTTATCGACAGATTGTGCCCAACTCGCTGCAAAGCATAACCAGGATAGAATTATAATGCTTAATATCCTAAAGGATAGTTTGAACATCCCAATGACCCTTATTCAGCGCTAATTGTAATAGGCTGATTTATACTTTTCGGATTGACCGCGAACCGGTTTTTTCGGCTTACGACCTATTGGTTCCCGAACCCAATCACCGTCGAAGTCATTTTCAAACTCATCATCGAAATCGTCGAATTTGATTGGCTTATGTTTTCTGTTTTGTTTTGACATTTTATTCTCCATCAAAACTCTGATGGAGCTTATTAGGACGCCAATTCGCACGCATCTATTCCAATAGGTAACCGGTTTTGGAATGATTTCCATGCCACATAAAAAGAAACCCGACTCGCCGGGGCAGGGCAAATTGGGAGCCGGGTTTAGAGTAGGATCAAACGGATCAATTGCGAGGGCAAAGATATCCGTTTTTCACCTGTTTAAGTGAGTTGGATTAGGCCATTCTGCTTCCCAATCCCCGTAATAATCTTCGTCGGGATAGTGATGATCCTGATTCCAGTCTTCATCAGCATCAGATGACCAATTGTTATTGTCTAGATTTTCTTGGTTCCATTGGTCTTGCCATTGCCCATCCCAGTTTCCGCCACAATCTTCTTCGCCATACTCATGGTCGTCAAAGTCGAATGAAATCCCTTTATTAAAAAAATCTACTTCCTTACCTGTAAAGTGGTTGGGATGATTGAACGGCTCAGCCGGTCTCGGGTTTTCACGCATGGTATCCTCCATCAAAAACGTGATGGTCAAAATTGACCGTCAAAGCCGTAATCCCGCAGTCGGGATTTGGCCGCGTTTACGGTTGGCTTTGAAAATATGTTTTGAAAGCGGATTATCGCGGCTTCGATAGTCAGATCCGCCAAATCCATTTCGGTCAGTAGCCGAGAAATATCTCCAAATCGTCTGCGCTCTGAAAGGTCTTCCAGTAATGCTTTTGGCCCTTCGGTTTTCAAAATTTGTTGAAACTTCGACATTTTAATTTTGTAGCAACGCCAACTGTTAAGTCGTGTCCGATAAATGTCTAAAATACGTAAAGCCGTGTTATTCAAAGATTCTTCTGGCGATTTGTCGGCGAGCTGAGCCAGTCGTCGAAAAGCCGCATTACGGATATCAGCAGCACCACGGTGTTCTGCATTGTAAATCCATTGACGCAATCTCGCCGGTTCGCCGCATCGTTCGATAGCGTTTAAAATCGTTAAGTTACGCGCTTGGATGGCCGAAACATCCATTTCCGCATATAGATGAGGCGCATATTCAGCGCTGTTCAGGTGGGTCATCCTGACCTCCATTATCATTGATTGATTTAAACCTGTGCCGGGTGAGGCTTAGACCTTCGATGCCTGTACCGAACCATCGGGGTCTCTTTTTACGCACACCGACACGCTCTTCGCCGCGACGGACGAAACCGCATCTAAAAAGCTGCATAATGTTTAAATGTCTCCGAAAGCCGCCGCCCTTTGAGCTCCTCCGTTAGCATCGGTAACGCACACTGCGCCTTATCCTGGAGGCATTGGGCTCGGGTGCCGAGATTATGATAGGGTTTATGAGTTTGGCAATATAGAAAATGCACAGCTTGGAATTTTCTAATTTCCCATTTACATATCTTTCCAGAGCGTTTCGTATAGATCAAAACGGCGATCTCGCAGATTGCGTACGGTGCCCTCAGCACGGGCCCAACTCAGATCTGTCAGGTCGAGATCCGCAATGGCGACTGCGATAGCCATAACGCCCATATCGCTTGGCCAGCTTAATTAGAGCTAGACGTAA
>JAHDDC010000065.1 GCA_020629545.1 Hellea sp.
CCGTGTTCTAAAACCTGTTCAGATCCCCGTTTTCACGGGGATGAGCGGAGAGGCGAAGTTTTGAGACAGTAAAGGAAAGTCTGGTATCTACGACTAGGCGGAAGCTTTGCGCCAATATCGCTGCCAAACCATGTTTTCATTATCCCCGCCGAGCTTTTGGACAAATTTTCTATGGGTTTCGGATTCTGCTTCGCTGACCCTTTGCGGCAAAGGCGTCGGCCGAGGCCGCGCGACGGGGACGAGTGTTGAGTCGAGAGATTTTTCCGATGTGTCCGCAAATCCGAACTTTCGCATGCGCCCCCCGGAGAGGTCCAGATATACTTCGGCCAGGAGCTCCGCATCAATCAAGGCCCCGTGTTTATCCCGGCTGGATAGGGACACATTAAAGCGCTTACAGAGCGCGTCGAGTGATGCGGGTGATCCCGGAAATTTAGCCCTGGCAATTTTGAGCGTGTCCGTAAATCGCTTTGGGGGGATGGGGGCAAAGCCGGCCCGCTCTAGCTCGGCATTGACAAAGCCCATATCAAATTCAGCATTATGCGCCACTAATTGGGCGTCACCCACAAAGTCCAAGAACTCCTTGGCTTTGTCTTTAAACAGCGGCTTTCCCGTTAAAAACTCTCGGGTCAATCCGGTTATCTCTGTGACTTTTTCCGGAACGTCTCGCTGCGGGTCAATATAGCTATGAAAACTATTGCCCGTCGGCATCAGGTCGATAATTTCGACACAGCCGATTTCCGTAATGCGGTCTTCGCCCCGGGCATCAAATCCCGTGGTCTCAGTATCAAAAACGATTTCCCGCTTTCCCGTCATCCGGCTCTATATCCTTTCAAGTGCGCCTGAAAAAAAGACGTCAGGCTCTTAATTTATCGAGGATATCCTGCACTTGTTTGCGCGCCGCATCCAGACCTTTATCGCTGAAAATAAGGAAATCTGCCCGTTTGCGTTTTTCGGCATCAGGCATTTGCCGAGCCAGAAGTGCCTGAAATAATGCCTCCGTCATGCCGGGCCTTGCCAGAACACGTTCTCGCTGAACGCTCGCGGGCGCCGTGACGACAATAATTTTATCTACGTAAGAATCGCCGCCCGTTTCAAATAATAGAGGCACATCCATAACGACGATATCGGCATTGTCCGAAATCGCTTGATCAAAAAAGGCTTGGCGTTTTTTACCCACCATGGGGTGAATAAAGCTTTCCAGAACTTTCAGGTTTAAAGGGTCTTTGCGCATATGCGCCCCAAGGACTTTGCGATCAATGGCGTCATTTTTTATCGCATCCGGAAAAACAGCCCGTATGAGCGCAACCGCCTCCCCGCCTTTGCTATATAGGTCGTGTACTGCGGCATCGGCGTCAAAAACGGGGCAACCAGCCTCCCTAAATATTTGGGCCGTCGTTGACTTTCCCATTCCGATAGAACCTGTCAGTCCCAGAACAATCATGACCGGCTTAGCTCTTGGACCAGAAGCGGTTTTGGATTGAATTTTAAATCAGGCTCTTCACCAAAGAATATTCGAAAAGAGGGCCTTGCCTGTGCGATTAACATTTCAAGGCCACTTAAAAATGGAAGGTTATGCTGTTTTGCTTGTACCAAAAGTCCCGTAACAAGCGGGGTATAGACCAGGTCATAGATAAACGTTCCAGGGGACGCCGTTTTCAAGTCCAGATCCAGATCAGGATAACCTTTCATCCCGGCAGAACTCGCATTAATCACCAGACCTGCTGATGGCAGGGATATTTGCCGATGCCGCCAGGCAACCGCGTAAAGACTTGGCAGATTAAACTCTTTAATCAGGCTTTCGGCTTTTTCGTCGGTTCGTCCGCAAATGCGAATCTCTGGGCAGTTCAGACTCAGCAGCGCGCCGATTACGGCCCGGGCCGCGCCCCCGGTTCCAATAACCAGAGCCGGCATATTCATAATGGCCTTCGGGCCAAGTTTTTGCAGAAGAGGCGCCGCAAATCCTTCCATATCCGTATTATGAGCGACAAGCTTTCCGTCCCGCTTAAACAGGCAATTCGACACGCCCAGTCTTTCCGCATCAGGGGTCACAATATCGGCCGCCTCAAAAGCGATTTGTTTGAGCGGGATGGTGACATTTACGCCCGTAATCGATGTATGTTTTAACGTTCGAAAGGCATGCGGTGCATCATCGGGCCTCACCGCAAAATGCACATATCCCCCCGCAATGCCCATTTGCTTGAGCCAGTATGAATGCATCATAGGCGACAAAGAATGATGGATTGGCCATCCGCAAACACCGGCAAGCTTTGGAATAGGTCTTGTCATGTCTGAATTGCGCCTCGTTCCCTAAGATAGTCCAATACCGGCAATAACGACAATCCTAATATAGAAAAGAAGTCGCCTTCAACATGTGAAAACAGTTGGGCGCCGCGGCCTTCAAACCTATAGGCCCCTACGCTCTTAAGCACGGCATCGCCTTCTGCCACAAGATAATCATCTAAAAATGAGTCGCTGAAGTCTCGCATCGTCAAGGTCGTTTTTGACATATGACGCCAGACAGGCCTGCCATTTTCACAAATTACAACCGCACCAATTAAGTGATGACGCTGTCCCCGTAATTTAACAAGTCGATCACGGGCCTCTGCGATGGTTTTAGGTTTGTCAAAAAGCTGGTTATCAAATTCCAATATCTGATCGGCCCCAATAACGAGACCTGGCGTGGATTGGCTGACCTTTTTTGATTTCGTCTCCGCCAGCGCATCGGCAATATCACGAATTTTGGCCCCATCTGACAACATTGCGGCTTTGATGGATGCTTCATCAACGGGTTTGGTTATCACGTCAAAATCAATACCCGCGCCGCCCAAGATCTGCCGACGGATTTCACTGCCAGACGCTAATATTATCTGGGTCATTGCGGAACCTGATGACGATTTTGTTTTTGATAAAGCGTAATGATTTTAGCCGCTGTCTCTTCAATGGATCGGCGCGTCACATCCACAACAGGATAGCCCCGTTTCATAAACATTCTTTTCGCTGTTCGCATTTCTTCTCTGACTTTATCAATATCGGTATAATCTGTTGGTCGTGTTTCTTTCAGACCAACAAGGCGCTGACTTCTGATTTGGGAAATTCGATCAGGGCTTGCAACAAGGCCTACAATAAAAGGTGTATCAAATGTTTCAAGAATTGAGGGCAGAGGCGCTGTCGGCACGAGCGGAATATTGCCTGTCTTAAACCCTCTATTAGCCAGATAAATACTTGTTGGTGTTTTAGAGGTTCGGCTAATGCCCAATAAAACTATGTCGGCATTTTTCAGCCCCGGGACATTCTGCCCGTCATCATGGGCCATCGCAAAATCCAGAGCGGCTATTCTGTCATAATATTCCGTATCCAGCGTTCTCTGGGCGCCAACTTCATGGGTAACGGACGCGCCTAAATACCGGCCCAGCATAGCCAGGGACGGATCAAGGATAGACACAAACGGAATTTGGCGGTCACGACAAAAAGCTTCTAATCGTTTGCGCCGGTCCGGATTAGCAATTGTATATAAGACAACACCGGGTTTGTTTTTGATATCGCTTAAAGTTCGCTCCATTTGGTCCTCCGAGCGAACCAATGCATGTAAATGTTCCAGCGGCGTTGCGTTTCTAAATTGCGCGCAGCTGGCCTTCATCATAGCCACAAGCGTTTCGCCCGTAGAGTCGGAAACCAAGTGAACATGGAAATAAACTGATATGTTATTTTGACGCTGTGCCATGTCAGAATTTTTGTACTTATTCGTCTTTACCCACAAGGGAAATTTTATGCCGGGCTATGGCCTGAATTTGCGGAATAATTCTGGGCTTATATTTCAATTCATCCACCTCTCCAATATTCCTATCTATGACATTGGGAAAAAGACGAACTAAACTCATTCAGATTTGATCTACCAAAATATCCATAAACAAATTGCTGGTTCTATAGACTATTTTCTAATTATCCTCATTTTTCACATGATTATATTCATTTTATTCCCTGAGGATAAAATTGTATAAATTATCGTTTTTTTAACTAAGCTTACCAAAAGGTTAATTTCATCCACACATCCACAAGCTCTACTACTTTCACTCCTTTTTTTAAATAATAGGGGAGGACAAATCGATTGGAAAAAACTAGGTATAATTCGTGACCCAAAAGATTTTAGAAGTTCTCTCCGGGCAAGTTATAAAGCCCTATCCTGTCTGGATGATGCGACAGGCCGGTCGGCACTTGCCAGAATATATGAAAATTAGAGAAACAGCTAAAGATTTTATAGATTTCTGTTTCTCTCCTGACAAAGCATCCGAAGTTACCCTTCAGCCGGTTAATCGATATGATATGGATGCCGCAATTTTATTTGCCGATATTCTATTAGTCCCGATAGCTTTGGGCCGACAGGTTAGTTTTATCAAAGGCAAAGGGCCTGTTTTGGATCCATTGACCGTAAATGATATATCCAGGCTTGATAATGATCTTACGGTCTTGGAGCCCGTATACGAAACCGTGAAACAAGTCCGAAAAAGACTGGACCCAGAAAAGACTTTGATTGGATTTTGCGGAGGTCCGTGGACGGTGGCTACCTATATGATTGAAGGTCAAGGGACACCCAAAAAGGAAATAGCCAAACGGTTTGCCTATGAGAATGTTGAGGCTATGGATAGCTTATTGGAACGCATAGCCGATGCCAGCGCTCATTATCTTATATCACAAGCCCAGGCTGGAGCTGATGTTCTGAAGATATTTGAAAGCTGGGCTGAAAACTTGTCTCCGGCGCTTTTTGAGAGACTTGTCATAAAGCCAACCCAGCGCATTATCTCAAAGGTTAGAGAAGCGGGTATTACGCAGCCTATTATCGGATTTCCGCGAGGCGGCGGATTAAATGCGGTTAGATATGCTTATGCGGTGAAGACTGAAGGTTTGGCGCTGGGAACAGATGTTCCATTGTCTGATATGAGAGCATTGGTCGGAGATAGTCTGGCTTTGCAGGGCAATCTTGATCCATTAGCTTTGAGGATCGGCGGGGATACGCTTCGTAAAGCGGTTCAAAATGTCCTGGACGAAATCCGAGGACCCCACATTTTCAATTTAGGGCACGGCGTAACGCCAGATGTCAAAATCGATAATGTATATGCGGTGATAAAACATATTCGTACGGGCGAGGCCGATTATGTATGAATGGATAAGAGCTCTGCATCTTATATCTGTTATTTTTTGGATGGCAGGGCTTTTATATTTGCCGCGCTTGTTTGTATATCATTGGACAGCGAAATCCGGCGGTGATCTTGAGCAAACTCTTATTCTTCAAGAGAAAAGACTTTTGAAGATCATCATGAACCCGGCCATGATAGCCAGTTTGATATTCGGCTTGATACTGATCTATTTACGAAGAGATGCGCTCTCCGGTCAATTTTGG
The DNA here is from genome assembly GCA_020629545.1 of Hellea sp. Taxonomy (GTDB): domain Bacteria; phylum Pseudomonadota; class Alphaproteobacteria; order Caulobacterales; family Maricaulaceae; genus JACOMS01. Next base: position 5,396 of record JAHDDC010000065.1, read on the forward strand.
CTTTATGGGAAACTGGTTCTGGTTTTTTGTTTATTTGGCTATCACGGGTTTTTATCAAAGACGCGCAAATTATTTGAATCAGGCGCTAGACCTAAAACAGAAAAGTTTTACCGCATGATCAATGAGATCCCCGCGCTGATGACAATCGTCATTGTAATTTTAGCGGTTATTGAACCGTTTTAATTCACTTGACGGTCATATTTTTTCTAAATATAGGCAAATTGTAGTCGCTGTTCTGGCGATCAGGTCCAAAGACCTAAAAACCCCCTCTTTTATTATCATGAAAATATTATGTCCGACGAAATAAACTTAGAAACCCTAGAATCCATCTCATTAGATGATCTTAAAGCTAAGAAACCAGCTGAGCTCACGGCGTTTGCAGAGCAGGTTGGGATCGAAAATGCCGGGTCAATGCGCAAACAAGACCTGTTTTTCTCTATTCTTAAAGATCTTGCCGAAGAACGCGATATTGAGATTAATGGTAGTGGTGTTGTTGAAGTTTTGCAGGACGGGTTTGGATTTCTTCGGGCTCCTGAAGCGAATTATCTTCCGGGCCCTGATGATATTTATATCAGCCCAAAACAGATTAAGAAATTTGGCCTGAAAACCGGCGATACAGTTACGGGTAAAATACGAAGTCCACGCGATAATGAGCGGTATTTTGCGCTCGTGGAGATCGCCACGTTAAATTTTGAAACCCTGGAAAATGTTAGACATAAGGCGCACTTTGACAATTTAACCCCGCTCTATCCTGAAGAGCGGTTGAAAATGGAAATTGACGATCCAACCCGCAAAGACCTTTCCGGGCGGATAATCGATATTGTCGCGCCTATCGGTAAAGGACAAAGAGCTCTGATTGTAGCGCCGCCGCGGACAGGTAAGACTGTGCTTTTGCAGAATATTGCCCACTCTATCGAAGCTAATCACCCCGAATGTTATGTGCTGGTGCTTCTCATTGATGAACGACCAGAAGAAGTGACCGATATGCAAAGATCGGTCAAAGGCGAAGTCGTCAGCTCTACCTTTGATGAACCCGCGACCCGTCACGTTCAGGTCGCGGAAATGGTCATACAAAAAGCTAAGCGCTTGACGGAAAACGGCAAAGACGTAGTTATTTTGCTGGATTCGATTACGCGATTGGGACGCGCTTATAATACGGTCGTGCCAAGCTCTGGTAAGGTTTTAACCGGCGGCGTTGACGCCAATGCCCTTCAAAGACCAAAGCGGTTTTTTGGCGCAGCCCGAAATATTGAAGACGGTGGATCACTCACGATCATTGCGACGGCTCTCATTGAAACCGGTTCGCGCATGGACGAGGTTATCTTTGAAGAATTTAAAGGAACAGGCAATAGCGAAATTATCCTCGACCGGAAAGTGTCCGACAAACGTATATTCCCAGCAATAGACGTCACGAAATCAGGCACACGTAAAGAAGAGTTACTGGTTCCACCTCAAGAGCTTCAAAAAACATTTGTGCTCCGCCGAATTTTAAATCCGATGGGAACCATGGACGCGATCGAATTTCTGCTATCCAAGCTTAAAGACACCAAAGCGAATTCAGAGTTCTTCGACAGTATGAATACTTAATTTGTAGATTATACTTTCATCCTTTATGTAAAGAGGATGAAAGATTTTCTGCTTGTTTCGGTCATAGCGTCGATCGCTTTGACTTTGTTGCTGAACTTATTACCGGCCTTGTTTCCAAATGCGAGTCGGCGGACGTTTGAAAAAATCCAAGATGCTATGGAAGATAATAGCGAGCCTGGTAAAGGCCCGCGAATAAAAGTTTTTTTTCCTTGGAAGCTGATGATTTTAGCGTCGATCATCCTCACCGTGTTTTTAAATATCGGCAGTCTGTTCCGTTAACCGTTTATCGCTAAAGCGGTGAAATAGCCAGCCAGCCATGCCGCCAGACAAGGCTTGAAAGATCAAACCGGTTGTGCTTCGGGCGCCGGCGACGATCTGAACATCGAAAAAAGCCTTCTTCATTAAAAACAGCATAACAATCATCGCGACAAACCCTGCCAAAAAAAACCTTGGGCCCCGTGGGTTTGGGATTATCTTACCGATTAATCCTGTGACGCTCATGGCGATTAAAAAAGCGATAGCGATGAAAATTATATATAAAGACCCAAAATGAGAAAGATCATAATAGATCATTGAAGCGCGGTCAGCGAGGGTTGTTTGTGCGCCAATATTGGAGAGATCTTTAATGACATTCAGGCTCGAGAAAATAGACCCAAGAGCTGTCGCAAATATTACAGCGATAATATAGGGCCGAAGCCTAAACTTTAAAAACGTCTTCATAATGTTTCCATTTCGGTTTTAGAGTTTATAAGATGAACCAGAATATAAGTGCGGGTCAACTGGAGAGATTGATGAAAAAGTTTGGGATCTTGATATCTGCATTGGTCTTGACGGCTTGCCTTGAACCTCAGCCTAAGCCGGAAGTCGAAAATCTGGCATCTGATCAATTTATTGTCGAGACCGTCATAGACTCGCTCGAAAAGCCTTGGGATATGGCCGTTTTACCGGATCGGTCTTATTTGATCACTGAGTTTAATGGCGGGCTTAAACAGGTCACTAAAAGAGCCACGATCGATATTACGGGTTTGCCAGAGGATTTGTTTGTGAATGGCCAGGGCGGACTGATGGGAATTACACTATCGCCTAATTTCCGCCGGAACCGCGAAGTTTTTATCTCCTATAGCTATGGAAGTAAGGCGAAAAACGGAACAGCTATCTATAAGGCGAAATTAAAAGGCGCCGCTTTGACCGATGGGACGGTTATTTTCAGGTCTTCCCCTAAAGATACGGGTTCGCATTTTGGGGGACAAATGGCATTTTTACCGGATGGAAGTCTTGTTCTGACCCTTGGCGATGGATTTGCTTATCGCGAAAAAGCTCAAGAACTCGATACTCATCTGGGTAAGATTGTAAGGGTCGACACTGATGGTAACGCTATGGGCGATAATCCTTTCAGAGATACGGAAAATGCACGACCAGAGATTTATTCCTATGGACACCGAAATGTTCAGGGGCTGGCCTATGATAAACAAACCCAAACGCTTTGGTCCCATGAGCATGGACCTCGAGGCGGCGATGAGCTGAACATTATCAAGTCTGGTGCTAATTATGGCTGGCCATTGGCAACAACAGGAACGGATTATAACGGGGCAAGAATAACGCCGTTTAAAACCCAGCGCGGAACAGAGCCTTTTGTTTATGATTGGGTTCCGTCGATCGCGCCCAGCGGGCTAACGATTTACAGAGGGAAGATGTTTCCGGAATGGCAAGGGGATGCGTTAATTGGCGCCCTAGCTGACCGTTCGCTTTGGCGGATCGACCTCGAAGCGGGTCAGGCAATTGGAGAGACACGATTGCTGGGAGACCTGAATCAAAGAATACGCAGTGTGGAGACTGATCGTGATGGGGCGGTTCTGGTTTTGACCGAGTCTGACACCAGCGGTAGTTTATTACGTTTGCGCCCGCGCCGATAAATGCGCTTCAGTGATACGATTTATGCGCTTTCAAGCGGGGCGGGTAGAGCTGGTGTCTCTGTTTTTAGGATAAGCGGGCCTGATGTCGTTTCAGCCATAAGAACTTTAACCGGCAAAACCGAGCTTGCGCCGCGTCAGGCGCAATTGACGCGGTTCAAAGATAGCGGCGGAGATATAATTGATGAAGGCTTGCTGATTTACTTTAAAGGTCCTGCCAGTTTCACCGGGGAGGACTGCGCTGAGTTTCATACTCATGGGAGTCCGGCTGTGGGTCTCGCGATGCGGCGCGCTTTTCAAAGCACGGGCCTACGTCAGGCTGAGCCAGGAGAGTTTACCCGGCGGGCTTTTGAAAATGGAAAACTGGATTTAACCGAAGCGGAAGGACTGGCCGATCTTATTGACGCAGAGACAGAAGGCCAAAGGCGTCAGGCCTATCGCCAAATGCAGGGTGGCCTTAAATCTGTTTACGAGGATTGGCGGGCCGGGCTGATTGAAGCTTTGGCGGCGGTTGAAGGTGAAATTGATTTTCCAGATGAACAGGATGTGCCAGATGCGCTGTCCCATGCGGCTTATCAACCGATCAGCCGGACTATGGAAAAAATGCGGGCTTTGCTGTCTGACAGCGTTCGGGGTGAAAGGGTCAGATCTGGCGTGAGAGTTGCTATTATTGGCCCGCCCAATGCCGGGAAATCGACCTTACTTAATACACTTATCGGACGTGAGGCTGCGATTGTTTCAAGTGAAGCCGGGACAACCCGTGACGTTATTGACGTTCACATGGATATTGCCGGCATTCCGGTTATGTTTTCAGATACGGCAGGCATAAGAGAGACCAAGGATATAGTAGAAGCCGAAGGCGTGAAACGCGCGCGGGAGCGCAGCGAGGACGCAGATCTTAGAGTAGGTCTCATAAGTTCTGATACAATCGAATTTACGGACTCGATTATTTCGGGTCTTAAGGCGGGTGATATTCTGGTGTTGAGTAAATCGGATATGGGCGAGCTTCATTTTGATCCGAGCAAAGTAAAAGACCTCGAGGTTTTGCAGCTAAGTGCGGTTTCGGGGGTTGGTGTGAGCGCTCTTTTATCCGCGCTAAACAATATCGTAGAAGATCGTTTTTCAATGACGGAAAGTGCCGGCCTTACGCGATTGCGTCACAGAGAACTGACGGAAAGAGCCGTCGAGGCGCTGGCGCGCGGACGCGAACATTTGGGGACCTCGCCAGAACTTGCCGGTGATGATGTTCGGGCCGCCCTTCACGCTATAAAAGAGCTGGCGGGCGAAACTGATATCGAAGCCGTGTTGGGCGCTATATTTTCGCGGTTTTGTATTGGAAAATAGCTATCCCGCTTTGAGGTGAGAAAACTCGGACATAAGGTCTTTAAAGCTGGGCGATGATTCAACGATTTGACGCACCAGAGAATAGGTAATGATGGATGAGCTCTGCCGGAAATCATGACATACTTTTTTAAGGGATTTACGGATGCCGGCGTCATAAAACCGAAGTGATATCCGAGGTGATTTTAAAGGCGGGATCGCAAGGTTGGGGTAAATCTGCCCTTCCCCCAGTGCTTCGGAAAACCCGCTGGTTTTATAAATTTTCGTGAGCTCGAGGACGAGATATTCCTGGCGGGTTTTTGTCCCGCGTAGAGAGTCAATGGCGGCAATGGTAAATTCGTCCATTGGCACATTAATGTCGAGATGTTGTTTGGGCGCGTTAGCCATCGTTGGCGGTGTCCTTTCTGAATTCGATAATATTATTGGCAACCGGTTCGGCCGGCGAGGTCATCAATACGGCTGGAAGATCAAAGGTAAGAACATGTCCAAATCCGGGAGATGCGAGACTTTCAAAACGTCCGCCAGCATTATTTATGGCCATAATAGCGGTTTGAGACGCGAATAGGTCCGAGCCTGCTCGCTCTAAAATATTGGGGGAAACGTCGCCCTCTACAAGTTTAGCGTCGAATTTGGAAAGCCCGTCACCCTCATCCGATATAGACGTTCGGATATAGTCCTGATCTGAGAGCTTGAAGGGCTGCATTTTCACTTGGATGACATCACAGGATGTGTGCTCGATAGAGTGATTGATAAATAGGCTAAGGGCCTCGGTGAGCAAGGACTTTTGGGTGTGAACGGTTCTGACAAGATCGTCGATATCAAACAAAATTGAAATATCTTTTCGGGAGGCGGCGGGCTGGGACGAGTCCAGGATTATGGCTTTTATCGCTTCTAATTCGACTTTCACCGGTTGCTCGGGTCTTTGAGTGAATATCCGGTCTTGGAAAGCCAAACGGGAGATCACATGTTTTAGCCTGTCGATGTGATAGGTGATTTTTTCGGTGATGAGCTGCGGGCTGTTATGATCTGTTCGGGAAATAGTATCGAGTGATGCGCTGAGAGCTGTGGTTTCAAGAGCGGTTCGCCGTTCCATTTCGGACAGGAAATATTCATGGGTTTTGCGAGTATTATCAAGGGCCGCGTTTTGTTGATTCAGCGCCTTGATTTGGCGGCGCGAAGTCATCACCATAAACCCAAATAGAGCTGATAGGGCGCCAAGGCATAGAGCGCTCAGGCTCAATAAACTCATTCGGCTTTGGGTGTTGGCCAGGGCGTCACGGCTCTGCGCGAGGCTTCGAACTTCAGAGGCATTAAGCGCGCGAATTCGGGCTTCGGCGATCTTATTGGATTTTGCGCGGTGTGATAATTCGGTCGCGCGCTGGGCGTTTATATATTGCAAGCGATATTGCTCGGCCTCAAACGGCTTTTCATGGGCATAGATATAATAGTCACCCAAATATAAATAGGGCTGAACAGCCTTGTTGAGCAGAGGATCATTGAGCCCTTTGCTGCCGGCGCGAACCTGTTGAGACAGATCAAGGGCCGTATCGGTTTCTCCAAGCGCGGCATAGGCTGCATAGGCCAGAGACTTTTCGTAGATTGATTGGCTTAGCCGACCGCCTTCGACAATCAAACTATCTAATCGGCTCTTGGCCTCCCGAAATTTATTGAGGGCCAACATAAGGCGGATCTCGGTAAGGTGGTTGGCATAGGGCTGTGACATGCCGGCGCTGCCGCCCAAAGTGATCATTCGATAGGCATGAGAGTTATAGCCGGATGCCTCAAAGGCGCTCGCGGTTCTATTGACGATACTGTAAATGTGCTGCCGATCAGAGATCAAAGATGCTTGGGTTTCGAGTATTTCTGTGGCGAGCGATAAGACTTCGGTGTGGTTGTTTTCATGGGCCATTAATGTGAGCTTGAGATCCAAAAGAGAATAGTTACTCAGCTGGGTTTTTCCGGATGATTTGGACTGACGCTCGGCCGCGTAATAATGTTCCCACGCACATTCGAAATTGTCTTGCATAATGCAAAGCCGTGCCAAAATCAGCAGCTCTGTAAAATCGACAAATGGATTTGCGGAATTGGCGAAAAGAGGTTGTCTCTCGGAGATATTAACTGGGTCGAGATTGGACTGAAAATAGGTCTTAAACAACCGGGCGATATCAGGATCATGATTATCAAGAGAGGTGTAGTCCGAAAGAAGTTCCAGCTTGGCGGTCTGATCATTCAAGCCCACCGCATTTAGAGAATTAGTCACAAACGCATCAAAGGACGACATCGGCGCATTTGCGAGTAAGGACGTTTTCGCGAGCTCTATAAAACTTTCAATCCGGACCTGATTGATACTGGATATGGGTGTCAGGTCTTCGATATTGCCGCTATGCATCGCCGTGGTCTTGTCCACAGATAGCGTTAACTCAGATGGCGCGCCCTGCATCGATATGCGCTGGGGTTGATTGAGATAGGCTAGGGTCAAAACATTCGTCATGTTTTGACGGGATTTTAAAATCGAAGATTTGAGCTCTGGGGTTACGGTTTCGATCTGTAGCGCGATTTCAAGAAGGTTTTGGGTCGTCTTACTTTCAACAAAGAGATCCAAGGGCTCGATAGACAACAGAAGTGATTCCGCTTTTTGTCTGTCCCCCATGAAAAAATGATTAAGCGCTAGATCGATTGTAATGGCGTGCTCATAGGCGCCGCCACTATCAAAAGTCGCCAGGTCGATAGCGTCATAGGTTTCGATGGCTTTTTCGGAAAACCCATGGGCGGTGTAAAGAGAGCCGAGCGTATATTGCGCCGAAGCGATATTGGCCGGCGATAGATCATCATTGATAAACGCTTCCTCCGCGATCCGGATGGAAGACGGGTCCGTGAAAATTTCCTGATGAAGATTGGCAGCATTAATCAAATCCGCAAAATGCGATTTCGGTAGACCGAGCTTGTCTTTGATTGCGTTAGATTCTGATAGCGTATCGTAATATCCGACAAGATCGCGGTCTCTGATTTGTTCGATTTTACGCAGGGATAAATAGGATAATCGGGCCTCATCATAGTCGAGGTCCGTTTCGTGACCCTTGAGGGCAAATTGTGCGAAGTTCACAAAATTTGGATCAATGGGAACCTGCCCAAGATAATGGGCCTCGAAATTCAGGCTATTGGCAAAAAATACCACAAACCAGTCTTTGTCCTGGGCATAGGGCTGCGTGATATCGGCGACAGCGTCGACAACATCATATCCCGTCAGGGCTGAGGACCTGACCTCGATATATTTGCGGGTCATTTTCGCTATTTTGATATTGCGTTCATCGCTTAGGCGCTCGGCCTTGCGCTCAAAGCGGTTCAATACGCGCGTAATATCCGTGTTTGTGTCCTCAAGCTTGGTCCATATATAAATGCGCATGGATTCCAAATCATCGGGATCATAGGTCAGATCTTTGAGCGATTTAGACGAGCTGTTATTGACAAGGGTAATAAACCGGTTGGCCCACTGTTCCGGCCCCATATCAGCATAGGTCGATATTTGGTGCGGGTTTTGTTCAAAAACCGTATAGTCTCGGACCAGCTGCGCCTCGGCCGAACTGGCGAACGCAAGAAGTAAAGCGGCAAAGGTGATTTTGGACGCATGTGACATAAGCTCTACTATGCCCTAATCGAACCTGTTCGTCAAATATGTAGAAATGTTTTGACATATTCCTTTCTACATAATAATAGAACAACGAGTCGAGATTTATCCTTGTGGGGGTATACTAGGTGTTTCGTCTCAATCGGGATCGTGTTTCTTCCAGCGTTGAAAGGCGGTCCCGAACCCTTTTGGG
>JAHDDC010000066.1 GCA_020629545.1 Hellea sp.
CATCTTTGATGGCATCGGGCAGGGCCTTTTTCGTGGTGACCAGACGCATGCCGCGTCCACCGCCGCCCGCCGCCGCTTTGACCATGACGGGAAGACCGATTTTTTCGGCCTCAGAGATGAGCGTCGCGTCGTCCTGCTTTTCACCCTGATAACCGGGGACGCAAGGTACGCCCGCCTTAATCATGCGCCGCTTGGCCTTGGCCTTATCGCCCATGAGATCGATAGCGTCCGGCTTGGGTCCGATGAAGATGATACCCGCTTTCTCGCACGCTTTTGCGAAGTCCGCATTCTCTGACAAAAAACCATAGCCGGGATGGATGGCGTCCGCGCCGTTCGTCTTCGCCGCGTCGATGATTTTATCGATCACCAGATAGCTCTCGCCGACAGGGGACGGGCCGATATGAACCGCTTCACTCGCCATCTTCACATGGACGGCATTTGCATCCGCGTCCGAATAAACCGCAATCGTGCGAATGCCCATACGCTTGGCTGTGCGCATCACCCGGCAGGCAATCTCGCCACGATTGGCGATAAGGATGGAGCGGATGTTAGACATCTTCAGCCCAGTTTGGTTTGCGCTTTTCAACAAAGCTCGCAATGCCTTCGCGGCCTTCTTCCGACGTAATGGCGTCCGCGAATTTCCCGGCAGCGAATTGCTTTTGACCTTCTCGGTCCAGATGGGCCGTCGCCATGAGGATTTCTTTGGTCATGCCAATAGCGCCGGACGCGCATTTATAGATGCCTTTCTTGAGGCCTTTGAGGACAGCGTCATATCCGACCTCATCCTCAACTACATAATCCGAGAGATTATAGTCGGGTGTGTCTTCACCGAGGAACCGTGCGCCCGTCAGCATGATGCGCCGGGCAATATGCAGGCCGGTTCTGGCCACAACAATGGGGGCAATCTGCGCAGGAGCGATACCGATCATGGTTTCCGTGAGAGAGAACTTGGCGTCTTTTTCAACGATGATGATATCGGCGCAACACATCAGGCCGAGGCCTCCAGCGATAGCCGCGCCCTGCACATAGGCCACGACGACTTGCGGCAGGCCCATGACTAGATCGAATAGTTCTCCGGCTTCATAATTCATCTGTTTAAACTTGGCGTGGGCGTCATCGCCGGATTGCCCGACGGAGAAACTTTTCAGGTCCCCGCCAGCACAAAATACACCGCCTTTACCGCGCAAGGTCACACCGCGGATGGAACGGTCATCTTTGACGGCGCGCAGTACCGACATAAACTCTTCGGTCAATTGAGAGGATAGGGCGTTACGGTTTCCTGGTGAGTTGAACCAGATGGTCAGCCAACCACCGTCCCGCTCACAGAGTAATTTCTCAGTCTTAGGTAAGTCAGCCATTACATTCTCGCTATACCAAAGGAGTTCTCGCGCACTTTGCGGTTTCGGCCTTCCCAGACCGTGGCCAGTAAAAAGCCCAGAACTTTCCGGGTATCGCGCGGGTCGATCATGCCATCATCCATACAATGGCCCGAGGTGTAAAAAGCGCTCGACTGGCCATCAAATAGCTGGGTCAGCATGGCCTTTTGCATGGCCGCTTTTTCTTTGTCGATTTCCACGCCCGCCCGTTTGGCCTGGGCTGTGGCGACAATGTCCATGACTGTGGCCGCCTGTTCGCCGCCCATGACGCCCGTCGCCGCATTGGGCCAGGTCAGCAGGAAGTCCGGGTCGTAGCCGCGCCCGCACATGCCGTAATTGCCGGCGCCAAAACTGGCGCCAATCATCAGCGTGAGGCGCGGCACATCCGCATTAGTCACGGCTTGAATCATCTTGGAACCATGTTTGATCATGCCCGCCTGCTCATAGGCCTTGCCGACCATATAGCCGGTGGTGTTTTGCAAAAATATCAGCGGCGTATCGGCCTGATCCATGAGCTGAATAAACTGGGCCGCTTTGGTTGCGCCGTCCGGGTCAATGGGGCCGTTATTGCCAATGATTCCGCATTTAAAACCCATAATGCTCGCCTGCAGACAGACGGTCGAGACACCATAGCCGGGTTTGAAATCCGTAAAATCCGAACCGTCGACAATACGGGCGACGACCTCGCGTACATCATAGGGTTTGCGGTAATTGGTCGGGACGATACCCGCGAGCTCATCAATGTCGTAAACAGGTTCGGCGTAGTTGGAATTGGCGGGCACAGAACAGTTTTCATTCCATCCCAGACGGTCCACAACCTCGCGCATCATCAGCACAGCTTCGCCGTCATTCTCGGCCAGATATTCGACGAGCCCCGAAACGGTAGCATGCATTTCTGCGCCGCCGAGCTCTTCGTCGGTAGCGATTTCGCCGGTCGCAGCTTTGAGCAACGGAGGTCCGGCAAGGTAAGCTTTACCACCACCTTTGACCCCGACCACATAATCAGATAGGCCGGGCATATAGGCCCCGCCCGCCGTGGAAGAGCCATGCAGGATGGATAGGACGGGTATACCTTTTTTAGAGAGCTTCGCCAGATTCCCAAACAGGCGTCCGCCCTCGGTGAAGTGCTCGACCTTGTAATTGATCAGATCGCCCCCGGCGCTTTCCACCAGATGCACAAAGGGCAGTTTTTGCTCCATGGCGATTTCCTGACCACGCTGCAGGCGGTAACCACCCGCCGTGGTGAGGGCACCTGCTTTTATGCCGCTATCATCGGTGACAATCACACAGCGCACACCATTGATAAAACCAATGCCGCACATGATCGTGCCGCCCGGAATGGACTTCTCTTCCTTTTTGGTGTCCTGCAGATAGCCGGCAATATTGCCGATCTCCAGATAGGGCATGCCGGGGTCAAGGAGCCGGGCCAAACGTTCTCTGGGCAAGAGCTGACCACGCTTGTCGAATTTTTCCTTTTTGCTGGCCGATATGGCGGGCGCGCGGGCATTCAGTTCGTTTAGCTTGTCGACCAAGGCCAGCATGTCTTTGCGGTTTTCCGCGTAAGCCTCGCTATGTGTATTTATGCGGGATTTGAAGGCGGGCATTATTCAACCTCGCTCATCCCGCCGTAGGGCGGGATCCAAGATCAGGTTTCGGTCTAAGGTCCAAGGAGACGCCAATGCTTTAGCTATTGCTTGGACCCCGCTTTTCAGCGGGGTGAGCGGAATTAATTTTTTCATCCCAATTCCTCCGCGATTTCCTTCGTGACTTTAATTGTCTTCGCCAACAAAATCTGCGCATAGCCCTTGGCCTGCGCATCATTTCGAAGGCTCGCCGCGCCGCCGCCGCCGAGGACATTGTCCATCAATATGTTGAGGGAATGTGAACCGGGCAGATAGAACTTTTCAATGCCCGTCGGCTCAAAATGAGCGTAGGTTTCGCGGATAAAATCATCGGACAGCGCCTGCCAGATATAGGGCATGTATTCTGGCTTGCGGGCGATGATACCTACATTGGCTTTATCGCCTTTATCGCCAGACCGTCCCCAGGCGAGTTTGATGAGCGGGACTTCGACGTCGGTATTTTTTACGGGTTCGGGTAATGCCGGGCGCGTGGCTTCGGTGGGCTCAAGATAGACGATATCTTTAAGTGTTGATGTCTTGTCATCGAAATCAATCGTTATGCTGACGTCTTCCTTGGGTGTCGGATAAGAAAACAAACGCACAACCGGTGAAGGCCGCGCCCGCCCAGCGCCCGTAAAACCGGACAAGCCTGGCGGTGTGGCCAGTCCCAGTCCGGCCAGTTCTTTCAGGAATATCCCAATGGCTTTGGCCTCCGGGTGTTTAGCGGCTACTTTAAGGACCACTTCTTCGCTGGCGTGGTACTGACCCATCTGGCTACCGGCGCCGAGGATTTCGACGGATGTTTCCGTGAACTCACCCAGATTAAAAATGCGCAGTGTCCGTTGTGCCCGGTCAAATCCGGCATCCGCCAATTTGGCGGCTTTGGCCGTGGCGTTTTCACCGTAGAGCGTCATATAGGTGCCGGCGCGATAACCATCCATATAGGTGAGGCAGGTTTTGTAAGTGGACGGCGGTGGATATCCACGAGCTGGGCTGACCGATATCCGGTTCGCCCCGATATAGTCGATTGTCACCTCCGAGAAATCACAGGTCACATCCGGCAGGAGATAGGCCTGTGGGTCGCCAATTTCATAAAGCATTTGCTCAGCGACCGTGCCGACATTGACGATGCCGCCCGTGCCTTCGGGTTTGGTGACGATGAAACTCCCGTCCTCTGAGATTTCGGCAATGGGGTAACCGATATTACCTATATCTTCGCTGTCCTGCCAGTCGGTGAAATTGCCACCAGTCGCTTGCGGCCCGCATTCAAGGATATGTCCGGCGAGAGAGCCGCTGGCGAGCAAGGTTAGGTCACTAGGCTCCCAACCAAATTCATGAATACAGGCCCCCAGCGTCACCGCGCTATCTACGCATCGCCCGGTGATGACGATATCCGCGCCCGCATCCAAAGCTTTGGCGATGGGAAAAGCGCCCAGATAGGCATTGATGCTCATGATTTTATCGACGGGTGGGAAGGGTGCGCCAGAGAACATGTCTGTCGCGTCGATATCATTTTTTTGTTCGATTAAATCATCGCCGGTAATGACCGCGACCTTCAAATCCAGGCCTTTCTCGGCCACCAATGCGCGAACCAGCCGTCCGCAGCTTTCCGGATTAACTCCGCCCGCATTGGCGATCACCTTCACCCCTTTAGCGGCGATTTGCGGCAGGAATGGCTTTAAGACGAAATCGATGAAATCCGTAGCGTAGCCTTTTTCCGGATCCTTGGCTTTTTGGCGAGCCATGATCGACATGGTGATCTCGGCCAGATAATCATAGACCAGATAATCCAGATTAGGATGGGCCAAGAGTTGCGGCGTCGCCATGGCGCTTTCGCCCCAATAACCGCTCGCCCCGCCGATATGTATGGTTTTCTGACCCATTGACGAATGCCTATAAATGAGTAATCTTCATAAAAACTGAATATCATTCATTTTTAATCAGAGTCAATGGCTGAACGTAAAGCGAAAACCAGACAGGAAAAGGTGGCCGACCGGGAAATTGCTATTCTCGATGCGGCCAGTGCTGTCTTTAACGAAAAGGGCTATGCCAAGGCCTCCATGGCCGAGATTGCCCGCCGGGCCGGTGTGGCGGATGGCACGCTTTATCTCTATGTGAAAAACAAGGAGGACCTGGTGCGCGGCGTGCTGGCCCGGTTCTACGCACAGCTCACGGAAACGGCCCAGCGCGGCGTGGACAAGCGGGACGGCACAACAGCCAAACTCAAATTCCTGGCTCGTCACCACATGCGCGAAGTTATCAATAATTGGCGCGTGCTCGAAATAGCGCCGCTGATTGACCGCTCCTCAGAGACTTACCGCCAAAGCGAGCTTTACAATCTCAACCGCGCCTATGTGGCCGTGTTTGACAGGGTCGCCAAAGCCGCCATTTCAGAAGGTCTTGTCGGTCCCGAGACCGAGCTCTGGGTGCTCCGGGATATGTTTTTTGGGTCCATGGAATATTCCGCCCGCACCATGATGTTTGTGCGCCGCGATGATGACATCAACGCTTTTGTCGATCATTTATTGGGGCTTCTATTGAACCAGCCGACCTCACGGGCCGAGGCAGATGTGGTCATGCGTCTCGAACGCATCGCAGACCGGCTGGAGGGGAAAGCTTAAATACTTATCCTTCAAAATGCTTTGCTAAAAACGCCAACAACTCCTCGGGATATTTATTGTAATAGCCATAGCCGTCAAATCGTTTGTCTGAACCGTGGGCATTGGCACCGTCTTTACCAATCCATATAATGGATTTTTCCGTCGGAGCCGCGTCATAGATTTTCTGAACATCGTTGACGCCGGATTCCGCATCAAATGTATATTCGTCGAATTTTACCTGGGAGAATAGGACGGGGACGGTCAGGCTTTTTACGTCCGTCATGGCATCCGCATAGCCGAAACCATACGTTTCCTTTTGCTTCTCCAGAACTTTATCGACCAAATCCATACCGGCTTTGGCTTTGATGAACCGCTCATTCATCTTGTAGGAAATCGGTGGCTGCACGGCGACAAGCGCTTTGATACGCGGATCGCCAAAAACGTCCGGCGCCTGGGCCCAGGCATGGAAAGTAGCATTGGCGCCCATGCATTGGCTGAGGAAGGCGATCTGATCATCACCAAATTCGGGGTGACTTTTCACATAATTCAATGAGCCCAGAACATCCTGCCATTCGGTAATGCCCACACTGACTGGCGCTTCCTTGCCTTTTAGCGTTTCGTTGATGCCGCCATCGCTATCACCCTGACCCCGGTGATCATACATGACAATATTATAGCCAGCCTCATGGAGATGTTTGATCATGGGGAGGTATTCGACCGGCACGCCGTCCAGCCCTTCGACCGAGCCATAACGTGTGGTCGAGAGCGCATGGTTGACGATAATGGTTTTATCGGACGGCGTGGCGGCCGGGATTTCCCAAGCACTGAGGCGTATGCCGTCCGGAGTTATGATATCCCGGTCCATATAATTCATGCCATAATCCTTGGGTGTTTTGATATTGACCAACCGCTCGGGAGAGACCCGCATTTTCACGATTTGGTCCACATAAATGCGTTCTTTGATGCCACCCAGATTGGTGAACCAGACAACCGCCAGAGCCAAAACTAATAGAACCAGACCGCCCAGGCCTCTTTTAAACCATTTCATTTCATGTCCCCCCAAAAGGATTTGTACAATTATTCAAACAGTGGTTTAACCTGTGAGGTAAACCTCACAGTCAAGTGCTTAATGGAGAAAATATGCTCATAGGTGAACTGGCTAAATTATCTGGCCTGACGAAAGCTTCTATTCGGCATTACGTCGATCTCGGCTTGTTAAAACCGACACCGAAACAGGCCGGCCAACGCAGCTATCAGGATTTCTCAGAGGCAGATGTGGAACGTCTGAAATGGATATCGCTCGGCAAGACTATGGGGTTTTCCTTGAAGGAAATCGGCCCCTATCTGGATCTGTTTATGTCCGGAGAAACGCCGGAGAGTGGATGGGGTCCTTTATTCGGAGAAAAGCTGGTGGAGATCGAGCAAAAAATTGCGGAGCTACAGAAGGTTAGGGCATTACTGCTCAGTAAAGTAGGCTCATGACCATTCTCAAACCTGATCATTTTACTGTTTTAACAGATGACCTGGCAGCGACTGAAACATTCTATACGGAGCTATTGGGTTTTACCGTGGGCCCGCGTCCGGATTTCAGCTTTCCCGGCATCTGGTTTTACGCAGGCGACAAAGCCATCCTTCATGTTGTGCAGAGAGATAAAATGCCCGAAGCCCGCGCGGGCGTGCTCGATCATATGGCCTTTCGCGGCAAAGACATAAACGGGCTCTTGTCCAAGCTCAAAGCGGCCGGCGTGGATTACCGCGTCAAACGCCTGCCGGACCCGTTTAATGACTGGCAAGTCTTTTTCCATGATCCCAACGGGGCCAAGGTCGAGGTGGATTTTGATGGGGTGGAAGAGGTGGACGAAAATTTTCAATTGGTTGATTGAGTTGACTACAGATCCGCGGAACTGACAGGCAGAAAATTATCAAATTGAGCCATCGCCTTTGCATGCCAGTTTTGAAGTGTTTCCCAACTTTCAGGCGGATCACACCACCAACTTAGTTTCGCAGAAGCGTTGTAACCTCCATACTCGACACCCGAATTAACGCCATCGATTCCGATGGTTGAAACGGGTTTGAATATTGGAATCTCAATTTGTGAAAGCTCATTCAATAGAGGTTCAATGATATTGGAACTAATTTGTTTCTCAGTTCCAAAAGTGAGTGGGTCTACAAATTGTTTTTTGCTTCTTTGATCCCAAACGATTCTGCGCAGAAAATAATTGCCTTTCTCGTTAAAAACCGTCCAAGATCTGCAAGGGGCCAACGCTGGAAAGCTCCAAATACGCAGAATGACATCACTTTTTCTTCGATGAGGCAGGCCACTATATTCCTCAGCGTTTAACAGGATGCCTTCCCCTTTCTCAAAGTCAATCATGATCCCTAAAACCCGATAAACTTGGCAAAGCCCTCAACAGCTTCGCGCTCGGTCCGAAGCGTATTCACCGGCGCATCCGGGTCGGCTTTGCCGAGCGCCATGCCTGCATAAATGACTTGGTTCTCATCGAGTGCCAGTTGTTTATGTACGCTATCGCGGACCTGTGCCCAGATCTCCTGCATGCAGGTGGCATAGCCTTTGGCTTCGGCCACAAGGCAGACGGTCTGCATAAACATGCCCAGCGACGCCCATTGATTGCGGCCATGCAGGCGGTCAATGGTGAAGAACACGGCCACGGGCGCGCCGTAGAATTTATAATTATCAATGACCCAGTTCATGCGCGCGGCCATGTCATCACGCTTTATCCCCATCAGCTCATACATGCCCTTGCCAACGCCGGCGCGGCGGTCCTGATACTTTTGGGGCAGGTCTTTGGGATAGATTGGATAATCACCTTCTTCGCTGGGCGCCTGGGATTTGAAGGCCTTGATGGCCAGATCGCTAATGGCCTGTTTTTCCGCGCCCGTCACAACAACCGTACCCCAGGGCTGAAGATTGGAACTGGACGGGGAATATCGGGCTATGTCGAGGATATCCTGAATGTCGGATTGCGTTACAGCGTCCGGTAGAAAAGCCCGGGTTGAGATGCGTGTTTTGACAGCGGTGATGACGTCCATGATGGGGTTCCTATATTAAATAAATATTCATCTTGTAGGTGGCGAGGATTGTTTTTGATTGTATTCCTAAGGGAATAGGGGGATTAACCATTAATATTTCGAACAGGTTGAAATTGTTTAATTCTCTCCTAAATATTTTTTCAATGACTTATACAATCTCAATGAATTATGAAATGTCTAAACCGGATGATGACGGTTTTAGGTTTGGAAAAGCGAAAACTTTGATTCAAACTGAACAAGGTGAGCAAGATTTCGAAGCACTTTTCCGGGTTAAAGGTGATTTTCGAAATAACGGATTGGAGTGGGCTTTAGAAATAGTGGCGGATCATTTATCTCGAATTAAAGGTGTAACTGTTCACCCAACACTTATCATGCAACTTACTCTGATTCTGGCGGGTGCGCATTTGGTTTTTCACCGGGATAACCCAAAAAACAAACCTGAATTCAAATATCATTTCGCAGGCTTCCACTTCAACATGTTAATGGACTCATTTGCAAAACTTTCAAATGATGAGCCGGACTCATTGAAACCTGCAAGGCAATTCACTGGTGCAGTTTTAAGAGGGCTTTGGTATAAACATGTAGACGATGCGTCTATAAGTGGAATGGCAACAAATATTTTAAATGAAATGAAAAAAGATGATTGGTTGATTAAATCATTCACTGATCGTTTTGGGCCTTTTGATGGTAGCAAAACGTTTAATGACGAACACGCGAACTTTTTAGCACACCAGTTCACAGTTGTATCTCAACAAAGGCGATCTGCGCGGAAAGAGATGACTGGAGAGTGGATCGTATATCAGAAAGAAGATAACAAACTGCATTTACTAACGCTTGCTTCACATCAAGAGGATGACGCTAGGATTTTGAGAAGAATAAAACAATGAGCGATGAAAATAACACCGTAGTTTCCAGAGTTAAAAATGCCCTTAACACAGATGGTGTTGGGGTGGTTCCCGCGTTGTTCGATCTACTTGTATTAGGAGGTGTTCCTGTGACGACGATGTTGTCAGAAATCACAAGAGGATCATTTTCTTATTCAGATAAAGTAACATTCAGAAAGACAGTTGAAGCAGCTCAGGTACTAGTGCAGGATTTAGAAAGTGGTTTAATTACTCAAGCCCAATTAGGACTGACGCTATCTAATCTTAAAGAAGAGCACGGGCATGAATATTTCGATGAGGCTTTCTTTCACGCTATTCAAAATTCTGACTCAAAAAAGCGAGCCAATTATATTGGTAACTTGATATCGTCTGCTATTCAACACGAACAAATTCGAGATTTATACTACGACTTTTTAGCAATAGTACAAACTCTCACAATGAAGGATATCAATCTGTTGAAGCCGGCAAGTGCAGACTCTAGGCGTATTAGCCCGGAAAACCCCTCCTTTATTCGCCCGACTGTGGGGGTGACAACCGCCAAACAATTCAGAGACTATTACGGACTACCCAGATTGTTGCGATATCAATCGGTTGGATTGACTAAAGGCACTGATACTATGGCTGATGCGAATATTCCACTCGTTGATAATCAACTTGCGGACCTATTACTGTCATCAATTGGTGAACTGCCACAGGAAAGTCTGCGATAGCGACTGTTTTTTTTAACAACGCATTACCCGAATTCACCCCTGCTACAATACGCCCGATGTGTAAAACCTGTCTTTGACCGAAATAGCCCTTGAAGAGTCCTATCCACTCGCATATGCAACAATGCGCATATGGTGGTAGCGCCCATTTGGGTCTAAGAGGTTAGTTGACTGCCACGCTCATTACAGGAGTTTATCATGAGAGAAGCCGTTATTGTTTCTACGGCGCGGACGCCGATTGGCCGAGCCTATCGCGGCGCGTTTAACGCCACACCATCCCCGACCCTGGCGGGTCATTGTATCGACGCGGCGGTCAAGCGCGCCGGTCTTGAGGGCGGCGAAGTCGAAGATGTGATCATGGGCTGTGCCCTGCAACAGGGTGTTCAGGTCACGATGGGCCGCAATGCGGTTCTGGCATCGGGCCTGCCTGTGACCGTGCCTGCGGCCAGTATCGACCGTCAGTGCGGCTCCGGCATGATTGCTATTGGCATGGCCGCCAAGCAGATTATCGCGGACAATCAGCAGATCGCTATTGGCGGCGGTGTGGAGAGCATCTCTATGGTGCAGACGCCGGAAATGCGCGTTGCGCCAGATGCCAATGTCGTCAAGAACCACCCCAACGCCTATATCCAAATGATTGATACGGCCGAGATCGTGTCCAAGCGCTATGGCGTCTCCCGCGAAGCGCAGGACGAATATGCCTATCAGAGCCAGATGCGCACACATGCGGCGCAAGAGGCCGGTGCTTTTGACGACGAGATCGTGCCTTTGGCCTCTACCATGATGGTCAAAAACAAAGAAACGGGCGAGATTTCACAGGCGGATGTGACCCTGGAAAAGGATGAAGGCAACCGCCCGTCCACAACCCTCGAAGGTCTGTCAGGTCTCAAGCCCGTGCGTGGCCCGGAAGCCTTCATTACCGCCGGTAACGCCTCGCAGCTCTCTGATGGGGCGTCTGTCTCTGTCTTGATGGAAGCCAAAGAAGCTGAGCGCCGCGGTCTTAATCCACTAGGTATTTATCGCGGTATGGCTGTATCCGGTCTAGAACCAGATGAGATGGGTATCGGGCCGATTTTTGCCGTGCCGAAACTGCTGGAGAAAACCGGCCTGAAAATGGATGATATCGATCTGTGGGAACTGAACGAAGCTTTCGCCGTGCAGGTGATTTACTGTCGTGACAAGCTGGGCATTCCTAATGAGAAGCTTAACGTCAATGGCGGGTCTATCTCTATCGGTCACCCTTACGGCATGTCAGGTGCCCGTATGGTCGCGCATGCTCTGATTGAAGGTAAACGTCGCGGTGCGAAATATGTTGTTTCCACTATGTGTATCGGCGGTGGCATGGGCGCTGCTGGGCTCTTTGAAGTCGCATAACAATCTACGCCCGGCTTTCGGGCGTATAAACATTTGTTTCAGTGGGCTGCTGCTCGGTTCTGGGAGCCGTGGTCCAACAGAGGTTAGAGGAATAAAATGAGTACAGTAGAATTCAAAGATCGCGTTGCCATCGTCACTGGTGCCGGCGGCGGCCTTGGCAAAAGCCACGCGCTTGAGCTGGCCCGACGCGGAGTCAAAGTCGTCGTCAATGATTTGGGCGGCAATGTCCACGGTGAGGGTGGCTCAGCCACTATGGCCGAACAGGTCGTGGCCGAGATCGAAGCCATGGGCGGCGAGGCTATGGCCAATGGCGCTAATGTCACCAAGGAAGACGAAGTTCAGGCCATGGTTGATGCGGCCATCGCCAAATGGGGCAAGGTTGACATTCTGGTCAATAATGCTGGTATTCTGCGGGACAAATCTTTTTCCAAAATGGAGATGGATAATTTCCGTCTGGTGCTGGATGTTCACCTCATGGGCTCGGCCATTTGTACCAAGGCCGTCTGGAACCATATGAAAGAAAACGCTTATGGGCGAATTGTGATGACCACATCCTCATCCGGGAATTATGGTAATTTTGGCCAGACTAATTACGGCGCTGCTAAGACCGGCGTTATTGGCCTGATGAATACGCTCTGCATCGAAGGCGCCAAATATGACATTCGCGTCAACGCGCTCTCGCCGACAGCGGCGACCCGTATGACCGAAGGCCTGATCCCCGAAGATGCGTTTAAGCTTTTGACCGTTGAGAGCGTGACCGCCGGGCTTATTCCGCTTGTCTGTGATGATGCACCGAACCGCCTGATCATGTGCGCGGGCGCGGGTGGTTTTGCCGCCACCAAAGTCTACGAGACCCAAGGCATTCACTTGCCCGTCGGAGAGCAGACAGCTGAAAATGTCATGGCCAACATGGATAAGATTACAGATCCATCCGGTCAGGAAGAATATACTCAAGGCGGTCAGCAAACTATGAAGTTTGTCACAGGTGCTATGGGTGGCGCGTCCTAGTGGGCGGCAGCTCTAACACATTTGAAGGAAAAGCCGCGTTCGTCACGGGCGCGGCTTCTGGCATTGGGCTGGCTATCACCAAAGCTTTGGTGGCAAAGGGCGCCAATGTGATGATGGCCGATATTGATACGGCCCGTCTGACGATCGAGCTCGAGGCTATGAATGCGCCGAGCCAGCTTTCGATGGTTCATTGCGATACGTCCGATTATGCTTCCGTTGAGGCGGCGCGGGACGCCACCTTGGCCCGATTTGGAAAAGTCCATTATCTCTTTAACAATGCCGGTGTCAGCCTTGCCGGACGCAGTGGCAGTTTTGAGGTTAAAGACTGGCAGTGGATTACGGACGTCAATTTGATGGGGGTGGTCCACGGTGTTGAAGCTTTCTTACCCGGCATGTTGGCACACGGCGAAGACGGATGCGTTATCAATACGGCGTCCATGGCCGGACACCTGACGACGGCCTATATGTCGCCTTATCATGCAACGAAATTCGCCGTTGTCGGCTACTCAGAGGCGTTGTATCATGAGCTTCAAAAAAGCCCTATCAATGTCTCGGTACTATGTCCAACATGGGTGAAGTCCAATATTTATAATGCCTCTTTGCTCAGCCCGACCATGACCGAGGATAAGGCCGCTGAGATGTCAGCTAATCCTGCCTATCAAGCCACCAAAGCACTGGTCGATAATGGCATGAGCGCAGAGACATTCGCGGAACTCGTTTTAACATCCATCGCCAAAAAGCGCTTTTTCGTCTTTAATGACCCTGAAGTGCGCCCGGTTTTTGACATGCGCCGCGATCGAATATTGGCGGATTTCGATGCGTGTTTGGCGGATTTGGAGTCCAGCTAGTTTTCCAATCGTTTCTAGAATTTAATTTGATCGTCTTTGATCTTTGTTAGTACGCTTTTTCCGTGATAAGGACCGAATATGCTGACCGCTGACACTGAAAAAAACTTGGCCACCCTGATCGAAAACCGCCCTGCCGATCCTGGTCTTTGGGACGGGGACAAGCTCATTTGCTCGCCAGAGAATATGGATCGCATAGCGGAAATTAGGAAAATCGGCGTAGACAATATTTCTGATGCGGATGTTGTGTTTTTGTTCACGAGTGCGGCTTCGACGGTTGGGACAGATCAGACTTTTCATTATTTTTTACCCGAATTTTTCCGACTGATTTTTTTCAAAAGAGAATTTGGTTATTCAACTGATGTCGCCGATATTTTTGGAAGGCTGGATAATCATAATTTTGAGAACTGGCCTCTGGTATCCCAAAGGGCCGCTTTAAAACTTTGTCAGGGCGGGGCAGAGCTCGAGCAGGAAGAAC